>JAUNMH010000011.1 GCA_030537495.1 Clostridia bacterium | reverse complement strand
CATTGGGACATAATCAGTTTCGTTATACTAAGACAATATCACATTTGATACATAATATCTGACGATTCCGAAAATAAGATATTGACAATCGATGTAAAAGTGCGAACAGAAAACAAATATTATCAGTATATTGGTTCAGAATGGGATACAAACATTGTGGACGGAAAAAAGGTTATTTATTGTCGTGTATATAAAAAACTGGGATTTCAAGGAGGAATAGATAACGGAAAAACATTCTCATTTAAAATTCCTCGAGAGATTTTAACAGAAGAAGGAATTAAGTCTATCTATTATGATAATAACAAAGAGGCAACCTTAATCTGGGAAAAATAGCGGGCCAAGCCCATATTGCACTTTAAAAAAATCCCCTGCGGTCGAATTCGACCGCAGGGGATTTACATTCTTATTAAATTTCTCGAGCTGTCAAGCGTTTTCGCACCCTCTAGACTTTCTCAAGCCTCGCCAAGCACCTCGCCGTCAAGCCTTATGCTTCAGTCTTTTCCTCAGCCTTTGCTTCTTCCTTAGCAGGAGTTTCCGCCTTTGGAGCTGCTGGTTTTGCCGGAGCCTTCTTAACTCTCATGTTGTTGATAGCGCCAGTTGGGCATTCCTTAGCACATAATCCGCAGTTTTTACACTTTAATGGATCGATGTGAGCTAAGTTGTTTTCTACAGTGATTGCGTCAAACTTACAAACCTTTGCACACTTCATGCAGCCGATACATGCGTTAGTACAAGCTTTTCTTGCAACAGCACCCTTATCTGTAGAGCTACACTGAACAACAACAAGATTCTTAGCAGGCTGAATCTTAATAACTGAGTTTGGACAAGTTTTTGCACAAACTCCGCAGCCTACACAGTTTTCTCTGTTTACAACAGCAACGCCGTCACAAATCTGAATAGCGTTGAAGTCGCAGGCAGCAGCACAGTCACCAAGACCGATACAGCCGTGTGGACAAGCACTTAGACCACCGAAGAACTGCTTAGCAGCAGTACAAGTCTTAGGTCCGTCATATTCCATAATAGTCTTAGCCGCTTCCTTAGTTCCGTTACACATAACAACAGCAACCTGCTTTTCAGCAGAACCTGCATCTACACCAAGAACATCTGCAAGAGCAGCAGCAACTGTTGCACCACCAACTGGGCAAAGTGAACAGCTTAATGAGTGGTCAGCAGCTAGAGCATTAGCATAGTCATCGCAACCTGTATAACCACAAGCACCACAGTTAGCGCCTGGAAGTTCAGCACGAAGATTTGCGAATGTTTCATCTACCGGTACGAAGAATACCTTAGAAGCGATAGTTAGAATTGCAGCACAAACGAAACCGATTGCAACTACTAGTAAAACTGGTGTTAACATTCCTATCCCTCCTTCTTACTGGAACAATCCACTGAAGCCCATGAAGCCCAGGGATAACATAGCAGCAGTAATTAATGTTAGAGGAACACCTCTGAAAGGCATTGGAACGCCTTCTTCGTTTTCCAGCTTTCCTCTTACACCTGCAAACAGTACCATTGCAAGTAAGAAACCGATACCTGCGCCAGCAGCGTTGCAAAGTGAAGTGAAGTATCCGTATCCTGAATCGATGTTGGAGATACATACACCAAGAACAGCACAGTTAGTTGTGATTAGAGGAAGATATACACCAAGAGACTTGTGAAGTGCTGGCATGAACTTCTTCAGAATCATTTCTACTAGCTGTACAAGAGCAGCGATTACTAGGATGAATACTACAGTCTGTAAATATCCAATTTCAAAATTGTTCAGAACCTGCATAATTGGCCATGTTGCAGCAGTTGCAAGAACCATTACGAAGATTACCGCAAAACCCATACCTGCAGCAGCGTCTAATTTCTTAGAAACGCCTAGGAACGGACAGATACCCAGGAACTGAGACAGTACATAGTTATTAACTAGAATAACTGACATCATAATTGTAATTATTGACATTATTCTTCAGCTCCTTTCTCACATTCTTTTTCTTTTCTTGCGCCACCGCACATAGCAGCCATAGCACAACCTTCACATCCAAAGCTCTTCTTAGTTCCCTTACCCTTAGTGATGTAGTTTACAAGAGCAACTAGGATACCAAATACGAAAAATCCACCAGGAGCTAAGTTGAAGATTCCCATTCCAGGAACGAATGTCTGAACAGCTACGCCGAACAGAGTTCCGGAACCTAAGAATTCTCTGATTAGACCCATGATTCCGAGAGCTAGAGTGAAACCAAGACCCATACCGATACCATCTAATGCTGAGTCGAAAGGATTGTTCTTGCTTGCGAACATTTCAGCTCTTCCCAAGATGATACAGTTTACTACGATCAGTGGAATGAACAGACCAAGTGATGCGTACAGTGAAGGAACGAATGCCTGAAGAAGCATCTGAACTACTGTTACGAAGCCTGCAATTACAACAATGTAGCAAGGGATTCTAACTTTATCAGGAATAATATTTCTTAACAGTGAAATTACGATGTTTGAGCAGATCAAAACTGCCATAGCGGAAACACCCATACCGATACCGTTAATAGCCGATGAAGTAGTTGCCAGTGTAGGACAAGTACCAAGCAACAGTACTAGAACCGGGTTTTCCTTAATTATACCTTTAGTAAGGATGCTTAATTTACTTACTTTGTTTTCCATTAGTTAGCACCTCCTACCAGTTTATACTGTTCTAATGCGCAATATACACCGTAGTGTACTGCGTTTGATGAGATTGTAGCACCTGTAACGTGAGTTATATTTGCGTCATCTTTTGCTGAAGTTGAAGTCAGCTCGTTAAGACCCTTGTACTGCTCAAGATATCCCGCATCGTGAGCCTTAGTACCAAGACCTGGAGTATCTGCGTGAGCAGTTACCTTAACTCCTGTGATTTTTCCGTCTCCATCGATACCGATCATTTCAGTAAGCGCACCACCGAAGGACTTAGTGCTTACAGTTACAACCATACCGCTTCCATTGTCAGCGATGTAGCAGTCAGTAGCAAATACCTTGTCTTTTTCAGCTACAGCCAGGTCTCCATCAAATTCAGTGAAAGAGTCAGCTGCAGGAAGAAGTTCAGCTCTTGCTTCGTTGGCAGCTTTGATAGCGTTAGCGTCGATAATTGGTTTTGCTACACCGTATGTTGCCGCTAGGGCAGCAGTGATAACCAAACAGATGCAAACTAAAACTAGGATAGGTGCAACATATTCTTTAAAGTTGTTATTATTTTTCATCTTTTTTTGCACCTCCATATGTTAATCTGATACATAACTGGTCGATTAGTGGAGTCATGATGTTCATTAACAGAATTGAGAATGAAACTCCTTCTGGATATGAACCCCAGAGTCTGATTACCATTGTAATCAATCCACAGCCAACACCCATGATTACCTTACCTAAAGGCATGATTGGGGAAGTTACGTAGTCTGTTGCCATGAAGAATGCTCCAAGCATTACACCACCGGCACATACGTGGAAGATTGCCATGTTAAGTGCACTTACATCTCCACCCTTGATTCCATAGTATGCCAATGCAATTACGAAAACAGTTCCGATGAAGCATGCAGGAATGATTGGAGAAATAATCTTCTTCCAGATTAGGAACAGTCCACCGATTAGAAGTGCAAGAGCACTTACTTCACCCATTGAACCGCCAATGAATCCAAGGAACATTTCCTTGTTGGAAGGAAGATCTGCAATGCTTCCTTCTGAAAGAATGCCAAGAGGAGTTGCGCTTGTTTCAGCATCAATTCCAGACATTCTTGCAACTGGCCATGAAGTCATTTCAGTTGCGAAGGAAATGAATAATACGATTCTTGCAGTAATAGCAGGGTTTACAACGTTACGGCCAATACCACCGTAAAGCTGCTTAACGATGATGATTGCAACAAAACATCCAATTACAGCCATCCAGTAAGGGAAGCTTGATGGAACGTTGAATGCAATCAGCACACCTGTTAGTGCTGCTGACATATCGCCTACAGTCTGAGGTCTATGCATAAGCTTGTTGTATGCCCATTCGAAGAACATACTTGCAATTACACATACAAGCGTCAGAGAGATTACTCTAGGTCCGAAAACCCAGATACTAACACCGAAAGAAGGTATTAGAGCTCCGATAACCATCAGCATAGTTTTTCTAGTGTCAAGGTTTGTAACTAGATGTGGAGCTGATGATACTACTAAATTATCATAATACTTATCCATTACTTAATTCCAGCCTCCTTTACAACGCCTTTTCCAAGCTTGTTGATAAAGCCTAGAGGTCTTCTTGCCGGACATACGAATGAACAGCTTCCGCATTCCATACACTGCATAACCTTCAGTCTTGAAAGCATCTCTGCATCTCTGTTATCGTATGCAGTTGCTAGTGCAGTTGGAAGAAGTCCGAACGGACAAGCCTGGTGACATCTTCCGCAGTTGATGCATGCTGTTTCCTCAGGAATATTAGTCTGAGCTTCAGCAAATGCAAGGATTGCATTGTTGTTCTTTACGATTGGCATAGCGTCTGAGAAAATTGCTCTACCCATCATAGGTCCACCCATAATAATCTTCTTAGGGGCTTCCTTGTATCCTCCGCAGAATTCCATTACATCGTGAATCATTGTTCCGATAGGTGCAACGACATTCTTAGGTTCAGCTACTGCGCTGCCGTCTACAGTCATTCTCTTCTGAATTAGAGGCACTCCAGTTCTGAAGTACTGTCCAACAAAAGCAACTGTAGTTACGTTGGATAGAATAATTCCTAAATCTGCAGGAAGAACACCTGCATTCATTGTCTTACCTGTAATTTCATAAACAAGAACTCTTTCAGCTCCCTTTGGATATCTGTCCTGAAGAGTGAAAGTGTGCATGTTTGTCAGACCCTGTTCAGCAAACATCTGGTCTAACTTAGCGATTGCATCAGGCTTGTTGGCTTCAATTCCAACATAAGCTTCATCAAGATTCAGGTACTTCATGATAAGCTTCATACCATCGATAATATCCTGTGCATCTTCAAGCATTGTTCTGTGGTCAGAAGTAATGAATGGTTCACATTCTGCCGCATTCAGAATCAGTGTGTGCACTTCATCTAAATTCCTAGGGTTATACTTGATGTGTGTTGGGAATGATGCTCCTCCCAAACCAACTAGACCGCTGTCCTTAATTGCCTTAACAAAACCAGCTAAGTCATCAACTTCAGGAACCTTGATTCCTTCCCACATTTCCTGTTTCTTATCAGTTTCAATAACTACCAAAGTGTCATTTCCGCCCATTGCTGAACGCTGTGTTTCAATTCCAACAACAGTACCGGATACACTTGAGTGTATAGGTGCACTTACGAAAGCATCGCTGTCGCCAATAAGCTGTCCAACTTTTACTGCATCTCCTTTAGCTACTAAAGGTTTACATGGTGCTCCTATATGCTGAGACATTGATATTTTTACAACATCAGGAATCGGCATAGTTTCGGTAGCACAGCCAGCAGTGTTTTTGTAGTGGCCTGCATCGATACTGTGTAAATGCTTTGCATTTGAACTCATAAATCGAAACCTTCCTTTCTGTTAAAATAGAAATCTTTTCATACATTGTCAAGTATACTACAAATTCACACCTAATATCAACATTTTTTTCACAATCCGCCCTCTCTCAGAACCCGCTTCCAAAGTGAACCCATATCGGTTCACTGGAGGTTCTAGCTCCGCCTCCGCTCCTGACTCGCGACAAGGGCAACACCCGTTGGCGCCACCTTTGCAAGCCCTATTCTAGCTCCGCAGCCCTTGCAGGGGCGCGTGGTGCTCGAATTGTAACGCAGGCGCTTCCACCGTTGCAATCTTAGTCTTTCTTTATGCCTTCGCATCTCCTAATTGCGTTGTGTCTTATCACTTTTGGCACATCTGCCTTTTTCTGAAATGTCAGTACCAAAATCCTGATGAAAACCCTTGCACTTCGCCATGTTTCTATATTGAACGGGTGTTGCATCAGGTCCCGGGAAGACTCTTGTACAACTTTCTATGCAAGAATTGTCCCTTTCGGGAAATAGCGCGAGGAATATGGGTAATATTGGTGGAAGTATTTTACATTTGAGATTCCGCGTTGGTACTGGCACTAGATAAAAGCTTAAATGTGCCAGATTTGATAGATTGAGACACCGTGAAGATCCACATTCTCTGGAATCAGGGCCAGCGCTATGCCCGTTGCGGAGCGCCGTGGAAAATCTTTAGCTTTTTTGAAAAATATGTTTACATATCTGTAGCCTGTGGTATAATTCAATTAAACAAGTACTTAATCGTTTAACGAAAGGAGCAAATATGTCAGACATTCATCTGCCGCACAGCCATAATGACAGCACCTTGCGGCTCCTCGAAAATATGCCGGAACCTGAGATTTTCGATAAATCCTCAGATACATTTGCACTCATAAGCGACGCCACCCGGTTAAAAATTTTATGGCTTTTATGCCATACCGAAGAATGCGTTGCCAATATTGCCGCTGCTATAGATATGTCAAGCCCGGCAGTGTCACACCATTTAAGAGTGCTCAAGCAGGCAGGACTTTTGGCCTACAGGAAGCAAGGCAAAGAAGCCTACTATACCTTGGCCGATACAGACGAGGCAAAGCTGGTACATCACATTATAGATGTCCTCTTCGACCTTAACTGTGAAAATTGTTACTAGAAAATTTGTTCTATAAAAAAACACTCAATATTTAAACAACTATAATAAGGAAGGTAAATTATCATGAAAAAAACATTCAAAATGGAAAACTTAGATTGTGCTAACTGTGCTGCAAAGATGGAAACAGCTATTAAGAAGATTGATGGCGTTAACGATTGCAGTATCAGCTTTATGACCCAGAAGATTTCAATCGACGCTGAGGACGATAAGTTCGATGAAGTTTTAACAGCTGCGCAGAAGGCAGTTACTAAAGTTGATCGTGGAACTTTAATCAAGAAATAAGGTCCACCTGGGAATCGGCCCCGCAGGGGCCCGCTTCCCGCCGCCCGGGCACAGCCCGTCGCTCAACGACGCATCCGCGTCGTCCGCCACAGGCGGAGCGAGAGCACCCCCCCAGGCTTTCTGAAGGAAGGGATAGGATTATGACTAAAAAACAGAAAAAAGATATAATAAGAATCTCGGCTGCGGGAGTTTTGTTCGCCTGCGGTTATGTATGGAGCGATACGTCGCTGAGACTGCCATTGTTCATTGCCGCATACATAATTGCCGGCTACGACACCATTTATGAGGCGGTTATGGGCATAATTCACGTGCAGTTTCTCGATGAAAACTTCCTAATGACCATCGCATCCATCGGCGCAATTTACTGCGGCGAGTACCCCGAGGCCGTTGCAGTTATGCTGTTCTACAAGGTTGGAGAGTTTTTCGAGCACTATGCAGTCAACAGCTCGCGTAAATCCATCGCCGATTTAATGGACATAAAGGCGGAATATGCAACAAAGCTTGTAGACGTGTCTGACGAATCCGGTTCATCCAGCCAGGTGACCGTTGAAATGACCGTCGAGCCCGAGGAACTGGTCCCTGGCGATTTGATTCTCATAAAACCGGGCGAAAAGGTTCCTGTTGACGGCATCATCCGCACAGGTTCATCGTCTCTTGATACCGCTGCTTTAACCGGCGAATCCATGCCGCAAGACGTAATCGTTGGCGACGAGGTCACAAGCGGAACCATAAATCTTACAGGCGCCCTGCACGTAGAAGTCACCAAGCCTTTTGAGGATTCAACTGTTGCCAAGGTCCTGGATCTTGTAGAAAATGCCAGTAGCAGAAAAGCACCTGTGGAAGCTTTTATCACCAAGTTCGCTCGCTATTACACGCCTATAGTAGTATGCCTGGCCCTTCTACTTGCTGTGATTCCGCCCCTTGCTGGTTTTGGTCACTTTACCGACTGGCTGTACAGAGCCATGATTTTCCTTGTAATTTCATGTCCTTGCGCTTTGGTAATTTCCGTTCCGCTGAGTCTTTTCGCCGGCATCGGTTCTGCCTCCCGCGAAGGAATTCTGGTCAAGGGCAGCAACTACCTGGAGGCCCTCGCCTCTGTTGAAACCTTCGCCTTTGACAAAACAGGCACCCTCACCCACGGCCGTTTCACTGTGTCTAAGGTTGTCCCTGCCGCTGGCATCGAAGCATCAAAACTAATAGAGATTGCTACCGCCGCCGAGTCTCTTTCCAACCACCCTATTGCAAAATCAATAGTGGCTTATGGCAAAGACCACCTAGCAAGTGCAGGCAGCGTAGGCACGCCAGAAAACTATGAGGAAATTTCCGGCAAAGGAATTTCATGCATATATAAAGGAAACAATGTGTACTGCGGAAACGACAAGCTAATCAGAGACCTGGACCTGTCCGTCCCTGAAGAATCCGAAATCGGTTCTCTTGTACACGTTGCAATCAAGCTTTCTAACGACGAATACAGATACCTGGGACACATTGTTGTTGCAGACACGCCTCGTGAAAACAGTGCCGAAACCATCAGTGCCCTAAAAGCCCTAGGCATCGAAAACACAATTATGCTCACCGGTGACAAGCGTGAAGTTGCCGAAGCCGTGAGCAACTCTCTGGGACTTTCCAAGGTTTACAGCGAATTGCTTCCTGGCGATAAAGTTGAAGCCATCGAAGCCGCAATGACTGGCAGATCAGCCACCCCAAGCTACACATCCACTGCCAATGCTGGTGCTTCCGCTACGTCCGGCATCACTGCCAATGCTGGCGTTTCCACTGCGTCCGGCAAGAAGAGTCGCGGACACCTGGCTTTTGTCGGCGACGGCATCAACGACGCACCAGTTCTAGCAAGAGCAGATGTCGGCATTGCAATGGGAGCCTTCGGCTCCGACGCTGCTATCGAAGCCGCCGACGTCGTTATCATGGCCGACGATATCTCCAAGCTAGTTACTGTCACAAAGATTGCCCGCAAAACCCTTCGCATCTGCAAGGAAAACGTAGTCTTTGCCCTGGCGGTAAAATTCGCCATCATGGCACTAGGCGCTGTCGGTCTTGCAAGCATGTGGGCCGCAGTCTTCGCAGACGTTGGAGTTGCAGTAATTGCAATACTTAATGCCCTACGCGCTATGAGAATTAGATAAATATAAAGTGATTGACATTGCAGTAACTTCTACCTATACTAATAAAAAAAAAGGGGGTACTTGCATGAAATTCTATAAAAAATTAATAATTGTTATCTTGCTAGGTGTAGGGATATTTTTTGTAATTAGAAACCTGAATTCTTATTCATACGTGTTGGAAAAAAATTGGGATATTTCAATACCTCGAAGCAGTGAGACATTATATAAAGTAAATGAAGACGACAGTGTCTTTGGTGATGGTTGTCGATATCATATTTTAGAATGTAATGTCGATAAAGATTCTGCAGACATGAATCTTAAACCATATGGGGAAATTTCTTCCCATGAATTAAGTGAAATTACGGATATACTGGATTCGTTAGAAGTTCCTGACGATAAAAGGCCAAAATCCATCGATTTGTATTACAAGACAACATCTGGAGAAGGCCCTACATCGGACAAATTGTATTTGCTAGTAGATTCGGAAAATGAGAATTTGTATGTCATAGAATCTTTTTACTAATTTATTACAAGGGTCAAATCATAGGCACATTGGCAGAAAAAGAGGCTTACCTTTTACAGGGCGAGCCTCTTCAATTGTTGACATAACTTTATATGATTTGACCCTTTATGCATGCAGCGTTCTCTCATATTCCTCGAAGCCCTCAACTACATCCTTTTCAGGTGGCGCAGTTGCCAAGCTCACTACGATGTTTACAGCCAGCGCAAGGACGAAGGCTGGAAGCAGTTCGTAGATGTCAAAGGCTCCACCCATTGGTCTTACAACATATTTCCAAACAAAGATTGTAACGGCACCGACTACAAGGCCAGCCATTGCGCCCTGCTTGTTTGAGCGTTTCCAGAATAGAGCGCATAAGACAATTGGTCCGAAAGTTGCACCGAAGCCCGCCCATGCGAAGGAAACGATTTCAAATACAGAGCTGTTTGGATTTGATGCAAGAACTACAGCAACAATTGAAATTCCAATAACAGCAAGTCTAGCAACAATCATAGAAGCCTTCTCACTAAGTTTTACGCCAAAGAAGTCCTGAATAATATTGTGCGCAACAGATGATGATGCCGCTAGGAGCTGAGAGTCAGCAGTTGACATTGTAGCAGCCAGAATTCCAGCAAGAATCAGTCCGCCAACCACTGCAGCGATTGGGCCAAGAGCCCCTATAAGTTTTGCTATTACAACGATAATAGTTTCAGATGATGCGCCATCCAGGAATTCTAGAGCCCCCGCAGTTGTCATTCCGTAGCCGATAACGCCGATAAAGATTGCAATTCCAAGGGAAATCACTACCCATGTAGTTGCAATTCTTCTGGAAAGAACCAGTTTTTCCTTTTCTTCAATCGCCATGAAACGAAGCAGTACGTGAGGCATTCCGAAGTAGCCCAGGCCCCATGCAAGAGTTGAAACTATTGATATAAAGCCATATTCAGACGCCTGACCAGTCACCATGTCATGAGTTGCAGTCATAGAAAGGTAACCTTCCATGCTTCTCGCGTTATCAATTACCGCATCAAAACCTCCAGCGCTTGTAATCCCAAACACTAGTACAACAACCAAAGCAATTGTCATAATAATGCTCTGAATAAAGTCAGTAGTACTTGCAGCAAGGAAGCCGCCCATAGCAGTGTATGCAACAATTACAATTGCACTGATTACCATAGCTGCCATATAATCAACTCCAAATAGGCTGGAGAAAAGCTTTCCGCATGCAGCAAACCCAGATGCTGTATAAGGAATAAAGAAAATTATAATAATCAGGGCTGCTGTGAAATTAAGGATGTTTCTATTGTCCTTATAACGTTTTGAGAAGAAATCCGGAATAGTAATAGCTCCAAGGTTGTGAGTGTAAACTCTGATTCTCTTCGCTACAATTAGCCAGTTAATGTATGTTCCGATAGCTAGACCAATTCCTGTCCACGCAGCATTACAAATACCCGTAAGATACGCTAGACCAGGCAGCCCCATAAGCAGCCAACTGCTCATATCAGATGCCTCCGCACTCATAGCAGTAACAAAAGGCCCTAGCTGTCTTCCGCCAAGATAAAAATCTCCAGCGTTATTGTTTTTCTTTGTAAAATAAACACCTATAGCGATCATAAATATAAGATATACGCCAATGGTGATCATGATAATTGCTTGTGATGTACTCATTTCTAAAATACTCCCTTTCCTAAAATATGAACTCATTATAGCATACTAAAAAATAGACTTAAATACGGAACGAAGTTTGTACTATTTTATGAAACATATCTCACTATGTTTCATAAAGTCTTGCAAAATAAAAGAGTACAGACTAGACTCTAGTCTGTACTTAAAATTATACGAAAAATATTTTTATTATTTTACTTCACCATTTTCGTCCTGAGTTTCATAAATCTTCATCATTTCACGAAGTAGCCCACCTGAAAACTGTGCCAGGGAATAATCCCCATTACATAAGCACCAGTCATACATAAAACCACGCTCCATGATTGCGTAGGTTTTGATAATCTCGTTGATGGAACAGTCGCTTTTGATTTCGCCTTTCTGCTGACCCTCACGGAGTATCTTTCTTAGCATTTTATAATATGTGCGATCCTGATCCAAGAGGTGTCTGTTTCCGCGAGTAATGAGCTGGGACGAGAAAAGTCTGGCCAGCAAATCAACAGAGATAGAGTTTTCAATCATTAGAAATAGCTCGCGATTCAGGTAAACCAGCTTATCTATGGTGCTCGCCTCAGGTTCGAGAGTATCCTCAAGCTCTTCATACTTTTCGTCAAATATAAACGAAAGAGAAGAAAGCAGCGCATCCTTGCCGCTGAAATAATGGTAAAAGGAGCCCTTTGACGCGTGGGCCTCTTCCACGATTTCATCTACAGTTGTATCGTCGTAGCCCTGCTCATAAAAAAGCTTCCAAGCCGACGAGATGATCCTTCCCTTTGTGTTTTTTGGATTTTTCTTAGCCATAATTTTTAACCTTTCTAACTTTTACAAGAAATGTTACAATGAGTATATCACATTTAGGATGAAACTTGGAACAAAACTTAAATTAAAACATAGACTTATACTAAAACGGAGAACAGTATGGAAAATAAAACAAACAGCATAGTAGACTTTCTTCTTGAGCACCGTGCTTCCGACCCTGTGTGGTTTCACATGCCGGGCCATAAGGGCAGCAAGATTTACAGAGAAAACGGCTTCGGCGAAATCTTGGACGCACTCATGGATTGCGACATCACGGAAATCCCCGGCGCCGACAATTTGTTCAAGGCGGAAGACTGCATCCTAGGCGCCATGGAACGCTACAAGAACCTCTACGGCTCTATCAAAACCTACATGCTCATTAACGGCAGCAGTGCCGGCCTCATTGCCGCAATTATGGCCACAGTGCCTCGTGGCGGTAAGCTTCTCATGGCCAGAAACTGCCATAAATCAATATACAACGGCATCTCAATGATTGGTGGCACCCCTATCTACGCCTACCCGGAAATCATTCCCGAATACGGAATCTCAGGACAGGTAGAGACTGCTGAAATCCAGCGACTTCTCAATATAAACCCAGATTGCAGCGCCGTCATTTTGACTAGCCCTAACTACTACGGAATCTGCAGCGATATTGAAGCGATTGCCCGTGTCGTACACGAGGCTGGGAAAGTTTTGATCGTGGATCAAGCACACGGTGCACACCTAAAATTCTTTGACGAATTCGCACCTTACGAAAAACCCCTTGCAGCAGAAAACCTCGGTGCAGATATTGTAATTAACAGCACCCACAAAACCCTTGCAAGTTTTACCCAGACGGCCATTGTCAACATCTGCAGCGACCGAGTTGATAGGGAAATCTTTGAGGAAAAGCTGCAGCTCATGGAGAGCAGCAGCCCATCCTATGTTTTGATGGCGTCACTAGACGTGAACGCCCGGTTACTTGAGGGTCACGGGGCGCGCCTAATCCGTCAGTGGCGCGCCAACGTAGACTGGTTCCTTGAGGCTGCTCAGAACATCCCAGGTCTGAAAATTATGAAGCATCCGCTTCTTGATGACACGAAAATCAATTTAGACATGAGCCTGTACGGCCTCGACGGCCTTGCTCTGGAATCCAAGCTGCGTCAGCACGGTATCTTTGCCGAAATGGCTACGGGCAACTTGACTATGTGCATGACCGGCATTGGCAACACCCGTCGCGATTTCGACCGTCTCCTGAATGCTCTTGTGAAAATCTCTTCTACAGAAGTCTTGGAAGACATGGCAGATAATGTACATGTGGACGACACCTCGCATCCTGCGCACAGAGTTTTGGCGCAAGGCGAGGTGCCTGTACACAAGGAGAGGGTTCCTCTAGCTCAAGCTACAGGCAGAGTCTGCAGTCAGGCTATAATCCCTTACCCTCCGGGCATCCCTATAGTCTGCCCTGGCGAAATATATGATGCGGAAATCCTTGCATATATTGAAAAACTCTATAACCGTGGCTTCGAAGTCATGGGAATAGATAAAGATGGACACATTTCCGTAGGCCGCTAGACGGCTTCGCCCTGACAAAGCTAGGCAGGGCGCCTAAATTCTATCATTTGTACCACATTTCACGGAATTCGAAGTGGGCAGTACCAAAACTCTATCAGTTTGAGCCCTCGGGCCTTGACTTTCCACGGTCAAGGCCCGTTTTTTTGCTCTCCCTCGCTCCTGCGCCTTTCATATACCTCTCCAAACGCTTTTTCGAAATGTATTTTTATTACTTTTTTTACAATTTCCGCTTGCTTTTTGTAAGATACTGGATATAATGTTAGATGTAGCAAATGTAATTTATTGTAAGTTTATGTTGGTTTTGACATTTGCAATATTGCTGGCATAGCCGTTTGGTACTGGACAAATCGAAAGGTGTCTTTTGTGCTACATTTGATAGAATCTGATACATGATAAGGAGGGAAAAGAGTATGCATTTGATTCAAGCTATGGAAAATGAACTGGATTTTTCACTGAACCTGAGGACTAAGCTTAAGGATGCGCTTAGAAATATGACGCCCGGTTATTTGGTGAAGAAGCGAGATTATTATTATTGGAGAAAGAAGGTAAATGGAGTTATGGTAGAGAAATACTTGGGTCCCGATGAGGACAATCCGACAGTTGTACGTTTGAAAAGAAAGAAGTACTTTCAAACTGTGCTTAAGATACTTGATAATAACATAAAAGCAATGGATAAGTTTTTAGCGGAATATCAACCTTATGACCCAATTTCTGTAGCTGAAAGCTTGGGCTATGCTTATCAAATTCCTTCTGATGACATTTTTTCATTTATGGATTTTATTAACCCTAAGAAGTGGGAAGATGATTTTACAAAGAGCACTATGTTTCAAGAGGGCTTAACTATGACAACAGACAGGGGCGATAAGGTGCGCTCTAAATCAGAAGTAATTATTGCAAACGCCCTTTTCGCTCACAATATTCCTTTCCAATATGAACCTCGAATTACTTTAGGTAACAGATGGGTAAGCCCTGATTTTAAGCTTCTTATTACCCGAAATGGTAAAATTGTTATATGGGAGCACTGTGGTATGATGGACGATCCTGAATATTTTGAACGAGCAATTCGAAAACTAGCAGATTACCTGCAAAATGGATACACACTGTGGGATGACTTGATTTTTACCTTTGACGATAAGAATCACAATATAGATTCCGGTTTTATTACTAGGATTATAGAAACATGCTTAATGTAAGTGCTTGACATAAGTGGTTAATGTGAGTGCTTGACGCCGTGGAAATTTCTCACAATGCAATACCTAGGACTTTTCCACGGTTTGTTGCTTCCTGTATTGCCATGGGCGGTCCGCTCCGTGGGGTCCCTGGCGGTTTCTATCATTTGTGGGACATTCGTAGGATTTCTAATACTTCAGTACCAGAATTAGAGCAAAAATACCGTGAAATAAATAAATCAAATACGTTCTAACCATCCCATTACTGACACCCCTAAAAGAATTACCCACACCCGCGGTCTCCCAAACGCGAATATGGGTAAGGAATTGTCAGAAGTTTACATTAACTAGCGCACACATTTAATAAAGCCTCTATAAATCTTAAAAAGTTGGTACTGCGCTATCAAATTTCCTCGAATGTGCCATAAGTGATAGAACGCATCGTAATTAGGCGATGCGAACTACTCGGCCGCGATGCGAACTGCTCAGCTGCGATGCTAGCCTTTCATCTTAGCCTTGGCCCGCCGGCCCCCACGCCCACGCCGGCCCCACAGCCACGCCCTGCGGTCGCCCTACAACAGTGGACTCAGTGCGCGCAGCACGCTATCAAGCAGTAAGCCAAAGAAACCGCGTCTGTGGTTCGCGCTCTCTATGAATTTTGAGCGTGACATGGTTTCTAGGCAATCTTCCTTTAGATCCGCTAGGCAGTCACAGCCGCCTAGAAGGGTCCCACACTCAAAGTGCAAGTATAGACTGCGGTAGTCCATGTTAATTGTTCCGACAACGCCTATTTTGTCATCAGATAAGAAACATTTAGCGTGAATGAATCCCGGTGTAAACTCGTAGATTTTAACGCCGGCCTTCATTAGTGGCGCGTAGTAAGAACGAGTCAGCCTGAAAACAAGCGGTTTGTCCGGTATGCCAGGAGTGACAATTCTTACGTCCACACCGCGCTTGGCTGCCAAAGTTAAGGCAGTTATCATTTCGTTGTCGATTACAAGATAAGGCGTGAAGATATATACATATTCACGGGCGCAGTTTATTATTTCAAGATAAACATTTTCGCCTAAGTTTTCATTATCCAAAGGAGTATCAGAATAAGGCTGAATCATGCCTTTTTCAGTCCTGTAGGACTCGGCTTCCTTAGATGGTCTGAATACATCGTAATCATCTTCAGTGTGTTTAAATGCGTTCCACATATTGAGAAACATTACTGTGAAGTTCCATACAGCGTCACCGCGGACTCTGATACCGGTATCCTTCCAGTATCCAAAGCGTTCCTCTTCATTAATATATTCATCGGCCACATTAATGCCGCCAGAATATGCTACGTCGCCGTCAATTACAAGGATTTTTCTGTGATCTCGGTTATTGTAAATAAGCGATGCAAGTGGTTTCAGTGGGTTGAAGGCGAAATGTTTGATGCCGGCTTCATCAAGCTCTACAGCAAACTTCTTTGGAAGTTTTCTGATGCTTCCCACATCATCGTATATTACCCTTACATCAACGCCCTGCTGAGCCTTTTCCTCGAGGATTTCAAACATATCTCTCCACATCTTGCCTTCATTTATAATGAAGAATTCGACGAAGATAAACTTCTCCGCCTTTTTCAAATCCTCAACCATGTTAGCAAACATGCGCTCACCACTTGGGTAATAGTCTGCTTTGGAGTTGTCCCATGCCGGATACTTGCCTACATTAGAGACATATTTAAAAGTCTCCCGAAGACGAGTATTCTCCGTGCTGTCGAAGCTTGCAGTTTGCGGCAGGTCTTTCCAATGGGCTTCTTCCTGGGCTTCCAGCTTACGCTTCAAGGACTTGGATGGTCTCTTATTACCAAAGAAACCATACATGGCGCCGCCTAAAATAGGTAAGGTGCAAATTAACATAATCCAGCCTATTTTATAGGCCGGATTATCGTCTCTCCAAAGTACGAATAATATCATACTTACTGCGCCAAGCATTAGGAGGGCTTTAATCCACTCCCCATAGTCAGCCAGTTTTAAAATGTAGAAGGCTATCAGACCCATCTGCGCCAATATTAGAACCGTTGTAATTACAAGTCGGCTAAACATAAAGCTTAGTGATTTTTTAATAGCTTTCATAAATCAATCTCACAGGTTTTCTATAAACCTAATCCTTTACATACATTGATAAGGAAGTCCTGTACATTTGTTACAATTCCCTTAGCTGAAAGGCTTCCTCTATCCCCTAGTTTATTAGCGGCGAAATCAGAAGTGTCAACCATGTAGAAGTATACAGGCCTGATTGTGCCGTCAGGAAGAACTCTGTAAGTTGGAGTCATATTTCCTGTAGCAATTGTGTGAAGAACAGTAGCCATACCAATTACAGTAGTGGCTTTTCTTACGTGACTTCTAATTGTGTCCTGTCCGATATAAGTGTGCTCGTACACTTCAGGAAGAGGACCATCGTCACGGATGGAACCATTTAGAACAAATGGTACTCCATTTTTAACACACGCATTGATGATTCCGCTGTTAATCTTCTCTTCTTCAATAAATTTGGCTATTGAGCCATATCTGTTAATTGTGTTAATAGTATCTAGATGGTTGTAGTGTCCATCTTCCTGTGGCATCTGGTTAACTATGTCAGTTCCCAGAGCAGTTCCAAGGAATCCACCCTCAAGGTCATGAGTAGCTAAAGCGTTGCCTGCCAGGATTGCGTTAACATATCCGTTTTCAATAAGCTTAGCGTAGCAGTTTCTTGCTTCGGCGTCGAAGGAACATGCAGGTCCTAGAACCCATACAACATATCCGTCGTTTTCTTTCTCATGTTTAAGTAGTTCAACGATCTGCTTGTAGTCATAGCTGAAGCCTGTTTCTCTGCTTCGGCTCTGTCTAAATGCAAAGGTTGCGCGCTTTGCGGCTTCAGGAGCAACGAAGCAGTCAGCGTGAACATAAATTCCTTCCTGGCAGTCCTCAGTTCTTCCTGTTACAACCATATCCCCCTGTCTCAGGTTTCTGAACTCCCTAACATGAATTTTTCCATTTTCGTATACAGGAACGCTATCCATTCTGCTGTCTTCAGCAAGAAGCCATTTACCATCTATTTTGAAATATTCAGGATAAATGGAAGTAGCATGGAAATTCTCCGGTGCAGCTTTATCTACCGGAGCTCCCACAAGCTTAGCATTCGGTGCATTAACGAACTTTTCCTGAGTAAAATCAGGTGTTATATATTCTGGTAGTTTAAACAATTCTATCAACTCCCATGTACTTTCTGAGTGCTTCAGGAACGATTACGCTTCCATCTTCCTGCTGATAGTTTTCCAGAATAGCTGCTACAGTTCTACCTACTGCAAGGCCTGAACCGTTAAGAGTGTGAACAAATTCAGGCTTACCCTTTTCTCTTCTAAATCTGATGTTAGCTCTTCTTGCCTGGAAATCTTCAAAGTTACTACATGAAGAAATTTCAACATATCTTCCGTAGCTTGGCATCCAAACTTCAATATCGTAAGTCATAGCTGATGAGAATCCAAGGTCTCCGGAGCTTAGTCTTACTACTCTGTAAGGAATGTTTAAGATCTGAAGAACAGCTTCTGCGTCAGCAGTAAGTTTTTCCAGTTCATCATATGAAGTTTCAGGTTTAACGAATTTAACTAATTCGACCTTGTTGAACTGGTGCTGTCTAATAAGACCTCTGGTGTCTCTACCTGCGGATCCAGCCTCTGCTCTGAAGCAAGGAGTGTAAGCAGTGTAATAAACAGGAAGTTCAGCTTCATCCATAATTTCGTTAGCTCTTAAGTTAGTTACCGGAACTTCAGCAGTTGGAATTAGGAAAAAGTCCTTCTGTGGAACATAGAACATGTCTTCTTCAAACTTAGGAAGCTGACCTGTACCAGTCATTGCGGCTCTGTTTACCATAAATGGAGGAAGGATTTCTGTGTAATCCTGATCCATTGTGTGAAGATCTAACATGAACTGAATTACAGCTCTTTCAAGTCTAGCACCTAGTCCTTTGTAAACAGTAAATCTAGCACCTGAAATCTTTGCAGCTCTCTCGAAGTCAAGGATATCAAGGTCTTCACCGATGTCCCAGTGTGCCTTTGGTTCAAAATCAAAACTAGTAGGTTCGTGGAACTTTCTGATTTCCACGTTATCACTGTCATCCTTACCAAACTGTACATCCTTGTAAGGTGTATTAGGAATGCTTAATAAAGTATCCTGAAGTTCAGTTTCAACTTCTGAAAGTTTTCCATCCAGTTCCTTGATTTTTCCGGAAAGTTCCTTCATCTCAGCCATGATTTCAGTTGTGTCTTCGCCAGCCTTCTTCATCTTAGGGATTTCCTTAGATACAGTGTTCTGCTTGCTCTTCATAGCTTCAACTTCTGCAAGGATGGTTCTTCTTTCTTCGTCAAGTCTCTTAACGTTTTCGATTCCGAAGTCGCCCTTTCCTCTGAACTCAACTCTGGCTTTTACACCTTCATAGTCTTCTCTGATGCGTTTAATGTCTAACATTTTCTATCTATCTCCTCTATTAATTATAGTTTTTTGACTCTATTTTTAAATTGCAGGCCACACGCAATGCCAGGCTATATCTAGCCATACCTAGCAGTACCAAGTTACAGCAAGTTCTTCTTATATCTCACATACTTATCGCTAAGCTCAGAAACCTTCTTAAGAACTTTTAGCTGCAGCTCTGATGCAAGGTCATACTCGCCATTGTCAAGAGCATCCTTTGTTCTTGTCAGCAGGCACTTGTCTGTAATAGTGTCCTTAGCAAGCTCGTGTCTAATCTTATCAATTTCCAGCCAGTTCTTAATATCAAAGTCTGAGAAGTCATCATCGCTATGCTTCTTTCTGCAACCTCTGATAACATCCATAGTCTGCGGAATGATACGGTCGTGAAGTTCAGTCTTCCACTGTGAAATAGTCTGCGCCTCATATGAGTTCAGCACTGTCTCTGAGAAAGCTCCGCCGTTGACGAAAATTTTCATCTTCTCAGGATATTTTGAGAAAGCCTGAATGTTCTGCCATACAGTTGCAGGCGCCTGGCCGAAGAAATGATCTCTTTCTTCTTGTGTATAATCATCGAATACATTTAATTCACTTCTGTATTCTCTTTCAGTTTCTAAGTAGAATACCTCTTCACCCTGCTTCTTGGAAATAGCTCTTTCTAGTTCCTTCGTATCCTTTTCTGCGCCTAAGACAGCTTTGATGCCGTCTAGCATTGCCATGTAGGATGCAGCAATAACAAGGTATGTATTGCTCTTAGGGTTAGGTGAACGAAGCTCAAATCTAGTTGCAAGCGGGTTCTTAGGATCGCGAATCAGTCCTGCAAGAACTGTTCTGTTTCTTGATGGTTTTGTTACTGCTGTGCCTAGGGAAGTAACTACGCAGACCGGTGCTTCGTAGCCTGGCTTCAGACGATTGAATGCGTCGTTAGTTGCGCTTACGAAAGGATTGATTACCTCGTAGTTCTTAAGTAATCCCATGAGCGCGCCATAACCGATTGGGTTGATGTAATCCTCTGTGAAAACCTTTGGCGCAAACATGCTGACAACCTGGCCGGTCTTCAGCTTTGCAGCGAGTCCAAGGTGAGTATGCTCACCACTTCCGGCAACGCCCTCAAAAGGTTTTGCCATAAATGTAACGTCCAGACCGTGCATTGCAAAAATGTCTCGAACAACGTACTTAACCTGGTTTTCGTTGTCTGCTGCCTGCATTGCGTCGGAGTACTTCCAGTCGATTTCCAGCTGTTCCATAACGTGGTCATAATGTCCGGAGTTTCTCATCTTCGCTCTGACACCGCCAACTTCCTTGTGGCCCATTTCCACCTCGAAACCGTATTTATCCAAGACAATTAAGGTCTCCTCTAGGGCAGTTCTTACATCGCCTGTAGTTCTCTTCCAATACTGTTCCTTCAATGTCTGTGCTGTGAAAAGCTGCTCTCTGTCACCCTTGTCATCAGGGGTTTTTACCCAGAATTCAAGTTCTGTTGCGCTTGTAATAATAAAGTGGTCGATTTCATCTACGCTTTTGATTCCAGCCATGTGCTCGAAAACATAAGGGTGAGCCGCCAGTTCATTTTTAAGCTCTGCCTTGAAATGCTCAAGAACATCTCTAAGAACCGCTCTTGAACCGCACTCGAAATCGTCATTATGCACAAGGAATGACGGAATTCTCAAAGTTCCCACAGGCAATCCTGTTTCATATCCCTCATACTGGAAGTTGTAGTCAACATACCAGTTTGCCTTCAGGTCAGGAATAATATCTACCTTTGCGTTGCTCAGCTTTGCGATTTTCGGAAGGGCTACACTGGATCCGTCAGTTTGCACTCCTGATGACAGAATTTTCTCAATATCCTTAATGAACAACTTCACAGGAATCTTTTCATCTGTGTCATGTCCGCCAATATCGATTCCAACTAAGGAAACGAATTGAACCTCAGGATGTTTCTCAAGCAAATCAATGATTTCCTCAGGGGTATGCCTATCTTCAGGTATTCTAAACAACATTTTATCTAAATTGTATTCCAGCATCAGCGCCTCCTTCTATTCTTCTATTCTTCTATTATCATCAAAACCCACAATCAGGGCTAAAAGCCCGGACAGGCTGTCTTATGACAGCTTGCCCAAAGCTTCTTCTAAATCATCCATGTATTTACCATATGAAGTCCAGTCGCCATCCTTAAGGGCATCCTGTGCACTTTCATATGCTTCATTAGCAGCCTTAATCCAATCGGCTGTAGTTGCAGCACCGTCGCCACCTGTTGACGGTTCATCCTCAGTAACCTCAGTTGCTGATTCTTCTCCGAACAGTACGGCTAATGCCTGTCCTAATGTCTTTTCATATGCAATCTTGTCATTGTATGCAACAATAACTCTCTTAACTTCTGGTATTGCCGAATTTTCAGCTTCCAGATAGATAGGTTCTACGTAAAGCAGTGATGACTCAATAGGAATTACGAACAGGTTACCTCTCTTATAGGTTGTACCCTGTGAACTCCACAATGAGAAGTCCTTAGAAATCTCAGTGTTCTGGTTGATCTGAGCCTCAATCTGCATTGGGCCGTAGACGGTTTTGCTCTTCGGTACTTTGTACAGAACAAGATCACCGTAATTCTTTCCATCGTTACGTGCAACCAGCAGACCTGTCATATTCTGCTTGGATTGTGGTGTGAACGGAACTGAGTTTACAAACTCAGCGCTGTCTTCGCCAGGAAGTTTAACGATGTAGTAGTTAGATGACATCTTTCTCTGCTTAGTTCCGTAGATTTCATTAGCTACATCCCAAACGTCTTCGTTTTGATAGAATACCTTCACGTCGTTCATATGGTAACGTCCGTATACGCCTGCCTGAATATTGAACAGTGTATTTGGATATCTGATATGACTTCTCAGTGAATCTGGCATCTGATCAATTGACTTGAACAGTTTAGGATAAATCTTCTGGTAAGTGTTTGCGATTGGATCGCTGTCGTCAACCAGATAGTAATTTACGCTTCCGTTATAGGCGTCTACAACTACCTTTACGGAGTTTCGAACGTAGTTGATTCCGCCTACCTGACCTTCATACGGTTCAGAATAAGGGTAGTATGAACTTGTTGTATAAGCATCAACCATCCAGTAGATTTTACCGTCTGCAACTACCATGTAAGGGTCATCCTCATAGCTTAGCATTGGCATAATCTTTCTAACTCTATCCATAACATTTCTGTTAATGATGATCTTTGAGTCATTCTTAAGGTTGGAGGAAACTAGAATCTTCATGCTGCCTTCTCTGATACTGAACATCAGCTTGTTCAAGAAGTTAAGCTTGATTCCTGCCTTACCTTCGTACTGAGTGTACTTATTGGAATCGCCATCAGGATAGTCGAATTCATCTTCGCTTGTGTTAACCATTACGTAATCGTTGGAAAGCTCGCCGAAGTAGATTTCCGGTCTCTTAACCTGGATTTCATCAATTGATGATTCAGGTGGAATGTTTCCAATTACTACATCTGGCTGACCACTATCGGTAATTGTATCTACTCTTGAAAGAGCAATACCATAACCGTGAGTGTACTTCAGATGTCTGTTCAGCCATGTATCCTGAATCTTAGTTTCATCGATTTCTCTGCTGGACAGATAAGTCTGAGTGTACTTTCCGTTAACCATGTAACGGTCTACGTCTACGTCATTGAATTTATAGTATTTTCTGATACTCTGAGTCTGGTTGTAGAAAGTTTTTACCGGCTCATAGTCGTTGATACGTATATTCTTAATTGTTTCGCTGTTCTCTTTGATGTCTTCAGGTGTCAGCTTATTATCAGCTGCGAAGCTCTTAACGGAAACATTATCAAGGTCATATGCGTACTGTGTGAATTCAATATTTCTTTCCAGATACTTCGATTCCTTGTTGATTTCGTCAGGAGAAACTACGAAACTCTGAACAACTAAAGCTGCTCCAATTCCAACTGCTCCAACACCGATCATAATTGCAGGAATTCTGAAAATCTTTCTGAATTCTTTTTTTCTGATATGGTGAGTAACTGTAAATGCTCCGATTAAAGCAAGTACCATTAACACTCGGTAAACCCACAATGTAATATTTACGTCTGTGAATCCTGCGCCATATACAGCTCCTGTGTGCACGTGAAGCAGGTCGAACTGCTTCAACAAGAAGTTAATTGCAACCATTACGAAAAAGATGATGCCCAGAACAGAAATCTGTCCGCTAGCAATGGATAACAACTGATGGAAGTTGTTGTCGTCTAGCTGTCTTCTTCTAGATCTTCTGTTTACGCTTGGTCCTCTTCGACCAAAACCAGCAAAGGCTTTTCCAAATTCGCCAAAGCCTCCACCCATTCCCTGGAACGGATTGTCGCCACCAGCATATCTTTCATCATCAGCATCTTCTGGACCTGTGTAGCTCATGTCATCTTCTTCGCGGAAAATGTCAGGGCTGTGCATTGTCAGAAGAATTGAATAATAAATAACTGTAATCAGAACTAGAACAATTACTGCTCCAATGAACATTTCATTTAACTGTTTAAGGAATTCCAACTTGAAAACATAGAATGAAATATCCAAGCTAAAAATCGGATCCTTAATGTCAAAATCCGAGCTGTTTGCAAACTGCAAGATATTAAACCACAAAACAGTAACGGAATACAGTGAAGCCACCGCTGAAGTAATCAGGGAAATAGCCCACGTAATCCTGTTAAGTTTCTTAAGGTCTGTTCCTTCATGAGAGGTGATTTTCTTGAAATACCCCTTCTTCAAAAGTCTGAGATAGAAATTAATCAACAGTGCCAGTATAACAAATACCGGTATGCCGAATTTCAGTTCAGTAAACAATTGCTTGAAGAAAACGCTTACATATCCAACTTCCTTAAACCACATCCAGTCAGTGATGAAGTTAATCAAAAGAAGGAATGCGCCCACTACGACTACTATCAGTAGAAGCACCAAACTGGCTTTCTGTTGTGCCTTGTCCTTTCTCTTATCCAAATTCTTACCCTCCTATAAATTTTACTTAATTAAATCAGCTACTTTACAGCTGCGATTTTCATAATTTTTATCATTTCATTGTCAGGCTCCATGTATACAACCTGTTCTTCCTGGTGTTGCTCCGCATCCTTACTACTTACATAGCCAACCTTCACCAACACATAGAACCCAGATCCGTCGAATCTGATTTCCCCGATGCTAAGTGTATCGATGCTATAGACAACGCCATCCTCAGGCTTTAGCTCGTCCAGACCATTCTTTGCATCCGAAGTCGTCTCTACGTAATCATAAATCTTGTCGTCGCCATCGTCCATCTTATCAACCCACGCCGAATAGTATCCAATAAGCGTAGACACAACTCCATCTAGGTATGTCACCTCTGTATCATTGTCGTCGGTGTACCATGGCTCGTTCTTGTATTTGTACGCATCCTGGAAATTATCAAAACCGTAATCCTTTCCATTCTCAAATGCCAGACTCACGTCCTCAACCACCTGAGTAATATTCTTGTTTTCGTCTGCGTGAGTTTTGATAACCTTCTCGAGCTCAGAGCTCTCCTCTGCCGGATTGTGTGACTCCTTGTCGCCTGTAATCTTTCCGATCACATAATTGTAGCCCTTGTTGATAGTCTTCGCCGCCTGGGTATCCGGTGCAAAGTACTGAACGCCAATCATTGCCAACTGCACCAAAACAATCAGACACAGTATAATGGCAAAGCCCTTTAGGCATCCTCCCTTTCTCGAAGACTCTTCATCTTCATCCATGCCATAGTCATCATCATCAAAGACATCCCCAAAAGTAAGTTTATGTTCCGGGATTTTTTTCTCGGTCTCCTGATGACTTTTACTGGGTAAGACCTCGGCCTTCTGTCCCTCTTCAGCAGAGTTCACCTGTCTCGCAGTCTCTCTTTCCACGTAGTAACCCTTCGGCGCTGTCGCCAACAAAACTCCCAGATACTCAGGTTCCTTCTTTTCCTGTTTCTCCGCCCTTGGCTCCTGCGGTGTCAGCGTTGGCGCTGCCTGTGGTGCTGCCATTGTCTGCGGTGCTGCCTGCGACTGTTCAGCGGCCACTGCTGCCGGTGCCTGTGCTGCCGCCTGCGGCTGTGCGGTGTGCCCCATCTGCTCAAGTCTTGCATATTCTTTATCTAGTAGAGCCTGAAGCTCTGTTTTTTTCTGATTGAAAGTATAGAACTTTTCTACTCTGTCAGTGCCAGCTGTGTCTACTACGCTAGGCGTCTCTGAATTCATTGCCTCGGCAGCTTTCTTGCTTCTGCCTGTAACAATAGTGGCTGCTGCCATATCAGATTGCGCGTGTTCTTTGTTCACACCTGAGTCATATGTCATTCCTGACAGACGCCCCATATCCCCAAAGATTTCCTCTTCAAGGGACTTTGTAGAGTCTTCAGTTGCCTGCTCCTGTGATTTTTCCAGTGATTCAGCCTGTGCTGCAAGGCTCTCAGGCATAACAAATTCATCTTGCGATGTATTTGCGTCTGCAGCTTCCGCATCTGAGGCTTCGCCTGCTTCTGGGGTTGCTGTTTCTTCGTTTACATTTCCGAATAGATTCTCGGGAATTTCATATTCTGACTCTTTTAACTCGGGTACAGATTTAAGCATTTCCTCAAACTGCTTTTCTGCTTCTGCCTGGGCAGCCTCTTTATCTTCTGCACTCTGCATCGCAGATGCTACCTGGTCAATGGTATATCTTCCTGTAGAATTGATATCCTCATTTTTTTTGGAAGTTCTTGGTGCTGGAGCAATTTCTGAAGCCTTAGCTCGTTCCAAGGCTTTGTACGCATCTTCGTCAAAGGACATTTCGGCAGGTTCAAAAAGTGGCTTTCTTTCGCGATTTCTGTCAACTCCGTAAATCTTCTTCTGGTTTTGTTCTAAAACCGATGACCAGTTGAAATCCACATCCTCAGTCTTCTTATTTGGCTCAGGGAAACCGTCTAGATTCCAGTCAAAGTTTTCTCTCTCATATGTCTTTCTCTTCGGCTTTTCTGTCTTATCTTCTTCTAGCCCATATGATTTCATAAATGCAGGAACGAAAGGTTCGCTTTTCTTTTCTACCATTGCTCCACAATTGCTGCAGAACTTAGCGCCTGCTTCCAGGACCTTTCCACATTTTTCGCAATACATGTTTTCCTCCCGAAAATTATTACTTAATCTGTTCTTCAAGTTCTTCTATGGTATAGGATTTGCCATTCTTAGATGTGGCCCAATCCAAAGTTTCAAATCTATTATGCACGCTCGCAGAGTTTTCTATAGTTTCCGTCAGATCTAGTTGCCCGGTCTGCGCTGTCGTTGTCTGCGTGCCATCAGCCTGTGTTCCGCCTATCTGCGTATCTGTCATCTGCACAGCACCAGCCTGCGTAGCTGTTACCGGCGTGGCCGTCATCTGCACATCGCCTGTCTGCGTAACTTTTGCCTGCATGCCTGCTACCTGCACCGCTTCCCGAGACTGGCGCTCGCTATTTTGCATATCATTAATGTTTTCCGCTCTGTTCATCGTTGACACCGGTTCCGTTATAGTTTCACTCATATTAGCAGATTCTCCGGCCTTTATAGTGTCGTCCGCAGCATCAGTGCTTCTCAGTTCAACATTTTGCTGCGCCCCTTTCGAGGCCATAACCACTGCCACCTTCGCTGCCTCTGCCGCAGCCTTGGCCGCTTCTGCAACTGCTATCGTGCCAGCTGTCTCATCTGTCAGGGTTCGGACTTCGTCATCCTTTGCCGACTTATCTTTATGACTTCTGTTATCAATGTATATTATCTGACTGTCCTTTGAGTTGTCAGCAGCCGGCTCTCTTCTGCTTTCTAACTCCTGTCTTCCGTTCCAGGTCTTGGGGGTTGTATTTCCACAATTTTTGTAGGAGTTTTCCTTGCATGCATTAACGCAAGTCGTCGTGTCTTTTTTTATAGCATTAACAGTTGTATTTATCTGTGTAACTTTTCTTTCTATGTGGTGCAAGAACTCCGCTTTCTTTCTCTGGCTCACAACAAGCTTGCCGATTACCACAACGGCAAATATCACTGCAAATACAACCAACCCGGCCCAAATAAGTTCCTGGTTCATGTAGATTATTCTGCTTATTTCTCCTACGATATTCACAGCCGTTTCCTCCTGACTATTATTCATATAATTATACAATAAATTCACTGTAATAGCAACAATCTATCACATCTATCATTCAATTAAAAAAAGGCAGAGAACCCTTAAATTCCCTGCCCATCAAGCATCTTCCAAACCTAACGAATCTTATTATCGAACCTTGTCTATAACAACCCTATAAATTTCGTCAGCATGTTTAGCATATTTTTCAATTAAAGCTTCCGCTTCCTCGTTAAGTCTTTCAGCATAATTCCTGTCCTTCATAGACTTGGTGTTGATAAAAACATTCAACGCCGCCGCCTGCAGTGCCGACCCGCACGCAATAGCGCCGCAGCCTGCATCTGAAATCACAACTTGAGATCCCTTCTCAGCAAATTCTGCAATTACATCCAAAGCTTCCGCGCATTTTCTCATAATATTCATAGGAACAGAGCAAGCCATTCGTAAAGCAGTTTCCATGATTTCGTCTCTGTCTGGCTGATCCGCTGGAATTTTATACGCTCTAGCAAGAGGCGCAAAAACCCTGGCATCCTCATCAACCAGTTCAATAAAATCTTCCCTGAGTTTCTGAGCTTTTTCCATAAGGCTTTTAATTTCGTCCTCAACATCAGCATATTTTTTCTTACCCACAGTGTACTCTCCCACCATGTTTCCAAGAGCAATGCCTATGGCACCAATTAATGCACTTGCACCTCCGCCACCTGGAACTGGTTCCTTTGACGCTAAAGTTTCCGTAAATTCCGCAACTGTTTTTTCTACAAACATATTTACCTCCGGGATTTTCTCTTAGCAAGTCATCAAAACTCACTTCAAAACTTATCTCAAAAACTACTTATTCAAACTACGCTTCGCTGCCTCAACAACATGTGACACAAGGACACTCGTTGTAACCGTTCCAACGCCTCCAGGAACAGGCGTAAGCGCCTTTACCTTTGATTCAACAGCGTCAAAATCAACATCTCCAGTAATTCCGCCCTTAGCTTCATCCCAGTTGATTCCAACGTCTACAATAACCTGATTCGGGTTAGTGTGCTCGACTCCAACAGAGTGCTTCTGCCCAGCCGCCGCCACAAGAATATCTGCCTTGCCAGTTATTTCTGTAGGATTTTCTGTCTTTGTATGACAAGTAGTAACTGTCGCATTCTCATGCATAAGCATCATAGATACAGGTCTTCCGATTACAAGAGAACGACCAATTACTGCCACTTTCTTTCCTTTAACAGGAATGTCATAAAACTTCAAAATTTCCATAACCGCCTGAGCTGTACATGGTGGAAATCCAACCTTTGTGTTGGTAAAAACTCCCGCAAGGGACCCGTCTGTACACCCGTCTATATCCTTTTCCGGATTAAGCATACGACGCGCCCTCTCATTATCAAGTTGCTCCGGAAGCGGTCTAAACATTAAAATTCCATGTATTTCATCGTCGTGATTAAGTTTTTCCAAAGTCTCGTCAAACTTCTCCTGAGTAGCATCAACCGGAAGCACCACGTGCTTTACAGCAACGCCAACTTTCTCACAACGTTTCATAGCGCCTCTCTCATAAGAAAGATCGTCCGGACGCTCCCCCACTCTGAAAATGCAAAGCGTCGGCTCAACGCCCTGCGCCTTCAGCTTACCAATATCTTCAATCATTTTATTATTAAGCGCCTCAACTACAGGCGCACCTTTTAATACTTCTCCCATATTTCTTTCGCTTTCTCTTTCCTTCCATCAAAACCTTTTAATTATACAATAATTCATTTTACCTTAAGTATGGCAAAACCACAATATGCGCAGCAAGATTTTAGAATAAAAAAATAAGTCCTGAATTACTCAAGACTTACTTTATTTCGATTGGTACACCATCACGGGTTCGAACCGTGGACACCCTGATTAAGAGTCAGGTGCTCTGCCAGCTGAGCTAATGGTGCATATTGGTACACCATCACGGGTTCGAACCGTGGACACCCTGATTAAGAGTCAGGTGCTCTGCCAGCTGAGCTAATGGTGCACAATTTTGCTTGTTATTTATTTCTCGGTCACTCACGACGCTTATTTATATTACCATACCGGTATGGCCGTGTCAACAACTTTTTCATCTTTTGAAATAAAATTTTTTTAATTTTTTTCTTCTTTGTAACTCAAGCCTTTTGACGGAAGACTGGATTCGTGATATACTAGTCCGAGTTTATATTATGCAAAGCGCGACATTACAATACTTTGCCCATGTCCCGTGCACACAAAACATAAGAAAAGAGGTAAAAAAATGGCTTACAGATATAAGACAGAAGGAGTCTGTTCCGTATACATTGATTTAGAAATGGACGGAAACGTAGTTAAAGAAGTTGAATTCCACGGTGGTTGCAACGGAAATCTTCAGGGAATCTCATCCCTAGTAAAAGGCATGACTTATGAAGAGATCAAAGATAGACTCGACGGAATCCGTTGCGGTTTCAAGCAGACATCATGTCCAGACCAACTAGTCAGGGCAATTGAGGAGGCTATGGTGAATAACTAATGATTAATTTTTTATGCAAAACCTTTGTAAAAAACTATGAGAAAACAACCGATCCCGAGGTAAGGGAAGGTTACGGCAAACTGGCAGGCATAGTTGGAATCATCTCCAACACCCTCCTATGCATCGCCAAAATAGTCACAGGAATTTTCGCAGGCAGTATCGCCATCGTCGCTGACGGCATCAACAACCTGGCGGACGCATCGTCCTCCATCATCACACTTCTAGGATTCAAGCTCGCATCAAAACCCGAAAGCGATGACCATCCCTACGGGCATGCTCGTATCGAATACATTTCCGGAATGATTGTGTCGGTTTTGATAGTGGTTGTGGGCGTAGAACTGTTCAAGTCATCTGTGACGAAAATCCTAAACCCCGAACCCCTAGAGTTCAGCATCTCTATCGTTGTGGTTCTGATACTGTCTATTTCCATTAAAATATGGCAGGCAATGTTCAACATCAATGTAGGAAAGCGAATTAATTCTGTTGCCTTAAGCGCTACGGGTGCTGATAGCCGAAACGATGTAATTGCAACAGCGGTGGTTTTAGTGAGTGTCATTATTGGCAAGATGACAGGTCTCCACATTGACGGATACATGGGTTGCCTAGTTGCCGCCTTCATCATGTGGTCCGGCATCGGCTTGGTTAAAGAAACCATCAGCCCTCTTCTTGGAGAGGCTCCTGATCCAGGTCTTGTGGACAGCATCGAGGCTCTTGCCATGGAATACGACGGTGTCTACGGGATTCACGACCTAATAGTACATAATTATGGTCCCGGCAAGATTTTTGCGTCTGTACATATCGAAGTCAGCGCAGACACTGATATTATGGCAAGCCACGATCTCGTTGACAACATTGAACGTGATTTAAGTCGCAGGCTGAATATTCTTCTGACCTGCCACATGGACCCAATAAAGGTCAACGATCCACTTGTAAATCAGATGATGCAAGTTGCCAAGGACACAGCTGACAGTTTGGATGGAGTTATCGGCGTACACGACCTGAGAATCGTACCCGGCCTTACCCACACAAACATAATCTTTGACGTACTGATTTCTCACGACTGCACTCTTAAACCCGAAGAAATCCGTAAGGCTTTCCAGGACGCAGCATCAGCAGTAAACAAGAACTATTTCATCGTAATAGATATTGAAAAAGGCTACACGAAAGTCTAACAGCTTCAGCTAGACAGACTAGACAAGCCAAGCTAATCAGGCTAACAGACAGCCAGATAAACTAGCATTACATACTAGTAAAATCAACCAGGCCGCGCCTACCCACGCGGCCTTTGTCGTGCCCGATTTGTATGATTTAGCGTGCCCGTTTTTCGCGTTTTTTATGCTTTTGGTGCGGGCTGTCTATCAAATTAGGCACATCAGACTCTTTTTAACATCCAGTACCATAGGATTCTATTTCATTGCATAAGTATTCAAATTCCCCTGCATTACCGCATTAATATTCACGCATTAGCCCACTTTGTCTACGCAGCCAATCACAATCAAGGCACCCGCAAAAGTAACAGCTGTAGCCACCATGGTCAGCACTTTTGGACTATACAAATCGAGGATAACCCCACCGATTACACTAGCTAAAACTGAAGTAACTGTAATCATCATGGTGTAAAGGGCCTGGCCTTTCACAGCTTCACCCGGGCTCATGATTTCATTGATGAAGTTCACCATTGCCGGTAAAAACAGCGCAAAGGAGAACGGTTGCAAAAATTGAGCCGCATAAATAAGTCCTACAGATCTTGCCATTCCAATGGCACCGATTTTTACTGTGAACATCAGCCCCGAAAATTTCAGCATTGTCTCGCAACTAAATTTCTTTCTAAGAAATCCGAAAAAAATCATCGGCGGAATTTCTAAAAATGCCATAACAGACATTACGCCACCAAGGTCCGCGCTGTTACCTCCAACACCTGCAACGATTTGCATGGTGAAAAAGTTCAGCACCGCATTGCTGAAATAAATGCCTAGCACGCCAAGATTCAGCACAAAAAACATTTTATTTCTACGGATGAATTCTACTATGTTTATTTCTTCAGGTTCACTCGCCGCCTGCCCCGCACTCTCGCTAATTCCAGCGTTTTCCACGCCTTCAAGCGTACTCTCACCGAGTCCTGCGCTTTCCGTGCCCTCAACAGCGCCTGCTTTCCCCATATTCTTCAGGTCTCTAGTAAGGGCAACTTCGTGCATTTCCTTGGCCTTGCCAAAATGCTTCCCGGCCATAATCACGCTGATAAGTAGCATAGCCATGACAATTTCCGCAGATGCCGGAAGCACGTCAATCCCCCTCTTTTCAACAAAATTACCTAGAAATGCAACTAAGACAGCATAGAAAAAAGACCCCATACTTCTACCAATGCCGAAGCTGACATTGTTCCCCGTTTCCTGAAGCTTAAAGCAAAGAGAGCTAATAAGTGGCTGAAGAGTGGTATGCCATGCCGTAAGCAAAACAAAAATAACAGCGAGAGCCAAGGTTTTCTTTTCGAAAGCAAAAAGTCCAACAGTCATTATCATCATAATAACTGTCATAATTTCTAACAGTGACACCAAAGAAAGCTTCTTACTTCTATCTGCAAAATCCGCCACCAGAGGTTGAATCGCCACGGACAAAACATTTGCAGCCGCAAGTATAATCCCTATTTCCGAGTTCGAGTAGCCTTTGTTAAGCAAAAAAACAGAAGCGAAGCTACAAATCACACCATAAATCATCCAATACGACCCCTGAATGGCCGAATATTCAACATTTAAGATTCTTCCCATTTGTAACTTCACTTCCCTATTCATATTCTTTATCGTTTCGCCGACGTGCCACACAGTGATACGCCCTGGCATACTGCAAGCAATATGCTCAGAATTACAGCAACTCTGTAAATTCTTTAATATATATATCGGAAATCTCCTTAATTGCATCCTGATCGTCACGACTGATTTCGTCATAAATCCCTAAGATGCGGAAACCTTCTTTTTTAGCCGTTTCCATGGCATAAAGGCCATCCTCGAAGACCCAGGTCTCTGATGGTTTTGACCCTAGAGACTCGAGAGCAGTGTAAAAAATGTCGGGCTGCTTCTTGCTTGTGTCCAGGTCCGCCGCGGACAAAACAGCCACGAACTTGTCCAGATAGCCGAGACGCTCCATAGCGCCACGGATGCAGTAACCGTCCGTAGATGTAACGATAGCCATTGGAACGCCTTCAGCAATGAGCTTGTCCAGGTACTCGCGGGCACCCTGGCGGAAGCCAACACGCTGGAAATACATGCCTTCAACGGTTTTATTGATGCCGTCGCGAACCTGGTCAACAGTCATATTCAGGCCATATTTCTCAATCATGTATTCAGCAGAGGTTATGCTGGTTTTGTTGAAAAGCTTGTCGCCCAGGTTTGGCTCGGGCTCGATTCCCATAGCCGTAAGATAGCGCGCACCGACGTCGTGCCACTCGTCCATAGTGTCTAGCAGCGTGCCGTCCACGTCGAAGATGGCCGCCTTCATTTCGTATCCTTTAATTTCCATGTTTTTATTTCCATACATCTGTGTTGTCCAGGCCGATGTTGCTAGCCTTGAACACAGGATTTTCCCCTTCCTTGCGCTGTGCGATGTAGTCGTCCATTGCGCGAATTGCAATTCCGCCAAGGATAAACATTGCAGCAATATTTACAAATGCCATGAAGCCCATGAAGATATCCGCCATGTTCCATGCAAGTTCAAGATTCAGGTTAGCACCCACGAAAATCATGAAAGCTGCAACGACACGGAAACCATTCATAAGTTTTTCATTTTTGCTGCTGAACTTAATGTTAGCTTCAGCATAGAAGTAATTGCCTATTAACGATGTGAACGCGAAAAGAGCGATTGAAACAGTAATAATTGCTACACCCGCTTCACCAAAGGCTGATGACACAGATTCCTGAACTAGAGGAATACCGTTTAGGTCGCCGCCAACTGTGTAACGATCTGTACAAAGTACGATGAATACAGTTGTTGTACAGATGATCAATGTATCGATGAATACAGACACAACCTGCACCAAACCCTGCTTAACTGGGTGGCTTACGTCTGCAGATGCGGCAGCGTTAGGCGCTGAACCCATGCCGGCTTCGTTACTGAACAGACCACGCTTAACACCCCAAACTACGCATGATCCAGCAAAACCACCAGAGATTGCCTTAAAGTCAAAGGCCTGGCTGAAAGCTTCTCCAAGGATTGCAGGAAGTTCGCTAATATGCATGAAAGTGATAACAAGTCCCATTACGATATAGATAAGTGCCATAATAGGTACAAGAACTGATGAAACTATGCTGATTTTGTGCGCTCCGCCGAAGAACAGAAACCCTGCAATAGCAGCAAGGACAACGCCTGCAATGATTGCCGCAGTTACATATCCGTCTTCTCCAACGTAATGTTCAAGTGAAGATGCAATGTTATATGACTGCAGGCAGTTGAATCCGAATGCAAATGTTAAGATTAACAAAACTGAGAAAAGAACGCCTAGCTTTCTTGAGCCTAGTGCTCTTTCGATATAGTAAGCAGGTCCGCCCTTAAACATTTTGCCATCAGGTCTCTTATAGATTTGTGCTAAAGTTGACTCGATAAATGCAGATGCGCCACCAACGATAGCCATAATCCACATCCAAACAACAGCTCCCGGTCCCCCAGCTACAACAGCTGTAGCAACGCCGGCAATATTACCCGTTCCGACTCTAGATGCAGTAGCGATCATCAAAGCCTGGAAGGATGACATTCCACCTTCGTGGCTTTTTTCTGTTAGTACTCTAATGCCTTCCGGTAATAGTCTAATCTGTACGAATTTAGTTCTCACTGAGAAAAATAGTCCTACAATAATCAGTGCCCAGAATAATACGGTGCTGTACATCCATCCGTCGAAATCGCCGGAGATGGAAACCAGCTTAGCCATAAGTTCTTTCATATGTTTTTCTCCTTTTAATTTAATATAATAATATAGTATAGTTATAAAATTGTTCTTGTTTATACATTTTTTGAACAATGCCAACTTATGTATTTTATCACAAAACTCTCTACAGCACAACACATTGTATACAAGATTTTATCGTGGTAAAGCGATTGGTAAAGTTATAGGCAAGGCGTTTGATAAGTTTTTTGCCAAATATAAAACCCCGGAAGGTTGAATTTCCGAGGTTTTGATTTGCGAAATGTAAAAAGATAAATAATTATCTCTTTGAGAACTGTGAAGCCTTTCTTGCTTTCTTAAGTCCGTATTTCTTTCTTTCCTTCATTCTGGAGTCTCTAGTTAAGAATCCTGCTGCCTTTAGAGGAGCTCTGTAAGCATCCTTGTCTGCCTGACAAAGAGCTCTTGAGATACCGTGTCTAAGAGCACCAGCCTGTCCTGTGAATCCACCACCATTTACAGTAGCGATTACGTCGAACTTTCCTTCGCATCCAGCGATAGTGAAAGGTCTCTTTACTTCTCTCTTAACGATTTCCATTCCGAAGTAATCTTCTAGGTCTTTCTTGTTTACAGTGATTTTTCCAGTTCCAGGGATTAATCTAACTCTAGCAACTGAATGTTTTCTTCTACCTGTACCCTGGTATTGTAATTTTGCCATTGTTTATTCCTCCCTTTCCTTAAAATTCTAATGTTTCTGGCTTCTGAGCAGCATGTGCATGTTCAGGTCCAACATATACCTTAAGCTTCTTAAACATCTGTCTGCCAAGCTTTCCTTTTGGAAGCATGCCCTTAACAGCGTGGTTAATAATTTCTTCAGGTTTCTTAGCCTGTAACTTTTCAAAAGATAATTCTCTTAATCCACCTGGGTATCCAGTGTGTCTCTTGTAGATCTTTTCTTTTCTCTTCTTTCCAGTTACTTCGATCTTTTCTGCGTTGATTACGATTACGTAGTCTCCACAGTCAACATGTGGTGTATAGATTGGCTTGTTCTTTCCTCTTAATACGGAAGCAACTTCAGAAGCTAATCTACCTAGAGTTTTTCCTTCTGCATCAACAACGTACCACTTACGTTCTACTTCTGCAGGTTTTGCGATGTAAGATTTCATCTTTCTTCCTTTCTACCTACTGAGATTTTTCAATCCTTTTCGGTTCTGCCTACTAGAATCGACTGTCGCCGATCTTTTTCAGCATTACTAAAAAATAACTTTTAGCTTGCAAGGTTACCGGGCAAAAGCTCTGCCTTGCAACTTTATTAGCCACTGTCCTAAACACAGTGCACGAATATTATACAGTATGAAATTCTCAAATGCAAGGAGTTTTTTACATTTCATACACATTTTTGGTTCGCAACATGTTTAATTCGGGTTCACCTATATATATAGGAAGAAAAATCAAAAATATTTTTCAAATTGGGGTGGACAATTCCCTCGCGCGGTGCTATAATCATCTGCGACGTAAACGAAGGGCCTTTTCAAGAGGCCTTTTTGTGGGCCTAAAAAAAGGTCCTAACGCGTGGAAAATCAACGCTTTAATCCCGCAAAGCGCTGATGTTCCAAAACTCAACAAAACTGTATTATGTGTAGTGTATAAGGGGGGTAAATTCATGGAAGATTTTAGCTTTCTATTAACGATTGCCATCATCATTCTTTCAACAAGATTCCTTGGTGAGGCATCCGAAAAGGTAAATATGCCCCAGGTAGTCGGTGCACTTATTGCCGGAGTAATCCTGGGACCTTCTGTTCTCGGTTTAGTTTCTGAGACAGATTTCCTTTCAAAAACAGCGGAAATAGGCGTTATCCTTCTAATGTTCATTGCAGGACTTGACACAGACCTTCAGGAAATTAAGAAAAACGCAGTCGCTTTCGTAGTAATCGCATCGTGCGGAGTACTCGTTCCGCTCATTGGTGGTTTTGCTACTTATTATTTCTACTTCGACGTAGATCCAGGCAACTTCAATGAAGTTCTTAAAGCAGTATTCATGGGCGTTGTCCTAACTGCAACATCAGTAAGTATCACAGTAGAAGCTCTTCGTGAAATGGGCAAGCTCAACGGACCCGTTGGAAGTGCCATTTTGGGAGCAGCCGTACTTGACGATATCATCGGTATCATAATTCTAACAATTGTAACAAGCATGAAGGACACTTCAGTAAGCATCGGTGTTGTATTCCTAAAAATCGGTTTATACATCATCGCAATGGGAACTATGGCCTTCATCATGGACAAACTAAAAGATCAGCTTGACAAAGGCGCAGGTCAGAGAAGAATTTCCATTTACGTTATGGCACTTGTTCTTATCGTTTCCTACGCGTCCGAAAAGTTCTTCGGAATCGCTGATATCACAGGCGCTTACCTAGTCGGCGTAATGCTTTCAACATTCAAAGCACGTACAGACATCGCAAGAAAAATGACAGTTCCAAGCTATCTGTTTTTCTCACCAATCTTCTTCGCAAGCATTGGTATCAAAACCGAATTAGACGGCATGACCAAGTCGTTCTTAATCTTCTCAATTCTGCTTCTAATAGTGGCAGTTATAAGTAAGATAATAGGCTGCGGTCTTGGGGCAAAACTTTGCGGATACAGCGCAGACGATTCATTCCACATCGGTATTGGAATGGTATCCAGAGGTGAAGTTGCCCTAATCGTAGCACAGAAAGGTTACAGCCTAGGCCTTCTAGGCGGCGACCTATTCTCACCTATCGTACTGGTAGTAATCATTACAACAATTATCACACCAGTGCTGCTTAAAAAACTAATGAAATAAATCGACAATGACAATAATAAACAGTGGGTGCAAAAGTCCTAGCCGCGTTAAATAAAAGTCATGCGCGACTGTGGAAAAATTGCACCCACTGTTTTTTATTTCTCTTCTATTATGAACGGTACTAAGTAGAAAGGCCTCATCTTTAACATTCCTTGCTTGGCAACGTCCTTTTGTGATAATAAATAGGTATGACTTATATTACTTGAATATTTGCTGGCAAATTCAGTTATGGACTCATGCTTTCCTATTCCGGAAGATTTAATTTCGAAAGCATCAATCTTGCTTCCTCTACTAATCAAGAAATCCACCTCATAATAATGCGTACTGTTTTCTTTTTCCCATACGTGGTAGAAAAGTTCCCGCCCTGATGATGCTATCATCTGTGCCATAAGGTTTTCATATAGATATCCCAGGTTTGCAGGCAACTTATCCGAAAGCAGCTTTCCATATACATCATTCTCCGCTACGGGGCGATCAATAAACATAAGCGTCACAAATAATCCTGTATCAGACATATAAAGCTTAAAGCAATCAAAGTCTTTTGTATTTGCCAAGCTCCCACGTGGATCCGTCGAATTGTAACAAGGCAATACAGTTTTAGAATCTATTAGGTCATATAATAGTTCCTCCGCCTTAGCCCCCATTCTTTTCCCCATAGCCGAGGTCATATTATATCGCTTCGCATCCTTCGCCAACTGTGCCGGTATGGAATGATATAGCGAAGCAACTCTCCCAGATGCATCAATTTTCTTAAAGTCATCTTCATAAAGAGCAAGTATCTGCCTTTTTACCTGGTCAATTTGCGAAAAATCTTTGCCATTCACATATGCCTCAACCGCCTGTGGCATTCCCCCTACAGCCATATAAATTCTCATATCTCTCATCAAAGTGCGATTCGTCGCCTGACCAATAGCAACGCCAGCATCATACACTTTCCTCAATATATCAAAACTTTTTCCTGTCGCTTCGCAGAATTCCTCATAATCCATAGGGTACACCTGTATCTTCATTTCCTCCGACGGTATAAGAATATCCTTCACATTTTTCTTAATAGAAATCAATGACCCCGTTTCAACATAGCTATATCGCCCATCTGCTACCAGATGTTTTATCGCCTGCCTTGCTCTAGGAAACAGCTGAACCTCGTCAAAAATAATTAGAGAATCCCCTTTATACAAAGTTACGCCGGTCTCCGCCTGCAATCTCAAAAAAAACATATCCAAATTTCCTATATCATCGAAGCAATCAATTATGTTATTTGCTGCTTTTGAGAAATCAATCAAAATATAAGACTTATACTCATTGCGTCCAAAATTTTCTGCAATGGTCGACTTTCCTACACGTCTCGCGCCCTCAAGCAAAACTGCATAATCACTAGAATAATTCTTCTTCCACTCTAGCAATTTATCATATGCCTTTCTTTTGAAATACATAGCCCGCACCTCCTATTTGCAATGCTTTCATCTCGTATTATACATTTCTTCAAGATTATTTTCAAGTAAATTATACGTTTCTTCAAGATTTGTAACGCCATTTTATTGCGTTTCTTCAAAGTTCCAAACGCTATTTTATTACGTTTCTTCAAGATTTAGGTTTTATTCTGTTTCAGGAGAAAGATGCTATTCTATCACTTGTGGGACATTCTCCATTATTTATGGGTGCTGGTACCAAAATCTCGGCAAAATCCCAACCATACCGCCCTGTTCTTCGATTGCGTCAGGGTTTGGGAAGACTCTTGTATTACTTTCTATGCAAGAATTGTCCCTTTACTCAAGATAACCCATGGAATGTGGGTAAAGCTGACTGAAATAATTTGCATTATTTACCACTCAGACCCTGTCGTTGGAACTGGCGTGAGGAAAAAGTCAAAATGTGCCACATTTGATAGATTTGCGCGGTCCATTTGTCACGAATCGCTAAAAATAGGGCATTTGGGGCGAGCTGACAGGCTTCCACCATGAATCGCTAGCTTCCCGCCGCCCCTTGAGCGCAAGGGGGTTACAATTAAATATTTGCTATAACAGAAAAGTGCTGCAATGGCAGTTTTCCCACCTTCCCCTGCGTCAGCAGTCCAGTGGTTGCAAATAAAAGTGTGGGTGCAATTTTCCCGCAGTCGCCTAGCGACGAGGACTTTTGCACCCACACTGTTTATTCGCAACTATTTAATTGTCACCTTCTGGAACTTCTTCTTGCCCTTCTGAATCACAATCTCGCCATCCTTAAACATGTCAAGCGTAATCATAGTCTTAGGGTCAGTTACCTTTTCGCCATTAATGGATAGGCCGCCCTGTTCAACAGTTCTTCTGCCTTCGCCGTTTGATGGCACCAGTCCTAAGTCCTTGATAAGAGTTAGGACACCCTTGCCTTCGCCTTCAAAGTCAGCTGCAGCCATTTCTGTTGTAGGGATGTTGGCCATGTTGCCGCCAGCGCCGCCACCAAAAGCAGCTCTTGCGCCTTCCTGAGCTTTTATAGCTTCCTCTTCACCGTGAACAAGCTTAGTTACTTCATAAGCAAGGATTTCCTTGGCCTTGTTGATTTCAGCACCTTCAAGAGAAGATAGACGCTTAACTTCGTCCATTGGTAAGAATGTAAGCATACGTAAGCACTTGTCAACGTCAGCATCGGCAACGTTTCTCCAGTACTGGTAGAATTCGTATGGAGAAGTTCTGTCAGCAGATAGCCATAAAGCACCTTTCTGAGTTTTGCCCATCTTGTTTCCTTCGCTGTTTGTAAGAAGCGCGAAAGTCATAGCTTCAACATCGATGTCCAGCCATTTTCTTGAAAGCTGCTTACCAGCAATCATGTTGGACCACTGGTCGTTTCCACCGAATTCAAGCTTTACGCCAAAGTCTCTTGCCATTACAGCAAAGTCGTAACCCTGCATTAACATGTAGTTAAATTCAAGGAATGAAAGACCTGTTTCCATTCTCTGCTTGTAGCATTCAGCTCTAAGCATTGTATTTACATTGAAGTGAGTTCCGATTTCTCTTACGAATTCAATGTAGTTAAGAGGTCTTAACCATGAAGCGTTGTTTACTACAATAGCCTTGCCAGGGTCAGGAGTCTTAGTTTCGTGACCTGGCTGGTAAACGCCTTCATTGCCCTCGTATTTCCACTCTTCGTCAAAGTCTAAGAACTTGTCAAATAGTTTCTTGAACTGTCTGCAGTTTTCGTCGATAGTGTCAACAGTCATCATCTTACGCATGTCCTGACGGCCGGATGGGTCGCCGATCATGCCTGTGCCGCCGCCAATCAAAACTACCGGAGTGTGGCCATACTTCTGCATGTACATCATGATGATTACCTGCATAAAGTGTCCAACGTGCAAGCAGTCTGCAGTAGGGTCGAAACCAATATAGAACTTTACTTTTTCCTTGCCTAAAAGCTCTCTAACTGCATCCTCGTCAGTAGTCTGCTCGATAAATCCTCTTTCCTTTAGCACGTCAAAAACGTTATCGTGTTCACTGATATTATCAGGAATAAAATTTTTCATTTCCCTAGTTCTCCTCGCATAATATTATCAAATTACATATTGTCTAGCATATCCACACGTCTCTGGTGTCTGCCACCTTCGAACTCAGTGTCAAGCCAAGTGTCTACGATTTCCATTGCTAACTCAGGGTCAGTAGTTCTGCCACCTAGGGCTAAAATGTTTGCGTTATTGTGCTGCTTAGTCAACTTCGCCATTTCAACAGAAGTGCAAAGCCCACATCTTACGCCCTTAACCTTGTTAGCTGCAATAGAGATGCCGATTCCTGTACCGCATACAACGATACCAAGGTCAGCAACACCTGAAACAACTTCGTGTCCACACTTTTCACCGAAAATTGGATAATCTACAGATTCCTCAGTGTGAGTTCCCAGGTCCTTAACCTGAATTCCTCTGTCCTCAAGATGCTGCTTAATCTGTTCCTTAAGTTTGAATCCGCCGTGGTCACTTGCCAGTGCAATAATCATTTTATCTACCTCTTTTTGTACTTTCTTAATATTATATCCTGCTGATTTCAGCATTCTGTTCATAACTGAGAAGCCAATTCCTTTTTCCTCAATGGCCGCTGCAAGAATGGCATCTGCGCCATGCTGGTCCGCCGCCCTAAGCTCCGCAAAGAAATGTTTTGCCGCACGCTCAGGGTGCTCGCTGTCGTAATTTATAACCACAACCTTCTCGCCCAACGCCTCGCGCTCCGCCTTATCCATGTTTATGGCCGCAAAGACAGCTTCCTTGTCCTCACCTTCGTATATAGTCATATTCGCCTTCGGCGCATAGTGTTTGTACTTCATGCCCGGCGCTTTCGGTTTGAAGTCGCCCTCAATCTCATCAGGTCTCTTGTTTAACGTAGGATCTAGTAAAACAGGCTTGCGCAGTATTGCCTCTATATCTCTTGAGGTAATAACGCCCGGTCTCAAAATCATCGGCACATCGCCAGTCATGTCCACAACAGTGGACTCGATTCCGAACTCGCAATCATCGCCCTGGATGATACCATCTACTCTTCCTTCCAAATCCTCAACTACGTGTTGCCATGTTGTCGGGCTTGGCTTGCCGGAAAGGTTAGCGCTAGGTGCCGCAATTGGACATCCGCTTTTTTCTATTAATTTAAGTGCAATCTCGTTGGCAGGCATTCTTACACCTACTGTGTCTAGTCCACCTGTAGTGACATTAGGCACCTCAGGTCTTCTCTTTACAATCATTGTAAGCGGGCCCGGCCAAAAAACATCCATGAGAGCTTCCATGTCTGGGGTTACGCTCTCTGTGAGTTTTGATAAATCGGACTCCTCAGCGATATGGACAATCATCGGATTATCGGAAGGTCTGCCCTTTGCCGCGTAGATTTTGCCAACGGCCTCAGCATTAAGAGCGTCGGCGCCCAAGCCATAAACTGTCTCAGTCGGGAAGGCAACAAGTCCACCGTCCGCAATTATCCTGGCGGCATCGATTATATCCCCTTCAGTATCAGTAAAAATCTTAGTTTCCAAAATTATTCCTCCTGCAAACTATTAGAAATTCTTCATCTTCTCAGCCTGATCGCTTGTAATCAGGCCATCAATAATTTCATCAAGGTCACCGTCCATAATCTGAGCTAGCTTGTAAAGTGTCAGGCCGATTCTGTGCTCAGTTACACGGCCCTGCGGGAAGTTGAAAGTTCTGATTCTTTCACTTCTGTCGCCGGAGCCAACCTGGCTCTTTCTAGCTTCGGAGATTTCCTTGTTTTGTTCGGAAAGCATCATGTCGTAAAGTCTGGATTTCAAAACCTTAAATGCCTTTTCCTTATTCTTAATCTGTGACTTTTCGTCCTGGCATGTTACAACCAGGCCTGTCGGTATATGTGTCAATCTAACAGCTGAGTCCGTTGTATTTACGCACTGTCCGCCGTTTCCTGACGCTCTGTAAACGTCAACTCTTACGTCGTTAGGGTTCAGGTCAACTTCCACGTCGTCAACTTCCGGAAGCACTGCAACTGTTGCCGCTGAAGTGTGAACTCTTCCCGCTGACTCTGTCTCCGGCACGCGCTGAACTCTGTGAACGCCGCTCTCGTACTTAAGTCTGGAGTACGCACCCTTACCTTTTATCAAAACTACCGCTTCCTTAACTCCACCGATTCCTGTGTCGTTAACGTCCATAAGTTCTGTCTTCCAACCTCTTCTTTCCGCATATCTCATATACATTCTTAAAAGTTCCTGAGCAAACAGTGCTGCCTCTTCGCCGCCTGTTCCTGCTCTAACTTCAAGAATTACGTTTTTCTCATCGTTAGGGTCCTTTGGAAGAAGAAGAATCTTTAACTCATCTTCATTTTTTTCAATCTGATCCTCAAGCTCGCTGATTTCCATCTTTGCCAGGTCGCGCATTTCCTCATCGGATTCCATTTCTACGATTTCCTTGGCGTCTGCCAGCTCTTCCTTTGCCTTCTTATACTCTTCATATTTTTTTACAATGGGTTCCATTTCGCCCATTTCTTTAATGTATTTCTGCCATAACGGCTGGTTGTTAATTATCTCTGGGTCTGACACCTTCAGAGACATTTCTTCATATTTCTCAACTATGAAGTCCAATTTATCAAACATGTTCTATTCTCCTTGAAATATCAAAGCTTACACAATTTCATTCAATTTAATATTGTATCATATCTAACTCGTTTTCGGAATACCGTAAAACGAAAAATACCTTAGAAAATATGGAATTCTAAGGGTTTTTACTATAAATATGTTAAAAAACCGGAAATTTCGAAAAATTTCCGGTCTTGGTTCTTCTGATTATATAGATTACAGGTTGTACTTGTTCTTGAACTTTTCAACACGTCCACCACGGTTGATGAACTTCTGCTGTCCTGTAAAGAACGGATGACATGCTGAGCAAACATCAAGTCTCATTTCAGAATTGATTGACTTTGTCACAAAGCTGTTTCCACATGCGCAAGTTACTTTACATTCCTTATAATCAGGATGGATTCCTTCCCTCATGTTATACCTCTTTCCTGCTCGGACACATCCGTGCATAATATTTGCTGTCTTTCCACAGCTGTTAAATTATATCACAGCAATAATGGTATTGCAAGGGGATTTTTGAGTCTTATTAAATTATAATTTGATTTTATTTTGTTTTGATACTTCTTACGTTAGACCATCTTCCATAGTAAACTGCGCCGCTTTCTTCATCAACGTAGATTGCTCTTACCTTAACAAAGTACTTAGTGTTTGATCTCAGCTTCTTAACTGTATTTGTCTGTGTAGCGTAATTGTTGTTTCCACGTGAAGCCACGTTCTTAGTTGAGTACTTGTTGAAGTCGCTGTATCTTGAGTATCTGATCTGATACTTAGTAGCTCCATCCTGGTAATTCCATCTTACCTTGAACTGCTTAGCGTTTCCACCTGTCCAGAGACTTCTTGTAATTACAGTCTTCTTAGGGTAAACTTTGATAATTACACTCTTTGATGCTGCTTCGTACTTTCCTACCTGAGATGCATTAATTGTAATTACTGCTCTACCAACCTTATTGATTGTTACTGTTCCGTTTGCGGAAACACTTGCAACAGCTGGGTTGCTTGAAGTGTAAGTAAGTTTTGATAATGCGTAGTCACTCTTTGCGTTAAGGTCGAAATCATCTGTTGTAGGGTATGCCTTGTAGCTATCTTTGCCTGTTGTTATTGTCTGAGTCAGGCCAACGACTCTGTATGTAGCGTATGTGCTTCCGGAGTACGCGCCCTTACCTGTTACTACAACCTTGTATATGCCAGGGTCCTTGATAATGCTAACAGTCTTGCCTGCTGCATCCTGGTAAGAAACTGTGTAGTTTGATGTAGCCAGAACCTTGTTTCCGCTCTTAACGGAATCAATTCTTGGAATCTGGATCATTCCAGTTGCGTTCACTGAATTTTCTTTTAATGTTACAGTGTAGTTGCTGATATCGTTTCCTGTTACTGTGAAGTACAATGTCAATGTTCCAACGTATGCACCCATGCCCTGGATTTCTACTGTGTAAGTGCCAGCGTCCTTAATTGCGGAAACTGTCTTTCCAGCAGCGTTCTTGTACACAACTTTGTAGTGTGTTCCCTTTGTTAAAGTTGTGTATCCGTCTCTAACGATTACGTCTGGGGTAATTACGTATCCTGTGTAGATTGCGCTGTTTCTGTTATTAACAAAACTAGCAGAGCAGGATGTAATTGACTTCGCTGTAATAGGGCTAGTTACACTAGTGGATCCTGTTAAGTTTCCGTCTACTACTGCCGTAACGGATACTGTAACGGTTCCCTTTGATGTGTTCACCCAGTGTGTAAATGTGAAGTCCTTATCTTTTGTAAATGTGATGTTTTCGTATTTTGACTTAACTGTAACGGTTGGAGTTGCAACTGCATTTGCCATATATACGTTTACATCGACATAGCTCATGTTGTACTTCTGAATTGTATATGTTCCAAGAAGTCTTTTACCTGCGTATCCGTTTCTGCCTACAAGGTATACACTGTATGTCTTTGCATCTACAGGTGATGTTGTTGCAACAGTCTTACCCTTGGAATCAGTGTATTCGTAGCTGATTGTGTAATAATTTGATGATAAATCTGTTCTCTTTGTCCCATCAACTGTGTATACTGAAATTCCATATAGTGGCTGAGATGCTCCATTGTACATGCCGCCTGTTACTATAAGACCACCGTTTGAGATGTCTTTGCCGTTGTAGGATACAGCGATTCCTGTTCCTGCAACGTTTTTGTCGTTAGCAACAACGTTGAATGAAATGTCCAAATCTGCTCCAGTGTAGTTCCCAATAAAAGTAACTTTAACCGAGTTCTTGTTTCCTGCAGCCACTGCGCTAGGTGGAGTAACCACATAATCCTTGCCCTGTTCTAAAACTTTATTTAGAGTAGTGTCTTTAAGTACAGGTTCAACGCTTGTCTGTGATGCAAATGTCTGGTCTGGAATTGCATCAGCTCTAACGTAAGTATTTGCATTTCTTGGATCAATTTTCAATGTTGCTGGTTTAGTTGAACCGTACTTGCCGATTCCTTTAATAGTAACAGCATGTTCTCCCGCAGTTTTTGCATCATCTGTACTTACAGTGTAGTCTGTTCCATAAGTCAACTTAGTATCGCCATCATATAGTGAGAATAAGCCCGCTACGTTCTTATTTGTGTTATCATAAGCTCCGCCAGAGATAACGCTTAGCACTTCAGTACCGTTAACAGATTTAACTATGCAGTCGCTTATGTTCTTTACAACCTTGAAACCGGTACTTGGAATTGCTCCAGAGAAGTTGTCTGCATCGCCGTTTGCCTTATCCATAGTGAAGCTAGCAGTGTAACCCTTTGTTGCATCTCCAGTCAATGTGACCTTTAGGTTTGGATCAAAGATATTCGTTACATCTGCCGCCGGCATTGTTCTTCCTTCATAGTAATAGCTTAGTGAGCCTGCCGCTAGAGTATTACCACTAGGTGCAGCAATCTGGTCAGCTACAAGGATGATTACCTTGCTTAGGTCGTACTTGTCAATTTTGAACTGCTTGATTACCGGTTCACCCTGTAATACAGCGCTGTCAGTCTTTGCCGAAATCAGAACACTGTAAGTTCCGGCATCCTTTAGTTCGCTCGCCTCTGTTGCACTGGTGAAATCGTCCTTTTTCGCAAGATCTCCCTTAACCCACTTAATTGTGTAGTCAGTGTCTAATTTTGCTTCCTTACCAGCCGCATCTTTAACAGTGATTGTAGGCGTCTGAACTTTGCCATTATACACAGCTGCAGTTGCTGATAATGTGATAGTTGCGTTTTCTAAGTCGATTTTGCTCGCTGGTGTTTCGCCTGCGGCAAAAACTGCCGTCGGCATCATGCACACAACCATCGCCATGCTTAATAGCACCGCTAATATTTTTTTCATTTTCGCTTCCCCTTTCTTAATTGCCTCCGCTAATTATGAGTTTTGATATAACGAATATTTGCTGCTAGTCATATTTTACCATAAAACCATATTATAGCAATTAGAATTATTGCGGATTAAGGAGATTTAAGAAACTTAAAGTGTCGATTCTATCATTTGTGGCACATTCGGGTCACATCAATATGGCTAGTACCAAAATATCGCCCAAACACTGCCAAATTCCCTGCGTATCGCTATGGTTTTTCTATTGCGCCTGATTGCTGGAAGACTCTTTGTATCGCTTTCTATACAAAATTGTCCCTTTCCTTGAGATATAGCATGATATGTGGGCAAAGCCAAGCGCCAACTTCCTTATTCAGATCCGAGGATTGGAACTGGCAAGAATAAAAACTCTAAATGTGCCACGATTGATAGAATTATACCGCCTCGCTCTACATTTTAGGCTACGAAAACCACATTTCGAGCCATCTCTCCTGTGCTACCTTATTTTATGATATAATTAAAAAAGAAAAATCTTCCTAAATCGAAGGAGGACCACAAATGAAGAAATTATTATCAATTTTATTAGCCTTGGCCGTTGCTCTGACCATGCCAGCAGGCGCGGGACTGCAGTTTGCGTATGCAGGGACTGAGGGCACTGCAATTTCAACAGCCGATGATCTTAAGGCTATGGAGAAAAATCCATCCGGCAAATACTACCTGGCGAATGACATCCAGGTGCCGGCCAATTTGATACTATTTGCAAATGATAAGAAGCCATTTACAGGTACACTTGACGGAAATGGTCACAAGCTGAATGGCTACAAGTACGAGACTCTAGGCTTTAGTCAGAACGTGGCACTATTCAAAAATGCGGAAGGTGCAACATTTAAGAATCTGACAATGTCTAATGTTAACATCAACTTGAGCGACGGCGGAAGCGCATACGGTATTATCGCACGATCAAAAATTGCTCATATATCAATGTGAAAACTTCTGGCACAATCAAAATCAAGAACCGTGATATAGAAGACTACGATGAGTGCGACGCTGCTGGTTTTGTTGGAAGTGATTCCGGCGCCGTAACCTTCAAGAACTGTACAAACGGTATTAACATCGAGATTACCCATATTGGGCAATCCGCACCGGTAATTTCAGGTTTAATCAATCGCGCAACCAAGGGCACAATTACAGACTGCACCAACAAAGGCAACATAACCGTTACCCACACTCCGAGCAAAGACTGGGGTAGTGACGAATGTGCAGTTGCAGGCATCGCTGCTAACTACCTGGGTTCAGCTGCCGTTAAGAATTGTAAAAACTCTGGAAATCTTTCTATCGTAGGAAAAAAGGCAACCGCAGCCTACAACTTTGTCCCTAAGATTGCAGGCATAGTGGTTTACTCCAAGTCAAACTTTGTTTCCTGCACAAATTCCGGAAAACTTACCGTAACAAATAATGCGAAAGGCAATTACGGCGTATGTGTTTCAGGCGTAGTTTGCGAAATCAGCGGTCAAAAGAGTTCTGTATCTAAGTGTAGCAACAGCGGCGCAATTTCCTACACAGGTGTACCTACATATTCTGCCGGAAGCATCGTTTTAGCAGGCGTAGCAGGCAACGTGAACAAGATTGATCAGTCATACAACAAAGGCGCTATCTCCGTAAAGAGCAAGGTCAAAGCCAACGCAGGTGGAGTTGCAGGTTTTTGCGCGGATATGAGAAACTGCTATAACACTGGTGCGATCAGTCACAAAGGAACCGGCTTCGAAGGTGGTATAGCTGCTGAAGCTGACGTTCTTAATGGGTATGTAAAAAACAATTATTCCACAGGTAAAGTCACTGGTAGTTCTAGCAAGAAGCTGTTCAGAGGACAGCTAATCGGCTACTACGGCGGTGGATACGACGTAATGAAGAGAAACATCTTCGACAACTACTACAAGACCTCTGGTAAGCCATACGGCGGAGCAAACTTTGACTGGAAGCCTTGGCTTGCAACGGCAAAAAAGGTTTCATCAATTAATGCAAAGAGCTGCTCCACACTTTCATCAAAAGTATGGACATACTCTAGTAAATATAAGAGACTTATTTTGAAGAATAATAAAGAGAGATAAATAGAAATAAGGTTTGCGTAAGGAACTAAACAGCTTTATCCTCTTTGTGTAACGGGCCCGCCCCATTTGTGGGGCGGGCTTTGTTTATTTGTGTCTATTTAAATCATCCAGATCGGCACAATGAAATTGTCTCTATCAATCGCGCTGAGAAATGGCTTCATACAAATCACCGCGCCTTTTCCGCGGGGAGTAGAGGATCTGTCCAAAAGATTAAACACCTTTGTTAGTTCTGACCCTGGGTTTGAGGTTTTCTTTATTTCAATAGGGTTCAAAACCCCATCGTGCTCAAGCACTATATCTATTTCTTTCGCATCCTTGTCTCGATAGTAATATAAATAGGGTTCCTTGCCACAATTCAGGTAGGTTTTCATGATTTCTGAAACCACATAGTTTTCCAGGATTGCTCCGTTCATGGCACCGCTTTCTAGAGTTTCTGCGCTACTCCATTTTGTTAAATGACAAACTAGACCCGTGTCGTAGAAATAGAGTTTGGGAGTTTTGACCAATCGCTTCAGCAAATTGTTAGAATAAGGGTGCAGGTAGAAAATTATGCCTAGCGTTTCTAAAATGGCAAGCCAATTCTTTGCCTGTGTCTGATTAATGTCAGCATCTCTAGCAATTTCCGCTACGTTGACCATCTGCCCACACCGTGCTGCTACCGCTGTGATAAATTTTAGAAATTTCAGCGAATCTATAGCATCAGACAGTTCCTTTACGTCTCTTTCGATGTACGTAGACAAATAACTGCTGTAGAATATTTGGCTATTGCTGTTGACACCGCTCACGATTGCAGGCATAGACCCCATGTAGATACGCCTAAAAATCTCTCTCGCGTCAGCCTCTTTTCGGCAGGATTTTCTATGATTTAATGCATCTAAATCAATGATAAATGGTTCCATTTCGTTGCCAGATATTTCGGCTTGAGACAAAGATGTAAGTGAAAGCACTGCTACTCTTCCGGCTAGAGATTCTTGTACACCTCTCATCAGGCTAAATGCTTGAGACCCTGTAAGCCAGAACGCTCCTGGTTCATGCGTTTTGTCGACATGTATTTTTATATAGGTAAATAATTCCGGTGCATATTGAACCTCATCAATCAAAACCGGTGGCTTGTGAAGTTGCAAAAACAATTCTGGATCAGTCTTTGCAATGCTCCTCTCGTTTAAATCATCCAAGGTTACATAGTCTCTATCGGTCCCCTCCATTAACTTTTGAAGCATAGTAGTTTTTCCAACCTGCCTTGGTCCCGTAACAAGAATAATAGGATATTCCTTTGTCACTTGGTTTACGACCTTTTCTAAATTTCTTTTTATATAATTCATTTTAGCGTCCTCCCTTCGCTTATGTCGATTGTTCGTCGCCCACTGCCTACCGTCTTTCACCTAGCGCCTGCTTCGGCTAATTCATATTATAATTGTATTTTAGCCGAATGTCAGGAATGAGTCAAGCATATTTCAGTTTTCCTCGCTTTTGTTCAGGATGTTCCCACCCCAAGTTCATTGTGAACTATATTTTTCATTTGTAGATTTGTGTGCCCACGCACAGAGAAAACAAATACTACAGAAAATAAGAACTTATTAAAAGGGAGGAAATTCGAAATGAAGAAATTCTTATCAATGCTTCTTGCATTGTCAGTAGTCTTCACTTACACTTTCGGTGCTGCTGGTAGCGTATTCGCTGCTGTACCAGCTGGATCAACAGCAGATGTATATGCTAACAATCAGAAAGCTCTGACAAAAGAGTACAATGATTGCGTTGCTACACTAGCTGATAAATACACTGAAACAGTTGGAAGTGCTACTGTAACAGTTGACAAATCCGTTTATGAAAAAATCGCTAAGGAAGTTTACGACACTTACATGAGTGTTTTAGAAGCTCAGAAAGCTGCTAACGATTTTACAGCCCCTCTAAACGACGCTAATAAGTATGGTGACCTTAACGGTAAGAGTATCACTGATGTTGATACTCAAGCTGAGTTCAATGCTCTAGTATTAAGCACTGACACAAGCAAGCCATATTTCAACAAAACTATGGAACTTGCATTTGACAGCTACAAAGAAGAAGTAAAGGCTGAATTAAACAAAATCAACCTTGCACTTTATGCTGACAAGGAAATGACTGATGCTCACTACAACGCTGCAGCAGCTGTAACTACTGGCAACCTTTACAAGGTAACTTACAAGCAGTTTGCTACAGACTTAAGAGATGATGCTATCGATGCAGTTAACAAGACTTACATTGCACAGTTAACTTCTTCAAATGCTGATAGCAGAATCACAAAGGCTTACAATGATGTTTTCAGCCAGTTAGCATTATTAGAAAAAGCTGCAAATACTGAAACAGTATCATATGTAGATGCTGACAGCAAGACTGTATACGTTTCATACGAAATTGCAAACGCTAAGAATGTTCCTACAATCAAGGATCTAGAAGCTGGTGCAATCACAGATGAAGCTACAGAAGCTAAGTTAAAAGCAGAAGTAGATAGCAAGGCAGCTGCATACATCTCTAATAATATCAGTAATGCAAGCGCAGCAAAGAAATTAACCGCAGCTTACAAAGAAGTTATGTACTCAAGAATTGAGAATGAAACAGTAAGTACTATTCCAGACGTTGCTGACAACTTTGCAACTATTAAGGGATACTACACTGCATTAGAAGATGAAGCAGCTACATTAAAGGTAACTGTTGATGCTGCAGGCGCATTACTATACGATGCAAAAGTTATCGACAAGAACTTGGCTGATGCAAAGGTCGCAATTTATAAATCGACTGGTGCCGTAACAACTTACGACCTTAAGCAGAATGCAAAGGTTTCAGAACAGAGCCTAGATTGGAAAAAAGAAACTGCAATTGCTGCTCTTAAGGCAAAAATGCAGAAGGAATTATTCGCCGTAAACGGTGATGCTAAGTACTATGCATTAGAACAGACTAAGGTTGAAGCTAAGTATCAGGCTGTAATCGATAAGATCAATGCAGCTACAACAAGAGAACAGTTAGATGCACTTCCAAGCACAGTTTCAGTAGCTGGAATCTCTGACAAGGCTGCAGTTAAAACAGCAATCAAGGCATTAACTCAGTTTGCTGCAAACAAAACAAAATTAGTTAAGTACGTTGATCTTCTTAACGGAGATACTAAGTCATGGGAAGCTGGTTACAGAACAATCATGAGCGACGATACTATGGCTGATTTCTATGCAACAAACAACGCAAGAACTAATGCTGAAGTTGCTGCATTATACGATGCTGCAAAGGCAGAATGCGACAAGCTTCCAACTAAGGGTGAGATCGCTACTGCAAAGAAGGCTGTTGAAGATACAATCAAGGCATTACCTTCTTACATCACATTAGACAACAAAGAAGCTGTAGAAGCTGCATTCAAGGCAGTTACTGACTTAGATGATAACTACGGTGTTGCACCAAGCAATGCTGCAAAGTTAACCAACGCAGTTAACCAGTTAAAGAATGCTCTAGTAACTAAATTAGATGCAGACGTTAAAGCTCTTCCAGCAAAACCAACTGCTGCAGATAAGGCTACTGTTGATGCTCTTCTTGCTGAAATCAAAGCATACGAAACATCAGACATGTACAAGACAGGTTCATCTTATGCAACTTATGCTAAGAAGTCAGATGTAGAAAAGGCTGCTAAAAAGGTTAGAGCTGCTGCCCTTAACGATGTAATCGCAGCGATTGCTAACCTTCCAGCTGATGCTACAGAAGCGCAGGTAGAAGCTGCAAAGGCACTATTCGATGCATTCGTTAAGGACTACAATGATGCAGAAGAACCATATAAGGCTGCTGATCAGGTAACAAACTACGACAAGCTTGCATTCTTAGAAGCTAAGATTAAGGCTGACAAGGAAGCTAACAAGTACGGAGACAAGGACGCTAAGGCTGACCTTCTTGACATGGCAAGAAAGATCACTGTTAAGAAAGTTACTAAGAAGAGCGTAAAGGTTACTGTAACTGGATCAGTTGCAAACATTAAGGATAACGGATACACAGTTAAGTACACATTCTACAAGAAGGCTCCTGGTGCTAAGGCATTCAAGGCAGTTAAGACTACTACAAGCAACAAGTTCGTTTACAAGAACCTGAAGAAGGGAACAAACAAGTTCCAGGTTAAGGTTTCTGTATACAACGCTGAAGGTAAGTTAGTAGCTTCAAAGACTACTTTCTACAAGGCTGTAAAGGTTAAATAGTCGCAGGAGATTAATGTAAGACTCAACAACTTAAGAAGTTTTTTAAGACCAGGTCGAAAGGCCTGGTCTCAAACTGTAGACAAAGTCCACATGCAAAAGTGTGGGCTTTCTCTTGTTTTTGGCACTTTCACAATGTTTAGTTGGTACGATTTTTAGTTCTGCGAATCTCCTTAAACGTTGAATTTTCAATGGTTTTATGGTATAATTTATCTAAGAAAAGAGGTGCGCTATGATTACTAAAAATGCAAGCAATAAAGGACAGATGCAGATTGTTTCTCTTGATCAACTGGTTCCCGATGATCACATTCTTCGCAAAATTGACAGTACAGTGGATTTCTCATTCATATACGATTTAGTCGAGGAAAAATATTCTTCCGACAATGGCAGACCAAGTATAGATCCGGTTATGCTAATCAAGATACCAATCATACAGTATATGTTCGGCATCAAAAGTATGCGCCAGACAATAAAGGACATTGAAGTCAATGTAGCTTACAGATGGTTCTTAGGGTTGGATTTCTTTGACCCGGTTCCTCATTTCAGTACTTTCGGAAAGAACTACAAGAGAAGATTCGAAGGAACGGATTTGTTTGAGCAGATTTTTGCAAACATTCTGATGCAGTGCATGAAACATGATCTTGTAGATCCTTCTACAGTTTTCGTTGATGCAACTCATGTAAAGGCTGCTGCTAACAGAAAGAAATCAAAGAGGGTTCTGGTTGCCAAGAAAGCAGCAAGATTCTACGATGAGCAGCTGAAGGGTGAAATCAATGCAGACCGTGAAGCTCATGGCAAGAAACCTCTTAGAGATAGAGATGAAGATGATAACGACCCCGATAGTCCCTCAGTGCCAAGTGGAAATCTAAAGGAAAAGAAGGAAAGCACCACAGACCCTGAAAGCGGATGGTTCCACAAGGGAGAACACAAAGAAGTGTTCGCATATGCTGTGGAAGCTGCCTGTGACAGGTATGGCTGGATACTAGGATATTCAATTCATCCCGGAAACGAACATGATTCTAAAACTTTTCCTGCAATATATGATAAGATCAAGAAGTTTAATCCTGGTGCAATAGTAGCGGATGCAGGTTACAAAACACCTGCCATAGCAAAGATGCTGATAGATGACGGAATTACACCTGTATTTCCATATAAAGCACCAATGACTAAAAAAGGATTTTTCAGAAAATACGAATACGTATACGATGAGTACTTTGATTGCTATGTATGCCCGAATAATCAGATACTAAAATACACTACAACAAACAGAGATGGATATCGCGAGTACAAAAGTGACCCTGGCATATGTGAGAGTTGCCCGTACCTGTCACAGTGCACACAAAGCAAAAATCATCAGAAACTGGTAACAAGACATATATGGCAGGACTATATGGACAGATGTGAAGATATCCGGCATACCACCGGTATGAAAGATGTCTATGATAAACGTAAGGAAACCATAGAGCGAATATTTGGTGTAGCAAAAGAAAATCATTGCATGAGATATACCCAGCAACGCGGCAAAGCTAAAATGGCCATGAAGGTTGGGCTCACCTTTGCGTGCCTGAATATGAAAAAACTGGCGAAAATACTGACAAGAAGAGGCAAGAAATATGCTGATCTTTTGTCAGTTTTTTTCTTTTTAAGGCAAACTCCGAACATTTAGCCCAAAACAAAAGAAAAGTCCCTTGGATAATGATACTCCAAAAGACTTTGTCAACAGTTTGAGACCAGGTCGAAAGGCCTGGTCTTATTGTAGTATGAAAAATTATTTATTGGCTGTCTCCATTAAACTTCAAATACCCTCAATAACATTCCTTCTTGCAAGACTTTAATAGCTTTGATAGAATTATGTTACGCGAAATACAGGGAGGCAACATAATGAATCTACCACTGACAACAAATGGACTTATGAAACACTTGCGAAATGACTGCAATGTTCAAATAAGTGGACGCAACCAGAAACAACAGCTCATCAGCTATGGCTATTACCATGGCTATAAGGGGTATCGTTTTGTCAAAAATGCCAACAATCAACTACCATATACCAACTTTAGTGAAGTTGTGGCAGTAATAGAATATGATAACAATATGAAAGCCGCATTATATCCGAATCTTATGTTTATAGAAACAGCAATTAAGAATATTGTATGTAATTCTGCTGTCACGAGACTTCGCTACGGAACTTTCGACTATGTTTATAAGGAACGTATGAACGATAATCCTGCTAATGCTCGTCTACAATTAAAACGCTTGAACTTGCGAAACAGCGTGTATTCCAAATTGTCAACTCGATATAAAGAGGAAGAGAAAAAAGATAATCAGATGGTACGACACTTTTACAATCGTGGAGAAGATGCACCTTTATGGGTTATATTTGAAATATTATACTTAAGTGATCTTGCAAGTTTTTTTGAATGTCTGAATATATCAACCATGGAAGAAATTCTCAAACAATTGAATATGCTGGATGTCTCTATAGATACTAATCGCGGGCTTTTGTCTAATATTTTGTATACAATAAAAGCTCTTAGAAATGCCGTCGCTCACAATAATATAATTTTTGATACGCGCTTCAAAGATAGGAAAATTAATACGGCTTTAAAAAGATGGGTGGAAACTGAAACAGGGATTCAGAATATCACCTTGTACTCATTAGTTGATTACATAATTATAATCTGTTGTCTACTGAAAAGGATTGATTTTAGCAACCTTAGAGCAAAAGAATTACTTGTTCAGTACAAGGAGCAAAACCAATTACTACAAAATTCCGTTGCTCCTAACATATACAACAAGATTATCTCTCAAAATGTAGGTGCAAAGATAGCTGCTTTGGAAGCTTATTTAAACTCGTAACTACAATTGTAATTAATAAAAACTATTGTAATTTTTCTTCCAATATGATAAACTAAGTATTACGATTGAGGTGTACGTTTTCGGACTACACTGGGGGAGTCACTCTGTGGCTCTCTTTTTTGTTATACCAGGTATTTCCTAGCACAACTAATCCGTTAAACCTCGCAGCAGAATCATCACCATAAATTCAAATTATGCATTTATCGCTACGTCCACACAAATTACCTTGACAAATTCGCCTTGTGTATCCCCTGAATTCATTCTCATCTCACGATTATCCATAGTAATCACCCTATCAGGCACCATTAGATAATTTCACCTTATACTTATGCCGAAGGGAATTTAAGAACCTATTTGTAGGTTCTATCAAATTGTCATTTAGCAGTCTTCCTACAATAATTCCTGGATCGCGATTGATTTGATCAGAAAACTCCTTGACTGAGCACAAGTTGAACTGATCCTGCTTAGTAAATTCGAGATATTCCTCGCGTGGAATCAACATATCTTCTGCATATTTATTTGCTTTATCTTCATGTTCTCCTGACTCCGAGACAAAGGAAATTCCATAATCCCCATTAATGATATGTCCAATTTCATGGAATAAAGTAAACCAAAATGTATCGGCATTAAGATTCCGGTCATTTACCATCAACATGATATGATTCCCAACCTTCTTGGTTGCGCCATTAATTTTAGAACCAGGAATATTAGGTAAAACAACAAAAATAACACCGGCTTTGAGAAACGCTTCCTTTACAAGCGAATAAAACGTGTCATGGTTTTTTGTTAGTGTAAGGGCATAATCAACAGCTTCCTCAAATAAGGCTTTATTAAATCGAGGCGCACTTTGCCTAAGGGCAGTATTTGTTGCAAGCTGCACCATTGTGTTCGCTTTGACGATATTAGCAACAGACAATTCACCCGTTGCACTGCGAAATTTCACTGCCATATTTCGCTGCATCAAAACCGTTAGTGTTGCAACATTAAGCAGTTTTCTAATCTGTGCAATTTGCTCATCCTTTTTTCTAGGCAGATCCGGAAGATTAAAGTGTTCTCTGAAGTATTTGTAATCCAAAAGATCAAAGACTCTTCTTTCCTGAATAAGCTCTTCTTCGGACTTGAACTCTGCAATTAAGGCATCATACCCATTCTGCAGGTTTAGCCAATATGCAATGCTTGTTCCAATCATACGTGATAGTTTCATAGCAATATCAATGGAAATACTTTGCTCACCTCTAATCAAAAGACTTAGGTTCTTAGGCGTAGTTCCAAGTCGCTTTGCGAAATCTTCTTGCGTAAGACCGCTTTCATCAACGATTTCTTTAATATAGTATCCAGGATGAAAGGCAATTTTATCATTAAATTCTATATAATTACTCATAATGTTTGCTAACCTCCTTAATTCCTACTATTTTAACATATGCGGATATCTGATCAATGTTGCACGGATCAAAGGGTTCTTTATTGTCATCCAGTGGCTGAAGTATAATTCGCCACTGTTCACGCCTTGATTTAACATCTATTGCAAAGAAACCCTCAAGGTCTCGTTTCTTTTTACTGAGGCTGTGAAAATGAAAAGTTGGCTGAACAATAATATCTCTTATCGTCTCGGCCTTTTCTAGTGCGTTTATTCTTGCTAGGAGACTCGTTGCTAATGCAACATCTCCTCCGAACAATTTCTTTGCTGCCTTTATACTTGTGCATTGAACTTCTAGCCTGTCTGTTGTGTAGATTAATTCCAAAACACATCTCCTAATCACTATATATCAAATTACCTGTTAGGTAATATTATATTACCATTTTGAGTGCTTGCCGTCAAGCCTATAAACTTGTATACATCCCTATATTGCTTGAGTATACGTTGCGATTTCAAGCATTCTTCGGATTCTTCCAAGTTCATTGTGAACTATATTTTTCATTTGTAGATTTGTGTGCCCACGCACAGAGAAAACAAATACTACAGAAAATAAGAACTTATTAAAAGGGAGGAAATTCGAAATGAAGAAATTCTTATCAATGCTTCTTGCATTGTCAGTAGTCTTCACTTACACTTTCGGTGCTGCTGGTAGCGTATTTGCTACAACTACTGCTACAGATGCAAAAGCAAAAGCTATGAGCTGCGTACAGAATGTAAGTAGTGTTGCTAAGCAGACAGTTGCTGCAAACGGAGACGTTAAATATAATGGCAATTGGGAAGTAAAAGCTGCTAACTGGGATTTAGCTTATGCAAAGGCATACGACAATGCTCTTGCTGCAATCGCAGAAAGCAAGACAACGGAAACAAATTACATTAGAGTATTAAATGCTGCGTTAGATACAAGTATTGCTGATGATGCAACTACTGCTGCAGTTAATGCTGCAATCGTTGACAAACTTGTAGACAACACTTATAAAGCAGAAGCTGCAAAGCCTGCCTTATTAGCTCAGTTAGCTCTGGAAAAGGCTGCAAAGAAGGCTGCAGTAGCAGCTGTAAAGACTGATGTATTCTCAACAACAGAATACAAGTCAACAACAGCGCCAAAACCTGCAACTGGAGGTTCATATCTTTGGGATAAGTATGCATATGACTCAACTAAAAATACGCTTGTAAAAGGAGATGCATGCTACACACCTTCAGTTGTTGCTGATAGCATCATCTCTGGAGTAAATGCTTACATCGACGCAGTTTCAGTAACAGATGCTGATTATGCTAATACTGCTGCTGTTGCTACTGCAAAGAGTGCATTAGATACATTTGTGACAACTTATGTACAGCTAAATGGTGATGAAAACCACAATAACATCGAAGATGCAAATGAAACATGGACATACACATTAAAGTCAATTGATTCTAAGGCAGTTCTTACCAAAGCTGTTGAAGAAGCAAGCGGTGCATCAAACGCTGCTGCAGTTGCTGCTGGAAAAGCAACAATTGCTTCTAACATTGCAGGATTCAAGAGTCAGAATGCTTACCTAGTTGCTACTGGTGACACAAAGGCTGCGTTTGATGACTATCTTGCTGCTTATGAAACTGCTGCGACTTACCTAGTAGAAAACGACAACGCAACTCCAATTGGAATCGAAGAGATTACTGCAACAGATAACCAGAAGGCTCTAGTTGCTCGTGTTGCTGAAGCTAAGAAGGCAATTGATGAAGCTGCAGATTTTGTTAAGGAAACAAACAACGACGGTTCAAAGAAGTACAACGAAAAGACAATTGCTTCTAACCTCGAAACAATTCTAATCGGTCTATACAAAGGTAAAGCAGATACATACACAGCCGGTTCTGTAGCTAACGGAGCAACTGTTGTATACCAGACTAAAGCAGATAAGCTAAGTAAAAAGAACGTAATTGCTGATGCAATGGATGAAGAAAACACATCAATTAAGTTTGCTGTTGATGCAGATGGTAAAATTACTACTACAGTTGCTGTAGAATACTATGACCTTGAATGGACAAAGGTTAAGTGCATATTCCTGTTTGCGGAAACCGCGATTCCAGTGTGCCGGGAACCGGCACTC
>JAUNMH010000025.1 GCA_030537495.1 Clostridia bacterium | reverse complement strand
GGAAACCGGTGCTAATGTTTAAAAATTTTCGGGACATTTTCAGAATCCCTTGACAGGGTAAAACCTTACTCCGGCAATCAAGCTATAGCCATTTTCCCCAAATTCCTTAATCATCGTCTCAAATACTGGCGCGTCCTCTTTCCTCTGCTCTAGGACATTGTATTTCATTCCCCTGTACACATTTTCTCTTGACAAATAAGTTATATATGCAGACGATCCATGAAATACAACATCAAGGAGCATATCCACATCATTGAACTTGTTTTTTTGTACATTCCCATTCTTAAGATTTAGACACAACAACTCGCCGCTCATAACATCCCATCCATATAGATTGTTTTCTTTGAGCAAATAAGTGGTTCCCAAATTTTTCATGTCGCAATTCGATTTGACCTCTTCCATTAACCCATTTTCAAAGTCGTTTAAATAATATATTTTGCTGTATTCTGCCTTCGTATTATCCTTAGGCCACTGATATATTTGAAGGATACCTCCCTGTCCAACAAAATGTATCACTGCATTTATGTAAATTTCCCCCGCCTCATCTGAAACAAACTGCTTCTCAAACACCTTTTTCCAATACTCTCCTTCATCAGTCGACTCCCAAATTGTCGCAGTTGAAGTAGAGAAATCCTTGGCAACACTTACAGTTGAAAGCATTATTTTTCCTTTATCAGCTTTTACATCAACAATAAAATCATCCTTACAAGGCAATGAGATGCCTCCTTGGCTTTTCTCGGCCGCTTTGCCATCCCCCGTGCTATTTATATTGGAGCAACTTGTCATCAGACATAATATCAAAATTAGAGGAATTAAGATTAGTTTTTTACTTTTCATAGTTACTTAGCCAAAGTTCTTAAAATCAGAACTTTGGTGCTCCTCCTTTCTTTTTTCACAACATATATCTGGTCAAATGCATCTGATATGTTTCTTTTCTTTTCCCTGCAATCTATAGTTTTAGCCTAAGACATAATTTTTTTAGTTTTGAAATAAATCATGGTTTTTGTATTGCAATCTCAGACCGTATATAATCCGTCTGGTAGTGGTTTTAAACATGTTTAATCGTACTATAGGAACACGTTCGACCGCCATTTTGCTATAATGTACCTATATTAGTTCAAAGCAGACCCGATTTAATCTTAAATAGCTACTGGATCAAGCGAATGAGTATGATGTATCATTGAGCCCGACGATTTATGTGTTGCTAATTTTGAATTGAAATCTGCTTTTGCTTTTTTTATACTTGAATCATGGGTTCCTGTGATAGTAGTCTCATGTCTTCTCTTATGTGCATCCCAAGTACCTACACAAACATCACTATAGGATACAGCTGCTCCACCTCTTACATTTTGCATTTCATTTTTTCCCAATTTTTTCATACTTTCCTCTTTTCTACGGGTCTGCTTTGAATTATAAACGTTTAACATTCATTTCTTAAATCAATTTTGTCAATACTCATATAACTGTTATTTTCATTTAAACCAGTGTAATATACTAAAAGCTGTTCATTGCTGAATACTTCAACTTTTTCAAAATTAACATCTTCGCTTTTCCCCCACGACACGCTTGTGTTAATTTGCTTACTTCCAGAGTCATCAAATTCAAACACGCCATCAGAACAAACATAGCGATATATTTCTTTATTATCTTTTATACAAGGATAATACCTTACTCCGGTTATCATGTTATAACCACTTTTGCCAAATTCCTTAATCATCGCCTCAAATACCGGCGAATCTTCAACATTCTGCTTCAAAACATCATATTTCATTCCTGTGTACACATACTTTTTTGACAAATAGCCTATGTAAGCAGACGATCCATCAAATACAACATTAAGGAGCATGTCCACATCGTCAAACTTGGTTTTTTGTACATTCCCATTCTTAAGATTTAGACACAACAACTCGCCGCTCATAAAATCCCATCCATATAGATTGTCATTACTAAGGAAATAGGTGCTCCCTAAATTTTTCATGTCACAATCCGATTTGACTTCTTCCATTAATCCATTTTCCAAGTCATTCAAATAGTATATTTTGCTGTATTCTGCCTTCGCGTTATCCTTCGGCCACTGATATACTTGGAGGATACCTCCCTGTTCAACAAAATGTATCTCTGCATTTATGTAAATTTCACCTGTCTTATCTGAAACAAACTGCTTCTCGTATACTTTTCCCCAATGCTCTCCCTCATCTGCAGACTCCCAAATTGTCGCAGTTGAAGTGGAAAAATCCTCGGCAACACTCATCGTTGAGAGCATTATTTTCCCTTTATCAGCCTTTACATCAACAATTAATTCGTCTTCACAAGGTAATGAGATTCCTCCTTGGCTTTTACTAGCCTCTTTATTCTCCTCTGTATTTTTTTTATTTGAACAACTTGTCATCATGCATAATGTCAAAAGTACTGTAAATAAAATTAGCATTTTCCATTTCATAGTTACTTAGCTTAAGCTCCTAAACTAGGACTTTGGCTCTCCTCCTTTCTTTTTCGCACAACATGTATTAGGTCAAATCCAACCATATCTGCCATCTATTATCTCAATGGATTATTCAGCCCTGCTTCACAAACCCATTTTGCTTCCATATTGATTTCATCTCCAATACTTCATAAATTGCCTAAAATAGTTCTTATTTAGGAATATGATTTTAATTTGGCTGGTACTTGAATAGATTCCAAAAGCCGACTTCCGTCATAGCACTTATAAGTAATATTCAAGCAATACTTCCCTTTCGACGTTAATTGGCATTTCTCATTTAACTTATATCGTTTTGTTTCTTTGGAATAAGTCATGGTTATCGTTTTGTTGTAAACTACTTTTCCTGTCGTCGTATTTGTGATTTTTACAACCGCACTGACTTTATCCGCTGCAGATGATCCTAACAGTTTCAAATTACCTTTTATTTCTGCATTACCATTTGAATCAATATTGAAGTCTGCATAATAAGATACAGTTTCCTCATAAAGTGGTCTGTTCTCCCTTCCTGCATCACTCCATTCCGCACCATATACAATAATGGTGTTAAACAGTGCAAAAGTTACAATCATCATAAAACCAATCCTTCTTCGTCTCACAAAAAGTCCTCCTTTTTTTCTTTATATAAATAAAGACAAAAAAAGGAGGTAAGTGCAACAAGTTTTATCAAAATTTTTTTTTTTGAATTATCGTTTCAATATTTCTAGAATAGCAAGAAAATCTACCAGCGAAACTCAGATTAACGATGCTGACTTTCTTAGGATTACTCGATATACTCCATGTTTTCCGCAATTTTCACAACTTCTTGCTCCGGAATTGCAACATCGAAACTAAATTCCAACGTTATCGTTTCGGTTGGGTACACAATTATAGTATGATTATCAAAGGCAAGTCTTTTTCCTATGTAATTGTGAATTCGAATATTCGAGATCTGTGAATGTTTCGAATCATAAGAAATTTCCGAGCCTTTCGGATATTCCGTAATAATCAAAGACTCTGTACCATCAGTGGGCTGTATTAAGAAGCATTTTACTGGATCTTCTTCCGCATAAGTAATCTGATAGCCAACCGGCAAATAAGTTGGATACCAATAATCTACCCATGAGCTTATCATGTCTAGTTCCGCAGCATTATGAATAGTAATGGAATTGTTTTCTTCATTTTCAAACACCTGAAACACAAATTGGCGATAGGCGTGTGAAATTCCAATTGCAAGTGAATTAACGGAAAGAAAAATTATAAGAAAAACAGCCACCTTTTGTAAAACCTTACGGCTTTTTTGTTTTTTCCGCCCAATCGCATAACGCTTGTCGTAGAACCTTGCCACTTGCAAAAGTTTTACGTCAAGTTCTGGTGAAAACCCTTTTCCCACTTCGTTAAATTCTTCATATTCATTCTCAAACGTATCTTCTATTTCTTTTGCTAATACTTTCATGATTTTTGGATTCACAGTTTTCACCTCCTTCATTTATTACTTTGGTTCATCTGCTTACGCAATTTTTTATTAATTCTACTCAGACGCATACGCACCAGTGAGGGCGATATTCCGATAATCTCTCCAATATCCTTACTAGTATAGCGACCTTCGTACTTGAGAGAAATCATAATCCGTTCTTCTTCGCTGAGTTCTTTGTAAATCTTTGCAATATAATCCATTTCATCTTCAGGAAATGCTTCTTCATGTACGGCATCTTGCCCTGTATCACTTTCTTCAAATATAAATTCTAGCTCCTTCATTAAATCATCGGCTTTCTGGATGCTACGCCAATAATCTGCCACGGCATGCAAAATCATGCTGCGAAGATACGCCCGCATTACCTTTTCGTTTACAAAATTCAAATTTTCATAATTCTGAAAGAAATGTAGCCAAAGCGTCTGCGATAAATCCTCTGCTGTCTCTGCCGATCCCGTCTTCTTAAAAAAACTTCCATACACCCAGTATCGATTTTCACGGTAGATTTCTTCTATACTTTGTTTCATTTTCATGTCTCATACCTCTTACACCGCACTTCCTGTATAAGATAATTTTAACAAATCTAAAGTTTCCGTGCAAGCATCAAAAGTAAGAAACTGTAAGAGTGACGCAAAAATATATACTTAAAACAACGAAGACATTGGAATACCAATGTCTTCGTTCTTTTAGGTGTCAAACCCGGGAATTTAAATATAATACATCCTGGCAATGAAGAATTCAAGCACTGCTAACCCAGATGTGTTATTAATTACTTTGCCCAAATTTTACTTGCGTACTTGCTGTTCTTAAGAGTAGTCTTTGTAATTAACTTGCCCTTCTTGTCATATACGCGAATCTGAGTCTTGTAATAGTAGCGCTTAGCCTTCTTACCCTTTAGGTAAGTGTAAGTGTTTGCTTTCTTAGTCGCTGCTAGCGTGTAAGTTCCACCCTTCTTTGTTGAACGATAGAAGCTGTACTTAACATTATATCCAAGTTTCTTAAGCGCATGAATATCTGTCTTTGTCGTCTTAGTCATCTTAACATTAACTTTTACATTCTTCTTTTTAGTCTTTGTTGTAACAGTTGTAAGCTTCATCTTAGAAGTTATTTTCTTGGCTTTCTTTACCTTTGCAGCATTATCGAGTTTGTCTGTATCATCCTTGCTGTCGTCTGTTGCAATTCCAGCTTCTTTAGCATCTACAAGTCCGAATTCGCTGAAGTGGGTTGTGTCAAATGCATAATATTCTGCGCCAGCCATGCTTACGCGCTTGCCATCCATTACAGTGAACTTGTCTGCACCATCGAAGTGAACTGCTGCAACAGTTTTATCAAGAAGTACTGCAGGGATTGGAAGCTTAACAGTAATCTTACCATTGAACTGGCTGATTACTTCATTTCCAGACATAACAGTCAACTTATAAACAGTTGTGCTTTCACCTGTAAGCTTCTTCTGTTCTTCAGTTGCAGTCTTCACCTTAGAAATAATAACTGTAATAGCTCCTCCCTTAGCATCCTTAGAAATCTGAGCTAAAGTTTCCTTATCAATTGTTAGTTCTCCCTGTTCTGATTTAACAGTAACAGTAGCCTGAGTATCCTTAACAATTGAGTTTACCATATCCTTAGGAAGTTCTAACTGAATGTTGTCTGCACCCTTTGAGTCGGATGCTGCAACATCTAGAACGATATCCTTAGAATTGTTTTCCTTAGCCTGCTTGATGATTTCTTCCTGGTTTTCCTTCTTAACTGTTACTGTAGCAGTTGATTCAACGGTTCCGTCTGTGTTGGTTTTGTTAGAAACCGTTACATCAGTAGGTGACTTGGTTATTGTGGATGCGCCGGAGCCGGAAGTTGTAACCTCCTTTTCTGGTGTGCCCATGCCACCTGCTGCAGGGTCTTGTTTATAGTCAGCAGTATAGTACCAAAGAATTTCGTCACCGCCTGACAGCTTGTATGATGTCAACGGAATTGCAGGTAAGAAATTATTTACCTTATACAACCAGCCTGAATTTTGCCCTTTATCAAATTCTCCTAAAGTTACATTTCCTTTTGTAATAGATTTAACATAGCCATCCTCAGCACCTTTCTGGCTCATTCCAGCTGCTGCAAGACCTGATGTAAGTGCGTGGTATACAGTTGCACCGTCTTTAACAGTAACAGCGGTGCGACCTAGCCATTCGTCTGTGTCAGTTTTGACAGTTAGATATACGGTAATGTCATCCTTGCCTGTAGGTTCTGATGGTTTACTTGTTGCACCGTTACCTGTTGCCTTTGCAACGGCTGAACCCTTGTTACTAAAGTCGTAGATATTATAGGCTTTTCCTATTTTTTCTCCTTGCTTAGCTGCTAGCAATCCACGGAATCCCTGCTCTGTAGCCAGTACGTTAGTCTCTCCACTATACAAGAATCCGTTTTTCTCCTTATTCAACATTCTCGCAAGGCCATCAACTAGGTTTTTAGGGCCAACTTTATATTCCTTATAGTCCTTTCCGCAAGCCGCAAGTCCAGCTAGTACAAGTCCTGTGGATTCTGCACTAGGAGCATTAGTCCATGAAGAATAAATTGCCCCTGTCTTGCCCTGGAACTTTCCAATTACATCCGCATTTAATACTTTATCTAGCGCAGTCTTAACAGCGTCATTTGATTTGTAGTACTTTGACAAAGCAAGAATTACCGGTGCCGAGGCGTCCATATCAAGTACATCTTTTTCCTCGTAAGTGTATCCCCAGCCTCCATCAGTAAGCTGCTGAGTTAAAATCATGTCGACAACGCTCTTAATTTCATCTTCAGTAGCATATTTATCATCCTGCTGAAGAGCAATCAAGATATATGGTAAATTGTAGATACTGTCGCTTCCGCCAGTCTTATTCTTGACCATATCCTTTAGTTTGTCAACCATATTGAAATAGCTTCCTGCTGTAGAATTTACAGTTTCAACCTTTCTAGCATCATATCCCATTGCCTTCATAGCAATAATGCTCTTTGCCACATCACCTGCGCCCGTTGCCTCTGCACCAGTTGTGATGAAGTAGTTCAAAAGTTCCTGCTTCTTCGCATCTGAAAGCTCAACTTTACCATTTCCGTAAGCGTCAGCATAAGCGATCAAATCAGCCATCTGCCATGCCGCATTACTGTTGCTTGTAATACTACTACTTACTGCCGCGTCGATATTTCCAAGGACCTCTTCAAGGTCTATTTCTGCTACGCCTTCCAGACGTACTCCGAACATCTCAAAGAGTTTGTCACTTACATCTTCAATTGTTGTAAGTCCCATTTCTCCAAGGATTTTCTTTTCCTCATCCCCTGTGAACTTATTGATGTTTCCAATAGTTCCAAGGATTTTACCATCAGACGCCACGCAGTTTCCGAAGGCGTTCTTAATAGTAATTCTGCTGTCTATGCCAACTAGCGTTCCGCCCATATTACCGGCAAAACCACCTGCGTATCCAGTCAACGAGTCACCTGTAACAGTTACAGTTCCAGCACCAATAACATTTTCCGCCTTGCTTATGGAGCCAGCGAAGCCTCCAACATTGCTGCTTCCCTTAACATTACCCGTGCTGTAGCAATTTTTCACAATGCCATCGCTGATTCCTGCAAAACCTCCAACGGAGTTGTTTCCGCTTACAGTTGCACTAGTTGCACCATCATATACGCTACCAGCGTTATCTCCAACAAAACCGCCAACCATGGCTGCCGTTCTAGTAGCGCCTTCAGCAGCCTTAACTTCGCCTGATACATCTCCCTTTGTAACAGTTCCCTCGTTATCTCCAACAAGTCCGCCAACCTTATAGTCACCTACTACAGTTCCATCAAATGAACCCTTGTTAACAGAACTTGAAATAGAGAATAATGTATCTTTGTCATATTTGCCATCGTTAAGTCCTACTAGACCGCCAACCTGCTTCTCACCTTTAACGGTGCCACTTGCTGAGCAATTTCCAACTAGGTTAGCAACATTGTCCTTCATGTTGTTCTTATCAAGCTGAACCTTAGCCCAGCCAACCAGTGCACCTACATTGTCTGTACCGGTTATCTCGGCCTTTTCCAGCTTCAGGTTCTTAACAGTAGCACCTAGAATAACATTGAAGAATCCTGTACCTTCTCCACTGCCATTGATAACAAAATCAGATATTTTGTGATTCTGTCCATCAAAGATTCCTGTAAAGGGATGTGCAGAACTTCCGATTCCTGAAAAGTCTTTACCCTTAAGGTCAAGATCCTTAGTCAATCTATAATTCTTTGCAAGTACATCGTCGTCGTCGCTTGCTGCTAATGCCTCAAGCTCTTCTACTGATTTAATGTCAGTCCAAGTAAAGTTTGGATTTTCAAGTTCAGCCCAAAGAGGTCCTTGGAAGTGGTTTTCAGTAGTTCCCTCATACCAAAGAACTCTATCTCCATTTTTTACAGTTGCCAGTGATGCGCTGACATTAGATAAGTCGTCGTTAATCGTAAACATCCAGCCATCCGGTGCATTTATTGAATAACCGTTGATGGTTTTGATAAATCTACCGAATGCTGCACTTGTCTCGTATTCATAAGTTAGTTTGCCCTGAGCAACAGCTGCATCCATTAGGTCCACAAGCCTTGTATTACCGTTGGACTCCATAGTCACGCTGATAGTGTCGCCCTTCTTTGCAAACTTGTAATCATTTTTATCATAAGTCGCTAGGGCGATATCCACTGTAATTTCAGAAGTTTTAGTCTTTTCTGGAGCCTTAACGTCAGTCAGATACGGAAGACCTTCGTTGTGCTCAGCATCCTGTGACCAGCTAGCATCCTTATTAAGATCACTTAGGAATGCCTCTGTCTTCATTTCAGCTAATGTCTTAGCAATTGCGCCGTTCTCATCTTTTGGCGATTCTGCGTTGTAGTAGCAGTTTGTAATCGTTTTACTCTGGTCAGTCTGGAAGCTGGAGTCCGGCTTATTTCCGCCGATGAATCCATGTCCCTCTTTACCTGTAACAGTTACTTTTCCTGCTGCGTAGCAGTTTTCGTACACATTGCCCTGGTAAACAGATCTTCCAACAAAACCTCCAGAGTAGCTTCTAGCATTAACATTTCCCAGTGCAAAGCAATCGCGAACAGTTCCGCCGTAGCCCAATCCAACAAAACCAGCAGCGTAGTCACTGTCTGTTTTGATATTCATTGATGTCCAGCAACGTTCAATTAGCCCTCCTGTTTCATTTGCACCGACAAAACCAGCATGGCCTGTTGCTCTGTCGCTGTTTGATGTAAGGCTTCCACCTTCTACATAAGATTCGCGAATGATTCCGTAGTTTCTAGAAACCATTCCGCCAAGAACAGCTCCTGTGTCTGCTGTGATATTACAATTGATAACTCCGCACTTTTCGATTTTACCATAGTTATTCTGAGCCACTACAGCAGCATTATCAGAAAACAGCACATTTGCATTTTCAATTATCAGATTATAAATATATCCTGTGCTTCCCACATACCAGAACAAGCCTGCGTCATTATTGCTCAGTGTAAGGCCTTTAATCTTATGACCATTACCATCTAGTTTACCCATAAATCTATAATTGATGTTACCAATAGATTTTGTCTTTGCCTGATCTGCTGCACTTAGTGTAGAGAAGTCGATATCATCAGTTAGATAATAATTCTTGCTCCATTCAATTTCCTGCAAATTAGGAGATGTTGTATCCCCTGGAACGGAGAAAGCGTCTTCAACATTAGCAAGCTTGATCCATTCCTCTGCTGATGAAATTGCTGTCCATCCTTCATGGTTTTCACCTGGAGTCTCAGATTTCTGTGCCTTATAAACAGGGCTCATATCTGACTCAGGGCTGTCAATCATGCCATACTTGCTCTGATATGCTATTCCAACGTTAGCAGTTACAGTGAACGCATAATCTGTTTCTGCCGCAAAAGCATTTCTGAAATCGCTGGCATGAACTTTACCGCTTACCTGAAAACTCTTAAAGAAATGGAAGTCTTCCGCTTTTTCACCTTTTCCCGTAACCTTATACAGATTTATTGTATACTGATCGTTTTCAGTGAAATTATCCTTAGCATCCCATATAGCTTTGGTTTTAGTATTCTCATCCCATTTTAAACCAGTAACTTTTTTCAGTCTATTATATGGGCTCTGATATCCGATTACCTTATCCTCTACATCATCTGCAGTCGGCATTATGCAGCTTCCGTCAGCATTCATTGCTACTACTGCCGCATAATATACACCTTCTCCCAAGTCATTGAAAAGCTTAGTGCTATCGTATTTTGTTCCTTCAACGTCATAAATAGTTGCAACCTGCTTGGTTTCTAGTTCGTAACCTCCATAGTTTTCCTTGAAGAATTTCTGAAGATATTCAGCCCTTGGGTAGGTAGCTCCTTCGCCTTCACCTACCTGCTCTGCAAGTTTCTTATATTCAGCAAATTGTTCATCAGTAAGATATTGCATAACTTCCTCATCTGGCCATCCAATATAGTCCTCAACTGAGTCTTCATCTACTGTAACATCGGTTGCACACTTTTGCCAAATAGTAACTACGTACTTAGTTGCACCCTCTAACGCCTTCCACTTCAGTATAGGAGTAGGCAGAAGAGTAAAGTCATCATCATCTTCCCCAGTAGCTCCGTCCATTGCTACCTTTTCCATTTCAAATTCAGTATTCTTTGCAAAAACCACCTTGCCTGCCTTAGCCTTAAGCCCCTGCCACTTAAGCACAGGATAGTTTCTGTTAATTCCACTTACATGCTCAAATTCATCACTGATCACAAGCTTCTGAAGTTCCGCAGATGAAACCGCAGTAGCTTTCTCGCTTCTATCTTTTGCATAACCTTCAAGATAGAAACAGTTTACAAAACTATCTCCAGATGTTGCAAAAGCACCAGTCTTTGTTTCTCCATTACCAGAGATATTTCCAGTATTATATGAATTGGTAACAGACACGCCTGCACCGCCTAAAATACCTCCAGCATAATCACTAGATTTAATATTTCCTAGATTATACGAATTAATAACTTTTAAATTTGAGTTAGATCCATTATTATATCCGACAATGCCACCTGCTCTTTCACTTGCCGTAATATTACCAGAATTATAACACCCTGATAATTCACACTTTAATTCATATGTATTTTTATATCCTAATATACCTGCAGAATTCTTTCCATTCACTGTTGCTTCATTTCCACAGTTTATAAATTTACAATCTGTATCTTTCGCCTTACCTGCGATACCTCCTGCATTTTCTGTACCACTAATAGTTCCGCTTACAATAAGGTTCTTAATTTCAGCACCCTTGATTACGCCAAATAAGCCTGCATTTGTAGTATCCTTTACATTGATTCCAGAAACAGTATAACCTTTACCATCGAAGCTTCCCTGGAACTCATGAAAATCCTTACCTATAGGAGTCCATGTATTATTGTCCAGATTGATATCGTCAGCCAATTCTACGTAAACTGATTTAACCGATGAAGCCTTATTTACTTCCTGCGCTAGCCAAGCTAACATCTCTCCATCATCAATTATATACGGACTTGCTTCTGTGCCATCCCCTGATGGTTTTGATAGGGTCTCGCCATCCCAAGCACTTGACTCTGTCAACATAATCTTCACGCTAGCATCGGAAGTTTCATCAACCTTCAGAGTATCGCTAACCTTGGCGTAACCCTTCGCCTTAATCAGATACGTATATTCGCCATATGGCAGAGTGTAAGTTCTAGCAGCCCCAGATTCCACAACCTTACCGTCAAGCATGATGCTGACAGTCACGTTAGCATCTTTAGGCGTAATATCAAAACTTACATCCTTTGTCTTCGCCTTTTCTAATGTAATATCCTTTTCTTGCCCAGCTCCCTTAACTGTGATTTTGCCATACTGAGATACTTTACCATAGGATGAAACTGTATATGCATATTCTCCATCAGGAAGAGTGAAAGTCCATGTATTACCCTCATGCTTACCATCCTGTCCTTCAATAGAAACTACTGCATTTTCATCGTTTACCGTAAACTTAATCTGGTAAGTCGGTATCTGGAACTTCAAAATTGGATAACCATCGTTCATGCCATTAGGCGCAGCTATAAAGTTTCCGCCAAGAGTAGGCGCAAGAGCCTTCAGCTCATCAGCAGTCTTAGCAGTAGCGTTTTCGTCTTTGCCTAGTATGTCAAGGTAGTAACAGTCGGCAACAGCCCCACTATATTTCTTACCAACAACAGGCTTAGCATCTCCGCCACTTACGGCTCCAGTTGAATAGCAATTTTGAACCTTTGCATAACTACTATACAAATATGCAACAATTCCACCTGCTCTCCATGAACCTGTAGTGCAATCACCACGATTATAGCAGCTGTCTATAGTCACCTGTCCGCTTACATATCCAACTATGCCCGCTGCATTATTGCTATTAGATTTAATATCCGCTTCGTTGATGCAATTTAAAATATATTTAGTTGCTGTGTTATATCCGCCAGAAATATATCCAACTATTCCACCAACATTCTGACTGCCGTTAACAACTACCTTGTTGATGCAGTTTTCAATAGTGCCTTTAGTGCCGTAGAAAGTCCCAACAATTCCGGCAACGCCATATGAGCTGCTTCCACTACCAGAAATGTCAATCTTTCCATCCACAATTAGATTTTTAGCAGTCCCTTCATTAACATATCCAAATAAGCCATAATTTTCTGATTTAGATGATTCAATCTTTAAATTTCTAACAGCATAACCTTGCCCATCAAAGTTTCCTTTGAATGGGTAACCACTGGACTTTCCAATCGGCGTCCAATTATCCACTCCGCCAAGATCAATATCCTTGGTCAAAACAGCGCTGCAGCTTGCGTTCTTTCCCACATTAATCTGCTGTGCCAACCATGCAAGCTCACTGCCGCTGCTGATCTGGTACACGCCATTCTTATCCGTATCAGGTTTTGTTATATCCTCGGCACCTTCCCATGCAGTCTTTTCCTTCATAGGAAGCTTTACAGATTGTTTTTCAGCCGCTGTTACTTCGGTAAGATCAATCTCACCAATCTGTCTTGCATAATTTGCACTCGTAAACTTATAGCTATATTTGTAACCAGCAGGGAGCTCATAAACCATGCCCTTAGAATTAGCCTTAGCCTCCATAGTTTTCTCGCCTGTAGTTACCTCAATTTTACCCTTATTAACATCTGTCTTATCACCATCGTAAGCAAATGTAAGAGTCACCACTGGTTGAGCTTCAAGCTTAATCACTTCAGCCTTATCTGCACGATTAACCACAACATTGCCGGTTTTGATCTTGTATCCGAAAGAACTTGCCTCATAGGTATAAGTTCCATTTACAACAGAATATGTCCTACCCGATTCAGGTTCCAAAACCTCCTCGCCTGACTTAACCACCAAGTCCAAATTGCCCGGCTCTGTCTCAAATGCCAATTTGTGCTTGTTCAACTCTAGTGAAACATTCTGCTCAATATCTTTCCCCTTAGCAGAAATTTTGCCACTCTTTTTAGCATAATCCCCTGCTTCATTACTTACCTTGTATTCATAATCTCCAACCTTAACACCTTCAAAAGTGTAAACGCCATCCTCTCTTACCGCCTGCTCCTCGCCATTCCATGTCAAAACAGACTCTTTCGGATTAACATTGAACTTAACTGTACAAGTTGCCTCTGGATCAATGTACTGCCAGTCAAGAATAGGGTAACCATTGTTTAAGTTGGTTTTGTCCTCCTGGAATGCCTCACCTAATGCAGTTGCTAACCCCTTTAATTCAGCAGATGATTTGCCGGTTATGCCAGTTGCTTCCTTATTAAAGCTTTTAGCATTTAGCTCGCTATTATAGAAGCAGTTTTCAAATGAAAATCCAGTACTTGCATACGAATAGGCAAATCCGTAAGCATAAGAAGAAGCATTTGTTACCCTCACATCTCCAGATGCATAGCAGTTACTGTAATTGTGCTTCCAAGACGTGCTACAATATATATATCCGGTAATTCCTCCCGCGTAGCCTTTATTAGCAGTCACAACGCTGTTAGAGTAACAGTTAGAGACATCTAATGTGTAATAATTAGATGTCTTACCAATTAGTCCTCCTGTAGATGCCGAACTAGACGCATTGCTATTCTCTACATCACAAGAAGCGAATGATTTTTCAATATTACAGTTCGCGGCAATATAGCCTATAAGGCCTCCTACGTATGCAGCAGAAGTACTAGTGGAAGTATTCTTTACACTTCCACTTACACCACAATTTGTGATAGTAGTGTTCCCACTAACCTTACCAATTAGACCACCAGTTCCACTATAATTGGTTGCTGATGATTCAATCTCCGCATTTACAATCACATTCTTAATATCAGTGCCACTACTAGTTTCAGCAAATAGTCCAGCATTACCGCTTGATACCTTCGCTTTTAAGGAGATTACATGTCCATCACCATCAAAGGTTCCTCTGAAACTTTTACTATAAGGCTGTCTAACTTCAATATTATCTACAAGCTTATAGTTCCCATCATACTTCATATTCGCAAATTCCTCAGCAGTACTGATTTCAATTACAGCCTCATCTGCTGCCCAAACCTTTTCAGCACTTAATCCCATTCCAAATGGCACGGTGGTAAAAACCATCATAAATGCCAAAAGAATGGCTAGGAATTTGGAAAGTCGGTTTTCTTTGATTTTTCCCATTTTACTTTCCTCTCTCTAAAAATAATAATTTAGTAGGTTTGAAAAAAGCATAAAAAATACCGCCCAAATCAGTATCAACTGATGGACAGCAACCCGTTTTCGCTATATTTTAGCTGTTCTCATACACACTATAACTAGGGAATCATGCAAGTCACCATACATTTCATCCCTATTTTTTCAAGTAACATATAAATGTCATAACACAAAATTCGGATATGTGCATGTCTCCTGACTTGGGTCTCCTCACATTTTCATACCTTCCCAAAAGTTTTAGAATCAAGGTCAAAACTCTCAGTGGTTGTCAAATATACATGTAGTCTCTGAATGAAAACGCTCTTCCCTTACAGTGGCGGTACCGTGCAGGTCTCTCACCTGCTTCCATCTTAGCTTCAGGCAGGCTCATCACCTATGGCGGCATGACTTTCCTGAAGAACACAAATCTATATGCATCACATTTACACAGTATAGCACCGTTCCCCATGACTTGGCAAGCAAATTCCACTAAAATTATTTTCATCCCTTCTGCCAGCGATGAATTTTATCTTCCGCTTCGGGTTTAAATCCCCTTTTCTTACTGCGCACCATAAAAAAAGACAAGTCGAAACTCAATGTCATTAAGTTAAGAATGAAGAGACAAAGATCTCACGTTGAAAAATGTGAGGTCTTTTTTCTTTTTCCTCTTGACAGTTGTTCCAAAATGTGTGGGCCGCTTTTATCAGGATAATCAGAGTGGTTAAAAGCGGCCCCTTGTAAGTAGATATGTAAATTCTAGTTACAGGGAGGTCGACAGAATGATGCTTGATGACGTATTGCACAAATTAAATGACATACTTGATGAAATAGTAAGTAACCGCAGTGAGTATGTTACTGATCCTCAGAGAGACATGAAGCGGAAGCGCAAACTTCCAATGAGGCAGATGCTTGAAAGAATCCTGCTGATGGGTGGAGGAACTCTACACAATGAATTGCTGGACTTTCCTTCTGATTCAGATCTGCCTCCGTCCACACCGGCATTTGTACAGCAGAGAGACAAATTGAAGATTGAGGCCTTTGAAACGATATTCAGAAACACTTCCGAGATAATCCGGAACCCCATTTCATATGATGGCTACCGCCTGATTGCAGTTGATGGTAGCGACATACATATTCCTCTCAACAAAAATGACACAGAGACATTCTGCATTGGTACAAACGGACAGAAACCATACAACCTGATGCATCTGAATGCTACATATGATATTCTGAACAACACCTATTTGGATGTTATTCTACAGGGATGCCATGAGATTAACGAGACAGATGCATTCAGTACATTTGCTGACAGATCATCACCTGAAAAAACACTGTATATTGCAGATAGAAACTATGAATCGTATAACTGTATGGCTCACTGCATTGCAAATGGCAGAGATTTTCTGACAAGAGCCAAAGACAGTAATGAAAGATCAATAAAGGGAGGTCTTGAACTCCCTGACACTGATGAATTTGATATTGATATTACACTGAAGCTGACAAGGAAGAATTCAAAGGAGACAAGAGATCTTTTCAGGCTGAAAAATGAGTATCGCTGGATTCCATCTACAAGTAGATTTGACTATCTGTCGAAGACAAAGCACAAAGAGGAGGCGGAGTTCTTCACTCTCCCTTTTCGCATTGTACGTTTCAGACTGAATGGTGACTCTTATGAGATAGTTCTGACCAGCCTCGATAGAAATCTCTTTCCATCTGATAAGCTCAGGGAGATATATGCATTACGATGGGGCATAGAAACATCATTCAGAACACTGAAGTACTCTGCAGGAATGCTGGCTTTTCATTCCAGGAAACCGAAATTCGTAAGACAGGAGATATATGCAAGGCTGGCCATGTACAATCTTACCGCTGCAGCCATGTCATGCATAAGCATTGATACATCACAAAAAAAGAAGCATAGGTATAAGATAAATAATGCTGCCGCTCTTCATATATGCAGAAAACTATTCTCCGGAATTTTCTCTGTTGAAATGTCAGCCCGTGAACTAGCAAGATCGGTGTCTGTCATAAGAGATAATCGTTCTTACAAACGGATAAATTCCCGGAAAATAGTCTTCGAATTCATGTATAGAGTAGCATAAATCGATGAAAATGTACAGGAGCTAAGGCCATTTATTTCAATGGTCTGATTTTGAGTATCCAAAAAAGACAGGAAAATCGAAGAACTAAAAAAACAGCAAGCAGAATATAAATTTTCCCATATTGCTTGCTGTTTCTGTTTAATTAGGTGTCATTAACTTAATGACATTGAGTCGAAACTTGTCTTTTTTTATGGTGCGCGATGAGGGACTTGAACCCCCACGGTCTCCCGCTAGAACCTAAA
>JAUNMH010000010.1 GCA_030537495.1 Clostridia bacterium | reverse complement strand
AAAAGAATGTCAGTTTTTTATTAGGAATAGGAAATGCCGATATTTCCTATTAAATTAAAAAAAGCAATGACCTTATACATCATTGCTTCTATGGCGTACACCTATTATTGTACCAAAAATACACTACCCCCTTGGATGCTCAAACTGCTAAGTTTAACAGCTAGGGATATAGTGTCGGTTTTTTGTAGGTCTTCTGACTCACCCATTCATGTGCCGATGCACAAACGCTTTGCTTCAGCCTTCTCTCCAGGCCATGACAGCCCTTCCAATGACCGGTTTTCACCGTACACAGAAACGTTTTTCCTGTGTAGAAGCAAAACTTTAGAAATACAGCTACTTTGGGAAGTCTGCCACTAGGTCCTACGCATATCGCGTGCTGGCTGGATTTACTACCTGCAAATCCAAGGGAGGCTGACTTCTTTCCGTGTCCGGGACTCTCACCCGATTCCCTTGTTCAGCGAACAAGAATGCGTGTCCGTTCGGCAGAGCCGACGCTGCTTGCGCCTTATCTGCATCCGTTCGGGTCGCGCATTTGCCACAAAAGCCTGTAATTTATTCAGTTGTCTGTCTTCTTTTCTCTACGAAAAATACTTTATCACATTAACATCACAAAATCAATACATTTCTTCGTATTTTTATTTACACTACTTCCTCATAAATATACTTTTTCCGTCCTTAATGGTCTCCATTACGCGAATATCTTTAATCTCCTCCGGTGCAACTTCCAGTGGGCTTTTATCAAGTATCACAAGATCCGCACGCTTACCCTCCTTTATGCTTCCCTTAGAATCCTCTTCGAAATACTCGTAGGCAGCATCTATAGTCACGGCCTTAAGCGCCTCATACACGCCGATTTTCTGATCCTCGCCTATGATATTTCCCTCACGACTAATTCTGTTCACCGCACACCAGATGGAGTGCAACATAGAAGGCTTGGTTACTGGTGAATCCTGGTGAAAGTTGACCTTAATGCCACGGTCCAGAGCGTCCTTCACCGGACTGATGTGATTGCCTCTCTCCGGTCCGAAGTTCTTCATATGAATATCTCCCCAAAAATATACATGACCTACAAAAATGGACGCAATCATGTTAAGCCTTGCCGTGCGGTCCAGTTGGTCATTTCTCACGGTCTGACAGTGAATCATCACCGGTCTAAGCTCATTTTTGTTAGGGTTAGCGCTCTCTACTAAAGCTTTCTCATACGCATCTAAATACTGCTGGCTTGCTGCATCCCCATTGCAATGAGCCAGAAGCTGCATATTGGAGTCCACTGCCAGCTTCGCATATTTTTCTGCTTCTTCATCGCTAATCCATGGATAACCGCAGTAACTCTCTTCACCTCCAAGGTAAGGCTGACTCATCCAAGCCGAACGTCCCTGAGGCGATCCGTCCAGAATCATTTTATATCCACCGATTTTGATATGCTTCTTGTACTTATTCAGCATACCCTTATTCTTTGCGACAATTTTTTCCCCGCCATCGCTAATAAGAGGATAGGCCACTACATCAACTTTTAATTTGCCCAATACTGATGCCAATTTTAGAAGCTTCATACTCATGGCATTGGCTGCCCCCTCCTGAACAGTAGTAACACCGCTCGCTATATAATTTTCCTGCATTCCCCTAAATATTTTGCCCAGTTCCGGCTTAACTCTCTTAGTTAAAGTCTTCTGGACTTCAAGCATTGCCGCTTCCTCAAGATAGCCGTTAGGCTCGTTGCTGCCCTCGTCTCTACCGATGAGCCCACCCTGCGGATTCTCAGTTTCCTCATTAATTCCAGCCAGCTCCAGCATTGCAGAATTAGCGCAACCCAAATGTCCAGAAACATGCATAATCATAATAGGAACATCTTTGCTTACTTTATCCAGAACTGCCTTTCCCGGTTGAGCCTGCTCTATTAAGAAGTTATGGTCATAGCCGAAGCCTACTGCCACATGTTTTTCGTCAACTTTATTATCAGCGACAAACTTCCTCATAGTCATTTCTATATCATCAAAACTTTTACACTCTGACAAATCAGCAAATAGAGCCATTTGCCCTGTCATTACCACATGACCGTGAGCATCTATAAATGACGGCATCAGGCACTTACCCTCAAGGTTGCACTTCTTCACATTCTGCCCAGCTGCATCCATAACTTCCTTCAGAGTTCCAACCTTCTGAATCATGCCCTTTCTGACCAAAACCGCCTCCGGACTAGCGTCTCTATCCTTATCTTCCATAGTAACAATAGGCCCACCGTAATAAACTGTATCCATGTATTTCACCCTCTGACCTTTCTATTTCTTATAGTTTTCCTACTTTTTCCTTCCAACTATATGACGGCTTATTCCAACACTTTGTGAGCTTCAGAATTATCATATAAACAACGGTCAGAGCCGCCAGAATTCCCATAGCTACCGTTACGGACATAGTCTTTGATGCCATAGCAAGAAGCACCAGGTAAACAGGAGTGCTCAGTAACATGATAATATTCATAAGTCCAAGTTCTACAGCTGTGGTGGTTTTGAACTCTGGGTCGATTATTCTAACTAAGGCAATCCCGCTAGGAACAGTACCTGTCGATGTTCCGTAAAGGCCAAGAGTTCTCTCAAAGTCGTTGCTTCCGCCAATTCTTCTTCCAAAGTAGAAGCAGGCTACAAATGTAATTGCAGTAATAACAGCTGATTCAACAAGAATAGGCACCAGCCACTTTCCTACAATGCTCAGGCTTACTGCCATAAACGCGCCTACAACAAGGTAGTCAGCAGTCCAACCTGTAATCTTTGACTGCAATGTATTTTCAATAAGGAAATCAAGATTTAACTTCTTCATAATAAATCTTACGATATATGCCGCAAACATTCCGTTCATAAACATAAGGCCACTCATAGAAGTTCCCAGGAAACCTGGAAGCAAAGCCATAATCTTAGAAATTCCAATGGCAACAATATAGCAAAGACCGATTAGAGCAAAGTGGAAGCTCAAGGTTTCAATATTGCTGTTACAAGTTGTATCCTTTACCATATAATTGGTCTGTTCTTCTTTTCTCAGATACCCCTTAAGGATGCTCTCGTCAATTTTTCCGCAGTTCTTAGCAATGCCTCTGGAAATACCCATTTTTGCAGCCGGCACGCCCACTAGAAATGCTACAACAAAACCAATAGAGGCGAAGGTTACGCCAACCATAGCAGCATTCTTCCATCCAAAGGATTCATAAATTGTTCCGTAAGCTGCTGCCTGTCCGGGTCCTTGTGTAAATGCAAAAGGTATCAATGATCCATAAATAGTATCCATGCTGAAGCCTCCTCCAATGGCACCAATGATAAGCATTCCAACCAGAGGTGTCAGGGCATAAAGCAGGCACCAGATAGTACCCATTCCTAAAGCGCCTTTAAAAATATTCTTCGGTGTGCTTTCCTGATCGTCCGCTGCCCCTGTAAGACAGATGGAAATAAAGGAAATTGTAAATAGGTTATTAACGATTTCACCGAACATTTCAGCGTCAGTTCCAATGTTAAGCTTACAAGAAGCCGCTACATTCATAAAAATCATACCCAGTATACCAGCAATTACACTTGCAGGAACCAGCATGTTCCTCAGGAATGGAATCTTTGCCCTAAGAAATGTACCGATACAGAGCGCGATACTGGCAAGACCAAAAGCTACAAGAAAACTGTTCATATATAATTTACCTCCTAAACTATCTTTTTTCCTAAAGTTTTTTAAAATGAAAAAATAGCAAAAGTATTTCTACCTTGCTATTTTATCACGTTTATAAAGAATTTAAATTGAGGCAAATTGATGATTAATGAAATTATTGAATCATCTAATTCATTTTATTCACTACACATTCCTTAAAATCTCGGAAGTATCTATAAAGTATTTCAATCTTTGCGTCGTCTCATCGGTACCAATTACGTTCTGCTCACAGTTCCAAATGTTTTCAAAGAATACGTCAAAGATTTTTCTCATAGCATCATCTTTTACAAGCATAAGGTTATTCTCATATATCTGATTCTCAAGTCTGAGATAGTCCATGGAGTCTGACAAGAATATACACGGATTGGTAATGTATTTGAAGTCATCGCTGAATCCGTCTATAACAAGTTTCACATTATTCTTTTCTACCTTTCTCATTATCTCATCTATATATATGAGGGTTTGTTTTCTTTGCTCAGGATTAAGTATTACCTTATTATTAAAGAAATCCATTTCCCCTGATAAGACAAAGTCCACTAGAGCTCTGTTATATACCATAATCCTAAGCTGGCCTCTCTCTATAGCATTTAAGGTCAGAATATGAGCACGTCTCGCCGCCTCTGCTGTGTCAGAACCTGGTTCGAAGCACTGCTCTAGAAAAATATCGAAAAGCTCTGGCGGAAGAAAGTGTTCCGTCACGTGGCCCACAAGCCATCTAGTGTTCTGCGAAAGCAAGGTCTGAAGGTACTCATGGCTGTCCAGAAGGCTTTCCATGTCTGTTTCAAAGAAAAGACTGCTGTCCGGATTAATGCTTCCCCTTATACTTTCATAGAGTTCATCGGCCTTGTCCTTATCCCCAGACGCCGCAGTGCAAAGAAATTTTCTATCATTTCCCAGCATGCTCACTCCGGAAAACTCATTTTTCACAGCTATTACCAGTTTGTCCGATGCCATTTTACTGTAGAAAAGGTGAAAATTCAAAAGAGAATAGCAGGTCATCATATGAATAAGAAGAATAACATCGTAGATGGAATTCTCATTGAGTTTTGATAAATCAATTACGTAACTCAGTTTAACATCCTTGCGACGCTCGTTTGTTGCGAACCTGTGATTATTAATGCCAGCCATACGCAGCTTGGAACCATGATCCAGTGAAAAAATATCCGCTATCACGGCTATATCAAGGGATTTTTCCGTGTCCAGTTTTTCTGCATAATCCAGTAGAAGTGGATACCTGCTTTCAGGAGAAATCCTAAGAGACGCGTTATTTATCATAGACTTCTTATCGCCAGAAACTCCGGCGGTCTGGAAATAGGCATTTTTCAATTCTTCTCTGGTCTTAGTATATATCTGTTCCTGAGTTTCTGCGCCCATTCTGCGGCATAAAGTCCGAAAGCTTTCGCCACTTCCCTGCTCGGACACGGCTTTAGCTATGGCAGAAACAGTCTTCTCCAGGTTCTTTCTTGATGGAACAGCCTTGCCGTTAATCCACTTGCTTATATAAGAAACGTCGTAATTCAAAGCCTTGGCTACTGTGTAATTCTTCACGTTTGCCGCAGTAAGTATTTGCTCCAGCCTCTCACCGAATGCGTTTCCTGACGTTTTCATCACTTCTTTTTTCGCGCCCATGGAACCTCTCCTTTCCTAAATTTTTTCATTTTAAACAGACTCTATAGTGTCTAAGTCGCACTCTTCTAGCTGCTGGCGACTGCCAACTACGCAGATTCCGCTGTCATCGTAAACCTGACGGATGCTCTTAGCAAGCTCAACTAAGTCAGCCGGAGTTGTGGCAAGCATCTCCTCTAGGAGTTTTGATTGATATTCGTATGTGAAGCCCGACAGGTAGTTAGCATCGGCCTTAAGGCCTCTTAGACGCGGTGTCATTAACGGCGTCACATCTGAAATTGCACCAATTATGAAGCCACTGATGTCTACGTCTGGCCGGCTACAGAAATCTTCCAGGAAGTCAGCCGTCTGTCTGTAAGTCGCAAGTGATGCTGCAGCCGATGGGTCACGGTATGAGTGACTTGTGGTAATTCCGTCCTGGCGAATGCTGAATCCCGTGCCGTATGCTCCGCCTTGAACTCGCACTGCGTTCCACAGGTGCGCAAAGGTTACGATTTTAGAAGCGACTCTCATAGTTCCAGAGAATCCGTTTTTATCAAAACCAGGTAGTACGCCTCCGGCGCAGGCAAAGGAAATATCTGCTGGAATTGCAATTCCTTCGCGCTTTTTACCCCACGGTTTAATCTTATTTTTCTTGTTTTTGCGAGGCTCGCCTGCCGGCATAGCCTCTGCCGCCATCTTTGCAACGTCCTCTAGAATTTCCTTGCTTCCGCCTGTAAGGGACACAGTTAAGCGGTTACTGCATACAATTTTATTTAACAGTGCCTGAAGCTGTCTGCTCAGCTTAGCCCAATTCCAGTTTTCTTCCTCATTGGAAATCCATTTATAGTATTCGTAGCCTCCGGCACATTCGTTAGAAACTCCTGCGACACAATTCTGCGCAAATAGTCTGGTATTTCCTAGACCTGAACCTGCCATAACAATAGTCTGAAAGTACTTGGTCTTCAGCTGCTTCATCAAATCTCTTGCTGCAGCTTCGCCATCAAACAGTGTCTTAGTCAGAATTTCCAGAACCATTTCAAAGGCTTTCCTGTAGTTCTTTTCCATAGTGCCGAAGGTTATACCCATTTTAATTCGGCAACTCTGGCGGTCAATTCCCGCCTTATTTCCAAACTTCTCGTCTTCTGCCCTCACGATGCTGCTAGAGACATAGTAGCTCAGTCCTCCAAAGAGTAGTCTGATTCTATTATCAAGGGCCTCTTCTGAGTAGTTCTCTGTCTTCATGCGTCCTAAAATGTCGGTTAAAAATGAAAGCTGTGAAATTTCTTCCTCTGTCAGGTCTTCGGCATCGAAGAACATTGAAAAGTTGGTGATTCCGGAGCAGTTGATGTCGTGGTAAAGAGTTTTGATTCCTTTGGTTTCGCCTTCCTCAGTAGGTATAAGCTCAGACTTCGGGTCAATGTCTGAAAGGGCGAGACGCGGCAAGGTTGCCAGGTCTTCCTCCGAATCCGGCGTATTCTGCCACTGAACAAGAACATCTTGCGCCCACTCTACAGCCTTGCGTTCTTCTTCGCTCCAGGCTCCGGTCTCAGCTTCTAGTCTCTGTCTTTCCTTCTCGCGACGCTCCTCGCCAACGGTCTTTGAAGGAACCATAATAACCTTTGCTTTGTGTTGGTTTTCAAGAATTTCTTCCTTAATAAGCTGTTCGAAATAGCCTTCGCTCATTTTCTTCTTTAGGCCGGTGAAAAGTGATCCAACCTGAAGGTTAGCGGCCGGGTCTCCTCCATAAAGCCAAGTGTCAAGCATCTGCATCTGGAAAATCAGTCCCTGCGGTGTTGTTCCGTAGTCGCGTTCCCTCATCTGGTACTCAAGATTTGCCATGGAGCTTTCTATAAGCTGCGGCTTAATTCCCTCCTCAACAATTCTCTCTAGTTCTCCAAATATAACCTCTTCGATTTCATCAACAGCTGCATCACTAACCTTTACAGCTTCAAGCTTTACCCAGTTCTGCAAAGTGCCGTCGTAAACGGTCATATTAACGTTTTCAGCCAGACCCTCTGATAAAATAGCCTTGCTCAAAGGCGCCTGGTTGCTGCCGCAAAGGACGTCGGATAAGATGTGCATAGCCACGTTTTTTTCGCGGTCATTGTAAAGGCCATAGACAATGCCCCAGGCAATTCTGGTTTTGTCCTCGGCATCTTCGTCCTCGCCTAGCTCGAAGTCAACACGCTGGGTGCCACCGTCAACAACTGACTGAATCTCTGGATTTGCAACCCTTTCACCTTCCTCGAATTTGTTAAGGTACTCTTCGTCGATTATACCAAGCACCCTTTCTATATCCATTTCTCCATCTAGTAGAATCTGTCCATTGGATGGAGAGTAATTTTTTCCATGACTTTCCAGGAATTCCTCATATGTCAGGTCAGGAATAGCCGCAGGATCTCCGCCTGAAATAAACCCATAAGGTGAATCTGGGAACAAGGCTCTATTAAGAGCAGCATCTTCCAGTTCCTCAGCTCCTGCCAGGGCTCCCTTCATTTCATTGAAAACGACTCCCTTATAGGAAGCTTCTCCAGTTTCATCTATCTCATAATGCCAGCCTTCCTGATAGAAAATCTCTGGCTTAGTATAAATTCTAGGGCAAAAAACAGCATCAAGGTAAACTCGCATCAGGTTGATGAAGTCCTTGTCGTTAGTGCTTGATACGGGGTAGAAGGTTTTGTCCGGGAAAGTCATTGCGTTAAGGAAGGTGTTCATGGAGCATTTCAGAAGCTCTACAAAAGGTTCCTTAACTGTATATTTTTCCGAACCGCCTAGAACTGAGTGTTCTAAGATATGAAACACTCCCGTATCGTCAGTAGGCAGAGTCTTGAAAGCGATGCCAAAAGTCTTATTAGCTTCGCTTCTATCAAGCCAGGCAAGCTGAAGCCCTGTCTTGTCGTGAGTCATTTCAACTAGCTGAGCTGAAATTTCTTCTATAGACCTGATTCTATCTACTGTAAATCCCTTTATTTTGTCATTTATTCTCAAATCTCAATATCCTCCCACTATTTTATGTCTGTAAGGAATGCCGTGTATCCCTTAACAGCTTCGCATATGTCAGCCTTACTGGAAATTTCCATAGTTGCGTGCATGCAAAGGATTGCAAGTCCACTGTCGATAACTTCCATTCCGTATTTTGCCAAAAGATATGCGATTGTTCCGCCGCCTCCAATATCTACGGCTCCAAGTTCTGCCATCTGATACTTCACATCATTAGCGTCCATTACATTTCTAAGTTCTGCAAGATATTCCGCATTGGCATCGTTTGAGCCTGACTTACCACGCGCACCTGTAAATTTGCTGAACACTAGTCCCTTTGAAAGGTATGAACTATTCTTTTTCTCAAATACTTCTGGGAACATTGGATCATATGCTGCGTTTACATCTGATGAAAGGGCCTTGGAATTTGCAAGGATTCTTCTTAGTGCAAGATCACCCTTGCATCCTGCTAAGTCTGCAACTTCTGCAACAGCATTTTCAAAGAATCTTGACTCCATTCCGCTGGCACCGCAACTTCCGATTTCTTCCTTATCTACAAGGAGGCAAACAGCCGTTCTATCAGGCGTTTCGATATCCAAAATTGCCATAAGTGAAGTAAATGCACAGATTCTGTCATCCTGTCCATAAGCCATAATCATGCTTCTGTCTAGCCCCATATCGCGAGCTTTTCCAGCAGGAACGATTTCTAGTTCTGCTGAAAGGAAATCTGCTTCTTCTACATCATAAGTTTCCTTTAATATGTTAAGAACATTCTGCTTTACTGCATCTTTCTCTTCACCTTCAACTGGTGTATTTGCAATAATAAGATCCAGCTTTTCTCCTTCAATAACCTTTGCTGCTGTCTTTTCCAGCTGTTGTCCTGAAAGATGGACCAAAAGGTCAGAAACTGCAAATACAGGTTCATCCTCTTTCTCGCCGATTACTACATCTATCTTTGTTCCATCCTTCTTGACGATAACTCCATGAAGTGCAAGGGGCACTGTCACCCACTGATATTTCTTGATTCCACCATAGTAATGAGTATCTAAATATGCAAGTCCATCGCTCTCGTAAAGAGGATTCTGCTTAACATCAAGTCTCGGTGAGTCAACGTGAGCTCCCAAAATATTCATTCCCTTTTCCAGGCTTTCTTTTCCCATATGGAAAAGCGCCATGGCCTTTTCATTATATGTTACATAAACCTTGTCCCCTGCTTTTAAGCCCTTTTCCCCATTGAGAAAATCCTCTAGCGGCTTGTACCCTGCTTCTTCAGCCATGGATGTGGCTAGTCTGACACATTCTCTTTCAGTTTTGCCTGCGTCTAGGCACTCTTTGTAAGTTTTGATAACATCGAACATCTTTCTACCTCCGTAATGTTTCATTTTGTAATTATGCGAAAAGAACGGGACTACATTTTGCCCATGCATCCCCGCTCTTGATTTTCAGTCTATGTCTCACTCTCTATTTAGAGAATATTCTGTCTTTCTTCTTCACTGTTCCTCGGCCATAGTTCTTGCCTCTAACAAGTCTGATAATAATAACAATTATCAAAACCACCACGGCAACAACCAGCAGCACAAGGGCCAGCAGGGTGCGAACTATATTGTTCGGTTTTTTCAAAATTGAAGTTATGCTTGAACTGTCGTCGAAAACCTTTCTGTCCATTGTTGAAGCATATTTTTCTGGCACCTTATTATTAGGGAAGCTATCGATGTATGACGCCAGGGCATACCATTCCTTCAGTTCGCTTCCGTCCTTAAGCGTAATAATGTGGTCCTCATAGTTTTCAATTGGGTTCCCATCCTTATCCTTTGGCTCAACGGAAAGAATTCCATAAGACAGTCCCTCAACTGTTCCCAGCATCTGTGCTGAGTAAAGGTCCGCTACAACTCTGTATAATTTATCATCGTCAAATTCAACCTTAGCGCCATCCTCTTTCTGAAGCATAATATCATAGGCTCTGTTCATAAAGAGTCTGTGCGGATTGTAGGTGTACACAAGTCCCGTGCAGTAAAGTCTTGCCGGCTGCATTAAGTCTGAAACGGATGCATCGATTTCTGCCGTAGTCTTCAGTTCTTTTCCTGTAAGGTAAACGCTTACAAGTGGGTATCCCGGAACACCATCCTTGCCACTTCCCAGTGAAAGGGCGTTAAAAGCATCTGCCACCGTAATATTTCCCTTATCAAAACTTCCTCGGATTACACCGCTAGGTGCAACTGCAACGTCTACCGTTTCATAATCCTTGCCTTCTGCTTCCTTCACGCCGTAAATATACGAGTCTGCAATTAGATTTCCTAGGGAGTCTTCGCCCTGTTCCAGCCCGAATGTGTCTATATCAGTGAAGCTGAAATCACATTTTGCAAGAACCTGATCCCACTTATATCCATACTTTCCGAAGTATTTTGCATTGGCTGTTTTCTTTACTTTTTCAATCTGTGCCGCTGTCTTTGAATCATCCTTAACATTATCATCAAGTGCTACCAGATTATATGAGGACATCTCATATTTTCCGTCCTTCTTCTGGAAAGTGACTTCTCCAATATTCGTATTATACTGTCCGCAGGATGCGATTACAGTGTCATTTTTAACTATTGGCTCTGTAAAGAACGTATGGCTATGTCCGCTAACGATTAAGTCGATTCCATCAACTTCACTAGCCAGAATTTCGTCCTCTGATTTTTCTGGATCAGAAGCATTGGTTCCGCTATGTGACAAACAAACAATCATGTCGATATCTTTTTCATTCTTCTTAATTTCGTCAACTGTTGCCTGAGCTGTTTCCACCGGATCCAGGAAAAGTGTTCCGCTTTCCGGTGCATAGCTATCTGCTTCTTTACCGAAGATTCCAAATACTGCGATTCTCACTCCATCTTTTTCGACTACTGTATATGCCTTTTCTGATACCTTTGCTCCGTACTTTTCCATAGCTGCCTGAAGATTAAGGGCATCGGTTCTCAGCTCGCTATCTTTTCTAGTTCCGTCCCAGTCGATATTGGATACAACCAGCTCCGGAAGCTTAATATTCAGCTTAGATTCTACTACAGGCGCGTCGTCCCATCTAAGTGTCTTTTCGTTCCACACTCTTTCAGCATTGGCCTGGTATTCTTTCACTGCATTTGCTCTTGCTTTTTCTGCAGCTGCAGTAAGCATCTTTGCCAATCCCTGTGAACGGTAGTCGAATTCGTGGTTGCCTAGGGTCGTAGCGTCGTATCCTACTTGTCCCATCATGTAAAGCTCAGCTGCATCTGTCATGCTCACTGTCTGGAAAGGTGTACCCATGGAGAAATCTCCACCATCAAAAAGGAAAGTCTTCTTGTTCTCCTTTTGCAATCTCTTCACTTCTGTCTTTATCCTCGGAAATTTTTCCAAATGTGAGTGCATATCATGTGTAAATGCAATTGTTATGGTATCATCACCAGTCTTTGCTTTTGCATCTGCAGTGTCTGCGAAGCATGCTCCCGGCAGTGTAAATGTAAGCACTGTGAATATTATCATTAATTTACATAATAGTTTTTTCAATCTTTTCACCTCTTATAGAAAATTATAGTCTGAATATTTATAGTCGTTTTTTCTTTGTTGGTTTTAATCGTTTTGTTGGTTTTGATGTTCCTGTTGACCTGATTGTTTCTGCTTGCCTTGCTGATCCCGATACAGCCCGCTGCGCTGCCACTTCTCTGGATTTATGCCACTGACTGCCAGCTTGCCCTTAACGTAGGTTCTAAATAAGGCGTAGAACACTGAGCAAAGCGGTATGAAAATCAGCATTCCCAACACGCCCATCAGGTTTCCGCCAATTGTGATGGCGGCCAAAACCCAAATTGACGGTAGCCCTACAGAATTTCCTACAACATGTGGGTAGACGAGGTTGCCCTCAACTTGCTGTATGATGAGAAACATTACTATGAATCCCACAGCCTGCATTGGATTTTCCATCAGTATAAGAAGTACTCCTACTACGCAGCCGATGGTGGATCCCACGATTGGAATCAGAGCCGTGAAGGCAATAACCACTGAAATCAGCATTGCGTACGGCATTCTAAGTATCGTCATGGTCACAAAGAACATAAGGCCAATTATGCAAGCTTCTAGGCACTGTCCGGAAATGAATCCTGAAAATGTGTTACTTGAAAGCCTGCATACATCTAGCACTTTGTCTGTTCTGCTCTCGCCCAGGCACGCATACATAGCCTGCTTGAACTGTCCTGCCAGCTTTTCCTTTGCCAGCAGAATGTATATGGCGAAGATGAATCCGATTACGAAATTTACTACAGCGCCAACGACAGCTGTTGCTAAGTTAATACCTCCGTCAATCATCTCACCTGCTATATTTTGGAACCATCCCGAAAGTTTCTTGATTATTTCTTCCCAGCTTACGCTCAGGTTGTCTGCCATATTTCCTAGTGATGTCAGATATCCCATATTGGCATCCATCCATACTCTAAAAGAAGCATAAGCTGACGGCATTTTCTTACCTATTGTTATAAGGGTCTGTCCCATTTGCGGAATAATGGTGCACATTACCACGGCGATGAGTCCGAACACTATTACCAAAGTCAATATGAGCGAAACAGCTCTCCGTCCTCTTGGAATTAACCCATGTTTTTCAAATATTTTCGTCTCTATTTTAGCCATCAAAACATTCAAGACAAATGCCATTGCCGCGCCTAGTATAAACGGTGCCAGAATGCCTAGCAAATATCTTCCTGCTCCTACAACAACATTTAAGTTCTTAAGTCCCAGATAAAATGCGATGCAGGCAAAAGCAATCAGAATGATGGTCTTTATTTCCTGCTTATTATATTTCAACTTTTTAGCAACCTCCTTTGCAATCCCTTTATTTTTTCTTCTTTATCTTCCCTTTTGTTGCCTTTTTGATTGCAACCTGCGCGGTTACATATGTATTTGTATTATATCATTTTTTGAACAAATTTAATACGATAAATTATCAAAAACATCCTTTAGACATGAGACTTTTCCGATAGATTTACAATGTCATCTAGGTTATACAGATGTAGACAATCATTTTTCCTAGTCTCTTCGACAATTTTTTTATCAAAACCGTTTTCCGCAAACAAGGCATAATGGAACTTTGCCGTATTCTTTTGTGGTATTAGTTTTGCAAGAGTGTTCAAATACTCAGAGTATTTGAAGTCTTGATTCCTAAACTTGCATTCACCAATAAGGTAATTTTTTCCATCCTGGTCTATAGCTAAAAGATCGATCTCCGTTTCAGCTATACGTAGACCTGACGCCTCATTTTCATCTCTAACTGTAGTTTTGCCGAACCATCGGCCTAATTTGCTATATCTAAAAGGTAAGGCATTGCTCTTTTGTTGTTCCTTTATGAATTCTTTGCATACATCTTCAAATGCAAAGGATGCAAACTCATGGAGTGCTGGTTCAATTGCATATCGGTATACACCATCTACATCTCCATCTTCCAATTGTGAGAAGTTAGCAAAACCAAATGTATACCAAAATTTAAAGAAATTATCCGTTATCCGGTAAAGTCCACGATTGCCGTTACCTTTTTCTTTAAGCCTTGCACCTACAGAAAACTCACGTTCCACGATGCCCAACTCTATCAAATTTCTCAAGTATACGCTGGCTTTCGAGGTGCTATCAATCATAGCCTTTTGACAGATATCACCTAATTTAGTATTACCTAGCGCTACCGCTTCAATGATAGTATTGTAAATAGACGTTTCTCGCAGTTCCTGATGCAAAAGGAATTCTACTTCACTATAAAGAATTGAACCTTTAGTAATAATATTATTCTTAATATTTTGACCTAACGTCATATTAGGATCAAACTGTTTCAAATAGTGCGGAATTCCTCCGAGAACAGAATAAGCAATAATCTTTTCTTTTGGCGTGTACTTAGGTAAAAATTTTACAGCATCATAAAACCCCATTGGCTTCATTTTGTAAATTCCCGTTGCACGTCCATAAAGCGGATTATTTTCTGCAAGTAATTCTTTTTCTATAAAACTCATTGCACTACCACAAAGAATTATCATTATGTTTGAGTCCTTTAATTCGGTGTCCCACAGATTTTGTAGTATGGATGGTATACTGCCATTGGCCTTACACATATATGGAAATTCATCAATAACGATTAATTTTTTCTTGTTTCCATAAGGTAACTCTTGAATAGCACGGAAAGCATTTTCCCAATCAGCAAATTCTGTGATATATTTGCGAGCTGGTATATCTTCTCTCATCATTTGTTGTGAAAATCTCTGCAATTGCGTATGATCAGTGCTTTGTGTGCAAGAATAGAAAACATGGGGCTTATTTTTGCAAAACTCCCTTAAGGTTTCCGTCTTACCAACACGGCGACGACCATAGAGTACAATAAGCTGTCCCTTGTCCTCATTGTATTTACTTTCAAAAAATTGCAGTTCTGCACTTCTTCCAATAAACATTTCGACTCTCCCTTCATTAGCTTTATGTGACAAATTGTAATTTAGTAAATCTGGATTTACTAAATTACAATTTGATAATATTATACTTTTGATTTCATCAAAAATCAAGTCGCATTACACATTATGTACCTTGTGACGTTCCAAGCATTTGACCCTTCTACCTCAACAAAAAAACCTGTGCAATGCACAGGTTTTTTATGTGTATAACTTTTATAAGTTAATCTTATTTAGTTGATGCATCGTAAAGAGCTTCAGCGTTGTCCCATTCAGCCATGATTTCAGGGATAACCTTGTAAAGGTCTCCAACGATTGCGTAGTCAGCAACTTCCATAATAGGAGCATCTGGATCCTTGTTGATAGCAACGATGCAGTTTGAAGTCTGCATACCAGCTAAGTGCTGAATAGCTCCGGAAATACCACATGCGAAGTAGATTTCTGGCTTTACAGTAGTACCAGTCTGTCCAACCTGGTGTGAGTGGTCAATCCAACCTGCGTCAACGCAAGCACGAGATGAACCAACAACTCCGCCTACTTTGTCAGCAAACTGCTGCATTAATTCGAATCCGGAAGCATCTCCAAGACCACGTCCGCCTGAGCAGATGATCTTAGCGTCAGTTAGGGAAACCATTTCCTTCATTGACTTAACGATGTCCTTAATTTCAATTCTGATGTCAGCTTCGCTGATTTCAGGCTTGATGTTAACGATTTCGCCAGTAGCTCCAACTTCTCTTTCCTGCTTCTGCATTACGCCCGGACGTACAGTTGACATCTGTGGTCTAGTCTTAGGGCAGATGATTGTAGCCATTAGGTTACCACCGAATGCAGGACGAGTCTGCTTGATTCCTGTTGAAGGATCGTTAGGGTCTAATGTGGAAGTATCTAATGTAGTGTTTGCCTTAGCGAATTCGATGTACTTTGATACCTTAACATCAAGGTGAGTACAGTCAGCAGTAAGACCAGTGTTGCATCTTGCTGCGATTCTTGGAGCAAAGTCACGACCTACGTGAGTTGCACCGTATAATACGATTTCAGGCTTGTATTCGTCGATAGCCTGCTTTAATACCTTTGTATAAGCATCAGTTGTGTAGTTTTCAAGAAGTGGGTCCTGAATCATGTATACTTTTTCAGCACCGTATTCGAAACATTCCTGAGCTAGGTGATCGATGTTGTTACCGATAAGAACAGCACAGATTTCAGTATCATCGCTGATATCCTTAGCTAATCTCTTACCTTCGCCGATAAGTTCTAATGCTACGTTCTGGATCTTGCCCTGTCTCTGTTCAGCAAATACCCAAATGTTCTTGTATGCAGAAAGGTCAACCTTTTCTGCTTCTGGAGCAGCTTCGATAGCATCAAACTTACACTTAGCGATACAAGCATTACAGTTTGTACATTTGCCTTCGTCAACGATTGCTAGTCTGTTTTCGATCTTTAGAGCGTCGAACGGGCAAGCTTTTGCGCAAAGGGTACATCCTTTACATTTTTCATTTATAATTTTAATTGCCATTGTATAGTTCCTCCTCCAAATTAGATAATGTGTTTACCCTTAAGCTGAATCATCAGGTTCTTAGCCTGTTCGTTTTCAGTGTCTCCTACTACTTTCTGACCAGGAGCCTTAGGAGCTGGTGTAAATGATCTGAATACGTTTGTTGGAGAAGCTTCTAGACCTACCTTAGTTAAGTCAACTTCGATGTCCTTAGCGTTCCAGATTTTGATATCTTTTTCACCGAAGATACCCTTCATGTTCATGTATCTTGGTTCGTTAAGTTCCTTGATAGCTGTTAGCATGCAAGGAGTCTTGATTCCGATTAATTCATAACCGTCTTCTAACTGTCTCTTAACAGTGATGTCCTTTAGGTTATCAGCGATTTCGAATTCTTCAACATATGTAACCTGAGGAAGATCTAACTTTTCAGCGATCTGTGGACCTACCTGAGCAGTGTCTCCGTCGATAGCCTGACGACCAGCGAAGATTAAGTCAGCTGGACCATTTTCTTTTTCCCATTTCTTGATAGCTGCTTCAAGAGTGTTTGAAGTAGCCCATGTATCAGAACCACCAACTGCTCTGTCGGAAACTAGAATACCTTCGTCTGCACCCTTAGCGATACATTCGAATAATAGGTCAGTTGCCTGAGGTGGTCCCATTGAGATAACTGTAACAGTTACATCGTCATATTTATCTTTAATCTTTAAAGCTTCTTCTAGAGCGTTGTTATCATCGTGGTTAAGGATTGATGGTACACCGTCTCTGATTAATGTTCCTGTTTTAGGGTTAATTTTGATAACGTTTGTATCAGGAACCTGCTTTGCGCATACAATAATCTTAAATGCCATTTTATCTTCCTCCTACCTTATTTCTTGAAAGTCTTGCCAGCGATTACCATTCTCTGAACTTCTGAAGTACCTTCATAGATTTCAGTAATCTTAGCATCTCTCATCATTCTTTCTACTGGATAATCCTTAGTGTATCCGTAACCGCCGTGGTACTGTACGCACTTAGTTGTTACAGCCATTGCAGTTTCTGCAGCGTATAGCTTAGCCATTGCAGCAGCTTCACTGTAGTTCATATGCTTGTCCTTCATGTCAGCAGCTCTGTAAACTAGAAGTCTTGAAGCTTCGATTCTAGTCTTCAGGTCAGCCATTTCGAACTGAAGTGCCTGGAACTGTGATAATTTCTTACCAAACTGCTTTCTAGCGTTCATGTACTCTACAGTTACATCGAATGCACCCTGAGCGATACCTAGAGCCTGTGAAGCGATACCGATACGTCCACCGTCAAGAGTTGACATTGCAACCTTGAATCCATCGCCTACTGCACCTAGAAGTCTGTCTTCAGGAATTACGCAGTTCTGGAAAATAAGTTCAGTAGTTGAAGATGCGCAGATACCCATCTTGTCTTCTGTCTTACCAATTGAGAAACCTTCGTCTCCCTTTTCAACGATAAATGCGGAAATTCCGTGGTTACCCTTTGACTTGTCGGTCATAGCCATTACTACGAATACATCAGCATATCCACCGTTTGTGATGAATACCTTAGCTCCGTTTAGGATCCACTTTCCGTCAACTAATTCTGCTCTTGTCTGCTGTCCGGATGCGTCTGTACCAGCATTTGGTTCAGTAAGTCCGAATGCACCTAACTTCTTACCGGATAGTAAGTCAGGAAGATACTTCATCTTCTGTTCTTCATTACCCCAGTTGAAGATTGGCCAGCAGCAAAGTGAAGTATGTGCTGAGCAAACTACGCCTGTTGATGCGCAAACTCTTGATAATTCTTCCACTGTGATAGCGTATGAAATGTGATCGCCACCAGCTCCGCCGTACTGAGTAGGGAAAGGAATTCCTAGTAAACCATAATTAGCCATCTTTTCTACTGTTTCAACCGGGAATCTGTGTTCCTGGTCGATGTCTGCAGCTAAAGGTTCAACTTCGTTAGTGGCGAATTCTCTAACCATTTTTCTTACGAATTCTTGTTCCTTCGTTAGTTGAAAGTTCATGTAAATGCCTCCTTGAAATAATAATAACGGTCCTCCTTGCAGAAGGATGTTTCTTAACCGTAATCTTAGATAACTGTCACATTGACAAACTTGTAACAGCATACATATATAGTAAAACACCTTTGAGGATTTTTTGCAAGTGTTTTTTGTGTATACACGCACTTATATTGCGAAAATTTAAGCTTTGATGTGTACAATCTCCTCTGACGCCACTGCAGCGGCCACCAGACCCTCTACGTCCAGCTTACTTTCAGACTCCTCAATTCGTTCTAATTTAGGTCTTGTAGTAGGATGTTTAGGTAAAAATACTGTGCAACAGTCCTCATATGGCTGAATAGAAGTCTCATAAGTTCCGATTTCCTCAGCCTTATCCATAATGTCAACCTTATCCATAGCGATAAGAGGTCTCATTACCGGCATTTTAACACAATTATCAGTTACCACCAAAGCTTCTGCAGTCTGGCTGGCAACCTGTCCCAGGTTCTCACCTGTAATCAGCATCATTGCTCTGTTCTTTTCAGCAATCTTCTCGGCAATTCGCATCATAAAGCGACGCACAAGAATTGTTGTTTCTTCCTCAGGACAATTGGAAACAATCTGTTCCTGAATTGGTAGAAGGTTAATGACGTGCATCTTAAAGTTACCGCAATATGATGCAACGATTCTAGCCAGGTCCTCAACCTTTTCCTGGGCTCTCGGACTTGTATAAGGATATGAATGGAAGTGAACAGCCTCAATTACCATTCCACGCTTTGCCATCATCCAAGCAGCTACAGGGCTGTCGATTCCTCCTGAAAGAAGAACCATTCCCTTGCCATTTGTTCCTAGTGGAAGTCCACCAAAACCAGCAATTTTCTGCTGATATATATATGATTTATCATGTCTTACATCTACGAAAAGGTGCACATCCGGATTATGCACATCAACCTTTAGAACCTTACATCCGATAAGCACCTTTGCCCCAATAATTCTTGCAATATCCGGAGACTTAACAGGGAAGTTCTTATCCGCACGCTTTGCTTCAACCTTGAAGGTTTTGATACCCTTGGTTTCGATTAGGTCAAGCATGTACTTAACAGCCTCTTCACCTATAGCATCCAGATGACTTTCGGCTTCAACGGCCGGGCTGATAGATGCTACGCCGAAAACCTTTGAAATTTCCTTTATCAGAGCTTCCTTATCGTTGCTCTTGTCCGCTCTAACGAAAATCAGTCCCTCGTGACGTCTAACGTCCACATTGTCGAACTGCTTCACGTTTTTCTTGATTCTGTCTACAAGCATTCTCTCGAAATACGGCTTGTTCATACCCTTTAAGGCAACTTCACCGCATCTTACAATAAAAATGTTCTGTTCGTTCATTGTATTCCTCTCTTTATATTTTCCTTATCTAAAAGATCCAAGTTTTCTGAATCTTGCCACTGCTGCCTCTAATTTATCCAGGACGTAATCCATTTCCTCCGTGGTGTTGAATTCGCTGAAGCTGAATCTGATTGCCCCCTCGATTTCCTTTGGTGAAAGTCCCATAGCCCCTAAAACATGACTCTGGCCCTTGCCTTTTTTATTGGATGAGCACGCTGATCCCGTCGAAACGAAAATGCCGTCCTGTTCCAAGGTGTGAAGCAAAACTTCTCCTCTCGTTCCGAGAAATGACACGTTAAGCACCGACGCCGCCCCATCCTCAGGACTGTTGATGATCACGTCTTTGATTCTGTCTTCGATGCCAGCTCTAAGGTGTTCTCTCGCCTGAGCCATAGCCGTAATTCTTCTATCAAAACTCCCAAAGGCCAGTTCAACTGCCTTTCCGAATCCAACAATTCCCGGAACATTTTCCGTTCCAGACCTGTAGCCTCTCTCCTGTCCGCCACCTGTCAGATAAGCAGGAAGATTGATGCCTTTTTTCAAATACAAAGCACCCATTCCTTTAGGGCCGTGGATTTTGTGAGCACTTACAGAGATTAAGTCCGCCTTGCAGTTCTTTAAATCCACTTTTCCATATCCCTGTACAGCATCGGTATGAAGAGCCGCATTTTTCTTCATCTTTGCGATTTCCGAAATCGGCATTATAGTTCCAGTCTCGTTATTAACGCTCATTACCGATATAAGAATAGTGTCATCATCTATTGTATTTTCCAACTCGTCCATATTAAGACGACATTTATCGTCAACTCCAATATACTTAATTTCGAAGCCTTCTTTTTCCAAAACCTTGCAGGCTTCTAGAATTGCCGGGTGCTCCACCTTAGTGGTTATAATCTTATTTCCTTGTCTTCTCTTGCTGTGGGCAATTCCATAAAGGGCTGTATTATCGCTTTCTGTGCCACATGAAGTAAAGATAATCTCATCTTCAGATGCTCCAAGTGACTGGGCCAGAGTTCTTCTCGCATTCTTTACAAGCTTCTCTGCATCATATCCCAAGGTATGAAGTGAAGATGGATTGCCATAGGAGTCCTCCATAACCTTCATCATAGTCTTAGTAACTTCATCATATTGTCTCGTTGTTGCGCTGTTATCTAAATATACAAGCATTGTTTCACCTTTCGCTATAAGTGTAAATAACTCCCCACTTGATATGGGGAGTTAGATTCTATTTTTGATTTACTTTGCGTAGTCCACTGCCTTAGTTTCTCTAACTACATTTACCTTAATCTGTCCTGGGTATTCCAGTTCAGATTCGATCTTCTTGGAAATTTCTCTTGCAAGCAATACTATGCCGTCATCATTAACTTCTTCTGGCTTAGCGATAATTCTGATTTCTCTACCTGCCTGAATAGCAAATGACTTATCTACACCAGGTGTAGTGTTTGCAATTTCTTCTAATTTCTCAAGACGCTTGATGTAATTATCCAGTGTTTCTCTTCTTGCACCAGGTCTTGCAGCTGACAGAGCGTCTGCAGCCATGATTAGAACTGCCTCCATGCTCTGTGGCTCATAGTCGCCGTGGTGAGCTGCCATGCCGTTGATTACAGCTTCGCTTTCCTTATACTTCTTAAGTACCTGGATACCGATATCAACATGAGTTCCCTCATATTCGTGGTCAAGGGCCTTACCGATATCATGAAGCAGACCTGCTCTCTTAGCAAGCTTAGGGTCCATGCCCAGTTCACCAGCCATAAGTCCAGCCAAGTGTGCAACTTCAATGGAGTGCTTAAGTACATTCTGTCCGTAGGACGTTCTGTATCTAAGTCTTCCCAGTAATTTAACAAGTTCAGGGTGAAGGTTATGAATGCCAACCTCAAATGTAGCCTGTTCACCTTCCGCCTTAATAATTGAGTTAACTTCTTTCTGAGCCTTCTCAACCATTTCTTCGATTCTTGCCGGATGAATTCTTCCGTCAACAATTAGTTTCTCAAGAGCAATTCTTGCAACTTCTCTTCTAACAGGATCAAAACCCGAAATGATAACTGCTTCAGGAGTATCGTCGATAATTAAATCAACACCTGTCATAGTTTCAATTGCTCTGATGTTTCTTCCTTCACGACCGATGATTCTTCCCTTCATTTCATCGTTAGGAAGTGCTACTACAGATACTGTACTTTCTGCAACGTGATCTGCTGCACATCTCTGAATTGCATTGGAGATAATCTCTTTTGCTCTCATGTCAGCTTCTTCTTTTGCTTTAGATTCAATATCCTTAATCATTACGGATGCATCATGTCTTACATCCTTTTCAACCTCAGCAAGTAAAAGCTGCTTCGCATCTTCTACGGACAATCCTGAAATCTTTTCAAGTTCCTCTATCTGCTTAGCAAGGAAGCTATCCAGTTCCTTCTTCTTTTCCTGAAGGTCATTTTCTTTCTTGGAAATGTTTTCTAACTTCCTGTCGACGTTTTCCAACTTACGTTCAACAGTTTCTTCTTTTTGTGCTAATCTTTTTTCGGCGCGCTGGATTTCGTTTCTTCTTTCCTTTGCGTCGCGTTCTGCATCGGTTCTTACTCGATGAGCCTCTTCTTTTGCTTCTAACGTAATCTCTTTCTTAATTGTCTCGGATTTATTCTGAGCGTCAAGAATAAGGTTCTTGGCTTTCTGTTCTGCACTGCCAATAGCTTTTTCACCAACATTTTTTCTATAAATATATCCGCCTAATAGTCCAATGACTAAAAATACAATTCCTACTAATATGCAAGCTAATACCGGAGACATTGAAGCACCTCCTTTTCTATATATTAAGTGACCTGTATCCAGACTTCTTCATAATAGATACACAATAACATCTTGATAAGTTCACACTGTTTATATTATAATGTTTTTATCACATTAATGTCAAGAACAAGAAGGAAAAGTATGAATAAATTTAGTACCTTATTTAAGAATATGGATAAAGTGATACTCACAGTTGTTCTGCTCCTTGCAGCAATCAGTATCACAACAATTGCTAGCGCAAATTTTACCAATGGAATATTAGGAAGAGACGTTATCGTACAGTCAGTCGCATACATTCTCGGAATCATAGCCGTATGTATAATGATGACTCGAAATTACAACATCTTGAAAGGCACGGAAAAATATCTCTATATTTTATCCCTGGTATTGCTACTGCTAGTATATGTTCCTGGACTAGGAATTGAGCAGTTCAGTGCCCGCTCATGGATAAAACTGGGCCCTATTACAGCTCAGCCTTCTGAAATAGTAAAAATCTTATTTATTTTAATTATGGCTGGCTATTTAGACGAGCACAAAGACGATCTCTACAATTTTAAGGGCCTTGTTAAGGCGGGAATAGTTGCAGCCCCAATCATCCTAATAGTTCTAAAGGAGGACCTAGGAAGCGCCCTTGTATTTGCTGCAATATGGGTTGTAATGGTTTTCTTTGCCGGCATCAATATCGGAGTATTTGCTAAATTCTTTGCTCTAGTAGCTGCTGCAGTTCCTGTAGCATATGTCTTCATGGCAGAATATCAAAGAGAAAGAATCGAGGCCTTCCTTCATCCGGAAAACCTCAATCTAGACGGCAACTATCAAGTTTGGCAGTCTAAGGTGGCCATCGGTTCTGGAGGATTCTTTGGAAAAGGACCTTTCCACGGAACCCAAAAAGCCCTAGATTTCATACCGGTGCAAACATCTGACTTCGTCTTCTCGGTTATCGGCGAGGAAACAGGACTTATCGGCGGAATGGTTGTAATTGGACTCTTTACAGTAATGTTAGTTCGTATGGCAGGAATCGTAAGAGACTCCATTGACTTCTATGGAGCATTAATCGTAGCGGGAGCCATCGGAATGTTCATGTTCCAAACTTTTGAAAATATCGCAATGACCATAGGCCTTATGCCCGTAACAGGAATTACCCTTCCATTTATCAGCTATGGGGGTTCCTCAATCTTGGCTAACGTAATAGTAATGGGTCTCGTACTAAATGTCGGTGCACACTGCAAGTCAATTAATTTTAACTAAGTTCGAATAATAAAAGAAACCGTTGCCGGGGCAGTCTATGTAGCTGTCCAAACAACGGTCTTTTTTATTTTGCATTCTCTATTCGATTTACAATCTTATCGAAGTTTTTTCGAATATATGTATCGCTTTTCATAACGATAGGAACACCTAAATTTGTTGAAATATGAATATTTTCATCCTGCTGAATTACTCCTGCAAGAACAGGTCTAAGCATAGTTGTAATATCCCTAAGTCTCGGTACATAACCAGCAGCCATCATCTCTGCAACCACCCTGTTGAGAACCAAATATCTTTTTTCCATTCCCAGGGCAGAAAGTTCTCTGTCTAGGGTGTCAGCATCTCTAAGAGAAGAATACTCTGGCGTAGTGACTATGATACAGTCGTCTGCGCCTGCGGCAGCTAGCACCAGACCATCATCCATGCCTGATGGCGCATCAATAATGATGTAATCAAACATCTGTCTCAATCTGCTGCACAGCACCTTCATGTGTAGTGGTGTCAATGTTCCGTCGTCTTTTGCTGGAGGGGCAGCCATAACATAAAGCTCTTCGAAGCGGCGATCCCGTATCAAAGCCTGCTTAATCCTGCACACTCCCGTAAGAACATCGAAAACATCATATACAACATTATTTTCCAGGCCACAGTAAAGATCCAGGTTTCTCATTCCTAAATCCATGTCTATGATTACCACACTGTGCCCCTGCAACGCCAGAGTTGCACCGTAGTTTACAGCGAACATGGTTTTCCCTGTTCCGCCCTTTCCTGATGCGATTAAATGTACCTTACTCATTTAGTTCCTCTCGTTCTTTCCAATCGTGTTATAAGTAAGTCCGGTTTTGTCTGCTTTTTCATTAAGATTCAGATAAGCAGAGACAACATCCTTAGCAACCGGAGCTGCGTGGTATGAGTAACCACCTTCTACAAGCATTACAACTACAGCAATCTGCGGATCATCTGCAGGTGCCATGGCCATGGTCCATGCAAAATCTTCATAAGAACCCTTCTTACTGTTAATCATATCCATTGTAATCTTGTATTTGCTAGCTTTCCTTACGGCCTCATCTACAGCACTATCTTTTGTAGGATAGTTTTCTGAATCAGATTCCATAAGTTCTTCCATAATCTTCATAACCTTGCTCCAAGTAACGCTTGTTCCTGCAGCACTGTTGAATGATGACAGATTATTTTTAATATAGGCAACTTCGCTCTTAGGTTGCTTAATAGCCTGGTTTTCCGCTGTACCAGTTTTACCCACAACCTCTACTGGGTAATTTCCAAAGAATCCAGCAAGTGTACCCATAGAGCATACTCTTCTCATGCCCGCAAGGACTTCATCAAAAGAGTGCTCACTTATACCCTTGATCTGAGCGGCTTTCTTTTTAACATTGGCTCCTTCCCCTTCTACAGCAGAAACTACGCTTACGTCATTACGTTTACCCTTGTTTCCAATAGTAGCGAGATATCTTGCCATCTGGAGTGGTGTATATGCATTATCACCCTGTCCAATGGAAATATTGAACTGGTCACCTGTACTCCATTCCGCCTGAATGAAGTAGTTAAACTTGATATCAGACGCAACCTGGTCTATATACGCTTCCTTAACATCTGTCTTTTCCCTTAGCAATTCAACGATTTCGCCGTAATCAGGATTATCTTTAGTCCAGCTTGCAATTGTGTAAAGATTTTCCTTGAGCTTTTCCTTATCGTTTGCAATTTTTTCAGGGAAATATGTGTGAGCATTGTTATATAGATATTCTCTTACACCAAGTTCTGTAGTTGCTAACTTAGCTTCTGCTGATGGAAGCGGAGCTACAACTTCATCAAGTTCAATTCCTGTAGACTGGCCAAGGCCCAGCTTCTTTGCTGTATTCAAAATATCATCTACGCTGATCTTATATCCCAAAGAGTTTCCTGTACCCCAGTCTTTTCCTGTACCGATACAATAGAAGTAGTAGTTACATGAATTTCCGATACCAGCTTCCAAAGTCTCGCTTCCGTGAGTACCAAATCCCTGGTTCCAGTTGTCACAACCGAAAGTTCTGCCGCCTAGCTCGATATGACCAACGTCAAGAATTGACTGATTCGGGTTTAGTCCCTGTCCAAGTGCTGCAAGTGCTGTGGCGGGTTTGAAAGTTGAACCTGGCTGAATAGCAGCTCTCGTAGCATTGTTATATAATGGTGCCGGCGAGAAAACGTCTCTGGCATTCTTAGCCTGTACAGACTTCCATGCCTTTGTGGTAATTCCCTTGGCGAAAATATTCGGGTCATAATTAGGATAGCTGGCCATAGCCAGTACATCTCCCGTCTTTACATCTAAGGCAACTACAGCGCCACTCTGGCTGCTTGAATTGGACTTAATATTTGCAGCGAGAGATTTTTCCGCAGCCTTCTGTAAGTCCAAATCAATTGAAAGATATACGTCAGAGCCCTTCTTAGCTTCCGTTTCACTTATGGTCTGGACATATTGTCCACTGGAATTTACTCTGATTTTCTTGGTTCCTGCCGTACCATGAAGCTTGCTTTCCAGCGCTGCCTCTATTCCATCTTTGCCAACTAGGTCAGACGCACTATATCCTCTTTTTTCAACATAGTACTCTGTCTCAGATTCTGAAATTGCACCCATATATCCCAGTATATGACAAGCTGTAGATCCGTTAGGATAATATCTTTCACTCTCAGATGAAATTTCTATACCCGGAAGATTTGCCTCTTCCAAATAAGCAATGGTTTTCTTCCCAATTCCTGATGCAACCTTAATAGGCAGATATCTGGTGAATCCATTAGTTGCAATTTCATTTCTAATTATGAAAATCTTTCTAGCTTCTCTGTCCGGAAGCTTCTTGTCGATACTGTAGTTCTTTCTCAGCGTCTTGAAGCATTTTTCAGCAGAAATACCCTTCTTAATTTCCGTTTCCGTAAAGCCGAACTTTCCAAGGAAGAGAGTTCGTTCTTGTTCCTGAGTGTATTCCATCTTCTTTACGCTTATGGGTGGATCCAAGTTATACTTTTCTTGCAAAACCTCCATAGCATCATATCTATCCAAAGTTTTCGCAATATTATATTTGGCTCTCAGAGCCTTAAAAGCCTTATCCGCACTTAGGTCAGTGCTGAAGCCTTCTTCCTTAAGCCAGTTCTTTATTTCCTGATCATAGGTATAATAAAAAGTTCCGTTTTTTCTTATTTTAATAGGAAATTTATCAGTATACTTGTCGCCATTTTTAATCAAAGTGTTAATTAAAATCAGCGCTGACTCATTAATTTCCTCTGTTTCTAAAGCACTTGCATTAAAATTAACCGTAAAAACCTGCTTCGATGTGGCTAGAACATTGCCGTTACGGTCGTAAATATTACCCCTTGGAGCAGACGTATAGACGGCCTTTGTGTTCTGTTCCGATGCTTCGTCAGTCCATCTGTCATGCTGCAGTACAGTTACTACGAAAAGTCTTACGCAAAGTATGAACATAAGAAGCACGCATACCACAACTATCTGCTGATATCTTGTGTTAAACAATCTTGAATTTCTGTTCATTCTCTTCCCTATCTATATAATTTCTCATATTTCTTTTTTCTAATACGACTGTACATCACCGCATACACAATCATTCCCACAATAGTGTTCACAATTACATTCAGCAATATTATCTTAATAACATATCCGTAGGTATATGTTGCTCCTGTAGCACAGTAAATTCCCCATTCCACAGTGTACTCTAGCCAAGTGGAAACGGCTATTACGATCAAAGCATTCAAATAGTTTTCGTTATTAAAGAAATATTTAATAGCAATTATAGCCAGGCACACTACCAAAGTGCTGATAGCTTCTGGACCACAATAAATGCCATATACCAAATCGTCCAAAATAGCGAAAACAGTACCAATTGTAATAATTGGTACGTAATCGTCAAATAGAAAAATCAATACTGTTGTAAGGCATAGAATTAGATTGCCGTTACCTGCATGGCCCGGCAGAATTCCGTCCATTACCGGTTTCAATATAAAAGCAATCAAATATGCCCCTGCTAAACCCAGCCTGTTCATATGATCACCGTAACTTTCTGTAGTGCTGAAAAGTCCACTGTAGATTTTACAGTTACTTTCTGAAGCTGTGAGTCGCTATCATACTTAACCTTGGTAATACGTCCGATTTCCAGGCCCGTAGGGTAAACACCCATGCCCGATGTAATCAGAGTATCCCCTTTCTCTACCTTAGCGTTGCTGTCAAGCATAAAGCCTGAAAGCTCTCCATTAGCAAAGGAGTCTATAATCCCTATTAGCTGCATATTCCCTGCAATTTTAAAGCTGACCTTGCTGTTTTCGTCAACAAGAGCCCTAACCTTAGCCCAGCTTCCGCTAACAGAGTAGACAGTTCCAACGAGTCCTCGTCCACTGACAACTATGTTTCCTTCCTTTACCCCATCATCACTTCCAATGTTAATGGTAAAGTTATTCATCCAGCGGCTATCGCTCATGGAAATAATATCCCCTGTAACCATTTTGCCACTTTCAGCAAGCCCCTTGTAATTCAAAGCGTCAGTCAGATTCTTTAATTCTGTCAACTCATTACTTGTCAGAGTAGCCTTCGCTAGTTGCTCCTTAAGTTGCTCATTTTCTTCTCTCAAGGCATCATTTTCTTCTGCAATATCCTTGAAGTGAATTATATCTGAAAGGGTTTCTCCCACACCATTTGTAACAGCGTTAACTGGTTTAAGAACCGTCATGCACACACTGTTAATAGCTTTGCTAACAGGATTACTCTTCCCCATAGTTGCTACTGAGGATATAAGTATCACAGAGCAGACAACAATTACCAAGATTAAGAAACTTATTAACTTGTGGTTTCTAATCCATCTCATAATCCTAACCGCCGTTTCTATCTTCTAATTATACTTGATGCATAAATCTTAAGCTTTTCAATGTCGTCAAGGCTGTGTCCTGTACCTTCAGCTACAGCTTCGTAGTAGTTTTCTGCAACAACTGCCTTGATACCTGTTCTCTTTTCAATCATCTTATCCAGGTTGTGAATATTTCCGCCACCTCCTGACAGAACCATTCCGTTAGAAGCGATATCTGCTGCGATTTCAGGTGGTGCAAGTTCAATAGTGTTCTTGATTCCATCAATAATCATATCAACGGATTCCTGAAGCGCTGCCATGATATCAACATTAGACACTTCAAGGATTCTAGGAAGTCCTGAAATAATATCACGACCTCTTGCTTCCATAGTCACAACAATATCGTCACCATTTTCATCTACATCCAGACAAGCAGTTCCGATATTAATCTTCAGTTCTTCAGCAGTCTTCTCACCAATAAGAAGAGCGTGTCTCTTTCTCATATACTGAATAATAGCTTCGTTGAACTTATCACCTGCATTTCTAATAGAAGTGCTTACAACGATTCCGCCTAAAGCGATAATAGCAATATCAGTTGTACCACCACCGATATCAGCAATCATACATGCAGTTGAGCTGTCAACGTCCAGGCCAGCACCAATAGCTGCTGCCATAGGCTCATCAAGTACAAACACTTCTGTTGCACCCATGCCTCTTACAATCTGTTCTACAGCTCTCTTTTCAACTTCTGTTACACCGCTAGGCACGCCTACTACAGCTCTGTAATTCTTAAGCTTGTTATCAGTTACAGCCTGATCCAAAAATGCCTTCAGCATGTCAGCCGCTCTATCAAAGTCAGAAATTACTCCATCCTTAAGAGGTCTGATTACGTCAATATGAGCTGGTGATTTACCCATCATATCCTTTGCTTCATGACCTACTGCAAGAGTAACTCCGCGCTTATTGTCTCTGGCAATAACAGATGGCTCGTTAACAACGATGCCCTTATCCTTTATATAAATCAGGGTATTTGCTGTACCCAGGTCAATTCCTATATCCTTCGCTGCAAAAAGTCCAAACTTAAACTTAAACATTTTCAAACCCTCCATTTAACGAGAAGCCTGCCCGAGCCTACGTAATTATTCCTTTTCTTCTGAGGCTCTCATACTTCCCATCTCCAATTATTATGTGATCAAGAACTCTAATTCCAAGTATTTGACCCGCTTCCACAAGCCTTTGGGTAGTGTCTATATCCTCCATACTCGGTGTCGGATCTCCACTCGGATGATTATGTACAAAAATTACTGCGGCCGCGCTCTTCTTCACAGCCATGGCAAAAACTTCTCTGGGATGAACAACCGTACTGGAAAGTTCCCCCACAGAAACCTTGTCTACAGAAAGAATATCCCCCTTAGCGTTAACCAGAACGCTTCGGAAATGTTCCTTCTGCAGATACCTCAGCTCCTCCATAAACAGAGCAGCCACATCTTCACTACTAGACGCCGACAACTTTCTTCCTGCCGGATTAGTGGAAATGCGTTTACCCAGTTCCACAGCAGCCATAATGGTACAAGCCTTCATCTTGCCTATGCCATCAATTTCAGTCAGCTCCTCCTTACAACATCGCCCAAGTTCGCCGATTCCCCCGTCAAGGGTTCCCAGCACATCCTCAGCCAGTCTCAGCGCCGACTTATCCTTCGTTCCCGTGTGAATTATCAAAGCCAACAGCTCCGTATTAGACAATGACTCCACACCATTTAGCCAGGCCTTTTCAGCAGGCCTTTCTTTTTCTGGTAATAACTTAATTTGCATAGTGTTCCTCCCTTGGGAAGAATAGTGACTCAAAACGCAAATATTCAATTTAAATTATAGCATTAATTCTGCCCGCATACAAGCAAAAACTCTCGCGTTGCAACAAGCTCCGCAAGAGTTTCACACTATATTGATATTATCGTCATTATCAAAACTATTTAATTTTATCGCAGATATATTTTACAACCTCATCAATAGTCATATTAGTTGTATCCACCTCTTCAGCATCATCCGCCTTTCTCAGAGGGCTCACCTCTCTGTGTGAATCATTATAGTCTCTCTGAATTATGCTCTCAAGAGTTTCCTCATAGCTAACATTCTCGCCTTTTTCGCAAAGTTCCTTGTATCTGCGGTTAGCTCTCTCCTCAGCAGTTGCTGTAATGAAGAACTTATACTTAGCATTTGGGAAGACATCGGTACCGATATCTCTTCCATCCATGATAACACTCTTCTTTGCACCCATTTCCTGCTGAACCTTAACAAGGTGTTTTCTAACAATCCCAAGAGCTGAGCAAGCTGATGCTTTCATTGAAATTTCAGGGGTTCTAATCAAATCGTTAATTACGCTTCCGTCCAAAATGATATCACCTTTGCTGAAATCAATTTCCGTTTCCGCAAGTAGCTTAGCTACTTTATCTGGTTCCTCTTCAGTGATTCCAAGCTGAAGCATTTTATAGCCTAAAGCTCTATACATTGCCCCTGTATCTATATAATCTATATCCAACTTGCGAGCAATGGCTTTCGCTATTGTACTTTTTCCTGCCCCACTAGGTCCATCCACTGCAATCTGAAATATCTCACTCATATTTACTACGATCCTCCCGTTTCTATCGCTTACTAACAATATCGCTTATTAGCGATGTTACTTATTTCCAATAAGCTTCTCAATTTCCTTAACAAAAGTATTCACATCCGTGAACTGTCTATACACTGATGCAAACCTTACATATGCCACTTCGTCTAGCTCTTTTAATGCTTCCATAAGCATTTCCCCAATTCGATTGCTGTCTATTTCTTTGACCATTTCGTTGTTGATTTTTCTTTCGATTTCGTCTACAACTTTTTCCATATCAGCAACTGCCACCGGCCTCTTTTCACAAGCTTTGACAATTCCATTTATAAGTTTGTTGCGGTCAAAAGCCTCTCTTCGACCATCTTTCTTAATTACCATTATGATATTCTCTTCGATTTTCTCATAAGTGGTAAATCTCTTTCCACACATTTCGCATTCTCTTCTTCTGCGAATAGCATGACCCTCTTCCTTCGGTCTGGAATCAATAACCTTAGTGTCTATATTGTCACAAAATGGGCATTTCATATCTTTTCCTCACTTGCTTCTCTCAACCACTTTTCAGCAACGGCAGCATATATAGCCGCACCATCTGCTAAAACTTCCTCATTGAACTCAATCTTAGGATTATGCTGACCGACCCACTTACTCTGGTCTGGCACACCCGCTCCCATCATATAGTACGATGCCGGAATCTCCTCCGTTATAAAAGCAAAATCCTCAGACCCCATCCCATGGGCAGCCCCTGCGAAAATCTTCATCTCTGGCAGAATACGACGAATCTCATTTTCCACTAAAGCCGTAACCTTATCGTCAGTAACAACGCCCGGGCAGTCGCTAATGACTTCCACCTCAGCCTCACATCTATAAGCTCTCGCCACTGCTGGCACAATTTCATTAATTCTCTCGATCAGGCGTTTTCTCACTTCTTTGTTAAAAGTTCTTAGGGTTCCCTGAAGCACAGCTCTCTCCGGAATTACGTTTGCCACATCACCAGCAGCAAACTGTCCCACGGTCAAAACTGCCTCCTCGGTTCCACCCACTTCTCTTGCAATAAGAGATTGAAGCGCCAGATAAACCTGAACTCCTGCATTAATAGGATCTATGGCCTGCTCCGGCATAGATCCATGACCACCTTTACCTTTAATCGTAATTTTAAATCCATATACAGCGCTCATGGCTTCCTTACCAGTTATAATGACTCCTGTAGGAACGGCTCCTATTACATGGATTGCCATGCCGGCACCAACTTTAGGATTTTCAAGGACTCCCGCAGCAACTGCTGCTTTTGCTCCCTGAAAAATTTCCTCTCCAGATTGGAACAGCAACTTAACAGTCCCCTTAAGTTCAGCTTCATGAGCCTTTAGGAGTTTTGCTGCACCAAGCAATATGGTGGCATGCATGTCGTGTCCGCACCCGTGCATACATCCATTTACTGAACGGAAAGGAACATCCGCCTCCTCCTTTACCTGCAGAGCGTCCATATCGCTTCTCAGCAAGAAGCAAGGCTCACCCTTACCTATTTCAGCTGTAATACAGGAAATATCATCATATACCTTATACTCTATTCCCATTTCCTCCAGTCTGTCCTTTATATAAGAAACAGTCTGGGGCAGGCAAATCCCCGTCTCTGGAATCTGATGAAGGCTACGCCTCCACGATACCAAGGTTGACTGGAGTTCCTTTGCCTCATCTCTTCCAATACCCATATATTCACTCATTATCTCTAACTTTCCTTCCATAAGCAACAACCGCCCCGGTTTTCACGTTTTGCCTTGTAAAGAGCTTCATCTGCTTTTTCAATGAGAGAATAGGAAGGAATTTCATCATTTCCACAAAGCACCACCCCACATGAGCTTGCCCCTGGTATACCTTCTTCTCCCAATTTTCCCGTAAACTCTCTACAAATGCTTGTACATTTATCCATAGCAGCCTCTGCACTTGTCACATTCTTAAATACAACTACAAATTCATCTCCTCCATATCTGCATCTTATATCTCCAGTCTCAGATTTTCTTCTCAAATAATCTGCAAACATGGCAATTGTGTAGTCCCCAACATTATGTCCATAGTTATCGTTGAGTTGTTTCAAATTGTCAAGGTCGAACATGCATACGGCAAGAGGCATTTCATCCTTGCGCAAAGCTTCTAGGGCTTCGCTCAATCCTCTTCGGTTCAGAAGACCTGTAAGGTAATCTCTATTGGCCTTATCGTGCAGTACATTTTCTCTCTTCTTAAGAACTGCAAGGTCGTTTAATCTATCAATTCTTCTGTGTAAAACTGATACAGGGAAGCCTGTACAAATAAGGTCATCCGCATCCAGCACTGCCGGCACCTCGTATGAATCTCTTACACAAGGCGTAGTGCAGATTACCGGCACCTTCCATGAAGCAGGATTTCGTCTCAACTTCTTTATAATAGATGCCGCCATATTATTTTCTAAGGTCAGACTTAGCAACAAAACATGCATATCATCGAAGCCGTTTTCATCAATAATTTCATCTACTTCTTTTACTGTTTCAGCAGACATTACATTATAGATATCACGGAAGTAGTTTTGGATTTTTTCCTTGTATTCTTCGTCTTCGTTTACGACTAGCAGTATCGGCTTGGTGTCTATGTGAGCTGGCATAACATGTACGTGTTCTTTTATCTTATGCTGTGCTAGTAGGTCTTCAATTTCCAAGGTTGGTATCGGCTTGGAAAAATAGTAGCCCTGGGCAAAATCGCACTCCATGGTTTTCAGGCGTTTCACCTGTTCATAGGTTTCCACGCCTTCAGCAATGACATTAAGCTTCAGTCTATGCGCCATATTTATTACGTCAGATAAAAGGCATTTTTCTGCCGGTTTCTCCATTTCACTCCATACAAAGTGCATATCTAGCTTAAGAACGTCCATGGTCATCTGACCCACTGCGCTAAGAGATGAGTACCCGCTTCCAAAGTCGTCTAATTCTATTAGGAATCCGCAATCTCTTAAGGCCTTTACGGTATCAAGAATTTGTGTCGGATTGTCCGTATATGCAGTCTCAGTAATTTCGATTCTGATATATTCAGGTTTTAGCTTATATTTCTTAATAAGCTTGGTGAATACCTCCACAAGATCCAGTCGATAAATATCTGCACGAGAAACGTTTACAGACACAGGGACAACATTGTATCCCTTGTTAATCCATTTCTTCAGATCCTTGCAAACTCTATCCCATACATACTGGTCGAGATAACTGATGAAACCGTTTTTTTCGAAGAGCGGAATAAACTCATCAGGTCGTACCATACCCCATTCCGGGTGAATCCAACGTACTAGAGCCTCGGCCCCAATCAAGCAATTATCGTTAAAACTATATTGTGGCTGATAATATACAACAAACTGTTCTTCCTTTAAAGCCTTTTCCATAATATCGGTAATAGCCTTTTCATGAAGAAGTTTTCTTCTAAGATCCTCGTCATAAATGGCGAAACTCTTATCGTACCTGCCTTTAATGCTATCCATAGCGAGAATTGCTCTGTCGCACATCTGCTCCACAGGTAGCCCTAAATTTGTTATATTATACATTCCAAACTTTACAGATACATTTCCCAGTCGCTTGGAACGTGCAACCTTCCCATGTCTTCTAAAATACTCGCAAAACAGTTCTTTCTTCTGCCTGTTAAGAAGTAGCAGGAATCTGTCGGCCCCATACCTACAGCATGGGTATTTTTTCCCCCCAGCTACTTTACTTACAATTCTAGACACCTCAACAAGAATTTTATCTCCCTCTTTACGTCCAAATGTGTCATTATATAATTTAAAATTCTCCAAATTAACGCATAGTATCGCATGACTATCGTCTGGGTAAGCATTCAGCTTCTCCCTGACTTTCTGGTAGAAAAACTCCTTAGTGTACAGTCCTGTCAATCTATCATACTGGATCTGGTTAATCATAGCTGCCGTCTCACGCAATTTAATGATTCCAGCCACTCTATGAAGAATAACCTGCGGCCTATACGGCTTAGGCACAAAATCCGTAGCCCCATGAACTAAGGCGCTTACCTCATCCTCATCTTGATCTGCCTTAGTCGTTACAATAACAGGAATCAAAGACAGTTCGTCATCCTTCTTAATAATATCCAGGAAATCATATCCATCCATTATAGGCATCATCACATCCAGAAGAATCAGCGCAATATCTTCCTTATGGTCCCTAAGGATCTCCAGGCCCTCCTGCCCATTTGATGCCTCCAGAACCCTATATTCATTCAAAAGAATGGCTTTCAGCATTTCCCTGTTAAGTTTGTTATCTTCAATTATCAACAGTTGTTTCTTTTGCATATTATCGCTTTCTTTCTTCTTCCGCTTTCCTTCTACTTATTTCAAAAAAATTATTGTAAGAACATTCTCAGCATTTTCTCATACATCTTATTAGTATACGGCTGATACCTCATAGGTAAATCCATAAACGTCTTCTTATCTACCACCGATTTCAAATGGGAGAAAGTATCAAAACCAGCTTTGCCGTGATAGGTTCCCATTCCGCTTTCACCAACGCCGCCGAATCCCATTTCACTAGTTGCCAGGTGAATTATCACGTCGTTGATGCATCCACCGCCGTAAGCCAGCTGGCGGTTAACTCTGTCTATGTGAGTTTTGTTCGATGTGAAAAGGTATAGTGCCAGGGGTTTTGCCTTCGTCTTCAGGTCGGCAACCACTGCATCAAAACTATCAAAGGTAATTACAGGCATAATCGGACCAAAAATCTCCTCGCCCATAACTGCATCCGCCCAGGTTACATTGTCCATAATCGTCGGTGCAATGCGGCAATGTTCCTCGTCAACTTCGCCACCGTGAACAACCTTGCCAGGGTCGATTAAACTGCTAACTCTCTTAAAATGCTTTTCATTTATTATTTTGCCGTAATCCTGATTTTCAAGAGGATTTTCTCCAAACTGCAGTTTAATCTGCTTCTTGACCTCTTCAACAAACTTATCTTTTACCGATGCCTCGCAAAGAATGTAGTCAGGGGCAACGCAGGTCTGGCCGCAGTTCAGATATTTTCCGAAAACTATTCTTCTTGCTGCCAGCTTAAGGTTGGCGCTGCGATCTACAATACAAGGGCTCTTTCCTCCAAGTTCAAGGACTACAGGTGTCAGATGCTCTGCCGCATGTCTAAGAACTTCCTTGCCTACAGCCTGGCTTCCTGTAAAGAATATAAAGTCAAATTTTTCATTTAGAAGGGCTGAGTTTTCCTCTCTTCCTCCTGTTACAACTGCCACATATTCCTCATTGAAAATACCTTCTAACATCTTCTTCATAAGAGATGATGTAGCCGGCGAATAAGCGCTTGGCTTGACAACGGCTGTATTTCCTGCAGCTATGGCGTCAACTAAAGGTTCAATAGTCAACAGGAACGGATAGTTCCATGGGCTCATAATCAAAGTATTTCCATAAGGTACAGGCTGTCTGTAGCTATGGGAAGCGAACTGAGCCAGAGGTGTGTGCACAGTCTTCTTCTTTGCAAATTTTCTGCAATGCTTTATCATATATGTTATTTCAGATAAGGTCAGGCCAATTTCGCACATAAAACCTTCAAAGTTGCTCTTTCCAAGGTCTTCAGTCAGCGCATGGCTAAACTCATCTTCGTATTTTTTTATTTCATTATACAACTTTTTCAGTTGCTGGATTCTGAAGTCCACAGGAATCGTAGCTCCAGTCCTATAATACTCTCTCTGCTTCTCTAGCAGCATACTAATTTCTTCTTTATTCATGCCACGACTCCAATCTGCTTATACGTATAATATTATATGTTTTTTTCGTGCAGTTTTCAACACTATTCGTTTTTTGCAAAAGAGAAAACTAAAGAGGAAAACAGGAGGCCTAAATTAAGACTTCCTGTTTTCGTTGGTTGAATTTTTGGATTTATTCGTATTTGTTGGTTTTGCTCGCTTATTCGCTTGCTTTACTGGTTAGGTCTGCAAGAGTCTTTGAACTGAGATAATCGTCAATGACATCGTTCAGCCCCTTCCAAAAGTCAAGTGTGTTGCAAGTCCGCGCTCTGTCGCACTTAGTCGCACCCTCAGCCAGGCATGCAACTGGTGCGAGGCTACCTTCTGTCAGCTTGAGCACTTCTCCCACATTTATCTCACACGGCTCAGCGGCAAGCCTGTAGCCACCGCCTTTGCCATGGACCCCTTTAACAATGTTATTTTTCTTAAGCGCCGGCATAATTTGCTCAAGATACTTAAGAGAGATTCCCTGTCTCGCCGCTACATCTTTCATGGGAATGTAGCCGTCCCCCTGGTTTTCAGCCAAGTCTATCAAAACCCTCAGCGCGTATCTTCCTCTAGTTGATATCATACCTCATTCTCCTGTCTTACGCTTTGTTCTTACTCTTTGTTATTCTCGCAAATAGTGTTTTATCTATTCTTGAAATAGAGCTGTTGAAAGATATCTTTCCCCTGTGTCAGGCAAGATTACAACAATTGTCTTTCCCTCATTTTCAGGAAGCTTTGCCTGCTGAATACCTGCCCATACAGCTGCGCCAGCGGAAATCCCCACAAGGATACCCTCCTTCTTTCCAACCAGTCTAGCCGTAACAAAAGCGTCTTCATTTTCAACTGCTGTAATTTCATCATAAACTGAAACATCTAATGTTTCAGGAACGAAACCGGCTCCAATACCCTGTATAGCGTGGCTTCCAGCCTCTCCCTTTGATAAAACAGGGCTAGATGCAGGTTCCACTGCAACTACCTTCACTTCCGGCTTCTGCACCTTCAAGTATCTGCCTGTTCCTGACAAAGTGCCGCCTGTTCCAACACCTGCCACAAAGATGTCCACTTCGCCATCGGTGTCTCTGTAAATCTCAGGACCCGTAGTCTCATAATGTGCCTTAGGGTTTGACGGATTGGAGAACTGTGACGGAATGAACGCATCCGGAATCTCCTTAGCAAGTTCCTCCGCCTTAGCAATGGCACCCTTCATGCCCTTTGCCCCCTCGGTCAAAATAAGCTCGGCCCCATATGCCTTCATCAGTTTTCGTCTTTCCTCTGACATAGTTTCTGGCATTACGATAATTGCACGATAGCCTCTTGCCGCTGCAACGGAAGCCAGACCAATTCCTGTATTTCCGCTTGTTGGCTCGATAATGACTGAAGTAGGTTTCAGCGCACCCTTTGCTTCTGCATCGTCTATCATGGCCTTGGCAATTCTATCCTTAACGGAGCTTGTAGGGTTGAAGAATTCAACCTTTGCCAGAAGCTTTGCCTTAAGTCCCAGCTCTTTTTCTATATTTGTAAGTTCGACCAGTGGTGTTTCTCCGATTAGCTGATCTATTGATTTATATACCTTTGACATTTTTTCCTCCCTAGTGAGTTTTGATACCGTGTGTTACTTTGCGTTCTTGACAGCGTCGAAAGCCTGTGACAAATCCTCAATGATATCGTCTACGTGTTCTGTACCGATGGACAATCTGATTGTATTCTGAGAGATGCCCTGATCGGCCAGTTCCTCTTCATTTAGCTGTGAGTGAGTCGTTGAAGCTGGATGAATTACCAGACTCTTTACATCTGCCACATTGGCTAGAATCGAGAAGATTTCCAGGCTGTCAATGAACTTGTATGCAGCTTCCTTGCCACCTTTGATTTCGAAAGTAAAGATGCTTCCGCCGCCCTGTGGGAAATATTTCTCATATAGGTCGTGATCCGGGTGGGATGCAATTGACGGATGATTTACCTTCTTAACCAGCGGATGATTGTTTAGGAATTCAACTACCTTCTTTGTGTTTTCTGCGTGTCTATCAAGTCTCAGTGGAAGTGTTTCGATTCCCTGAAGTAGTAAGAATGCATTAAATGGTGAGATTGTTGCTCCCGTATCACGAAGCAGAATTGCTCTGATATATGTTACGAAAGCTGCTGGTGCTGTTGCATCTGCAAATGAAATTCCATGGTAGCTTGGGTTTGGTTCTGCAATTGCTGGGAACTTGCCGGATTTCTTCCAATCGTAAGTTCCTGCTTCTACGATGATACCACCTAATGTTGTACCATGTCCACCGAAGAATTTTGTTGCAGAATGTACTACGATATCTGCACCGTGTTCAATTGGTCTGATCCAATATGAAGCGCCAAAAGTATTATCAACTACCAGTGGTAAGTTGTGCTTGTGTGCAATTTCCGCTAATTTATCGATGTCTGGAATATCGCTGTTTGGGTTTCCCAGAGTTTCAATATATACGGCTCTTGTGTCCTCCTTAATTGCGTTTTCAACCTCTTCCAGGTTATGTGCATCTACGAAGGTTGCTGTAATTCCATACTGTGGAAGTGTGTGAGCCAGCAGGTTGTAAGTTCCGCCATAAATAGTTTTTTGCGCTACAATGTGTCCGCCACCTGCTGCTAAGGCCTGTAGTGTGTATGTAATTGCCGCAGCTCCTGATGCAACGGCTAATGCTGCTGAGCCGCCTTCTAGTGCAGCTACTCTTTTTTCTAAAACATCCTGTGTGGAATTTGTAAGTCTTCCGTAAATATTTCCTGCATCAGCAAGTCCGAATCTATCTGCCGCGTGCTGTGAATCGCGAAACACGTAACTTGTTGTCTGATAAATTGGTACTGCTCTTGCGTCTGTTGCCGGATCCGGCTGTTCCTGTCCAACGTGTAGTGCTAATGTTTCAAATCTATAATTCTTACTCATAATATGGTTCTCCTTTTTAATCAAATGTGTTTTCTTTATAATACGCTTTTGCGTTAACTTTTTTCATGCTGCCTCAACAGCCGAAACACATTCGTCCGAACCTGAAATTATGTCTTTCCATTTCAATTAATAATATACTCATATTCACTTTTACCTACCTTTCAAGTGGGTTTATCCTATGATAACCTCTATTACCCACCTTGTCAATAGGTTTTTAGATATTTTTTGTGTTTTTTACACAACTTTTTATCGACGTATTGTTTTTTGTACACACTTTACTTCCTTTTTACAGGATTCTTACTAGAGTAAGGTTATGATTTTACATAGGGAAAATAATAGAGAGCGGATTCAATCGAATCTGCCCTCTGTTTGTATTCTTTATTATTTCAAGCTTTTCTCTTCCATTATGCTCATATACGCAGGTCTTATAATCTTATCCGCGCCAATCATTTCTTCGATTCTATGAGCACTCCAGCCAACGATTCTTGCAACAGCAAACATTGCAGTGTAAAGCTCAATCGGAATGTCTAGCATATCATAAACAAAACCGCTATAGAAGTCTACATTAGGACTTACGCCCTTATAGATGCGACGCTTTTCAGCGATTACCTTAGGAGCTAGCATTTCAATGTTTTCGTAAAGAGCCAAATCATCCTGGCGTCCTTTTTCCTCGGCCAGCTTCTTTACATAACTCTTGAAAACTCTTTCTCTTGGGTCCGAAATAGAATAAACAGCGTGACCCATTCCATAGATAAGTCCCTTGCAGTCGAAAGCTTCCTTGTCTACAATCTTGCCAAGATAGTTTTCGATTTCATCGCAATCAGACTGATCCTTAAGGTTAGCACGGATATTTTCCATCATTTCCATAACCTTAATGTTAGCGCCACCATGCTTAGGTCCCTTTAGAGAAGACATGGCAGCTGCCATAGTCGAATAAGTATCAGAACCTGATGAAGTTACAACTCTAGTTGTAAATGTAGAGTTATTACCACCACCGTGTTCCATATGAAGAATCAAAGCAGTGTCCAGAACCTTAGCCTCGGTTTCCGTGTACTTACGGTCAGGTCTCATCATCATAAGAATATTCTCAGCTGTAGAAAGCTGCTTATCCGGATGATGGATGTACATACTGTCATTTTTCTCATAGTGGTTGTATGCGTTATAGCCATAAACAGCCAGTAGTGGGAATTCACTGATCAGTTGAATACACTGTCTAAGAGAATTTGCTACGCTAGGATCCTTTGCCTTCTTATCATATGATGCAAGAGTAAGAATACTTCTAGTCATAGAATTCATAACGTCCTCAGACGGTGCCTTCATAATAACGTCTCTTGTAAAGTTAGTAGGCAAGGTTCTGCATGCCCCAATAGTTTCCTTAAATTCACGTTCCTGCTCTGCCGTCGGCAAATCTCCCATCAAAAGCAGGTAAGCGATTTTCTCGAAGCCAAATTCATTCTCACCAATGCTATCTATAAGTTCCTCGACTCTGTAACCTCTGTACCAAAGCTCTCCGTCACAAGAAACCTTCTTATTGTTTTCAATTTTAGATGAAATAATCTGTGAAATATTAGTTAAACCTGTCAGAACTCCCTTTCCGTTTTCATCTCTAAGTCCCTTATTAACGCCATATTCCTCAAAAAGTCTAGGGGCAATTGTGTCATTAGCTCTGCATACAGATTCCAAACTTTCAATATATCCATTCATGCTTTCCGTAATCATCGTTAGCCCTCCATATTTTCCGACTCACTGCTCATTACAGTCTCAAGCTGCTTCATTAGCTGAAGAAGCTGCATCAAATTTTCCTTACCGAATTTGTCAATTACATGTCCATAGTATTCCTTCAAGTTCTCTTCCTGAGTCTTAATTATGTTCCGTCCACTCTCAGTAATAGTTACATATGTGCCCTCGCTACCGTCACCATCATGAGACCAAAGGACATAACCCGCATCTCTAAGCTTTCCAGCCATCTGAGATACCTGTCTCATGCTCATCTGCAACTTATCGGCCAGGTCCTTAAGGTAAGCTCTGCCTGCATAAAGCCCCGTCTCCTCTTCAACAGCAATGTATTCCAAGGCGATATACTCAGCCACCTTCATCTTCATAACACCGTCTTTACTATATTCTCTGTTAAAAAGGTGTCTCTGATACATCAGTTCATTGATTAGTCTAATGATTTCTTTATTCTCCATCAAAACCCACTCCCTTCGTTTGGCACTAAGTCACCAATAATGCCAGTTTCTGCGAAAAAATTTGTGCTCCACCTGAAGCACAGTCTCAATGTGATTTATAATTTGTTGTTCACACGCTTTACCGTATTAATGTACTAAAATTGTTTTTCTACAAAAATTATAACACGAAGGCTCCTTTTGTCAACTCAATAATGGCCAAAAAAGCCCTCTTCACCAAAAGTTCATCTTGCCCACACAATGGGATTTATTCCTCACCCCTACAAATCTTCTTAAGCATCGGAAGAGGAATTTCTTCATCCTTAAGCATCATATTCTGTGGTGTTTTCACTCTCAGGCCTATCTTAACTATAGTTACATAGGGAACGTTCATCTTCTTCCCAGCCTTAGCCTTCTGTTTCCCGCTATAGCTGTTTTTTGTAAAGGAAAGGCCCGTAACATCATCCTTAAGAACCATGAATTCACTTTCGCACTTAGGACACTTAAAGTAAAAGTTATTACTTCCTATCATCTTCCATTCTTCCCTTGTCAGCCAGCCCGGTGACTCAGCTTTGCAGAAAGGACAGCTACCTATTTTATTATCTGCAAAATCCTGTGGAATGTTGCACATTCCGCCTTCTTCTCTTTTATATTCTCCGCCCACTTTAGTTCTCCTTTTTTATATATCCATACATAAATTATATCATTTTCAGAGCCTTTAGTTAACCTCTTTGTTCCCATTACCTAAAAAAAATCTTAAAAAAATACAATTATACTGTAATTTTTTATTGAATTATGGATAATTATGCGGTAGAATAATATGCTTATAAAATACGAACGAAAGGGGATGGTCGTCATAGATAATAAAGCACGTAACAATAAAGGATTCACCTTAGCAGAACTTCTAATTGTCGTAGCAATTATCAGCGTTCTAGTAGCAGTGTCTATACCTATTTTCCAAAAGCAACTGGAAAATAGTCGAGAGAAAACTGACTTAGCCAATGTGCGCGCTGCCTATGCAGAAGTAATGACCGCTGTCCTCGCTCGAGATACATCAAATATGACGAAAACTGTGGAGCTAACCCAAACTCAGGATGACTGGCAGTCAGTAGATCCTGTAGAAATAGCCGGTATCACCCACTACAAATCACAAGGCGATACAGAAAATTGGAAAGGCATTCCAAAGGCCAAAGGACAGTGCCAGATTTCATATAATTATGCAACAGGCATCTTATTTAACTGGGGCAACGGCACTTCCGACATAGTTCCTACGCCACCAGGGCCAGATCTGAGCCTAAGCCTACATGCTCCCCTTAACAGCACTGATATACTATCTGATTTAAAGAATAAAAATAATGCTTATTTTGAAATTGATTCAACATGTCCTAATTCGACCATGCTCCCTAAGGTACAAGCAGAACTTGAAAAAGGAGGTAACAGTTTGATGAAATATGGCTCCTGGGCATACCAGGGAAGTCCGAAGAACGATAATGAACGTTATTTATTCTGGACCTCCGTAGACACAAACACTGTTGGAGCAGGAAAGACCATACCGATTATAATAAGCCGAGCCGATGGTTCATTCTTTGTCTCAACATCAACTACCGCTCAAAGAGTAAACAATAACAAAACATACATTACAATTACAGACCATCTGACTATTTCAAAAATCAAGGAAAAATACACTAATGGCAAAGAAAAGTATAAGTCCTTAGAGGAAGCTTATGCGGTCTATGAGAAAAGTGTGAAAGACAACTACCCTGAACATGTCAAAACTCTGCCAAAATAATGTATTAAAAAATAAATTTATTTATAAAAAACAGGCATACCGTTACCTACGGACATGCCTGTTTTTTATTATATCTTATTGTTTATACACTTTTATACTTCGAATACTATGGAGCATTCGGAAGTATCCATCTTGCACTTTGCACCCATTGGCAGAGTCATGATCTGTGAACCGTGACCAGACTGAACATCATACATTACAGGAATGCCTAGACCTTCAACAGCGTCCTTTATCACGCATAGATAATCATAATTTTCATCATCATTTACAATCTTAGTAAACTGTCCAAGCAGAATTCCTTTGCACTTTTCTAGCTTGCCCGCATTGCGCAGATGATAAATCCACTTCTCTATCTTGGTAATAGGTTCACAAACTTCTTCAATGAAGAGAATCTTGCCTTTAGTATCCATTTCATAAGGTGTTCCCATGCTTGCAGAAAGCAGTGATAAGTTTCCTCCAGTTAAGGCACCCTCTGCCTTACCTTCTACTAAAACCTTCACGGGTACCCCTTCAGGATTCTTAAAGCTGAAGCTTTCCTCAGCATTAATTGTCTGGAAGAAGGATTCCTTAGTTTCTTCATCAAAGGAATCAACCATATTGGATGAAACCATAGGGCCGTGGAATGTAACCATATCACAGTTCTGAGTAAGCGCTAAGTGAAGGTTAGTAACATCACTGTAACCTACAAATACCTTAGGATTATTCTTAATAAGATCATAATCCAAATATTCCATTACTCTGCTGCTTCCGTCACCGCCTCTGATACAGAAAATTCCTTTTACTTCATCATCTGCAAACATGCGGTTAATCCACTGTCCACGAACTTCTCCGCTGCCGGCCATATATCCGGCTAAATCTGTTGTAAGGTTGTCTGCACACTTAACCTTAAATCCAAGCTTTTCAACTGCTTCAATGCACTGAGCTTTTCTCTCTTCTGAGATAAAAGAACTTGGACAGATAAGTCCTACAGTATCACCTTTTTTTAAATTATTAACGTATTTCATAATTAGAACCACATAAGATTTACGATAACTGCTGATGCAATCAATGATGCAAGGTCACCTAACAGACCTGCAGCGATTGAATGTCTAGTGTTGCTTACTCCGATAGATCCGAAGTATACAGCAACGATGTAGAATGTTGTTTCAGTTGAACCTAGAGCTACAGATGCAATACGTCCAATCTGTGACTGAGTACCATACTGCTCAAGTAAGTCAACCATCATACCTTCAGCACCGCCACCTGAGAAAGATCTCATAATTCCCATTGGAAGTACTTCACCTGGAATACCGATTAAGCTTGTGATAGGGTCAAGAAGTCCGCACAGCCAATCCATACCGCCTGATGCTCTGAACATACCGATTGCACAAAGCATTGCTGTCAGGTAAGGGATAATCATTACAGCTGTTGAAAAGCCTTCTTTTGCTCCTTCTGTAAATACAGAATATACAGGAACCTTCTTAATTATTGCATATAAGGAAACCGCAGCTACTACTACAGGTATCGCCCATACGGAAATCGCTTCTAATACTTGTGTCATCTTTGCTTACCTCCTTACCATGAAACTTTTTCTTCTTCATCGTTAACACACTTGTAACCTTCAGGTAACTGAATAGGATCTTTTCCTATGTAGTTTTCGTTGATTTCAAGTGTTCCTGCAGCAATTTCTTTAGCTACTGCATTTTCCCACTTCCAATTTCCCATCTTCTGGAAAAGAATAGTGAAGAAAACACCTGTAACTGTTGAAATAGTTGTAGCAATAATAACTGGAGCGATGATTTCTGCCGCACCGTCAGTCTGTACGCCTGCACGAAGACCGATTGCTGTTACAGGAATAAGTGTAATGGAAGTTGTTGCGATTGCTAATAGCATGCACTGTGCATTTGTCGCAATGTTCTTAGTTGGGTTAAGAGTCTGCAATTCCTGCATTGCCTTAAGTCCAAATGGAGTAGCCGCATTACCGATACCAAGGATGTTGGCTGCGAAGTAAAGAGCCATTGCTGAGTTTGCAGGGTGGTCTGCAGGTACTTCAGGGAAAAGAAGTCTCATTAGAGGAGCAATTGCCTTACCTAGTTTTTCACAAAGGCCAGCTCTTTCCATAACCTTCATAAGACCGCAGAAGAAAGCCATGATACCGATTAGTCCCAAAGCGATGTCTACTGCTGTGCTTGCAAAGTCAAACAAGTTATTTAATACGTCATTCATGTGTCCGGTTGCGCCGCCTGCTACTACAGCAACTAGTACAAATGCAACCCAGATGTAATTCATCATAATATGTTCCTCCTTATATTATAGAATGATGATAATTGCGCCAAATTCTCAGCTCTGATACTTCAGAAAAGAATAACCCCACCTTTTTCTCTGCTTCAGCATCCTTGAACTCGAATCCAGTCAAATCCTTTCATACGTTAATGTAAAGCAAAAGTTGTGCCAAACTCTCACTCTACTGATTTCACAGTTTCTCCATAATCCTCATAAAAATATTACAATGTTTTGTTCTATATTTCGGACGAAAAATCCCATTTTACGGATGATGTGCAAAATATAGATGAATACTCATAGACCAACACTTCTATTTATACCGCATGTCTCTAACAAAACTTCCACTTATCATTAATAATATTATAAGGAATGCTTTTTGCTTGTTATATACACATATGATATAATCACTAGTTGTCATATAGATTCACATGAGGAGATTAAGATTTATGAAAAGAATAAGATATTGCAGAACCAACAATCTCAAGCAGATTTTTCTAGCCTTTGGCTTCATTTATTTCTTTCTGAGATTCATCGTAATGATTGAAATTTCAATCTTCAAGATAAAGGGTTACTATGAAAATCTCAATATGCCGCTGACAATTCTGCTTTACGCAATAATATTGGCAGCAATCATTTTTATTATGATTTGCTTCCGCAAATTCTACACACTTTATGATGATAATACAATTACCTATTATAATAAAGTGCTCCACAGAGAAAAAAGTTTTGATTTTGATAAAGCAAAGCTGGCGGTTTTTGGCTCAAGAGGAGTTAGTTTTTATGCATCGGATGATGGTAAGAAGCAAGGCGAGGAACCACTTTTCTTCGTTCCGTTTTTCCGTGGCGGAATCATCGATGCCATAGAAATCAATGACCTTTTTAAAGCGCTTAAAGATCGCGAAGGCATGAGAGTAATCAAAGAGTTCACAGTACTTCCAGGCTATGGTAAGCCATGGTACATAGTTAAAATCATTTATGGATTTTTAGCTGTAATCGCCATGGTGCAGTGCGCTACACCACTTGCCCTAGTCATTGTTCTGTTCAAGAACCACTAAATTAAAGCAGAAGTTACATAAAAGGAGAGATTCGTAATGAAAGAATGGGGAAACTTAGTCAAACTTACTGACGTAAATGATGACTTTATCATTGATTTAAAATACGCAACGGCAGATAATTTTACAGGTGCCGTTGTCTATACGTCCAATACATGTTATATAGACAAGAACACCGCAAAGCGCCTTGTAGAGGCACAGAAGGCAGCACACAAAGCTGGATTTAAAATGAAAATCTGGGATGCTTATCGTCCTGTTAGCGCCCAAAAGCGTTTCTGGGAACTGCTTCCCGACAACAATTTTGTGGCCTATCCACCTGATATGTCAACAATGAAAGAATTCAAGAACTCACATATGAACGGTCAGTGCGTAGATGTTACGCTGACAGATATGGACGGTAAGGATGTGCCAATGCCTAGCGGTTTTGATGACTTTACAGAAAAAGCCCGCCTTGATTGTCCGCAGACAACAGGCCAGGCTCGTAAAAACGGTGAATTTCTTAGAGACATCATGGTAGAAGCTGGCTTCACCCCGTACGAAGGCGAATGGTGGCATTTCTACGACAGAAACGTCGCTCCCGTTAGATATTCTGATTTGCAGCTTTAGTTCTGAGTCTCATCATCTGAGGTCACGTCCACAGAGACTTCTGGCTTCTCTGCATTTTCAGCGTCCTCAGTGGCTTTCTGTGACATTTTTTCCTGGTTCTTCATCAGTCCGTCCATCAAACTCTGACCCGGATTTTTGATAAGATATATAAAGGATACGACTACCAGAACTATTCCTACTATTGCTTTAATTCCCATATTTATTGCTTCCTTTCCTACCTGCTGGGGAGCAGGCACTAAATCAATTTCTCTGGAATTATTATATAAAATTATGATGATACAATCAAGAACACAATCAAGGAGGATCACAAATGAATGGTCATTTTTCAGTAGTAAATAAAAGAGGCCTTATAACAGCCCTCGTCATTATGGGCATAAGCATCCTGCTTTTCTCCCTAAGTATGGCGAAAAAATTGGCAGGTGGCTCCATAATCTGGACAATTCCTCTCGTCTGCTGCATTATCATTTTCATAATTGCGCTGATAATACTCACATCTGTTGTGACTGCCGGAATTGACGTAAAAAATGGAGTTGTAATCTTCGCCGATGCTACTGGTCAAGGCGGCAAGCAACCTCAGTTCAATCTGGGAGAGCTTTCCGAAATCCAGCTTCACAATGCAGACGGAATCATTGCAAATCCGGAGACCGACAGTCTTCTAGGTGCACGATTCGTCTTCGTATTAACAAATGGTGAGACAAGAACCTACTACCCTGTATCACTTACATATCACCAGTATAAAATTGTTTCAACAGGATTAAATGAACTTAAGGAGGAACATTAATGAGTTTTGATATTGACAAGCTTAACCAACTCGTAGATGCTGTCTACGATGAAACTGTCCAGATTCGACGCAACCTTCACATGCACCCTGAGCTATCAGAGCAGGAAGAAAAAACTGCCGAGGCGGTTTGCCGTCGCCTTGATGAACTGGGCATAGAATACACCGCGGGCATTGCAGGACACGGCATTAGCGCTGTCATCTATGGTCGCGACAGAGACCACGGCGTTGGAATTCGCGCGGACATGGATGCTCTGCCGATTACAGAGCGAACCGACTGCAGTTTTAAATCGCAGAATCCAGGTGTAATGCACGCTTGCGGCCACGATATACACACGGCAATTCTGCTGGGAACAGCTAAAATCTTAAACGAAATCAAAGATGAGCTTCCCGGCTCAGTACGCCTGTTTTTCCAACCATCTGAGGAAACCATCGGAGGTGCCAAGCAGATGATTGATGCCGGCTGCCTGAAAAGTCCTGCTATTAGCAGCGTAATCGGTCTTCATGTCGAAAGTAGCGTTAAAGGGGGTTCTGTGGAATTAATGCCAGGACCAATGAATGCCGCATCCACAGAATTTTTCGTAACTGTAACAGGTAAGTCCTGCCACGGAGCTCATCCTAGCGACGGAATCGACGCTCTTCTCCCTGCATGTGCCATGGTAAGCGGGCTGCAATCGATTATTACCAGGAGGACGGACCCTGCCGAGGCTGTTTTGATAACTGTGGGACAGTTTCACAGTGGAACAAAGGAGAACATTGTTTCCGGAGAAACGAAGTTTTCCGGCATAATCCGCGCGCTACAGATGCACAATATGGAGCCATTGAAAGCCTATATTGAAGAGCATTGTCAGGCTACGGCAAAGGCTTATGGTGCAACTTGCGATGTTGAGTTTTCAGACAGTTACCCTTCACTAGAAAACGATGATGAACTTTTCGAATTAGTGAGAGATACGTGCAGAGAAGTACTTGGCGAAGACAAGGTAGAAATCAAGAAAAAACCAAGCCTGGGTGCTGATGATTTCTCATACTTCTGCCACGCTTGCAAGGGGCTTTACTATAATATTGGAACGGGCAAAAAAGGCGATGACGTGCCTTATCCTATTCACAGCGATCTTTTCGACCCTGACGAGGAGTGCATAAGAACAGGAATGCTCACAGAAGTGGTCTCAGTAATTAGAATTCTTGAGGAGGAAAGCAAGGAATGGTAGAAATTCTTAGAGATACAGTAGTTAAGGTGAATTTAGACGAAATTGCCTTCAACATGCAGCAAATCGGCAAATTAGTAGGTCCGGACGTTGCAATTATGCCCGTTATCAAAGCCAACGGCTACGGACACGGCGCAGTGAAAATTGCACCAACTCTTTTAGAAAACGGAGCAGTTTATCTTGCAGTTGCAACGCTTACGGAAGCTTTAGAGCTTAAGGATGCGGATGAGTCATGGCCTGTTTTTATCTTAGGTCATACTCCTGACAGGCTTCTTCACCACGTAGTGGAAAGGGACATCACCCAGACGATTTTTTCATTTGAGCAGGCTAAAATTCTAAATGATTTGGCTCTTAAAGCCGGAAAGAAGGCAAAGATTCACATTAAACTGGATACAGGATTCCACCGTTTGGGAAAAATGCCAACGGCAGAATATGCAGATGAAGTTTGCAAGATTAATGAGCTTCCAGGCATTGAAATTGAAGGAATTTTCACTCATTTAGCTCTGGCTGGTGATGAGGAAAACGAAGAACAGTTTAAGGCTTTTATGGACTTTATAGCTAAAGTAGAAAGCATGGGCTGTAGCTTCCGCTACAAACATCTTGCTGACAGCATCGCCTGCGTCGATTTCCCAGAGTACCGCCTGAATATGATTCGCCCTGGCGCTTTAATTTACGGCATGGTAGGTTTTCATAAAGGTCAGCTAGAGGTTCATCAGGCAATGACTTTTGTAACAGCCGTTTCCCAGATTCACAGAATACCTGCCGGCGAAGGTGTAAGTTACGACTACCTTTGGAAGGCAAAGCGTGACAGCCTCATAGCAACCCTTCCTTTTGGCTATGCTGACGGCTATCCTCGCAATATGAGGGACAAAGGTTATGTTATCATTAATGGCGTCAAAGCTCCTTTAATTGGCGTTCTGTGCATGGACCAGTGCATTGCCGATGTTACTGACGTTCCTGGCGTTCACGAAGGCTCAGAGGCTGTAATCTACGGCAACGGCAAAGATGGCTCCATGACAATTCAGGAAGCTTCTATCCTTGCTGAAACCAACAAAAATGACATTATTGCAAGAATCACTGCTAGACCGCCAAGAGTCTATAATTGATTAAATAGGTAATTAAAGAGGCTGCCGTATTTATAGATTTCATCATCATCTGTAAATACGGCAGCCTCTTCTCACTAGATTTATGGAGACTATATAAAATATATGTATATAGCAAATTATTTTCTACAGGTCGTGTCTAATAAGGTCTTCGAAGGTTTCTCTCTTAACTACAAGGTAGTTTTCGTTTCCGCCCTTAAGCATTACTACTGCTGGTCTTGGCAACTTATTGTAATTTGATGCCATAGAGTAGTTGTAAGCTCCTGTAGTGCATACAGCAACTGTATCATAACGTCCGATGCTTGATGGCATCATTACGTGTTCCTGTATAATATCTCCTGATTCGCAGCATCTTCCTACGATGGAGCACTCAAAATCTCTCTTTTCATCCATCTTATTTGCCGGAAGACAAGTATAATCAGAGCCATACAATGCGAATCTTGGGTTGTCTGGCATTCCTCCATCAATTGAAACATAGTTCTTGTATCCTGGAATAATTTTAACGGTTCCTGCGGTGTACAGAGTCATTCCTGCATCTGCAACAATGCTTCTGCCTGGTTCCATATGGATTTCAGGAACTTCTAAGTTTAGGCGCTGGCAGGTGGCTTTGATAACTTCGGCAACCTGTCCAACCTTTGTCTCGATATCAAGGTATGGGTCGTTTTCTGTATAGCGAACGCCGTAACCGCCACCAAGGTCGAGAACTCTTGCAGTGTAGCCCACCTTGTCTCTCATATGTGCGGTGAACTCAAGCATTACTTCTGCCGCTCTTTCGAAGATGTCTTCGCCGAAAACCTGTGAGCCAACATGACAGTGGAATCCGTCTAGAATTACGTGTTCCTGCTTAAGTGTAAATTCAACGATTTCGTCGGCCTGACCCGTTTCAATTGGTGTGCCAAATTTGGAGTCAACCTTGCCGGTTGCAATGGCCTCATATGTATGAGGATCGATTCCCGGAGTAAGTCTAAGAATCAGCTTCTGCTTAATTCCTCTCTTTGCAGCTTCGGCTTCAACAGCCTTAACTTCTTCAACGTTGTCGGCTACAAAATATCCAATTCCGTTTTCAATTGCGTAGGCAATGTCCTCGTCGGTTTTGTTATTGCTGTGGAAGTAGGCGTGTGAAAGGTCAAAGCCGGCTTTCAATGCCACATAGATTTCTCCTGATGACACTACGTCGATTCCCATATTTTCTTCTGCCATTATTTCATAGATGCGCTTGAAGCAATTCGCCTTGGAAGCATACAGCGGCTGCGCTTCTGGCCCGAAGTGCTTTTCGAAAGCCTTCTTGTAACTTCTGCATTTTTCGCGAATCTTATCTTCATCCATAAGGTACAGCGGAGTACCGTATTTCTTAGCCAATTCTACAGTATTCTGTCCTGCAAAATACAGAATTCCATCTTTAGATGTAATGTTGTCGCATATCATATCTTTATTTTTCCTTTCAGTTTTTCCTTTAATTCTTCATCTGCAGCGTCGCCTATGGCAACAATGTTCGTCGGTCCGGTAAGGTAAAGATTCTTCACCGTTCCTTCCTGACAGTCAACATCTATGGTCAGGCAACCTCCTGCCATGTCCACCTTAACATTCTGTCCTGACACTTTCCCTTGAAGCGTCAAAACCGTCACAACGGAACCCGTACCGGTTCCGCAAGCATAGGTAAAGTCTTCTACACCTCTCTCATAAGTTTTCTCATATAGTCTGTCTACTCCTGTTAGCTCATAGAAGTTGACATTGGCGCCCTTAGGATATCCCTGGTAATTTCTCAGTCTACGTCCTAGTTCTCTTAGCTGATCTTCTGGATACTCTCTGAGATTTTTTATTTCTATTACGCAGTGCGGGATTCCTGGATTTCCAAGTTCCACATAGGAGCAAATATGTTTTTCTTCCCCTGTTTCTCCGGACAATGTAATTTCCTCGTCAAAAACAATTTTCTCCGGATCATTTAGTCTGACGCGATATTGTCTCTCATCTATTCTTTTTCCGATTACAATGCCTGCAGTTGTCTCAACTCTTTGAATTTCCCCTGCCAGTCCATTTTCGTATCCGTAACGACATATGCATCTAGCTCCATTTCCGCACATTTCTCCCATACTTCCATCTGAATTTAAGAAAATCATTCTGTAATCAGCTTTTTCTCTATTCTCGGGAGTAGGCTCAGCAACGGCCATAAATCCATCTGCACCGATGGAGAGGTGTCTATGACATAAGATTCTTGCAATTTCAGGCAATAGTTCCTCCGGAATCATCGCTTCAATATTGTTAATCACAATAAAGTCATTTCCGGCCCCATTCATTTTCCAAAATTTCATTACATCCCTCCAATCAGATTTTCTTTTTACTCATTCTGCTATTTATAAAGCAAGAAGAGTGCCAAGTTGGTTTTGATGCAATTTATGCCCTTTTCTTGTCAATGTGCACCCTAAATTACCTTTCTTTTCCTCATGCAACAAAAAAAGAACCTATTTTCAAGGTTCTTTTGATTTTGCCGGTTCTATTTTTCGGATATAGGTTCCCGAAAATAGAACTGAGTCCCGGACTTTAGCCCGTAATTTCGTATTTTTTCAGTTTCTCGTAGAATACGGTTCTGGACAATCCTAGTTCTTCCATGGTCTTCTTCCTGTCATCATTGTTTTTGAACAGGGTATCTTCGATTATCTTTTTTTCTTCTCTTTCAACTCTCTGCTTCAATGTCAGGCTCATCTTATCCCTGGAATTAATCATAAGGTTTTCCGAATAAATTACGTGCCCGTCGCATACGGTAATGGCTCTTTCCACTATGTTTTCTAGCTCTCTAACATTTCCCGGCCAGTCATAGCCAGTTATAACGTCTATAGCTTCCTCGGAAAACTGCTTCTTTTCCATATCGTACTTATTGCAAAGTTCCTCTAGAATATTATTGGCCAAAACATACAGATCTCTCTGTCTTTCTCTAAGTGGTGGTATTCTTATTGGAAATACATTTATTCTATAATAAAGGTCCTGACGGAAATTTCCGTTCTTAACCTCTTCCTCGATGTCGCAGTTTGTGGCAGTTATTACTCTAACGTCCACATCAATTGGAGTTGTCGAACCTACTCTGTAAATCCTCTTTGTCTGAAGCACATGCAGCAGCTTTACCTGAATTTCCGGCGGTACTTCTCCGATTTCGTCAAGGAAGATAGTTCCTCCATTAGCTCTTTCAAAGAATCCCATTTTACCATTAGGATCCGCTCCCGTAAAAGCTCTCGGTGCATATCCAAAGAGCTCACTTTCTATAAGAGACGGCGCTATGGCATTACACACAACCTCTACAAATGGTGCATCTGGATTATTTAAATTGTGAATTTGCCTTGCCAGAAGGCTCTTTCCTGTTCCGCTTTCCCCCGTAATTATTACATTAAACTTTGTCTTCGAAGCCTTCAAAGCCAGCTGCTTCACCTGCGCCATAGCCGGTGAACTTCCAATAAAACCTTCAAAGTCCGGCTGTTCCAACGCCCTATTTTGCAGTCTTTTTTTCATGGCCCTCTTTTCCACTTCCATAGTAAGAGGATTTACCTGTCTTACGTGAGATTCCTCCGCATCGCTGTCTCGTAGAAAAACGTAGACTCCGTCATATGGGGAAATCTGTCTTACCCTAACAAGGTGACAGTACATCATTCGCTTATAGATTTCGTACACACCCTCGGCACATGCGCCATTTTCAGCTGCCAAAACCTCCTTAAACGTTTCATAAAACTCTTTACCTTTAAGCATTTTTCTCGCAGATTTGATTTCCTCATAGTCTGCCCCGCTTATCTGGCCTGTGGCACTTTTCCCAGCAAAACTTCCTCCCCTCAAAAGCTCTCCTGCAGCTTCTTTTCTGTAGCTGTAGCCTTTTGCCTGAAAGAACTTTACATTGCCTGTATCACCTTCAATGGCCAGCAAATATCCTATGCTCTCAAGATAATCCATGTAGTATTCTTTGCCATTAACTTTTACACTCATTCGTCCCTCGTCAAAGTCAATAACTGCCTCTATGCTAAACCCAAGATACCTCTGTCTCAGCTCAACTCTCCTATCAGGCATATAATCGTTGAAAACCTTATACACAGGATCAATTTTTTTATTGTCATAGACTCCTATCGCCAAAACGACACTGCCTTCTTTAATTTCACCACTGTCTATATTTATTTTCTTCAGATCGTCTGGGCTCATCTTGTCATCGTTACCCAGATCATTATCTAAAACCACTACTATGTCACCGCTATTTAGCTTTCCTGCAGGATGGCTCTCGCCTTCCTGAACGGTTATGCCCATCATTTTCATAGCAAGCGGGCTATATTCACGAATCATCTCGTCTTCACCCACATAAATTAAGCCATAGTTCATGGCCTCCGTAGTAGTTTTCAATACTTCTGTGCAAAAGTGTTTATCTTCTATCATATTCATCATAAAAATCTTCTCCTCTTTGTCCCTTAATTATAACTGTTTCCTTAGTATTTGTCGATATGTGAAGTTTTTTGTGGACTACACACAAACGACACAAAACATTGTTATAATTATATCAATGAAAGAGAGTTAGTTTTGATACATTAAAAACATTTGGGAAAGGATGATTTAAAATGGTAAACAGAATCATGTTAAACGAGACATCTTATCACGGCGTCGGAGCAATTGCAGAAATCGCAACTGAAGCAAAAGCAAGGGGATTCAAGAAAGCTTTTGTCTGCTCTGACCCGGATTTAATCAAGTTCGGAGTTACAGGAAAAGTAACATCGGTACTAGACGATGCATCTCTTGCATATGAGGTTTACTCCGACATCAAAGCAAATCCAACTATTGAAAATGTTCAGCACGGGGTTGCAGCATTTAAAGCTGCAGAAGCTGACTACATCGTAGCTATCGGTGGTGGTTCTTCCATGGATACCGCAAAGGCTATTGGCATCATCATTGCAAACCCTGAGTTTGAAGATGTAAGAAGCCTGGAAGGCGTAGCCCCTACTAAGAAGCCATGCGTACCTATCATTGCAGTTCCTACAACTGCCGGAACAGCTGCAGAAGTTACAATTAACTACGTTATCACAGACGTGGAAAGAAAGAGAAAGTTCGTATGCGTTGACCCTCACGACATGCCAGTAATCGCAGTTGTCGACCCTGACATGATGTCATCAATGCCTAAGGGATTAACTGCAGCAACAGGCATGGACGCTTTAACTCATGCAATTGAAGGTTACACAACTAAGGCTGCATGGGAAATGACAGACATGTTCCATCTAAAAGCAATTGAAATTATCAGCAAGTCCTTAAGAGCTGCTGTTAACGGCGAACAGGAAGGCCGCGAAGGAATGGCTCTTGGTCAGTACATTGCCGGAATGGGATTCTCCAACGTAGGTCTTGGAATCGCTCACTCCATGGCTCACACTCTAGGCGCTGTTTACGACACACCTCACGGCGTTGCATGTGCAATGATGCTTCCAATTGTTATGGAATACAACGCAGAATGCACTGGCGACAAGTTCCGCGAAATTGCAAGAGCAATGGGTGTCAAGGGCGTAGATGAAATGTCCGCTCAGGAATACAGAAAGGCTGCAGTCGACGCAGTTCAGAAGCTTTCCGTAGACGTTGGCATCCCAACTAAGCTTGATGCAATCAAGGAAGAAGACCTTCAGTTCTTAGCAGAATCCGCATTTGCAGACGCATGTGCACCAGGAAATCCTAAGGACACAAATGTTGAAGATCTGAAAGAGTTGTTTAGACGCATCATGTAGATAAAAAAATATGCTGCAGGCAAAAGTCCTCGTCACATTCGTGACTGCGGAAAAATTGCCTTGCAGCATATTTTTTTACACCTTCTTTATGGTCGGCAAAAGTCCTCGCCACATTCGTGACTGCGGAAAAATTGCCTTACAGCATATTTTTTCACCTTATTTATGGTGTAATGAAATGTGCCCCTGGCAATTTTCCGCAGTCGCCCTTGCGACGAGGACCTTTTGCCAGGGGCACATTCCATTTATTCGATATTTTTGCCGTAGCGTTTAATCTTCGCAGTTGTTGTCTTTTCCAATTCCTTTACAACTTCCACGATTTTGATGTTTTTGTATGCTGGGATTTTGTCGTTGATTTCGTCAACTACCTGCTTGATTTTTTCTTTGACTGCATCTGCGTCATGAATGTCAAGGTCAGCATACTTGCTCTTCAGTTCGTCGAGGTTGGCTACGATTTTTGCCTTAACTGAAGTTTCGCCATCTCTTGCCTTGCCTGCAACTACAATGGCTTCTGCGATTTCGGAGTAATCGCCAAGTCTTTCTTCAAGTTCCTCAGGATAAATGTTTTTACCATTTGGAGTAACTATGACATTTTTGGATCTGCCTCTGATGTATAGCCATCCGTCTTCGTCGATGTATCCCAAGTCACCTGTTTTGAACCAGCCGTCCTGCATAACAGCAGCTGTTGCTTCTGGGTCGTTGTAATATCCTAACATTAGGTTGTCTCCCTTTGTAAGGATTTCTCCTACGCCTTCTGCATTAGGATTGTCGATTTTCATTTCGTTGCCAGGCATAACCTTCCCTGCTGAATTTACATTCAAGTAGAAGTCGCAGTTTCCGGCAACTAGCGGAGCACATTCAGTAAGTCCGTAACCCTGAAGTGTCTGAATTCCAATGGAATTAAAGTCTTCAATGATAAATGGCTCTACTGCTGCTGCACCGACGATAAATAATCTCATATGTCCGCCCAGCTGTTCTCTTACGTTTTTCTTAATTACCCATCTGATTGGGAAAACAGTGTGTGCCATTGCATAACCTAGAGTATGCTCTTCGAAAAGTTTGGCATATCTCTTAGGGCAGCTTGCTGCAACACCCTTCTTAATTTGTTTTGATAACATCTTAAGAATAACAGGTACAACAACTAGAATTGTTGGCTTGTATTCCATCAGGTTTTTCTTGATTTTTGTCAGGCCGTCGCAGTATGTAATGCATGCGCCCTTTGAAAACAGCAGCAGAAAGTTAAGCGTGCACTCATAAGTGTGGTGCAGTGGCAGAAGCGAAAGTGTTCTGTCCTCTGGCTTGATTTTTACAACTTGAACTGTTGAGTAAATGTTTGCGCAGACTGCTGACTGTGATAGACACACGCCCTTGGAGCTTCCTGTTGTTCCGGATGTGAAAATCAAAACCTGACATTCATCTGGTCTCAGCTCAATTGCATCGATTTCAGCCTTTCTCTCTGGGCTCACTGCTAAATTAGTCTCCCAAATTGATGAAAATTCGTTATACTCAGCTTCGTATCCCTGCTCTTTTACCTTATCTAAAAGCTTCTTGTCTGCAAACATTGCCGCGCATTCTGCTGCCTTCATAAAAGCAGCTGCATCTTCCGGGCTAACTTCCTTGTCAATAGGAACTACACATCCAACTGTAGATGCGGCCAAATAGCAAATTGACCACTCACAGCTGTTTTTCCCCATAACAGCAATTCTCTTTCCCTTATATCCTCTTTCAATAAACTCAGCGCAAAGAGCGTAGTAGTAATCTCTTACTTCCTCAAAACTAACATATCTGTATTCGCCCTTACCTTTTGCTCTAAGCTGAAAAGCTTCTTTTTCCTTAAAAGTTTCTGCGGAATGATTTACGATTTCTCTATAGTTCGCAAATCTTTTTTCCTCGTAAATTTGTTTTGCCATAATGACTACCTCTCTACAAAAACAATCGATATGTAATAATTATACCACAGATATTAAATTATGGGGCAAAGATTGTGGAAATCAGTGGGTTTTGATGTGAAAAGTGATGCGAAAACCTAATGCAAATGCGAAAGGCCTGCCATAGAGACTACGACAGGCCAAGAGGTATTTATAACTTTCAACGTTTATATTTAAATCTATTTTAGTAGTTTTCTGCGTGAACTTCGAAGTAGCTCTGAGGGTGGTTGCATGCCGGACATACTTCTGGAGCCTGTGTTCCAACTACAATGTGTCCACAGTTTCTGCATTCCCAAACCTTAACTTCGCTCTTTTCGAAGACCTGTGCAGTCTCAAGGTTCTGAAGAAGCGCACGATATCTTTCTTCATGATGCTTTTCAATTTCGGCTACAAGTCTGAACTTCTGAGCAAGTTCAGGGAATCCTTCTTCTTCAGCAGTTTTTGCAAACTCAGCATACATATCTGTCCATTCGTAATTTTCGCCTTCTGCAGCTGCTGCCAGGTTCGCCTTAGTATCGCCGATGCCCTGCAGTTCCTTGAACCACAACTTTGCATGCTCTTTCTCATTATCAGCAGTCTTCAGGAACAAAGCTGACATCTGCTCATATCCTTCTTTCTTAGCTACTGACGCAAAATAAGTGTACTTATTTCTTGCCTGTGATTCACCTGCAAAAGCTTCCTGTAAGTTCTTTTCTGTCTGTGTTCCTGCATATTTATTAGCCATTTTCTTCTCCTCCGTTTTTCTTAAACTATTATTTTATGATTTTCTCAAAATCTGATGCCGGGTGCTTGCAAATTGGACAGATGAAATCGGCCGGCAGCTCCTCGCCAACGTATTCATATCCGCAAATCTTGCAACGCCATACAACCTGACCTTCCTGCTGGCCATCCTTGGCAACACCTGTATCCTCAGGTTTTGGTTTTATATTGTTTAGGTAATATTCGTAAGTAACTGACGGAACATCACCTAGAACTTCCATATCCGTAATTTCCCCAATGAACATAGTATGGGACCCCAGGTCAACCTCCTGGCTAACCTTTACGCTAATATAGGCATTTGTACCCTCTGTAACGTAATAGACTCCGTTAGCGCCTCTCTTGCAGCTATCAAAACCATCAAATTTGTTAACATCCCTGCCTGACTGGAATCCAAAGCGTTTGAACAAGTCAAAAGGCGCATCCTGACTTAAAATTGACACTGTGAATTCTCCAGTTTTCTTGACCATGTCGTGGGTGTAATTCAATTTATTGATGCAAATACTCAACTGATTCGGCTCTGACGCCGCCTGAATCGCCGTATTTATAATGCATCCATTATCTTTATCTCCATCTTTAGCTGTCAAAACAAACAATCCGTAACTCAATTTATACATTGCCTTGTTATCCATTTTTCTCTTCCTTTCTACTGTGCCTTCATCCTACACTCCCAACAAATTCCCTTAAAGAAGATGTCGTGACTCAAAAACTCCATTCCGTGGTTGTCGCATATTTTATCCATAATATCAGCGACTACATCCATATCCACATCTGAAACTGCACCGCATTTCACGCATCTTGCATGATAATGATCCTCTAAGGTAAAATCAAAACGATCAGGCCCATCTGGCACCTCAATTCTCCTGATTGCTCCTTCCTCAGCCAATATGCCTAAGTTCCGGTAAACAGTTCCCTTTCCAATATTAGGATGTTCTTTTTTTATAAATGAATACACCTCCTCAGCAGTCACATGACCTTTCAGCGTGTTCACTGCTTCCAAGACAAGGTCTCTCTGAATTGTGTTTCGTCTTTCCATCGTGTTCCCCCTCAGTATTTAATTATCTACCGAGCCTCCTTATTGAGATTGATTCTTAATAAGAATTATATACTAATAACGCAGCTTAGTCAAGCGTAAAAAAATACAAGCCCGTCATGAACTTGTATTTTTCTTCTAATTATTTTATTGTTGTTTATCTTGGAGATAGAATAACCTTGGATTTATTCGACACCTATTTTAACTGCGCCAGGAACTCATCCTTCATGCTGCAGTTCAACTTGTAGCCCAGGTCGCTAAATGTCTTATCTAATGCATCCATTGTCTCAGTCATATCTTCAACGCGAGCGTTTTCACCCATGTGGCCGATTCTGAACACCTTGCCAGCAAGTACATCAAAACATCCAGACAGAAGAACGTTGTATTTGTTTCTTACAGTCATAAGAATCTGTTCATCTGTTAGACCTTCTGGTACTTCTACAACGGTTACTGTATTTGAATATCCTTCTTCAGGATAAAGCTTTAGTCCTGCTTTAGTTACTGCTGCACGAGTTGCCTTGGCAATCTTAGCATGACGCTGGAAAATATCTTTGTCGGCTTTGACATTCTCAAGGGCTGCGCGGATGCCGTTAATGTCACTAATTGGCATTGTATATGGGAACGCCATATTTTTGTAATAGTCCTTGAAATTTAATATGTTTGCGTAGAATGCCGCAACTGGTGTCTTTCTGTTTTCCATAACTTTCATTGCCTTAGGGCTAACCCAAAGCATTGTCAGGCCTGCAGGCGCGGAAAGTGCCTTCTGTGATCCACCGCAAAGAATGTCGATTTTGCTTTCATCTACATTTAGATATTCCCCAAACATTCCTGCTACAGAATCTGCAACAGTTAGAATTCCAAATTCAGCAAGTAACGGACAAATCCTTGATACATCGTTAAGGATTCCGCTTGGTGTGTCACAGTGAACTACTGTAGCATACTTAAAATCTGAATCTTTTTCCAGGAATTTTCTCAGTTCATCTACGTCAATAGGGCGTCTGTAATCGCAAGTATAAAGGACAGCTTCGCCGCCGTACATTGTAACAAAATCAGCAAAACCTTTTCCGAAGATACCATTATCTAAAACTAGAACTCTGTCACCTTTTTCTGTAAGTGTAGCACATGCTGCTTCTAATCCTAGAATTCCTTCTCCTCCTAGAATAAATGCGTCTCCGCTTGAGTGCAGTAATTCCTTCAAAATATCACATGTATCTTTATAAAAATCGAAAAATACTTCATCTAGATCCGGATTAGTCGTCTCTAGACTTCTTGCCATACGAACTTTTTCACTGACCTGTGTAGGGCCTGCTGACATAATTTTATACATTGATTAACATCTCCTTATTCAAATTTAATCGCTCTGTGAGTTTTAGTCGTGCGGATTAAAACTTATCTGCAATTTTCTTAAGTCTTCCTACGAATGGAATTACGATGATACCTGCAACTCCAACCTGCACAATGTTTCCAGGAATTGAGCCTAGTGGAGCAATCCAGTTATGGTAAAGAATGACTTCTGCAAAGTAGTATCCGCAAATCTTAATAAGAATAGCAGCAATTACTGCAACTGTGTTCACAACGACAGGTTTTGCATGCCATTTCTCTGTTATTAATCCTACCACATAACCCATGCATCCTACAATAATAAATGTGAATGGAGCCCAAGCTGTCCATCCTGAAATCAGGTCGAACATTCCCATTCCGAAAGCACCTGCAAGAGCTCCTGTCTTTCTACCATAAATCATAGCTGCTAAGAATAGAGGAACATTTCCTAAGTGAATTAATCCGCCGTTACCCATAAGCGGAAGACGAATGTTAATAAACATTGTTGCTACAAAAGTTAAAGCTACAAATAATGCAGTAATTACTAACTGCTGTGTAGCTGATCTTGAATTGTTCTGTGTTGTTGTAACTGTACTCATATCTTTCTCCTTAAATGTTATTAATTTCAAACCTGTATTTAGGATACAACACAATTGAACATAGATAAATATACACTTTTATTTATTTTTGTAGGTACAGTTGACAGTTTGTCTATGATTTCACTTGATTTTTGCCGAAAATTGTGTACAGTTTGCTTTTTATTTGGGTTGGACCAGGGTACAGTTAGTGTGACGCAGCATCTTCGCCTCGAGTTAATACTAAATTAAGCTAACACGAAGCAGATCAAAGGCTCTAAAAAAAATCGTGTAACATTCTTGCACCAATCGTCCCTAACTCAATAAATCATGCCAAATCTTACTCGGATTACAAAATTCTTATGAAATAGTGCCAGTCTCCAATTATACTACTAAAAGGAACGCCTCTATACATCGTAATTAGGCAATGCGGCACTATCATATCTGGCACATTTACGTTTCCAGACTTCTCCAGTACCAAAATCAGAAGAGTCTCTGCCACACATTAGAGGATTTTCATTAAAATCGGCAGATTTTAATAGGTTTACACCTTCTGTCTGCTCAAGTTTAATTGATTTTCTTAAAGTCACCATCTAGTCTCAGCATTTATCTCTTGAAAAGCATGCATATTACGCTTTAATGCGCATATTTATACAGGAGTCACTTCTGCATTGGTACTGGATATACAAATGACACAAAATGTGCCAGAGTCGATAGCTCTCGTCCCATGTCGCACTTTGCATCACCTAAAAAGAACCATGAAATTCCAATATTTCACGGTTCCTCATCATTAAATGTCCAATTCTTTCAAATCCAAGCTTCACTAGCTTTTCGCAAGGAGCTTCTTGTAAATTCGCTCCACAAACCACGGCTCTGTGGATTTCCCCAAAGCTTCCTCCGGGGTGAACCAGGCCACGTCGCTGTTCTCGTCAGCCTTGATAGACAGCGCCGACTCGGAATCAGCTTCCAGCAAAAAAGTCACATTCATGTGCAGGTGGCTCGTCACATACCTGCCCTTTTTCTCGTGTCCATCCACGGTCAAAACCTCCAGAGACATTATATCCTCCGATACCGGATGCACCTCGGCGAGACCGCTTTCCTCTTTTACTTCTTTGACAGCTACTGAAAGTAGGTCTGTTTCTCCATCAGCGTGTCCGCCTAGCCATGACCAGGAATCGTAGATATTGTGGTAAACCATAAGGACTTTACTTCTGTCCTTATTTACCACCCAGCCCGATACGGTGACATGAGCAATGGCGTTCTCTCTGGAAAATGCATCGTCATTGTGCTCTAGCCAGCTAAGCATCAGGGCCTTGTCTTCTGTTTCCTGTTCGTTTGCCGGTTCGTATTCTCCAATTTTTCTAATTACATCTTCCCTACTCATCGTCTATTACCTATGCATGTTTCGCAAGCATCCACGCGGTTACGTGCTTACAGCACTTCATACCTATGCGTACGCAACTTCTTCCTTTTCAAGGATCCTTGCGCACACTGTTGTGCAAATCTGACAGATGTATTTTACATCAATCATAGGTTCCATATCTTCCTCAAGATATGACTGGTGTAGCTCTGTGAAAATAGTTTCCAGAGGTCTGGAGTCCTTCTCGAGGCAAAGATTTTTGTCTATTTCGTCACAGCAATTTTCTTCAAATGCTTCATGCAAATGAATATGCTCATATTCAGCATGTTTCAGCATATTCCCTATATAGTGGTCGTTGTGTGAAAAAGTGAATGCATCTGCAGTGTAGTGAACTAGTTCCCCAAGGATGTAGTAATCCTTAATGCGCAGAGTACTCTTGTTTTCCAGTTTGTTCAACAAACTCTCAATCTTAAAACGAGTAGAAAAAATAAAATGAGACTTCAACGGGTGCCCCTTGCAAGTACCCTTGATATACGTCCAGGGATTGTGATCCGGAAAAACACAACCAGTCACAAACAGACGTGTTGCAAGACTTGAGTCTCTTTTTATCATCTGCTCAGCCAACATATTGCCTAGCAGACGGTGATCTTTTGAAAACATGATAACCACTTCCAATCTTAATTTATAAATCAATATTTAATTAAGCCACACTAAGATATATAAAGTATACCACATAACATAGCAACATAACAATACCACAAGGCTTTCTTAATTCTCTATTTTTGAAAGTGCCCAGCCACAAAATTGCACCCGTTACAATAGCAATTACAATGTCTACGACGAACTTGCTCTCTACAGGTACCGGGCATATCAAAGCCGTCAGACCTATAACAAACAGTATATTAAATATGTTGCTTCCTACAATATTACCAATAGCGATTCCGGCATTTCCTCTTCTTGCAGCAGTAACAGAAGTTACAAGCTCAGGAAGTGAAGTACCAAAGGCTACAATAGTAAGGCCAATGAAACGTTCGCTCATCCCCACATAACGTGCGATTTCTGTAGCTCCACTAACTGCAAAGTCACTGCCCTTTACAACTAAGATTCCTCCTATCAGAATCAATATGAGACATTTCCAGATTGAAATTTCTTTCGCCTCTTCATTAACTTCTTCATTTATGTCAGAAATTACGACGGCGTCCTTGCTTAATGGGTTTTGATTGAGGTTTGAATCGAGGCTTGGATCCTGTGGCTCACCCTTTCTAGCCATTACGAAAAGATATCCAAGATACAGCGCGAACAAAACCAAGAAAATTACGCCTTCAACAAAGGTAACGCTTGCACTGCCGCCGTTATTTACAAAAGCTAGAAGAACTATGGTAATCCCGATCATGAATGGGATTTCGTAATACAGTGTGGATTTTTCAATTGCCACGTTTGTGATAACTGCGGTCAGGCCCAGAATAATCAGAATGTTAAGGATGTTGCTGCCAACAATATTTCCGATTGTGATTCCTGCATTTCCGTGTAGCGCTGCCGTGATACTTACTGCAGCTTCCGGCATGGACGTTCCCATAGCCACGATGGTCAGGCCGATGATAAGCTGCGGGATTCCGAATTTTCTCGCCAGAGACGATGCGCCCTCTACGAACCAATCTGCGCCTTTAACTAGAAATAAGAAACCGATTAATAAAATTCCAATTTGTAATAACATGTTTATTCCTCCTTCGTGTACATTTTGGGATATTCCCTTCGGGAAAACCCCTAAGGATATTTCCTTCGGGAACACCCCCTGCAGTAGAAACAAAAAAGAGACTCCTACTGCGGTTACAGTAAAAGTCTCGCTATTTAATCACTTTCCGAGCTGCGCTCCTAGCAGCTGTACTGACGAAGAAGTGAACACTGGTGGCCAGCTACTCCCTTTTATCGGATACAAGTTTAACAGCTTTTTTCAAAAAATCAAGGGGGTAGCTGAAGGTTTTACGATTTTTTTACATGGATTTTACAGATATAGTAACTGCAGACCCATTGCGATAATCCACATGTACGCACATGTCTTTGGAATCATAAGAAGACCAACTTTTGGCTTTGTTTTGCTAAGAACGGTTACTGGGAAGTAGCAACCGAATGAAATGATGATTGCTGCGACCATTCTTGTCATATGGTAATCGCACATGTTGCCAGACATTGCGTAAAGAATGATTACGCCTAGGCCTGTAACTGCGAATACGATGTTTCTGATAAGGGAAAGTTTTAGATTTCCTTCGTCTGTAAGCCAGTTGTTCTGTGGCAGCAGACATACAACGATTCTGATGACTGCAGAAATCCATACCATTGCGTTGATTGCTGCTGGGATGCTCATTTCTGGGAATGTTGCCTGCCATACGTACATTAAAATAATGTAGAATGCTGTCATTGTAATTGAGGAAATCTGTAATCCTCTCCCCATCTGTCTCTTGATTTTTTCGCTGCTTCCGCGGAATGCTCTGAAAATTCTTGGCACTAGATGAAAGGCGTCTCCGCCACAAAGTGTAAGTGTTAGCGCTCCGTAAAGGATAAACAAGTTATTTCCATCTGCATGTGTAAAAAAAAGGATTGCAGCGACTAAGTCGAAAATTAAGTATCCTGCGTCAAATATTGCCTCCATAATATCAGGCATCTGTGGTTTGTAAGCTTTCTCGTTCATTTATATCGTCTCCTTGTTTTTTAGTTTAGTTCTTCTGCCAATCTATTGTAGCAAAGGTAATTCTTGGCGAAGATTACACCTGCCATGGCAAGTGCGCAACCTAGGCCGGAATAGAAGAAGGCAACGAAAGTGTCTGGGAAAATTCCCACAATAAGTAATAAGGTCTTTTTCTTTACGCAAAATATTTTTCTCATAGAAATTCCCCCTTCGCTATTTATCTTCTTTCAGCAACCTGTCTGCGTTTTCACAAATCTTCGTGAAAACCTTCATGCACAGCTGTTTTTCTTCCTTTGTCAATCCGCCTAAAACATTTTCAGCGAACTGTTTCTGCGCTCTTTTTCCGGCCTCTATAACCGGTGTTGCCTCGTCTTCTAGTATGATTTCAATATGCTTCTTGTTGTCGACGCTCTGAATTCGCTTGATGAGTCCCTTGCTTTCCAGGTCCTTAAGGGATGTAGATACATGGGATTTTGTCGACTTGCGAATTTTTACAATATCCGCAGCTGTATTATGCTTTGGATTATTATAAATGAACATAAGCAAATCGTATTCCATCTGCGTCAGTTCATATTTCTCACACACAGCCTTTGTCATCTTCTCGTAGTAGTTCGTAATTGTCTTATGTTGATCCCAGAAAAACATGGTTGTCTCCTTTCAAATTGTGATTGTTCTATTTAGAACAATCACAATTATATAACTCTGTCCTGCAGCTGTCAATCCCTTTTTGAGATTCTAATTTTACTGGATGTGTCACTAATTCGCTTTCCAAGCCCTTGCGGGTACAACTCTACACCCCTAAACTTCTAATTCGCCTCGCAATCGACTTTTTGAGTCTCTTT
>JAUNMH010000003.1 GCA_030537495.1 Clostridia bacterium | reverse complement strand
ATTTCTATTCCTTGTATCCAAAATTGGAAAGAGCAAAGTCACTGTCTCTCCAGTTTTCCTTAACCTTTACCCATAGTTCAAGATATACCTTGGTACCAAGAAGCGCTTCAATTTCCATTCTTGCGCTCTTTCCAATGCCTTTTAGTTTCTTGCCCTGTTTGCCGATAATAATACCTTTGTGAGATTTTTTCTCACAGTAAATAACTGCTCCAATATTAGTAATTGTCGGTTTTTCCTCATAGGTTTCAATTTCAACTGCAACGCCGTGAGGAACTTCCTCTTCAAGGTAGTTAAGAATCTTTTCTCTTATGATTTCGCTTACGATAAATCTTTCCGGATGGTCTGTAACCATATCTTCAGGGAAATACATAGGTCCCTCTTCAAGATAAGTTTCAATTTTATCAAGAAGATCCTGCACATTAGTTCCCTCTAAGGCTGAAGTTCCAAAGATTCCATCAAAAACTCCCAGTTCATCGTATTCGTTATAGATTCCCGCATATTCTTCCGGAGACATCTTGTCAATTTTGTTAATAACAAGAATTTTAGGAGTGTCCAGATCTTTTATCATTTCCATAATATATCTGTCTCCCGGTCCCTTGTTAATACTGCCATCTACAAGGAAAAGCACAACGTCAGTTTCCTTAAAAGTGCTCACCGCCATATCAGTCATTGCCGCACCAAGCTTATTCTTTGCCTTATGGATGCCCGGCGTGTCAATGAACACCATCTGGCATCCACTCTCCATGTCGTCACCAAAGCGAGTATAGATGCCTCTAATGCTATTACGCGTAGTCTGTGGTTTATCAGTTGTAATAGCTATTTTTTCACCTAATATGCTGTTAAGCAAAGTGGACTTTCCAACATTAGGTCTTCCAATTATTCCAATAAATCCTGATTTCATCATAGTCTAAACCCTTCCGGTAATAATTCTTTTAACGTATATATTTTTAAATGTTCTTCATCTTCACCAATAATAACTTCCAGATCCGGCGCAAACTCATAGAGGAACTGTCTGCATATTCCACATGGAAAAGCCTCACCCTCGCTTGCTGCAATTGCCAGCTTGCTGAAGTTTCTGTACCCTTCTGAGACAGCTTTGACCGTCGCTGTTCTCTCTGCGCAAATAGTCCCGCCGTAACTGGAGTTCTCCACGTTAACTCCGGTGAAAACCTTTCCTTCTTCTGTAAGCAGGGCTGCTCCCACCTTGAACTTTGAAAAAGGCGCATAGGCATTAGGCAAAGCTGCCTGAGCCATCTTAAACAATTCTCTGTTATCCATTGTTTCTACCTCCCGATTCCAAGATATGTCATTACCTCTTCTTCTCTGGCACGCATTTCCTTCTTTTCGTCTTCTTCCATATGATCATAACCTAAAAGATGAAGGATGCTGTGTGTAAACAGATATATAATTTCTCTTTCAAAAGAATGCCCGAATTCCTCAGCCTGTTCCTCCGCTCTTTCTTTGCAAATAACTACGTCTCCAAGGCAGATTTCACCAACCTCGGGAAGTTCATTTAAGTCGTCAAACTGAGGAAAAGATAAGACATCTGTAACCTTATCATTTTCTCTGTAGTCTCTGTTTAACGTGCGGATTTCCTCTGCATCTACAAAAGTAACGCTTATTTCTGCTCTATCTTCCGGAATTTGCTCTAGTTCCAGGCATCTCTCGGCTGCCTTTTCCATAGTAGCTCTCATCTCATCTGATACAACCTGTCCCTCTTCAAAGTAAATTGTCATTTCTATTCCTCCAGTTCTTCCGGATACTGTCTATAATACTGATCATATGCATTAATTATTTTCTTTACAAGTTCATGTCTCACAACATCGACATCTTTCAGATAGCAAAAGTCTATGTCTTTCACATTTTTCAAAACTCTCTCAGCTTCAACAAGCCCGCTCTTCTTTCCTCTCGGAAGGTCAATCTGAGTAACGTCGCCGGTAACAACAACCTTAGATCCAAAACCCATTCTTGTAAGGAACATCTTCATCTGTTCTCTAGTAGTATTCTGTGCTTCGTCTAAGATAATAAATGAATTATCCAAAGTACGTCCTCTCATATATGCAAGAGGCACAACTTCTATTACTTCTTTTTCCTTAAGTCTTAAAGCATTATCGCGGCCAAGAATATCATATAGCGCATCATAAAGAGGTCTCAGATATGGATCAACTTTTTCCTGCAAATCTCCGGGAAGGAATCCAAGTCTTTCTCCAGCTTCAACAGCCGGTCTTGCTAAAATGATTTTCTGCACTTCTTTATTTTTAAAAGAGTTAACAGCCATGGCTACGGCTATGTAAGTTTTGCCCGTTCCCGCAGGTCCGATGCCGAAGACAACGTCCTTCTTTCTGATGCTGTTAACATAGTCCTTCTGGCCTATAGTCTTAGGCTTTAGTGGGCGTCCCTTGCTAGTAAAGCATATAATGTCCTTGTCGAACTTATGCTCACCGTAGGAAAATCCCTGCTGCTTAAGGCTTATAATATAATTTACCTTCTGGGCGTCAAGTTTCTCTCCAGCTAGAAGGATTGTCATAAGCTCGTTTAAGATTCCTTCAGCCAGTTCTATATTTTCTCCTTTCAGGATCAGGCCGTCATCTCTCTGAAATATTTCTACTCCTGTAGCTTCTTCTACAAGATTTAGGTTTACATCCAGATTTCCGAATAGGGCTGCTCTGTCAAGGTTTTCGTCAATTGCTATTGTTTTCAAAAAAAATCTCCTTTTCTTACGTGAGTATAATAGGCTTTTCTGCTAATGCCTATACATTACTATTATATTTTCTTTTCACTGAAATTTCAAACTTTTATTGATATTTCCTGCTATTTTCCTGTATTAACATATTGAAAAAACAACCTGATGATAATCCATCAGGTTGTCTTGTTTTAAACTATGTTATTTTCTATTTTGAAAGAAACTCCATAACACAATTCTTAACATCGTTTCCGTCAGCTAAGCCTTTGACTTTTCCCATTACAGGACCCATCAGCTTACCCATATTCTGCTTTCCTCCTTCAATTCCAAGTGAGGCTGCAGTTTCCTCAACAACTTCCATGATTTTCTCCTTGGAAAGCTGCTCAGGTAAGTAACGATTAAGAACTTCAATTTCCTTGTTATAAGCATCTAACAGATCTGTTCTACCAGCTTTTTCAAAATCAGCCAGGGCATCCTTACGCATTTTTACCTGTTTAGATAATATGGCAATAATGCCTGCATCGTCTAGTTCTTCTCTGTTATCTACCTCGTACTGCTTAATAGCTGCACGTGCTAGATTAATTGTATTTTTAGCTGTTTCATCATGAGCCTTCATAGCTTCTTTGAAATCAGCCATAAGTGTTTCTTTAAGAGCCATTTATATCACCTCGATCCTAAATGACTTAGTATTTCTTAGCCTTTTTTCTAGCGGCTTCAGACTTTTTCTTTCTCTTTACGCTTGGTTTTTCGTAATGTTCTCTTTTTCTAAGTTCTGACATTACGCCATCTCTAGCGCATGATCTCTTAAATCTCTTAAGAGCACTTTCTAAACTTTCGTTTTCTCTTACGATAACTTGTGCCATATTCCAATTCACCTCCTGACCACGTTGAATCATAAGCTTGTGAACAGTCTTCATAAAATAACAGAAAAATTATACTACTTTTGCTCAAAGAATGCAAGGTCTTTTTGATTAAATTGTGTTTCTCTTTTATTATACCGCTTTTCCTTGTAAAACTCTCTTAAATTTGCTAAACTATTAGGTAATCGTAAAATCAATTGTCTCGGAGGAAGTCATGAACGTACTAGAAGAACGAATTATAAAAGACGGTATCGTTAAAGAAGGAAATGTGCTTAAGGTTGATAGCTTTTTAAATCATCAGATGGATATTCAGCTGTTTGATGATATGGCTAAGGAATGGAGCAAGCGTTTCCAAGGAAAAACTATTAACAAAATCCTTACTATTGAGGCATCCGGAATCGGAATTGCCGCTGCAGTAGCAAGGCAGTTCAACGCTCCTGTAGTTTTCGCCAAGAAGTCAAAGAGCATCAACATTGACGGCGAAATGTATGTTGCAGAAGTTGAGTCATTCACTCATAAAACAAAGAACCAGGTTATCGTTTCCAAGAAATTCCTAAGCGAAGATGACCACGTACTTATTGTCGACGACTTCCTTGCTAATGGTTGCGCTCTTCAAGGCCTTATCAGCATTGCCGGAGACGCAGGTGCAACAGTTGAAGGCATTGGAATTGCCATAGAAAAAGGCTTCCAGGTTGGCGGACAGATTATCAGAAACCTTGGCTACCAACTAGAATCACTAGCTATTGTAGATGCAATGGATGCAGAAACTGGTGAAATTACTTTCCGCCAATAATATCAAAACCAATTAAATACAAAAACTTTTAAAAGGCGGGCTGTTAATTCAGCTCGCCTTTCATTCCATCTTTATATTCTTCTATAAGTTTCACATCATAGAAATTGTTAAGCATTTTTTCTTCGCCCGGCACATACACCTTCACATAGTTATCAGTGTATCCGGTAATCATGCCGTCACTTCCGTCCGCAAATTCCTCAAACAATACTCGCCTAGTCGCACCCTTACACTTTTCATAAAAGTCTCGGGCTGCACTCTCCGCCTTCTCTATCAAAACCTGACTTCTCCGGTTCTTTTCCGGACCCGGGATCTGTCCCTTCATATCTGCGGCAACGGTTCCCTTTCTTCGAGAATACTTAAATGCATGAACCTTGCAGAATCCAACTTCATCAATTATTCTAAGGCTATCCTCAAAGTCTTCTTCAGTCTCCTCCGGAAAACCTGCAATAATATCAGTTGTAATTCCATAAAGTGGATCAAATTCCTTAAGAACTCTGACAATTCCAAGATATTCATCTCTGTCATAATGTCTGTTCATTAAGGAAAGCACGTGGTTAGCTCCGCTCTGAACCGACAGATGCAAATGCGGACAAAGCTTTTCATATTGGAATAGCTTCTTAACATAGTCTGCATTAATTACCGTAGGCTCCAATGAGCTCAACCTGATTCGGAAATCACCTTCAAGGGCGTTAAGTCTAGCAATTAAAGGCTCAATTCCGCCCATTTCAGTATCTTCACCATAAAGTGCAGTATTTATTCCCGTCAGAATCAATTCCTTGAAGCCCTGGCTTATAAGCCCCCTTGCTTCCTCTACAATTTCCTCAAGGTCACGGCTTCTCACCTTGCCCCTTGCATAAGGAATAATGCAGTAAGAACAGAAACGGTTACACCCTTCCTGAATCTTAATGTAAGCTCTGGTTCTTGACTCCATGGAAGTTACTATTCCGCTGGAAATATACTCGGTAAGATCATCGTAGTCCTTTACATGACACTGCTGGTTTTGCTCGCTACTGAAATCCCCCACATATTCCAGTAGCTTGTGCTTCTCATTGGTGCCTGCAACAACGTCGACGCCTTCGACTCCGGCAACTTCCTCAGGGCTGACCTGGGCGTAGCAACCGGTTACGGCAACGATGGACGAGGGATTGACCCTCTTCATTTTTCTTATATATTGTCTTGACTTTCTGTCAGACATATTTGTAACGCTGCATGTATTAATAACATACACATCTGCAAAGTCGTCCTCGTTTACTATTTCATAGCCGGCATTCTTAAACTGTTCTTTAAGCGCCTCCGTCTCGTACTGATTGACCTTGCAGCCTAAAGTATGAAATGCTGCTTTCATCAAAACTCCTAACTAAGACCTGCTACCGGCATCAGCCTGGTGGCCAAGTCATCTTTCTCTTTCCAAGAATGTGGAAATGTAAATGCTTAACTGTCTGGAAAGCATCCTCTCCATTGTTGCTTACAACTCTGTAGCCGTTTTCTAGGCCAAGATCTGCAGCAATCTCATGAATCTTAAACATGATGTGTCCCATAAGTTCTTTATCTTCTTCCTTAACATCGTCAAGGCTTTCGATATGCTTCTTAGGGATTACAAGCACATGGACAGGTGCCTGCGGATCCAGGTCATGAAATGCGATAATCTTATCATCTTCATATGCAACATTTGAAGGAATTTCATGACTTCCTATTGCACAAAAAATACAATCTGCCATTTCGTGTCTCCTTTCATTTTGGTTTATATAATATAAATAGTACAACCTTTCTTTCACATCTTCAAGAAAAAATTCACTATATTATATACAGGATTACATACTGCTTTTTCTACAGTTCCAGCTCGTACATTGTCATGGCAAGAGCCGCCATTCCCGCCGTTTCTGTCCTCAAAATAGTTTTCCCAAGAGTTACCCTCTCTGCGCCTGCTTCGTCTAGCATAGTAGCCTCCGAATCAGCGAAGCCACCTTCTGGGCCTATTATTATAGCTACGGTCTTAGGTTTTCGTCCCTCTTCACACAAGCCTCTAAGGCAATCCTTAATGGAGTAATTGCTCTCGTTTTCATATGGGAAGAGTATAAGGTCAAAACTTCCAAGTTCCTTAATCATTTCCTTAAACTTAAGGCTACTGTTAATTTCGGGAATAATTCCCCTCTTACACTGCTTGACAGCTTCATCGGAAACCTTCTGCCAGCGGTCTAACTTCTTTCCGAAGTTTCCCTTTTCTACAACTACTGTGCGCTCCATGAAGACCGGCGTAATTGAATACACGCCAAGCTCCACACATTTCTGAATGATGGTCTCCATCTTACCCGCCTTAGGAACTCCTTGAAAAAGAGTGACTCTCACCTCTGGTTCTCTGGCGAAAGCCTGCTTGTCCAGTATTCTGAGAAGCACCTCGTCATCTGTAATCTGGTCTATTTCTGTTTCATATTCCCACTGCGCTGAATCGGAGACATCTACTTTGTACCCTTCCTTAAGGCGCATTACCTTAACCATATGCTTAATGTCGCCCTTATCTGTAATGGAAATATACTTATCTCCAATATTTACTGGATCAGTAAATATTCTCATAAAGTAATCCTCCTCGTAGTCTACTTATATCAATTTTTGTAAAACTAGTCAATCTTTGCAACAATTGCACACCAGCCATTGTCACGAACAACTTCTACAATGGTAAATCCCAGTTTCTTTAGATGTTCTGATACAACTTCTTCTTTTTCAATAAGAATTCCTGAGGAAATAAAGAATCCGTTTTCTTTCATGTGTTTTGCTACATCTTCTGCGAGCATCATTACAAGGTCTGCCATTAGGTTTGCAACTACTACGTCAGCCTTGTAGTCAATTCCCTTTGTAAGGTCGCCGTACTGCGCTCTCGCAACTTCTGCTACCTTGTTCAATGCGATGTTTTCGTCTGCTACTTCTACAGCAATTGGGTCCACATCTACTCCTAGAACATCCTTAGCTCCAAGTAAGGCTGCGGCAATTGATAGAATTCCGCTTCCACATCCTACGTCTAGAACATCGTCGCCCTTTTTCTCATACTTTTCCAGCATCTTAACGCATAGTGATGTGGTCTCATGAGTTCCTGTACCAAAGGCCATTCCTGGATCTATTTCAATTACAAGTTTACTGTCTTTATTCTCATATTCTTCCCATGTCGGCTTAACTACAATGCTTTCTGAAATCTGTGAGGGCTTGAAGAATTCTTTCCACTTGTCCTTCCACTCACTGTCATCATCGAATTTAACAGTTACATCTAGGCTGCCGAAATCAACGTTTTCACCAAATTCACCTGCTGCAGCGTCAGCCTTTAATTCCGAGATTGTAGTCTCTGTGAGTTTTGATAGCTGGCGGTTCTCTTCAGTGTCCTCAAGGTAAACGATTACGCTTGGCACTTCCTTCATTTTTTCCATAATGGAGTCGTCCAGGTAATCCCAGTCATAGGTCTGCTTTTTGTCCATCAGGTCCTCGATATCACGGGGATCCTCAACTACTGTATCTGTAATTCCAATGCTTAGAAGCTCAGAGACAACAGGCTCGATGCCGGCTGCTGAAGTTTCTATATTTATTTCAATGTAATTCATTTCCGTCCTCCTCATAAGTTCTGTCCTATAATCATAACATATTACCGGGAAAAATTACAGAAAAAAACAGCCGGCTCTCAAAAAACCGACTGCTATATTTCTATTAATTTTCCACGTTTTTAGCTAAACCACTCTTTCAGCTTTTCTGAGAATTTGGACTTCTTCTGGTAGCAATCCTCGTCTAGAGTCTTGCCCATTTCCTGAATTGCCTTCTTCTGCTTGGAGTTAAGCTTAGTTGGAACTTCTAGGATAACCTTAACATACATGTCACCCATGCGTCCGCTTCTAACATTTCTTACGCCTTTACCCTTAAGTCTGAAAACTGTTCCTGGCTGTGTTCCTGCCGGAATCTTGTATGTAACCTTCTCAGAAAGCGTAGGAACTACAATATCATCTCCAAGTGTTGCCTGTTCAAAGGAAATTGGCATATCTAAGTACAGGTTGTCTCTTTCTCTCTTGAACATCTTATGCGGTTTTACTGTAATTACGATGTAAAGATCTCCGTTAGGACCGCCATTTTCTCCTGGTTCACCCTGACCTCTAAGTGTAATTACACTTTCGTTGTCAACGCCTGCTGGAATATCTATGTTAATCTTAACGTTCTTTCTGATCTTACCTGTTCCGTGACAGTCAGGACAAGGTGTATCAATAATCGTACCCTTACCTCCGCAGTCAGGACAAGGACCTGTGCTCTGGAACTGTCCAAAAGGTGTTCTCTGAACTGTGTGAACCTGACCGGTTCCGTTACAGCTAGGACAAGTTTTCTTTTCAGTTCCTGGCTTATTACCCTCGCCATTACAAGTATCGCATTTTACATATTTGCTTATGCTGATTTCTTTTTTTACGCCGAAGGCTGCTTCCTCAAATTCAATGGTAATGGCTTTCTGAAGATCTCTGCCCTTCATAGGACCATTTCTTCTTGCTCCGCCACCACCGCCGAAGCCGCCGAAGCCGCCACCTCCGCCGAACATGTTTCCGAAGATGTCAAATATGTCATCAAAACCACCAGCGCCAGAGAATCCGCCTGCTCCTCCGAAGCCGGCATTTGGATCTACTCCTGCGTGGCCAAATCTGTCATACTTGCTCTTCTTGTCCGGATCGGACAGCACGCTATATGCTTCATTAACTTCTTTGAACTTTTCCTCGGCTTCCTTATCACCCGGATTTCTGTCAGGATGATATTTCATCGCCATTTTACGGAAAGCCTTCTTTATTTCGTCCTCGCTTGCACCCTTCTGCAAGCCGAGGACTTCATAATAATCTCTTTTTTCTGCCATTTTGGTAACCTTATTTATCTAAAACTTATTTTTCGTCGTCAACAACTTCGAAGTCAGCATCAACAACATTGTCACCTGCAGGACCCTGAGCACCTGCTCCTGGGTTTGCTCCAGCATTAGGATCGAATCCGCCCATGTTAGGACCAGCGCCTGCTGCCCCTGCAGCCTGCTGTGCAGCCTGAGCCTGTTCATAAAGCTTAGTTGAGATTGCGTGGAATTTTTCTGTTAAAGCTTCTGTCTTTTCCTTGATTTCTTCAGGGTTGTTAGCTTCTAGAGCCTTCTTCAGGTCTTCCTTAGCTGTTTCAACATCATTCTTTTCATCATCGGAAATCTTGCCTTCAAGTTCCTTTAATGCTTTTTCTGTTTCATATACTAAGGATTCAGCCTTATTTCTCTCTTCGATTTCAGCCTTTCTCTTCTTATCTTCTTCAGCATACTGTTCAGCTTCCTTAACCTTTGCATTGATCTCGTCTTCTGACAGGTTAGTTGATGAAGTAATTGTGATGTGCTGAACCTTTCCTGTTCCTAGGTCCTTAGCACTTACATTTACGATACCGTTGGCGTCGATATCGAATGTAACTTCAATCTGAGGAATTCCACGAGGAGCAGGTGCGATTCCGTCAAGCTGGAAACGTCCTAATGTAATGTTACCTGCTGCCATTTCTCTTTCACCCTGCATTACGTGGATGTCTACTGCTGTCTGGTTGTCAGCTGCAGTTGAGAAGATCTGGCTCTTCTTTGTAGGAATTGTTGTATTTCTTTCGATTAACTTAGTTGCTACTCCGCCTAATGTTTCAATTGAAAGTGAAAGTGGAGTTACGTCAAGAAGAAGTACGTCATTTACTTCACCTGTAAGTACACCTGCCTGGATAGCTGCACCTACTGCTACACATTCGTCTGGGTTAATTCCCTTGAATGGTTCCTTACCAGTTACCTGCTTTACAGCTTCCTGAACTGCAGGAATTCTTGTTGAACCACCAACTAAGATAACTTTTTCAAGGTCTGCTGTTGTAATGCCAGCATCCTTAAGAGCCTTGTTCATTGGTTCGATTGATCTCTTTACTAGGTCAGCAGTTAACTGATCAAACTTAGCTCTTGTTAAATCCATATTTAAGTGAAGAGGACCATCTGCAGTTACTGTGATGAAAGGTAAGTTGATGTTTGTAGTCTGAGCACTTGAAAGTTCCTTCTTAGCCTTTTCAGCAGCTTCCTTAAGTCTCTGCATTGCCATCTTATCCTGTCTTAAATCTACGCCATTTTCCTTTGCAAATGAATCAGCAAGGAAGTTCATTACAGCGTTATCGAAGTCGTCACCACCAAGATGAGTATCACCGTTAGTTGCAAGTACTTCGAATACTCCATCACCTAATTCAAGGATTGATACGTCGAATGTACCACCACCTAGGTCGTATACTAGAATCTTGTGAGATCCATTTTCCTTATCAAGACCATATGCTAGTGATGCAGCTGTAGGTTCGTTGATAATTCTCTTAACGTCAAGACCCGCAATCTTACCAGCATCCTTAGTTGCCTGCTTCTGAGCATCAGAGAAGTATGCAGGAACTGTGATTACAGCTTCTGTTACCTTTTCTCCCAAGTAGCTTTCAGCATCAGTCTTTAACTTTGTAAGAATCATTGCTGAAATATCCTGTGGAGTGTAATCTTTTCCGTCAATAGTTACCTTGTAGTCTTCACCCATATGTCTCTTAATTGAAGAGATTGTTCTTTCAGGGTTAGTTACTGCCTGTCTCTTTGCAGTTTCACCTACAAGTCTTTCTCCGTTCTTAGCAAAACCAACTACAGATGGAGTTGTTCTGTTACCTTCTGCATTGGCGATTACTACTGGTTCGCCACCTTCTAATACTGCTACGCAGCTGTTTGTTGTTCCTAAATCTATACCTATTACCTTTGCCATTGTTCTTACCTCCTAATTATTAACTTTCACCATTGAAGGTCTGATAACCTTCTTATTTAACAAATACCCCTTCTGTAAAACATCTGTAACCTTGCCGCTTTCAAAGTCAGGGTTATCTTCTGTCATTACAGCATTGTGGAAGTTAGGATTGAAGTCCTCTCCTTCCGCGATGATTTCTTCCAGTCCTGCTTTTCCAAGCACATCATAAAACTGTTTGAATATCATCTCCATCCCTTCTGCGTATCTCTTATCAGCACATTCAAGCTGTAGAGCACGGTCAAAGTTGTCTATTACATTAAGCAACTCACTAACAATTTTCTCATTAGCGTATGCGTAAATGTCACTTTTTTCTTTTTCAGCTCTCCTCTTATAGTTCTGGAAGTCTGCCATCAATCTAAGATATTTGGCGTTCAGAGCTTCATCTTCCTCTTTTTCTGCTTCAGCGGTCTCACAAGTTTCAGCCTCAGCAGTCTTTTCAGTTTCAGCTTCAGCCTGTTCCTGAGAAGTTTCTTCTGCTTCCGCGGCCTCGGCTTCCGGATTAACCCCGTCTTTCTTAAGTTCTTCGTTCACTGCAATTCTCCTTTATTTGTCCTTATACTCCAGTTGGAACGTCTGATTAAGATTCTCTGTCAGATATTCCATTATGGATGTGATCTTAGCGTATTTCATCCTTGTCGGTCCGATTACACCAATCTTTCCAACCATTTTTCCATCTATGTGATATGTTGCCGTAATTAAGGAACAATCATTCATTGATGCATCGGCATTTTCACCGCCGATTGTAACAATCATTCCATTTTCTCTTTCAAGAAGTGTCTTAGTCAAATCCTCTCTCTTATCCAGTAATGTAAGAAAATTCTTTGCCTTTTCCAAGTCATTATACTCCGGAATATCGAAGATATTTGTTAGTCCATCCATGTAAAGATTTACATTGAGCATATCCTCAAGAGTTTTCATGAAGTTTGGCATTATATCCTTGGCAAGCCTACTCATTGCCTCAATGTCCGACTCAAAATGAGCAATCATTCTGTTGGTCAAAACATCGGAAATTTTCTTACCATTATATGTATAAGTCATGTTCTTTGCCAAAATCTGAAGTCCCTCTTCAGTATACGGAACATTGATTCTAAGAGCTGTATTGCTAATCTTGCCACTCTCGGCCACAATCATCAAAACCACCGTAGACTTATCTACAGGAAGCAGATTGACGAATCTAACCGTATCTTCACTCTGACTTGGTGTCAAAGCAAAAGATGTAAGATTAGTAATCTCTGAAAGAATCTTTGCCGCATGCTTAATAGTCTGATCAAATTCATGAACATTACTTCTAAGCTTCTCAGCAATAATATTTTTCTCAGCCGGAGAAAGTTCATGCTTTCCCATCATATTATTGACGTACAATCTATATGCCTTATCCGAAGGAACTCTTCCCGCTGATGTATGAGGATGAGTAAGGTAACCCATGTCCTCTAAGTCACTCATTTCATTTCTTATTGTCGCCGGGCTAATCCCTAGGTCAAACTTCTTGGAGAGTGTTCTGGATCCAACAGGTTCAGCAGATGTAACGTAGTCAGTAATTATAGCTTGCAGAATCTTAAGCTTTCTATCTGTCAATTCCATCCTCTCTCACCTCTCTTCCAGTCAAAACTTTCTGCTCGCTGTTAGCACTCATTTACTTCGAGTGCTAATCACTACATATAAGATACTACCTGGCGCCAATAATGTCAACAGTTTTTACCAAATTTTTTTAACTTTTTTCAAAAAACTTTTCGATTTTTTCTATGTTCAGCTATTAAAAAAGCCACAGTATTTTTCTGCGGCTTTTTCATCATCATTCTATAATCTGTATCATATTTTATACTACTTTTATACGAAAACTTTCTGCACATTTTTACAGTTTGTTACATATACTATTGACGCATAGTTAATTCCAAAGGAAACGATATCACCTGGCTTAAATTCTCTTTCTGCGTCCTCTACATCAAGAATTGTATGGTCACTTGAAGCACCGATTACTTCTACGCCCTTGTCCTTAGGAAAGATTTCATCTATGCTACCGTAATCTACTTTACCTACTCCAATAAGTGCACGTTTTCTTATGCCTCTGTCTACATATTCAGGAGTGTGTCCAAAAGCATCTATAGATATCTTTCCTACTGGATGTGAAGGCTTATCTTTAACTTCAATAACTTCAGCCTTCAGTGTATATACATCCTGGTGCATAAAGCTCATGTCCAGACCATAGAATACATCTAAGTCTCTCGCAAGAAGAATTCCTTCACCTACACGTAGATGGTTGATTCTCTTAGGCATATCGCCAAGAAGCACTCTAGGAAGACTTGTAGTTCCGCCTCCTGAAATAATCTCAAGCTCTCTTCCGATTTCTTTTTCAATTCTTTCAGCTATTGCAACTAGCTCATCCAATTTATCTGCAGTTGCCTCAATGGAGCCATAGCATCCAAGATTAGTACCTACTCCTGAAAGGTGAAGGTTATCCCATTCATTTTCTACGCGAGTAGCAACTTTTACCATTTCATCCTTATCCCAGAAACCTTCTCTCAAATCGCCAAGGTCTGCCATAAGAATTACATTATGAATCTTGTTCTGCTTAGCTGCAGCTTCATTTAGAAGTTCTAGTGTTGAAACTTCACTGTTAAGGCTCATGTCGCAAAGTCTTACAACCTCATCTACTTCTGAATGCATAGGAACTCTCAGCAATAGCATCGGTAAGTCTATGCCTTCGTTAATAGCATCTTCAATCTGTTCCAAACGAGAAGAAGCTATACCATATACTCCACCCTCCTGAAACATTTTTGCACACTGTGGAATTCCCGTAGTACCCTTGATTACTCCGGAAATTTTTATTCCGCAATCAGCACATTTTTTTACTATAGCAGCAACGTTTTCTTTTAAATACTGCAGATTAATCTCGATTCTTGGGTAGCTTTGCTTAACCATATCTAAGTCCTCCTAAAATAATACATATGGACATTATAGCATTTTTTATTACTCAATTGTAGTAAGTTTTGATATAATATTCTAAAAAAAGAGGCGCTTGTAGAAAGAGGGGGGCTATTATGGCAGAGAGAGCGAGCAAAATTGTTATTGCCGATGACGAGAGAGAAATCAGGGATATTGTCACTGTGCTTATGAAGGGAGAGGGATATAAGACCCTTGCGTGCGAAAGCGGCGAGGAAGTTTTGACCCACGTGGATGAAAGCGTGGATCTTTACATTTTGGATGTCAATATGCCGGGATTGTCGGGTTTTATGACGGCTGCGGAGATTCGAAAGACTCAGGAGACACCTATTATTTTCCTGACTGCTTACTCTGGAGAATCCGATAAGGTCATGGGTTTTTCTGCAGGGGCCGACGACTATATCGTTAAGCCATTTTCTAATATTGAGCTTATTATGAGAGTGAAAGCTGTGCTGAAAAGAACTAGGAAAACGGCTCAGGTATCTACGGAGCCAGAAAGTCAACTGGAAGATGGCATCAGAATCGGTGATCTGATTTTAAGTAAGGAGAAAAAATCTGTGATTAAAGATGGTGAAACCATTCCTCTTACTTATACAGAATTTATGATTTTGGAGCTTCTTGCATCTAATAAAGGCAGAATTTATTCTCTAGACGATATTTACGAGAAAATTTGGGGTGACAATGCTGTTGGCGACAGCTCCATAATGGTACATATTAAGAACCTAAGAAAAAAGACAGGCGATAATTCAAGGAATCCAAAATATATCAAAACCGCCTGGGGAAGAGGTTACTATGTTGAATAATAAGGCTAAAAGGAAAAATGTACTGCCACAGGAAATACTTCAGCTCTTGTTTTGGTCTGGACTCATTTCCATCTTCTTCTTTAAATTAATAGACATGACGGCAAGTTCTGTTGCCTCAGATTATGTTATAGATAAAGGAATTACCCTTAGTGACCTGGAAATGGACACCTTGTCTGTATGGATTAGGAGCATAAGTTTTTCTGCTTCCGTAATACTATTTTTGGTTCTTTTCCTTATGCTGGTCGGAAGGAAATTCGATTATTTAAAGGAAATTACTAGGGGGGTAAACCTTCTCAGGGAGCAAAACCTGGATTACAGACTTCCTATTGAGGGAAGCAACGAGCTGACGGTTTTGGCAGAGAGCATTAACTACATGGTAGAAAATGAGAAAAAACTTAAGGAACGAGAGCTAGAGCTTGCTGAGGCAAAGACTAAATTCATGAGAAATCTATCTCATGATATAAGAACTCCCCTTACTTCCATTATGTCTTACACAGAGATTATGGCTAATAAGACCACGCTTAATAAGGCTGTTTCTGATGAGGAGTTAAAAGAGTATCTGCTTTTAATGAAGCAAAAGTCAACTCAAATCAAGCTGTTAACTGAGCAGCTTCTAGACGAGGCATCTAGAAAATGTGAGTACATAGAAAACGGGAAACTCCTAATGAACCAGCTGATTTGTGAATGGGAAGAGCAGTTAGAAGATGATTTCGACTGCAGAATCGATTTAAGTAGCTGTGAAGACTTTTCAGCCGAACTGGTTGTAGATGAGTTTAGGCGAATTCTGGATAATTTAGTATCTAATATTAGAAAATATGCAGATCCAGAAAAACCGGTTACTATTAATGTAGAAACAAAAGGCGACAGCCTAATAATAAGGCAAAGCAATAATATTGTAGCGCTTTCTCAAGCTGCAAATTCTGCAGGTTCTGCAACCTCTGCGGAATCTCCGCACCCAGAAAGCTACGGCATTGGTCTGGAAAGCATTAAATCTATAGCCGCACGCTATGATGGTCAGGTGAACACCACCATAGATACTGTGGATAACCTGTGGAACATAGAAATTACCATAAAAAACATAAAAATCAATAATCTTCAGAATTCTTCAGAAATATAGATGTTTTTTCTTTAGAAACGAATGTTACTATAAATACATCAAAAGGAAAACAACAAAAACAAAGGGATGACACATCCGAGATAAAAGGATGTGTTAAAGGAGAAAGAGAGGTAAAGAGATGAACGCTTTAGGTGCAATGGTAATCATGTTTGTAGCTGCTATAGTAGTAAGTGCAGTATTAATGTTATTGATGTTTTTCATCAAGGACGAACAGAAACAAAAGGTGGTATTTTATATAACAGTAGTATGGGGTATGGTTCTAGCATGGGCAGATGTATCTGGTCAACCAGAAAATGCAACTACACCACAGTTAATTTCCTGGGGATTCGGAGCAGTAGCCGTAATCGCAATCCTGCTTCAGCTTCTTTCAAAGAAAGAAGACAAGTTCGCAATTGCAAAGTTGCTATCAGCAATTTCAGTAATCGGCGGTTTACTGTACTTCGTCCTTCAGTAAATTCAATCCTATATTCACCGAAAAGGCATCTCGCAAAGAGGTGCCTTTTTTCGTGCCTTACATATTGACATTTCGCGCTTTCATAAATTAGTATATAATGTATTTAGAGGTTAAGGAAATGATTAACAAAGTAATAAAAATCGAAGAAAAAGACATCTACCCTTCGGCAAGAGAGAGATTTATCAAAACCAACAGATTCGACCTAAGCCGACCTGAGCACAAAAATCTAATGGATATGTCCGAGACCCTTAGGGAAAAACATCTAGATCAGATAAATGTTCAGGCTGTTGTATCCTATTATGACAGTGTCGTTTTCAACAATAGCCATGTGATTGCTGAAGATCAGGACATATATTGCAACTTCTTTTCCCAAATACCCGAGGATGCTGTTGAGGGAATATTTTTCTATGCCTTGACCGCAGGCGAATGGAGTTGCTCTGAAGACTCATCTGAAAAAAATATAATGGACGAACTTTTTGCCGATATATGGGGAACTTCCTACGTAGATGCAGGCAAGGAATTTCTTGAAAAAAAATTCCTTTGGAAAAGTATTGCTACTAGATATCAGAATAGGAAAACTTTTATCTCCGGGAGTTTTGGTCCTGGCTATTACGGAATGGCAATTCAGGACTCAGAAAAATTCTTGAAAATTCTTGATGGCAACTTGATAGATGTCAGAACAAACGAAAGCGGCCTTATGTTGCCTCAAAAAACCTGCACAGGGCTCTACTTCATTCTTAACAGAAGTGACATAAGACCAGAACCATCCTGCGTACAATGTTTGGGGAATCCTGCAGGCTGCGACTTCTGTGCAATTAGAGAAAATTTAAGGGGGAAAAGAAGGGATACAAATGATTACATTTTTACCAAAGAATATTAAATATGAGCCAAAGCCTGGGGAAACCGTACTACAGGCTGCATCAAGTGCAGGAGTAGACATTAACGGCAGCTGCATGGGCACCGGCGTATGCGGGAAATGCAAGGTTAGAATTACCAAGGTAAAAGACACAAGTAACTCTGAGACAAGAGAATATCTGGCCTGTCAGACCCTTGCAGAGGACCATATGATAATTGAAGTCAGCGAATCTGAAACCATAGGTGAGAGAAAGAAGAAACTTATTAATCTCCCATCTTGGTTTGAGCCGGAACTTGTTCCTGCAGATGAATCTATGGGCGATGTTTACGGAGCCGCAGTGGATGTAGGAACTACGACTCTGGTGGTTTTGATCTGGAATCTGTCAAAGGGAGAGCTTGTGGATGTTTATGGAAGAGTGAACCCACAGAGTGCTTACGGGGCCGATGTGATTTCGCGAATAACCTTTGTCCGAGACAATGAGGCTAAGCTGAAAAAAATGCAGCAGCTACTTATAGGCGCCATTAACGAGGGCGTAGGAAAAATATGTAAGGAGCAAGAAATCAATGAGGACGCGCTGAAAAAATATGTGGTCGCCTGTAACACCACTATGAGCCATTTATTCCTTGGCGTAAGTCCGGAGGCTTTAGCCGTTGCGCCCTTTGAGCCTACCTTTACAGATGCCAGAGAAATTAAAATAAGTGAGATAGGTCTTTGGGGATATTCAGTTGCTCTGGTGTATCTAGCTGGTACTTTTGCAGGTCATGTTGGCTCTGACATTACTGCAGGTATAATCTCAACGGACATAATTACAACAGACATAACCATGCCCGCCAAGGCGCATCTTTTCATTGATATTGGTACAAATGGGGAAATTGTTCTGGGCGGCAAGGGACAGATTCTTGCATGCTCAACTGCAGCAGGCCCAGCCTTCGAAGGCAGTTCTATAACTCAGGGTATGCGTGCAGCTAAAGGTGCCATTGAACGTGTAAACATCAGCTATGATGAGGTTGAAATTGAGACAATTGGAGGGGCAACCCCCGTTGGAATCTGCGGCTCTGGCATAATTGACGCTGTGGGCGAGCTTGTGCACATGGGCATAGTTGATCGGACAGGTAGGATTCTCTCTGCAGAGGAGCTGCGTGACAAGAACTTAGGGGGCAATACATTCAGCGAAGATGTTCTTAAACATTTAATCAGCCACCATGGCATCAACGACTTTCTTCTCTATGATGGCGATTTCAGACACGAACCAGTTATCCTAACTCAAAAGGATATTCGAGAAATCCAGCTGGCTAAGGCTGCAATTTCTGCCGGAATCAATGTGATGATGAAAGAGCTTGGATTAGATCCTGGCGACCTTGATGAAATTTCCGTTGCCGGAGCCTTTGGGAATTATATAAGAATCGAGAGTGCCGTGGATATGGGATTACTGCCTGATATCCCAAAAGAGAAAATACATTCCATAGGCAATTCTGCCGGCGCCGGGGCATCTATGATGCTACTTTCCCCTACGTGGGCTCAGCGCTCTGAAGCTACAGCAAAACAAATCAAACATATCGAACTGGCATCACAGCCAGGTTTTCAGGAAGAATATATGAATGCAATGACATTAGGGAGGTAAGAAAATATGTATGTTATATTAGGACTTTTGGCCATGGGCGGCCTGGCTTTTTACTATTATCAAAAGAGCAAGAAAATGAAGAAGTAAGACTTTTTCAGAAAAATGTGTAAAATGTGCCCTGAATTTCACGGAAAAATGTGTAATTTTACTCTCGAAACTTGCGGAAAAACGTGGAAAGCATTGATTTTCCAAAGTTATACGGTGTAACCTACTTATCCAGGTTACACCGTATTTTTAATCCATCTTAGAAATAGAAATCATCCCTATAAATCATCTCTGTTAATTGGGCAAGTCAGACTTCTTGGACCTCCTCTACCTCTTGAAATCTCGGCACTTTCAATGGTCAGTACCTTAACTCCCTTCTTATCGAGGATATCGTTAGTTACGTAATTTCTCTCGAAAGCAACTACAGTTCCTGGCGCTATTGTAAGAATATTAGACGCATCATTCCACTGCTCTCTCTGAGCTGCAATAAGATTTCCTCCACCGATTCTCGTAATATCAACAGTTGGAAGATTTAGCTCCTTAGCAAGAATCTTGTCAAGGCTATCTGTAATGGAGTTGTAATCCGGCTCACCATCAGCACCAAGTGTGATTTCGTAAACAGCCAGTGGTCCTTCGATTTCTGGATGAAGTACGAACTTGTCGAAATCAATCATATTGAAAACAGTGTCAAGCTGCATGAAAGCACGACTCTTCGGAATGTCAAATACCAGGACCTTCTTGAAGCTAGAGTTCTTAAGCAATTTGCTAGCAAAACTTTCAATTCCCTCAAGGGTAGTTCTCTGTGAATGGCCCACTGCAACAATTTCATCTGAAAGAATTAGAACATCCCCGCCTTCCATGGAGAAGTTGTCATACGCATCATACCAAATAGGAGTACCCTCTGGTGCAAAGTCTCTGTCATATTTAGTCATATACTTCATCAAAAGAGCTTCACGTCTTCTTGTTGGCGTGCTCATGTGATTTATGTTAACTCCGTTTCCCACACATATTCCAGGGTCTCTTGAGAAATAAAGATTAACCATAGGTAAGCTTGCAAAAGCTTTTTTCTCGCCATTTAGCTCTACTACGTCTATAAGAGAATCTCCCTTTATAGTGCTTAAATCTGCAGTAAATAATCCGGAAATGCATGTTTCAACTAAATCATCTGCGCTCTTTTCATTTAAGAATTCTTTAAGCTCATCCTTACGTCCATCAGCATCAATAGGACTTAGCTTAATAAATTCATCAACAAACTGTTCTCTAACATTCTTGTCTGCCAGTGCCTTGGCAACCTCTTTTTCATAATAAACGACCTCGACGCCGTTGTCCTGCAAAAGCTTAGCAAACTTGTCATGTTCCTCCTGTGCAACTTTTAGGAATGGAATATCATCGAAAAGCAGTTCCTCAAAATTATCAGGAGTCAGTTTTTCCAATTCTCTGCCCGGTCTATGTAGTAAAACCTTGTTCAATTTACCGATTTCAGAAAAATTGTGAATACCATCTTTCATTGGTGAGTCCTCCTTTGTCATTTTTATTAGTATTTTAGTATATTTACTCACAAGTGCATATTAACACTATACACATAAAAAGTCAAACATTTTTATTAAAATTCACAAAAAACTTTTTATTTCAGGCAGGTTTTTGTTGAACTTGACTAAGATACACCTGTAATAGTATAATTTAATATAGTTGTGTGTAGAATTATTACTTGTATTATTATTTGTATCTAAAAAGGGGGAACATTACATGAGTTATTATGAAGAATATAAAGCAATGTATAAAAGAAAGCTTGTTTCTAGAGAAAGAGCTGTTTTAACTGTCAATGACGGAGATAGAGTCCACTTTGGTACCGGCGCTGGCGTAGTTGATACCTTGGACAAGGCTCTTGCAGAAAGAGTGGACGACCTCTTTGGAGTAAAGATTCTTTCTACAGTTGCAATTAGAAACAATCCATTTGAAACATATAAGAGAGTTCAGGAACTAGGTGAAGAAGGTGTAAAGCACGTTCGCTTCATGTCTGCCCACTTCAATGCTAACGATAGAAAAATGGCTGATGACGGTAACTGCTGGTATATTCCAATGATGTTCTGCGAACTGCCAGAGCTTTGGAACATTGATGGCAACAACATCGATGTAGCTATGTTTCAGGTAGGTCCAATGGATGAACACGGTAACTTTAACCTAGGACCACAGGTTGCAGACATGCTAGGTGTTATCAGAGCAGCGAAAACAGTAATCGTTGAAGTTAACGAAAACATGCCTCACGCATATGGCTACAACAACGAAATCAACGTAAGAGACGTCGACTTTATTGTAGAAGGCGAAAATCCTCCTATGTCACACCTTAAGGTAAAGGATCCTTCCGAAGTTGACCAGGCCATTGCAAACCACGTAGTTCAGAATTTAGAAAGCGGTTCCACACTTCAGATTGGTATTGGAGGACTTCCTTCATCCATAGGTTCCCTCATTGCCCACTCTGATTTAAAGGACCTTAACATTCATACAGAAATGTTTGTTGACGCATACCTTGATCTCTACGATGCAGGAAAGATTGTCAATAAAACAAAACTTCCTCTGGACTACGGTCGCGCAGTTTATTCATTTGCCGCAGGAACAGACAGATTATACAACTTCATCAACAACAATCCGCAGTGTTGCTGTGCTCCAATCGAATGGGTAAATAACTGCTCAAATATCGAAGTTATAGATAAGTTCATTTCCATAAACAGCTGTCTAACAGTTGACATCTATGGACAGGTCTGCGCAGAATCGGCGGGATACAGACAAATCAGTGGTACCGGCGGTCAGCTGGACTTCGTAATCGGTGCCTTCCGTTCCAACGGAGGAAAGAGCTTCCTTTGCCTTCCTTCAACAAAGACCTTAAAGAACGGAAAACTAGTTTCAACAATTTCACCTATCCTTGCTCCAGGTTCCATTATCACTACTCCTAGATCATGTACCGGCTACATCACCACAGAATTCGGTGCAGTAAATCTTAAGGGAAAATCCACATGGCAGAGAGCAGAAATGCTAATCGGAATTGCCCATCCTGACTTCAGAGAAGAACTGATTAAAGAAGCTGAAAAAATGGGAATTTGGAGGAACACAAGCAAAAGAGAATATATATAGTTTTTTAACTTCCTCTCATATATGAGAAAAGAGGCGGTCACTACAGCATGGTCAAAAAGCTGCGGCGACTGCCTCTTTTATTACTTTCTCATTATAATCTATTATGACTATGACATTTTTCCAAAAATATTTTCTATGGAAATGTCAAGCCTTACGCTGTGACTGGCCTTAAATAGAATCACATCTCCCGGCTTAACAATCTCCCTAATCTTATTTTCCATCTCTTCCCTATCCACAAATGCATAGGTTTCCTGCCCCTCCTTCATGGCCTCTTCAGCAATGAATTTAGCCTTCTCACCTAAAGTAATAAGAACGTCTGCATCAGATTCAGCAACCATCTTTCCTGTTTCCCTATGCCTGATTTCACTTAACTCCGCCAGCTCGTTCATGTCACCTAAGACAGCAATTCTGCGTCCTCCATGAGTAGGATGAATTCCTGCCAGACTGTGAAGCGATGACTTCACCGACTCAGGTGCCGAGTTGAAACAGTCTGCGAAAATCTTGTATCCATCCTTCTTTATGAGGTTCTGCCTGAACCCAGAAGTTCTGTATCTAGACAGTGCTGAGGTAATTACGTGAGGCTGAATTCCCGCAAGTCTGCAGACGGCAAAGGCGCCCACTGCGTTACACACGTTATGCAGTCCACGGCAGAAAATCTCCGCATCAAAACTTCCTTTCTCGCAGACAATTGTAAAGGTAATTTTGTCCTCCATCTCATTGATATTGTCAGCATAGAAATCAGAATTCTTATTAAATGCACCATAAGTTACCAGCCTCATAGGCATATCAAGATTTTGAAGGTACTCATTGTCATTATTGACAACTAGCGCGCCACCTTCTTGAATATAGTCAGCAATTCCAAGTTTTTCTCTTTTAACACCCTCGATGCTGTTTCCTAACCTCTCCAGATGAACTTCCGCTATGCTAGTTACAACTGCAATATTTGGAAGAACTATAGAAGAACCAAGGCTGGCTGCTCCTGGATGTCCTCCGTGAAGTTCCTGAATATACGCATCGTGTTTATCTGTGAGCTTCTGGAGACAGAAACCCACCGAACGGAAAGTATTATAATTACCCTTAATATTAGGAAACTTATAATTATATGCCATTACAGTCTTAATCATATCCGTCACTGTGGATTTTCCCACAGAGCCAGTTATTGCAACAGTAAACAAATCATACTTTTTCCTAATATATCTGGATATTTCTATAAAAGCCTCACTAGGTGAATCAACAATCAGAGTCGGAACCCCCTCTACCTTCTTCTGCGCAATGGCCATTATAGGCTTGATTTCCTTCAGCATGTCTTCCTTGATAATAAGATTTTGCTTATCCTCCTCATCTGTCTCATCGAGAACAGCAATGCACTTCTCAGAAAGCTCCACATTTCTAATAACTATAGAATGAACCTTTTCATCAATAGGAAAATCTCCATCATAGAAGTCACTATCGACTCCAAGAATATCACATATTTCCTTTATGCTTACCTGTGGCGAGAAACCGGTCATATTAGTAAATGGCCTTATTTTAGAAGACATTTTAATGCCCTTACCCAAGGTCTTTCTCACGTTTTTTGCAGCTGCCTTAGTTATGTCATTTACATAACGCCCGTTATAGAAACCTCTAGTCGGCATCATGCAGTTCTCTCGACCTGGCAAGTTTGCATCAAAAATGCAAGGCACGAATTCATCTTCAAGAGTTATTTCTCCATTATAATCTCTGAGTATTTTCAACCTAAATATAGCCGTATTACACACTTTTCCCAGTTCAAGGGCTGTGCCCACTGAATAGATAAAAGGCACAATTTTTCCGTCGCTTCGACCCACTCTGCCATAAGATTTCAGCATATCCGAACAATTGAATACAATGTAGTCTGCGCCCTGCTCTGCCAAGGCTTTCACGTCAGACTCTGCCGGTTGCTCTGCGCATCTACAGTAAACTAAAATGAACTCCGTCTTTGCTCTTAATCCGGCTACCTGAGAGGCTAACTTGCTTCCCACATCTCTGGAGGTTTTGACCGCGGCATTGACAACCCCAATTCTTATGCCGTTGACGTCGACAATTTTTGCGACATCAGGAGTTATGGAAATGCTCACTCCGTCGCAATATTTAGCCGATGACTTTTCCCCAAAGAGACAGGCATCAAAACCAGCATAGCCCAAGGCACCCACGAACTCATCCTTATGGCTGTCTCTTAAAAGGCTCTTGCCTAGGCTGGCTGGGACCACAGAAAAATCACTATCATCAAGAATTGCATTCATGAATTCCAGGCAATTTCCCGGCAAATCCTTGCTGTATTTAACTTCACCCGTGAAGGTGATAACCGCCTCGTTAAACGCCGTTGTATCCTCCTGCACATAACAGTTTCTTGAGTTGTCTATATGATATCTTTTCAGTTTTTCCTTGTTCATCATAGCCATCCTTGTCTATTTCGCGCTTTTGGTGCCATAGCCTTCCTTCTGCATCTCTTCAAAGCGCTTGTATAACTTGGCCTTTAGAAGTTTTGACTCTTCTTCCAGACCCTTCATGCTGGCGCTTGGGTTGCGCAGGAACACTTTTCTAGAACGCAGCTCAATGTCTTCTCGCAGCTCGCTAAGACCGTATCTAAGCTGTGAGATAGCTTCTTCGAGTTTGTCCTCGATTTCTTCCTTGCTTTCCTCGATTTTGGCCTCAAGTTTTTCCTTAAGCTCGTTGGCCTGAATAATGAGTTTACGCAGATCCAATGCATCGCGCAATGCGTTGGTGAAGTCATAGGTAATAAGTAAGGTAATGACAAAGGTTGCCACGTTGACTACCTCAACATTAATATCTCCAACCAGGCGCTCTACCCAAGGATGGATGCCGTAAACCATTAGCAAGCTGAGAAATCCCCAGGCAATAGTGGACACGAGACAAATCTGTCCCTGGAACTGAATTTTCCTATATCTATAGTCCCAATATCGCACTTTGAAAAGTTCCAACATAGCAACGCCTGTAATATATTCCAGAATTGTAGCCCCTATGGCCCCTGCAAAATATACGGCTATAGGATTATCCGCAAAAGGCATTGTCACAATTAGAATTACAACGGCGCCACTTCCGTAAAGAGGGAGCCACGGACCCTTCATAAATCCACGGTTTACCCATTTATGTTCTCTAATACTTACATTTCCTGACTCGAATATCCATCCACAAATACTGTAAAAGTAGAAGTAAACGAGCCAGCTACTTAAGTGAAATATCCCAAAGTGATGCATTAAATCCTCTCCTTTTCTGCAGCTTCAATAAGTTCCATTAATTCCTCCGCCTCAAGGCTCATCTTTTCCCCAATGAGCTCCAAGGCTTCTCTTTCAAGAACAAACCCATCTTCGGTGCACAATCTTGTAAAATCAGCCTTGCTGATTCCAGACCTGCTGAAGGTGATTTCTCCAGATGCAATTTTTCTATCATATATTCTAAAGAAAAGCTGTTTAAATGTCATTTTTATCCCCCAATTAAGTCATCTACACAAATTCCGCCATTATAGCATTGGATACATCAAGCCCGTCCTCACTTAGGTACAGTCTTCCTTGGGATTCAATAAGTAGTCCTTCTTCAAGGAATTCTGCTAGGTTCTCTCTCCTGTCACCAAAGGCTTCCCATAGTTTCATGCCAAAGCGGTTATTAAAATCATCTAAGTCAAATCCGGTCGTTTTCCTAAGCCCAGTAAAAACATACTCGGACATATCGTCTTCCTTGCTGTTTTCGTAAAACTCAAGTACAGGTGCTTCTGCAAATCGTACGCCTTCCATATAGGAGCTTGCTCCGCTTCCAATTCCTAGATACTCTTCCAAGGACCAGTACTTTAAATTATGTCTGCATTCGTGTCCCGGTTTGCAAGCATTGGAAATCTCGTAGTGCTCATAGCCTGCTGCCTTAAGTTTTTCAATAGTTCTATGGTACATAGCCCTATCTATTTCGTCAGGCACCTGGTCTAAATTTCCTGCCATGAACATTTCATAAAAGGGTGTCCCCTCTTCAATCTGCAGGCTATAGAAAGAAATATGCTCCGGCCCCAGCTCGAAAATTTTATCCAAAGTATCTTCCCAGATTTCCATGGTGTGCCCTGGCACAGCAAACATCAGGTCCACATTTATATTATCAAAGCCACATTCTCTAGCTAACTTGAAGTTCTCATAAAAATCCTCTGCACTATGAACACGACCCAAGGTGCCGAGTATATCTGAGTTAAGAGACTGCACTCCAATGGAAAGTCTGTTAATACCAGCCTGCTTATATTCCAGCAGCTTGCTCTTTGTTAAAGTCTTTGGGTTAGATTCAATGGTAATTTCCGCATCATCGTCAACATCAAAGGCATTTCTTACGGCTACAAGAATTCTCTTAATCTCACCTTCATCTAAAATTGAAGGTGTGCCACCACCAATGAAAATAGTATCTACGGTGCGGGTTTTCCCATAGACTTTACCATACTCCTCAATATCCTCTATTAAACTGTCCACATATTCCCTGCGCTCGTCTTCACTGCTTCCCGCGGCTGAATAGAAGCCACAGTACTTACATTTTGCTAAACAAAATGGAATATGTATATATATGCCAAGACGGCTCTTTCGAGCCGCCCTTAGTTTGTCATTCATCATATAATCAGCCAAGCTCTACTTGTTTTCGTCGTATTTCAAAACTGCTGTAAACGCCTCCTGCGGCACTTCTACCTTACCGAACTGACGCATACGCTTCTTACCTTCCTTCTGCTTTTCCAGAAGCTTCTTCTTACGGGAAATATCTCCGCCGTAACACTTAGCAATTACGTCCTTACGATAAGCTCTTACAGTTTCTCTTGCAATTACCTTCTGGCCAACTGCTGCCTGAATTGGCACCTCAAACTGATGCATAGGAATAACTTCCTTCAGTTTTTCACAAACAAATCGACCTCTCTGCTGTGCCTTTGACTCATGTACAATCATGGAGAATGCGTCCACTAATTCTTTGTTAAGAAGAACATCTAGCTTTACTAGTTTTGATCTTTCGTAGCGTAAGAACTCGTAATCTAGAGAGCCGTAACCCCTGGTCTTTGACTTCAGCGCGTCGAAGAAATCGTAGATAACCTCGTTAAGTGGCAGCTCGTAATGAAGCTGAACTCTTGTTTCTGTAATATATTCCATGTGGAGCATCTTGCCACGTCTGTCCTGACAAAGCTCCATAATTGAACCCACGTATTCCTTCGGAATCATAATGTCGGCCTTAACAACGGGCTCCTCAATGTGGTCGATTTCCATAATATCAGGAAGATTTGTCGGGTTCTGAATCATCTGAACCTCGCCACTGTTAAGAACAACCTTGTAAACTACGCTTGGCGACGTTGTAATAACTGCAAGTCCGAATTCTCTTTCCAGTCTTTCAACGATGATTTCCATGTGAAGAAGTCCCAGGAATCCACAACGGAAACCAAAGCCTAAAGCAGTTGAAGTTTCAGGCTCAAATAGGAACGCCGCGTCATTTACCTGAAGTTTTTCCAGCGCATCCTTAACGCCTTCATATTTTTCACCTTCAGCCGGATAGATACCGCAGTAAACCATGGACTGCACTTTCTTATAGCCCGGCAGCGGTTCTGCTGTTGGCGCATTGTCTAAGGTAATAGTGTCGCCTACGCGGGCATCTCTTACCTGCTTAATTGAAGCGACAATGTATCCAACCTCTCCTGCACGAAGAGCCTTAGTCGGAACGTGTCCCGGTGCCATAATGCCTACCTCAGTTACCTCGTACTTCTTGTTGGTGTTCATCAGTCTGATGGTGTCACCCACCTTAACCTGACCGTCGAATACACGGGTATAGATTACTACTCCCTTATAGTTGTCATATACGGAGTCGAATATCAAAGCTTTCAGATTCGCATTTATATTTCCTGTAGGTGCAGGAATATTTTTTACCACTGCTTCAAGAAGGTCGTTGATTCCGATTCCTTCCTTAGCTGATACAAGTGGTGCATCCTCTGCGTCGATACCTATCATTTCCTCGATTTCCATCTTAGTCTCTTCCGGTCTTGCACTGGCAAGGTCGATTTTGTTCAGGCACGGAAGAATCTCCAGATTTTCTTCAAGAGCAAGATATACGTTTGCCATAGTCTGAGCCTCTACGCCCTGAGTTGCGTCTACAACAAGAACCGCACCCTCACAGGCCGCCAAACTTCTTGATACCTCGTAGTTAAAGTCAACATGGCCTGGTGTGTCAATAAGATTGAAGATATACTCATTGCCATCCTCAGCCTTATACACGAGTCTAGTTGTCTGAAGCTTAATGGTAATTCCTCTTTCTCTCTCTAAATCCATATTATCCAGGAACTGTTCCTTCATATCTCTGTGAGCTACTAGCCCTGTATTTTCAATGATTCTATCTGCCAATGTCGACTTACCGTGGTCGATATGAGCGATGATACTAAAGTTTCTAATATATTTCTGGTAATCCATATATATGTTTTCCTCTCTATTACACAATTATACAGAGTAAATTATACACTAGAAGTAGGTTTTTTGCCAAGTATTTCAGCGGAATTTTCTTTGGGTATACAAGTTTTCCGGTAAAATCCCCGAAAGTCCTTGCTTTTTGAAGGTTTATCCTGTATACTTGATATGCGAATTTAGCGTTATTAAAGCTAAAAATATTAAGAAGTGGGGGAAATATACCAATGGCAAACATTAAATCCGCAAAGAAAAGAATCAGAGTTATCGACAAGAAGACAGCAAGAAACAAGAGAGTTAAGGACCATGTAAAGTCAGCTCTTAAGGATCTAGATGCTGCTATCGAAGCTAAGGATTTCGACGATGCTGCTGCTAAGTTAGTAGTTGCTGAAAAGAAATTAATGCAGGCTGCTGCTAAGAGAACTCTTAACAAGAAGGCTGCTTCAAGAAAAGTTTCAAGAATAACAAAAAGATTCAACGCTGCAAAAGCAGCTAAATAAGTCTCACCCGTCCCCACCTGTGTATAAGTTAAATACACATGCTATGAGCAACAAAACGATGGTAAGTGTCTCACCATCGTTTTTCCTTTTTTTGAACATCTTATAATATTATTTTTATATCTTCTCCACAATCATCTTACTTGCATATTCCAGCGGTTCATCTTTCCCTGCTACAAGTCCCTCTGTTGTCATTTTTACTTCTACATCCGGCTTGATTCCAACTCGCTGCAACTGCTTTCCATCTGGATAAGTTATTGCATATCCAGAAAAATAGGTTTCTAAATTTCCTGGCAGACTGATTTTAATTATATCTCCATTACAGCCTGGAGAAGTTTCGCCTACCAATGACACATTAGGACCGTTTTGTAAAGACATAACTGCAGTTTCGTACTTGCTGATTGTTCTTTCTCCAACTAGTACCACAACCTTTCCATCGTAAAACTGCCGTTCTTTTCCCTTTCCAAGCAACGTATTCAGCATCCCATTATTAAGTAATTTCGATAAATTCATTTTATCCGAAAAAGACTCTTCATTATCCGCAAACCATGTTTTCACAAATCCATTTCCGGAAGTCTGCTCAAAGCACTTATAGAAAGTTCCCGATTCTGTCGGACTGCTAGCATAAAATTTGTCGAAAAGCATAGGTTCCGGTACAAAATATTCCGCTAATGTATAGACTGCAAAATAAGCCGGCCCACCATAGCGAAAATCTACAACTATGCCTTCACAATCCGAAAACTTCTTCATCCAGCGGTCAACATCCTCAATTTCTAACTCCTCCATATTTAAAAAGCCGACTTTTCCGTTTTCGAGAAATCCGCTTTCTTGTTTGCAGAGGGGCTTTAGATGACGACTATTAAACTCGTCATAAATGCATTCCACCTCTACATCAAGTTCTTTCCCATCTCGAAGCACTTGATATACGGTATTCTTTTTGTCGCTGTTCAGAAGATACGGCTCAAAAGATTGTGAAAATTTTTCATCATTTGATAGCGAAACATATTTTCTACATTCTTTCAACTTTTTTTCAATAGGAACACCGTTTATTGCAAGTATTTCATCACCAAGTTTTATAATACTTTCCTGTGTATTTTCTATCACAACAATTTTTCCATCCAGATTTTCAACTCTGAACAAAGGTATATAGCTTCCAAAGTAGTGGTTATAGACTTTCCATTTGTCCCAAAAAAACGCGTGGCTATCATGTAAATATGTGGTCAAATTTGCCATAGACAAAGTGTAAGACAGTTGGTCTTTCCCCAATGCCAACTCCGGAATTTTCTCAACCAAAACCTGGTCCCAGTCATCTTCCATAAGGTTCTGATAGGGATAAAAATATGTAATAATATTCCAATATCGGAACAAAGACAACAATCTTACCCCGGCATCGTCATATTCCATAGACTCACTGAAGGCGCAGTCCATAGAGACGTCTAAAGTATCCCCCTCTGCTAGGCCTACATAACCCTGTTCATAATCTTTCATCTGCAGTTTTGATAGTCCTGTCAAATAAGAAGACACCCCTTGTCCTAAAAATGATGTATTGGAAATCCAACTGCTGTCCGTCTTCCAAGCCGCTTTTTTAGCCTTTGGCGTTGCGGCAATATTTTCGTCTTTTCTTTTATCTGTAGGCTTCTGCAAAGGGAAGTGATTCAACCAGGCCTGTATTGCAGTCTGTGCTTCTGCATGATTTTTTGCTTTCAAAACTTTCGGCATCACACGAAACAGCTCCGCATCCCAATTCACCTTACCGCTTGTAATCATAGGGTGTCTATATTTTACATACCCCCAAACCTTTGCCAAGCAATATAGATTTTGCGTCTGGACATCTGTCAATACATTGATTTTAATGCCACTTCCCTGCTTAAATTCTTGATCAATCAGTCGCTCCAGTTCTCGTGCTTCCCGTCCGTTATCCTGTGCTCCATTACTTCCACAGGCTGTCAAAAATACAAGAGTCAGAATAAGTAATGTGGCTATACCCTTTTTGCAAAATTTTCCAAGCATTTTTATCCTCCGTAAAATAAAGCGGTTGAACTGCATCCTTCATTGATTTATGACAAGATGCCGCAGGCTTTTCGCCCAGCCCTAATATAGGTTTAGGGCATATTACCCTCTCATGCTTGCATCTTCTTTTTCTGTAGTACGCATCTTACCAGCGCAAAAGATTGCAGCTTTATTGTCACAGATAGAAGATATCATCCACGTAAATACTGGAACTACAAATGCTTCGGCTAAATGATAATTATAACCAACAGCACACATAAGGGAACAACTTACAGCAATAGCACATATAACATAAATTATTAGATTATTAGTAAGTACTCTGCCATAATAACATTTTCTTATATTGGAAAAGGATGTTCGAGTACTTACTACAGTTAAAAATAAAATGCTCCAATAAATCTCTTCCCTATATTCCAATCTCAGAGCTAAGCAATATAAAATCATTACTCCTGTCGAAAGAAGTATGCACTGCCAAGTTCTTTCAGCATGAACCCCTCCTCCGAAGCTTCTTAAAGGGATAAACAGAGCAGAAAATAATATTACTTCGGCAAGGGAGCTAAATAGTAAACCGATACAAAAACTTAGAGTTATGCAGATGCTAGTTTCTATTAAAAGTATGTACCCGTACACATACAGATCTATTTCTTCTTTTGAGATTCTTCCTTGCTGTATTTCTTTCTCCACTACAGTCTTTGCTAAATCATCTATCATAGCGCTTGTATTTTATCAATTTTTTTGCTGATTCAGGAATTTCGGGTTGATGAAAATGCCAAATGCAAGCTCCATTAACACTCTGAATAGTCAGAACTAGGGCAGCAAAATTTGTTATTCCCATTATTATATTCTTAAGATTCTTCATATATATCACCTTTCCTCGTACCGTTTCCACCTGCTATTTATGTAACAGTATAATTTTCAATATAAAATGTCACAAAGCGGAGACTAATACCCGCAGATTTCACTGTTGAGAACAACAGTTTTTTGAGTCAGCAATATTTTTTTTTATATACTCGCCGCTACTTGACTCTAATTAACCATATTATATTTGACGTGGGAATGTATCTACAATCCCACGTCAAATACTCATCAATTTTAAACCTTTATAACTATAACTTACCAAGTCAGCCTGCAGAATTTTTTATCATCTAGCTGCGCAAATGTTCCCGATTCTCCATATGGATAATATCTAACAAATTCTCTGCTATCAATTATCTTTTCTGGATCTTCCACAGATACTTTTTTGAATTCTTTGCCTGGTTTCAAAATACACATTCCCCAGTTTCCTGCTACACAAGTTAATTCATTGCCCTTCATACTAGCAATTCGATATAAAGGTTCTTCAAGTTCTGCGCCATATTCTTCTCCGGATTCTAATGCAATACTTCTAGCAGTATACTTTTCTCCGTCTGAAGTTGTGCAGCAGAACAAATAGTCTTTACATAATCCCATACTAGTGATTTTCTCTGGAAAATCATATTCGTTATAAATTCCATCCACGTTGCCTATTAGAACATTTGCTTTTCCATCATTAGGTTTCCCCTCAACCATGATTGCGAAGTCTGTTCCGTTAGAGTACAACTCGGTTTCTGAAAGTTTATACTTTGTTCCCCAAAGAACTTCCTTAGGTTTTTCTAAATCGGCCTTTCTTATACCAAACCCGTATTTTGACTCTTTAACGAAATCCTCATATAGGTAATAAATATCTCCACCGATATTGGCAAAACCCGGAGTATTCATATTGTCGCGACAATGTCCTGAGTCAACAGTTACACTACCATCCTGAGTTACATAATTAATGTTCCATGGAATTTGTCCACTTTCCTTTTGAGTTTTAGGAAGATATGTAGAATATATTATTCCATCTTCAAAAGGCATAGCATTGTAAATATATGCATCCGTGTCTTTAATAGCGTATTCTTCTGTCACCTTTGAGGTATTTGTATCATAAACAATGAATTTTTCCGTTTTGGCTCCGAACATGGATTGCATAGTGCTTGGCGGATCCTTTTTTAGTACAGCTGCGTATATCAGAGAGTCCGTTGCAAAAAATGGCTCAATTTCTTCGTCTTCTTGCAATTTGTAACTCAAATCGAAGGATTCAGTTGTTGGTTCTTTAATATCCTTGTCACAAGCACATACAACTAAGATAGAAGCCAGCAATAATACCGATATGGTAAACTTCTTAAGTATTTTCATTTCATTGTCCCTCCCCCTTATAGGGTCAAATGTCTAAAATTCATTATTTACCCATGATGTACCATCCATTTGCAGCTCTAAGTGCTTTATCCATTTCCTTCCAAGTGCAAGTATGTACTCCATAGTAATTAGAATTATTATTTGGATCATTGAGTGTCAATTTAGAATATCCTTCTTTCATGTCCCAATCATATCCTTTAACAACAACGTAATGCCCTGAGCGATGTCCTTTGTAATAGTTTAACTCACTTGTTTGAATCATACAGATTAGCGGTTTTCCTTTATCAATGCTAGCTACAAGACCACTTGAAAATTCCAAGTCGTCTACGTTAACGTGTGTATAGGTACCCTTTCCAACCAAGCTATTTAAATAGGTCTTCATAGGAATAATATCAGAACCAGCCTCAGTAGTTCCTATTTTGCTAGCTATTGTTGATTGAGTTTTATTAATTCCGTGATGTGACAGTACCATTTGTACTGATGCTGGCCCGCAGTAATAGCTCGTGGTTTGTTTCTTTATTGGTACAGTCAATTTCTTATGGCCTCCCACCCTTGGCTGTAATTGGATAGATTGGATATAGTTATTACATTCTTCTTTGAGAGGATTAATTTCCTCCCAATATTCCGCATTTTTTTCAGGCAAATTTTTATATCCTAATCCGTTGTCTGCAGCTGCGCCTACAGCAGTGGTAGAAACTAATAATGATCCTGAAATTGCAAATGTTGTAAAAATTCTCATTAACTTCTTCATAAAATTCACCTTTCCCTTTCTTTTCTAGTATGTTTCTCACTTTGTTATCGAATATCTCCGTTTCCATTATTCAGTAACTAAATCATTTAAACCACCGCCCTTTGTCTTTCACTTATTCGTCATCATTCTATTCTAACCATGATTATTTAAAATTCCCTTATGCCTCCAAGTATTGACTCTTTTAAAGATAACTCGTCTGTTTAGTTATCAATACCATACTTTAGTATCAAAGGCAACCTAAGTGGCGATTTTTGTCGATTTAAAGGCGATTTTTGTAACAGTTATCTTTCTACAATAGGATTTTCTTATGTAAATGTGATTAGAGACTAGCCTACTTGTGATTTACTTGATACAATAATATCAACGACTAATTACGAGGAGGCATAAAATTGTACAGAATAGCAATTTGCGACGATGAAGAAACATATATAGATTACCTAGAAAAATTATTTAAGCAAAGATTATCTATAGATTTCGAAAATATTAAACTTTACAAGTATACATCAGGAGAAGATTTAGTTAACAGCTTTAGCAAGGAGATACCTTACAATCTTTTAATTTTAGATATGAAGCTAAACGGAATTGATGGCGATGAAACCGCACAACTATTCAGAGAAAAATATCCCGACGTATTATTAGTGTTTTGCTCAGGATCCCAGCTTCCCTCTGTAAAATCTTTTGAGGCAAATGCATATAGATTTCTATTAAAGGATTATGACAGTGATCGAATGGTAAAAGAATTAGAAGTTATAGTGTCAGAAATGCAAAAGCGCGCTGATATGCCTTCGATTCTAGTGCGATATCGAAAAATTATAGAAAAGGTAAGCATAGACCATATCACTTATGTAGACAACACGAAACACGGCAGTATCATACATACACATAACGGGTCCACTTCCAGTAACGAAAAAATCGGTGACATTTTCCAGAGATTGCAAGAATATGATTTTGCATTTATTCATACCAGCTACTTTGTAAACCTTAAATATATCAAGCGTGTTGAAAATCATCTTGTTATACTAACAGACGAAACGATTTTGCCTATTGCAAGATCAAAAGAAAAAGAGTTTAGGGAAAAATACATTAGCTATTTGGGAAGCAAATACTGAGGTGGACATATGAACATTATTGACCATGCAATTTTATTAGTTAGCTGCATATTTGAGATTTATATATGTAAGAAATTTGTAACATCATTTTATCAGAAGAGAAAAAGAAATAGTATTCTAGAAGAATTGTCTTTTGACTTTATAGGTGTTGTGCTTTTGTATATATTAAACCTATTTGGGATTGCTAATCTAACGCTAGCACTTTCGCCAATTATCTTGATGGCATATATAAAAATAATAAGCGAGATCAACTTCGTTCACGTTCTTATGAGTTTTTTCGTTGTTTTTACAGCTTTATTCGGCGGTGAGCTAATCTTTGTCGTACTTGCAAATATTACGAGTACGAACAGCGGACTTAACCTGTCCGAAATGCCATGGATGACATTTTACTCCAAATTGATCAGCTATGTCATCTTAATATTTATAATTCAAATATCTGGCAAAAGCCAAAGAAAAATTGATAATAGAATTTTCAGTATGTACTTGTTAATTCCTATATCCAGCATAGGTATGATGTTAAACGCATTCTTTATTGCGCAAGATAAGCTTGCCGAATTCACTGTGAAGTTTTCACTATCATTTAGCTTCCTTCTAATGCTTCTAGGAAACATTATAGTATTTGAAGCCTTTTTAAAATATGGAGAGCAACTTCAAAAGAACTTAGAGCAAGCATGGGTGATTTCAAGAGAAAATATGAACAGAGACTACTACCTGAAAATAAAGCAGTTAAACGAAAAACATCAAACTCTGATGCACGACCTAAAGCAGTACGTCAGAACAACCTGTTTACTAATAAATAAAGGTAATGACCCAGAAGCGCTAAGCATATTGGAAAACCTTAGTTCAAAAATAACAAAGAACGAAATCAAGGTTTATTCTAACAATCCGCAATTGGATGCCTTAATATCAGACAAAGCAAATTTTGCCGAAGAAAAAGAAATATCATTTACTGTAAATGTAGAACCGGTCGTTAAATTTGATAATATTGAAATGTCTGACTATATCATTATGGTGGGCAACTTACTGGATAATGCTCTACAAGCAACGGAAAAATGCACGAATGAAAAGGAAGTCATTCTAAATTTATTTGTCTCGGAGAACAGACAATTTCTCGTTTGTAAAATAAGTAATACATTTAATCCTGCCTTCTTAAAAATGAAGAATGGTACTCTTATATCTACAAAAAAAGAAAAAGGTGTCCACGGGCTAGGCATAAAAAGTGTGGCGGAAACAGCATCCGCCAATAACGGCTACTTCTTATCCAAGACAGAAGATAATTCCTTTATTTCAATCCTTGCACTTCCGATATAAAGAAGAAATTTTAAAGCAAAATCGAAACTGGAACACGGTGATTAGATAAGCCGCTATGTTCCAGTTTTTTATAAATTCCAGCGTTATATTATTTTATCTATTAGTCCCTTGCCATTATGGGACCATCGTATGCGAATGCAGGCATAAGCTCCAGCTTAAACTTGTTCATTCTTCTCTTATTATCTATCTTCTCACGAATTTCTGCATCTTCGCATACTCCGGTTCTGATGTATTTATCTAACTGAGCGTAGGTAAATCCTAGGTTCTGTTCATCAGTAAGTCCTGAAAGGCCATCTATTGGAGTCTTTTCAACTAGCTTTTCAGGAAGACCTAGTTCTCTTCCGATTGCTTTTACTTCCTGAACTGTAAGCTTAGCTAACGGACTGAAGTCTCCTGCAGCGTCTCCATATCTTGTAGAATATCCTACCCAGTCTTCTGACAGGTTACAAGTATTAGCAACTCTTCCGTTCATAGACTGCGCAACTGCATAAGTAGCAGCCATTCTCAGTCTTGCAGGAAGATTGGTTACAGTCTGCTTGCTTACTTCGCAAGGAAGTTTTTCCTTGATTTCGCCCAAAAGGCCATCGAAGCCAGTTTTGATATTGATTATTGTATGCTCGATACCAAGGTGTGAAACCAGAAGCTTGGATGCATCGATGTCTGCCTGCTCACCGTTAGGCAGAAGAACACCGTAAACCCTGTCTTTGCCTAAAGCTTCAACGCACAGGGCCGCAACAACGGAGCTGTCCTTACCGCCGCTGATTGCAACTACAGCATTACAGCCTCTACCGTTGGCTTTGAAAAAATCTCGAATCCATGCAACAACCTGGTCCTTAGTTTCTTTTGCGTCAAACTGATACATGTTAATCACTCCGTTTCCTTACAAAATGTACATCTGACAAGATTTCATTGCGTTAAGAGCGGTTTCATGGCTCTCAGGTGTCACTCCCGCACAAAACTCACTGAGTACACTAATCTTCTTCTCTGGATATGAGCCCTTCAGAATCATAGCGTTACTGATAACACAGATATCTGTACACACTCCGCAAAGCTGAATCTCTTCAAGTTCATTCATAGCATCTGCTCCCAGCTTGGATTCAAGCCATGCCGGCAGGTTAACAGCTCCAAATGTAAGCTTGTCTAAAGTGTTGCTTTCATCTGCATATTTGCTAAGAGCGTCAATAATTTCCCAGCCCTTTGTGCCTTTGATACAGTGAGGAACCGGAAGGAATTTACCTTCCTGAGTTTCCATATAGTTTTCTGCATGTGTATCTCTAGTAAAGAAAACCGGAATATCCTGCTGCATATATTCCTCAACCTTTGCAGCGAGGCCGTCTGTAATAAGCTGTGCTTCTTTATTTTCTAGAGCATCCGTTACAAAGTCATTCTGCATATCTATTACGATTAAAATCTTATCGTTTGCCATTTTTATGTCTCCTACTTTTATGTCTCTTGCAATGAAAAAATCCCGCGATTCATAGCCTCAGCCACATCGTCGCGGGACTTAATGTCTTAACTGATTATTCTGCGTCTGCAGACATGATTGCGTCGAATTCAGCAACTACTGCTTCGAATTCAGCGTCATCTTCAAGATCTACAAGTTCGAATTCATCTTCTCCAACTTCCTTATATCCGTAGATATATACGTCATCGCTGTCATCAAGTGGAATTAATGCGATGTATTCCTTACCTGCATGGTCGAATACACCCATAATTTCGCATTCTAATTCAACGCCATCGTCGAATTCTAGAGTGATGATATCAACTTCTTCCATGTTTCTATTTTCTGCCATTTTTCTTAACCTCCATATAATACTTTCCTTTGAAAGTTCATTCTAGATTTAATATACCATTTTTTTATAAGATTATCAACTAAAATATTCCTTTATATTTTTCGCCACGCCTTCTGTAATTGTTGGAACCTCCATAAGTTCCTCAACAGAGGCTTTCTTAATATTTTCTATAGTGTCAAAATGTTTAAGAAGAGCATTTCTTCTAGTCGGCCCAACTCCTGATATATTGTCGAGAACTGAACTGATTGCATTCTTCCCACGCAGATTTCTGTGATACTCTATGGCAAAGCGATGGACTTCCTCCTGTATAGTTCCGCAGTAACGGAAAAGCATAGGCCTGTCCTTCAGGAAAATTTCTCGCCCATCCTCAAAGACAATACTCCTGGTTCGGTGGCTGTCATCTTTAGCCATGCCCACCACAGGCACATCCAGACCCAAGGCGGCTAAAACTTTCCTAGCCGCTGTAACCTGTCCTCGGCCTCCATCCATGAAAATGGCGTCTGGAAGCTTAACGAAGGATAAATCTCCCTCTTTGGCGCGTTTGAAGCGTCTGAAGAGCATTTCTTGCAAGCTGCCATAGTCGTCGGGGCCTTCGATGGTTTTGATACGGAAGCGTCTGTAATCTTTTCGGCTCCTGCGCAACCCCTCGAACACCACCATGGCACCTACGGAATCTACGCCGTTGGTGTTGGAAATATCGTAAGACTCCACCCTGTACATCGACTTCTCCGGCGGCTCGTAACCTGCAGCCCGAATGATATCCGCAACCTCCCGGTGAACAGTCTCCTCTTTCTCCCGGTTCAGGTTTGCCTTCTGGTTTATGGTCTTCACCATTTCCAGCCTGTCATTCTGGGTCAAAACCAACAGAGCTTTCTTCTCGCCCTTCTGCGGCACAAAGATCCTCACCTTTCGCCCTTCCCTACTCAGATACTCTTCAATGAGTTCCTTATCAGGCGGTTCTTCCTCCACAATTATTTCAGGCGGTACCGAGGCCCAGTTAACATAGTACTGCTTAATAAACTCTCCAACAAGCTCGCGTCTCTCGTCGCCTTCCTCGGACTGAATTTGAAAAGTCTCCCTTCCGCTCAGCTTTCCGTTGCGGACAGTGAAAAGAGCTATAAATGAGTTGTTCATATCCTTTACCGGCAGGACTATATCCATATCGTTGTCGTGAGTCAAGGTAACTCTTTGCTTTTCTGATATAGCCTTAATTGCTGAAATATAGTCTCTGTACTTAGCTGCTTCCTCATACTCCATGGCATCAGATGCCTTCATCATTTCATCTGTAAGCTGTCTGATTAAGGGCTTGTCTTCGCCTCCTAGAAAATCCAGAACATGCTTTATGGATTGGTTATATTCTTCTTTAGAAACGTGCCCAGTACAGACTCCCTTACATGTCTGAATGTGGTAGTTCAGGCACGGTCTGTGCCCGGCAGGGAAATTGTTTGTGCTACACTGTTTCAGGGAATAGATCTGGGTCAGAAGTTCCACTATCTGATTAACAGCTCCCGCATCGCTATATGGGCCAAAGTACTTATTTCCGTCTCTCTTTACCAGTCTGGTTTTTACGACTCTCGGATAGTCTTCCGAAGTTGTTACCATAATATATGGATAGGTTTTGTCGTCGCGAAGAAGCACGTTGTACTTTGGTTCGTATTTCTTTATAAGATTGCACTCTAAAATAAGGGCTTCCATTTCCGTGCTGCAGGTTATGTACTCAAACTCTGCAATATGGGAAACCATTGCCCTGACTTTAGGATTATTGACAGCAGTACTCTGAAAGTACTGTCTTACACGATTACGCAAGGAAATTGCCTTCCCTACATATATAATCTGACCAAGTTTATCCTTATGCATATAAACTCCCGGGCAGTCCGGGAGTTTTTTTAGATTTTCCTGTATATCGAACATCTAGAAACGCCACTCTCTTTCTTTGCGACTCTGCTCTGCTCGCAGCTGTTCCATAGCCATGCGTCTGATTTTTTCCTGACGCAATTTCTTTCTTCTTCTCTTTGCCTTTGCCTTTGCAACCTGAATCCATAGAAGAAGTAGTACTATCACAAGAACTACTCCAACGATAATCATTGTAGTAGTGTTGGAGATTCCTACATATGAAGGAAACCATCCCTCTCCCACATCTTCTTTTATAACAAGGTCCACCTTATTTACCAGATCGTCTGTTGCATATATTTCTAAAGTCCCCACAATATCACCCTTCTTAACAGGTGCTGTAATGTCGTCCTTTAGTTTTACCTGTGTCTGGATTAGGGACTCGGAGGCTTCCTTTGGTATGAAAGCATATCCAACGTCTTTCGTATATACTTCTAGACGAGTCTTGGCTCCATGCTTGATTCTAACCTTGCCCTGAGCTACTCCTTTCCCAACAACCTTTACTCCCTCGACTCTTGAAGAAATGGTGTTCACAAGATTGAGTATATCCTTATTTCTTGTTTCAGTCTTAGCTCCCATAATAAGGGCTACAAGCTTCAGCCCATCTTTTTCATAGTAAACTGAAATCCCGCAGTTGTTCTCATCCCAGGTTCCTGTCTTCGCACATTTAATATTATTAGAGTCATCCTCTATTACGCTAATATGAGTATCCATTGTTCTAGCCTTGCTCTTATTGGTCTTTCCCATTTTGTAGACCTTAGTTCCCGATATCTTTGCCAGAACCTCATTTGAGAATGCCAGCTTGGAAATCAGCATCATATCGTAGGCTGTAGTATAATGTCTCTTATCTCTCATTCCATGAGGGTTTGCAAAATGAGTGTCTTTGCATCCTATGTTTCTGGCGGTTTTGTTCATGAGTCTGACGAACTTCTTTTCGCTGCCGGAAACAGCTACTGCAAGGGTATAGCAAGCGTCGTTTCCTGAATGTAGCATTGCTCCGTAGAGAAGGTCCCTTACGGTAACTTTCTCCCCTGTCACAAGGCCCATTGTGGATTCACCTATAAGTGTTGCCTCATAAGGAACCTCCACTACCTTGTCCAGAGGTAGATTCTGCACTGCAAGTAAGGCAGTCATCAGTTTGGTAATGCTGAATGGTTCCACTCTTTCGTGAATGTTCTTTGTGTAAACTATTTCTCCTGTATTTTCACAATATACTATGGCATTCCTCGCATCTAGAGAAATATCTGCCTCTTTCTGGGCATTCTTACTGGTCTTAACCTCATTATCTGCTTCATCTGTAGTTTCGGCAAAAACAGACACAGATGTCATCATTATTACCAGCAGAGACATGATAATCGCAATACTTTTTTTCAAACTGTTATTCATAGCTACCTTCTCTTGTATGTAATTTATTAATCCGTATTTCCTTTTAGAATCCTCAAAAGACGATTCCAAAAGCAGAGCTGTTGAAATCGTCTTAGGTGTTATTGGATTTATTTAATTATATCAGTTAATTTTACTTTAGTCTACTACTCTTCTTACGTCGAAGATAGGACCTGTAAAACTAACACTTGTAATGCCTATTCCATACTGTTCATTAATCGCGTGGACAATTTGTCCATTTCCCAAGTATAGGGAATAATGTCCCGGTGAGCAGAGAATATCTCCAGGCTTAGCCTGAGAATATGGAACAGATCTTCCTATAGAGGTAAATCCTGTACGTGGCAGGCTGATTCCAAAGTGTGCATATACTGACTGGATAAATCCCGAGCAGTCTGCACCATTTGTTAAGCTTGTTCCGCCGTAAACATACGGATTACCTACAAACTGACATGCAAAATTTACAATTGCACTGCCGTCTCCGGAATAAGTTGGTCCGTCATATGAAACATTTGAATATGATGGACTACTTGTAGTAGTTGTAGCTGTAGCTGCAACTACTGGCTTCTTCTTAGTTCCCTTAAGAACAATCTTATTAACTTTCTTCTTAATTACTTTAGAAGTCAGTTCTTCAGATTTTACCTGTATTCCGTTTTCTGTAACTATTCTTTCTGTTACTTTTCTCTTACCGTTTTCGCCTTCTCTCTTTACTTTGGTCTCGCCAACATATAGAGAATCTGTCTTTTTGACTATAGTCTTGAACTCAACTTTCTTAACTGATTCAACGACCTGGGTAGTGGTAACTCTGACAATAGGATTCATTTTATAAAGGTTCAGTTTATCCCCTGGCATAATGCTTTCCTGAGCCTTCTGCTTCTTTAACCCTGGATTCATCTGAGCAAGTTCTTCGATAGTTAAATCATTCTTTTCAGCGATTGTCCAGAATGTGTCTCCGGCTTTTACCTCGTAGACTTCCTTTTCCTTTGTTCCAGTTACGATGTACTCTACTGTATCATCTACTTCACTAAGTTTGATATCATCGTCCTTCTTATAAGTCTTCTCCACAACTGTTAGTTCAGGTGAACACTGGACTTCTTCTAACTTTGCACCCCTATCAACGTAGTAATTTGTTACGTCTTTAATAACCTGTTTTGCATCGTTTTCAGAAACAAATACTGCGACAGTTTTATCTCCAGCCTTTAGATCCCAATAATCTACCGTAGCATATGCTTTGTAAGCTGCGTTACCAAGAGGAATCAATGCAACGATTCCTAATGCGATAATCGCACCCAGCACATATCGGCTTGCCTTATGCTGTCTTAAAATATTCATAATAATCCTTTCCTTCACTTCCAATAACGTTTGGACAAGTGATAGATTAACCTATATGCATAAACTTGTCAACCTTTATGAATGAATTTCACATTTTCTTCACATAGATAACAGCCATAAACCCTTAAAAATACAACCTTGTATCTTTAAAAAAACATTTTAAAAACTACAAGGTTGTATGCATATTTATTCAAGTTTTTTTATGTCACATGGTGAAATATCCAGTAATTCCCACTATTTTCCAGTTTTCTTTGTCATCAATTTAATCGCACTTCTGATATTTTTTATATGAATTTTTTCGCTTCCTTCCTGATATTCTCCGTCAAGAGACCATGGCATATCTCTGCTTGCTTCTATTTCCAAATCGCCACTTGAGAAGAAGGAAATCATATTACAGTTCATATAATTCCCTGTGGACAGAGCAAAAAGAATCTGATTAAGTTCAATAATATTAGCCGGCGATTTAATGAGAAGAACTTCAAATTTTCCGTCGTTCATATCTACGTAGTCCTCGGATAAAGTTAAAATGCCTCCTACTGACGTGGAGTTACACACTGCTCCAAAGAGGTACTTCCCCCCATAGACACCATCTTCCATGCTGACTCTCACTTCTAGAGGTGCCAAACTTGGGATATCCTTGATTCCTTCTAAGATGTAGGCTAGATGTCCAAGGGCATTTTTTATGCTCTGAGGCGCTTCATATGAGGCTCTGGTGAAGGCACCAAAGGAGGCAACATATGAGAAGTATCTGCCATTAAAAGTTCCGATATCTAACTTCATAGGCTCGCTTTCTACAATATCTCTCGCTGCCTGCAATATATTAGTAGAGATTCCCATACTATTAGCAAAGTCGTTAGTGCTGCCTGCAGGAATATATCCAATTGGAATATCCTTTCCTGACTCAAGAACACCTGCAACAACTTCGTTGAAAGTGCCGTCTCCACCGATTCCGACCATAAGGTCAAATTCCTCGGCGCGCTCCCTTGCTATTACTGTTCCGTCTCCTGATTTTGCCGTTGTCTCAACAGAAACCTGGTAGTCCGCCTTACAGAATGTGTCTACTATTTCCGCAAAATATCTGTTTGCCTGCCTTGTACCCGCGCACGGATTTAATATTATCAAAACTTTCTTCATATCTAATAACCTCTCTACCAATATATTTCTAATCCTTTTTCCCTTATAATTCCTTTGTGTCCTTCCAAACCTTGTTCATAAGTATCCCCAGACAGAGTACCCATGATATGAAATAGAACCACATCATAAGGGCCACTATACTTGAAAGGGATCCGTAAAGTATGTCATTTCCAACTGCTATGCTTGTATATGTAGAGTAACAAACTGTTACAACCAACATTCCTATTGAAGCGAAAATACTTCCCGGCATAAGTTCCCTAAAATGAAGTTTCTCGTAAGGAAGCACGTAGTACACATATGATACCATAAGGAAGTACATAAGCGCCATAACAGGCCATCTAAACCACTTCCATAAAATATCAAGAACACTCCCTACAAAGGTTTTTCCAAATACCAGTTTGAAAATGCTTGGTCCATATATGAGCATGATTATAACGAAGGCAATTGTAAAAAGCATCATTGCCATTGTCTTCATAGCTCTAATTCTCTCACGGAAAAATTTTCCCGTAGTTCTTCCGTCACTATATGTGTAGTTTGCAATTCTCATAAGTGAAAACTGAGCCTTAGAAGCCGCCCATATAGCCATAACAACCATTATGATATTGGAGGTTATAGCTGGCTCATATCTTATGAGTTGCTTCACCGTACCCGCCATACTCGGAGCTACATATAAATCTATCCACTTTGCAAGAAATTCAAGGGATACATCCATAATACCAAGCATCTGCGACAGTACAATTAGCGTCGGAACGAGAGACAGCATTGTATAGAAGGAAATCTGCGCCGCAAAACCTTGATAGTAAGGATCGCTGAACTGCTTGATTCCCAATGCAACCATCTTGATAACTCTATCCAACATAGGTTATTTATTCCTTTCCTCCAAAAGCTGCTCTAGCTTTATAAGTGCTTCAGCTCTGTGACTCATCTTGTTCTTTTCCTCAGGTTCAAACTCCGCAAAAGTTTTATCAAAACCTTCAGGGATGAAGATGGAATCATATCCAAAGCCGTTACTTCCTATTTCAGTAAATCCTATGCGTCCCTTGCACTCGCCTCTCGCTACAAGGGTTTCTCCATCTGGGAAAACCATAGTAATCACGCATACATACTTAGCTCCACGCTTTTCTTCAGGAACTCCTTCAAGCTCTTTTAGCATCTTAATTCTGTTTGCAGCGTCATCGCATTCTTCACCTGCATATCTTGCAGAATAGATTCCAGGCGCTCCTCCAAGATAATCTACTGCAATTCCTGAATCGTCTGCAATAGTTATCTGTCCACAGATTTTCATAATCTCGTTAGCCTTTTTAAAAGAGTTTTCTTCGAAGGTTGTTCCATCTTCTTCAATTTCATCCTTCGGAATACCTGCGTCATCTCTTGAGATGATGTTCATTCCAAACTTCTTTGTAATTGCTTCAATTTCTATAATTTTATGAGCATTTCTTGTTGCTGCTATAATTGTATTCTTTTCCATATTTCTCTCCAAAACATATTTTTTCAAGATAATTATACCATAGTTGACTGTAAATATGGTAGAATAAATTGTGTTAAAAATATATTAACTGATAATTTAATAGGAGATTGACTTATGAAAATTACAATTTTAGATGGATACCTTGTAAATCCAGGTGATCTTTCCTGGTCAGGATTTGAAAAATACGGAGAATTTAAATGCTACGATTTGACTCCAAAAGATAAGATTATCGAAAGAATTGGTGACAGCGAAGCCATCTTTACAAATAAATGTTACATTACTCGTGAAATTATGGAAAAGTGCCCTAACCTGAAATTCCTGGGGGTTACGGCTACTGGTTTTGATAAAATTGATCTTGAGGCAGCTAGTGACCACGGGATTGCCGTTTGCAATGTGCCCGCCTACTCCACTGACGCCGTTGCGCAGCACACCTTCGCATTGCTTTTGGAAATAACCAACCTGGTTGGAACATACAACGATGCCGTTAAGGACGGAAAATGGTACGCCAGCGAGGACTTCACCTTCTATGCGGGAAAATTATCTCTACTGGCAGGAAAATCCTTGGGAATCATCGGCTACGGTAATATAGGTAAAAGAGTTGCTGTTTTGGCAGAAGCCTTTGGCATGAAGGTTAACATTTACAGCAGAGATAGAGAAGCTGCTATAAAGTCTGACATTGTGACTCTACACTGCCCTCTTGATGCCAACAACAAAGGATTCATCAACAAGGAATTCATCGCGCAGATGAAAGACGGCGCAATCCTTATTAATACTGCCCGAGGCGGACTTGTAAATGAGGCTGATTTAGTAGAGTCTCTGAAGTCTGGAAAAATCGCCGCAGCAGGCCTGGATGTAGTGGGAGTAGAACCGCCTACAGCTCCTAACGAGCTAATCGAAATGCCTAACGTTATAGTTACGCCTCATGTATCATGGCTTCCTACAGAAACTCGTGGACACTTAATTGACATCTGCGAAGCTAATCTGAAGAGCTGGATTGAGGGCGGAGATTTAAATAGAATAGTTTAGAAAAACCTCCGGTTTTCACTTTTAATGTGATATCCGGAGGCTTTATTTTTGCTCTTGGTTTATATGATTTTATATTAGCAGGAATGCAAAGTAGCTTCCTATGATTCCTACACTACATGCAGCTCTCAACGTCTTATTTCTAGTTTTAATCAAAACATAGAATAAAGGCGTTGCTATTAGTCCGCAGATTTCAAGTACCTTTATCTGTAGGTCTGGGAATGCATATAGCTCCTCTGAAAGACTGATTACATCAGCTAGTGCTAAAATAATGAAGTTGAATAAGTTACTTCCTATAATATTGCCAATTGCGATATTATAGTTTTTCATCTTAAACAGCGTAATTGTTGATGTAACTTCAGGCAGAGATGTCGCAATTCCTAGGAACAATGCACCAGCAAAACCTGCGCCAATATTCAATCTATCTGCTACCTGGTCTGTATACTCTGTCAACAGAATACTGAAGACTATGATGCCCAGGCCTGCGAAGAAAAATCTTGTTCCCACCTGCTTAACTGATAGCGGTGAGGACTTGCTTGCCTGAATCTTAAGTTCTTCCTCATCAGAGATTACATCACTTGCCGCAGAAAGATATTTTACTCCAACTGCATATGTAGCAATAATAAATAATGATGTAATGCTCACAGTGAACACGCTGAAATTAATCGCTCCGATAAAGTTAAGTCCCAGAGAAATATATATGGCGAGCACTGCAAAAGCTACCATTCTATATGATGAGGAAAAAACACTTTTGTTAAATCCCTTAAAATATACAAGTATTATAGTTGCCAGCGCTGCTAAATTGAACAGGTCGCTTCCTAGTACGTTGCCTAGACACATGTCCGGTTCTCCTACTAGAAAAACTGATGTTAGGCTTGTAAATAATTCTGGAAGGGATGTTACTGCGGACAGCATTATTCCTCCTAGAAAGGCTCCTGATAGATTTGTTTTCTTATCTAATAAATCTACATAGTGTGATGCCTTAACTGACAGGAAAACCACTATGACAACTGTAATAAGGTACTTTACAAAAATCAAAATTTAACCCTCACATTCCTTTTAATCGTAATGAAATATACTAAATCATAATAAGACTATAGCAAATAATTATTTTAGCATAGTTGAAGTTCTATGTCAAAATCTATTTACCTAGAACACACTAGAACATGCGCTTATTTTGCTTTATTTTATCTTAAATGCCACGCTTGTCTTCAGTCCATTTACGTCTGTTACAACTAGCTTATAGCTTCCCTTTTTATTAACCTTCTTGCCACTTGCTATTTTCTTTCCATTAAGAGTTGCCTTAACAATGCCGCAGTTATCTGTGAACTTAATTTTTCTTGCACCCTTGTAAGTCTTCTTATTGGCAACACCTGTAACACTTGGCTTCTTAGTGTCTTTAATTACAAAGGTTGAGTTTGCCTCATTTCCATAATAATCCTTAGCTCTTACGGAATAAGTTCCATTCTTTGTGAATTTCTGAGTGAAAGCCATAGCAATTTCATTTCCGCCATCTTTAGAATATGCAGCTTTCTGAATTCCACTTGCATCATTTAACTTAACAGTTACGCTCTTGTTATAGCGAGTGCCATCTGTTGCTCCATTAACATCTGGCGCGACGCTTTCCTTTGCAGTGGATACCATGAATTCATTAGTTTCAGTAAAGTCCTTTGTGCAAAGATTGAAGCTTGCAGTGTATCCATCTGCTGAAATCTTGCCTTTTTTGCTTACAGCAACAATTTTCTCAGGCATTGTAATATTAACATTGCATTTAACCAATGAGTCGATATCTGAGTTCATTGCTGCCATCTGAGCTTTGGACTCGTTATATTCTTTCTCACTCATAGTTGCTGACATATAGTAACGTACGCTATTCTTTGTTACTACTACGCCTTCATAATCTGCAAGTTTAAGGCCCTTAACAAGTTCATCATATGACTTAAAATTAACTTCTTCTTTAACCTGATAAATCTTCTTACCATCTTTTTCTACAACCTTAGGTGTATATCCCTCGAAGATATTCAGGTCTTCACCAAGATCCTTGCAAAGAGTATCATAAGACTCCTTATCAACCTCAATAAAAGTAGTACTCTTTCCTGAACCGTCCTTATTTACAACAAGGTTATCCTCAGTGTACATACATCCACATAATGTGAAGATAAGAGTAAGCGCCAGCACCATAGCAATAATTTTCTTCATTTTCGTTTCCTCCTTTAATCTTCTGCCTTTTATCACTTCTAGATAAAATAAATTATAAACATTTTATCACAAAACCCACACAATTCATCATATTTTTTTAATCTTTTACACTTTAATTTGACACAAACATTTCCTTATAATATAATCAATTCGTTGGTTTATTTTTACGTTATGTTAAGTGAGGATTTTTATGGAAAAACTATTCAAACTCAAAGAAAACAATACCACTGTGCGAACTGAAATATTTGCCGGTCTGACAACATTCATGACCATGGCATATATCATCGCCTTGAACCCGAATCTTTTAACAAACTTCGGCGCAGACGGCGGTCCACAGCTATGGAACGGCGTGTTCCTTGCAACATGTATCGCATCAGCAATTGGTACATTCGTTATGGCCTTTGCCGCTAACAAGCCATTCGTAATGGCCCCTGGTATGGGACTTAACAGTTTCTTTGCAATCGTTATCGCAAACATTGTAAGCATTACAGGACTTTCATATGTGGAATCATTCCAGGCAGGTCTTTGCATAATTCTTATTGAAGGAATTGTGTTCCTGGTTCTTTCCATCCTGAATATCCGTGAAAAAATTGTAGATGCAATTCCTCTTGGAATCAGACTTGGAATCGCTCCTGCAATCGGTATCATGCTTCTTAACATTGGACTTGGCTCCAATGCTGGAATCTATTCAGAAACAGGTGGACCATTCTTCGTTATGAGAGACTTCTTCGGTTCTCTAACACCTGCTCTTGCAAAGACAAACATGGGCGGCGGATATGCTCAGATGGTTCTTACAGTTGTAACAATGTTCATCGGACTATTCGTAATCATTGTTCTTAGCCACAAAGGTATCAAAGCTTCCGTACTTCTTGGAATGCTTGTATCTTCAGTAATCTACTGGATTGGCGAAGGCTTATTCCTAGGAACTAACCCATTTGCAGCTCTAGAAACTGCATCATTCGTACCTGCATTCGGAGACATGGCAGCAACTACATTGTTCAAGTTCAACTTCTCTAACATCATGCAGATCGGTTGGTTCACAGTTGTTACATTAATTATCACATTCTGCATCATCGATATGTTCGACACAATCGGAACTCTTGTAGGAACTGCTTCAAGAGCTGGAATGCTTGATAAAGAAGGCAATATGCCTAAGATGAAGGAAGCTCTTACAGCTGACGCTATCGGAACAATTACAGGTGCACTTACAGGTACATCAACAGTTACAACATTCGTTGAATCCGCATCTGGTGTAGAAGCAGGCGGTAGAACAGGACTTACATCTTTAACTGCAGGAATCATGTTCCTAGCTTGTCTATTCATCGCACCAATTGCAGCAATCATCCCTGCAGCAGCAACTTCATCAGCTCTAATCTATGTTGGAGTTATCATGCTTGGTGGATTAAAGAACGTTGACTTCGGTGATACAACTCAGCTAGTTCCAGTTGCACTAATGCTAATCGCAATGCCAGTTTCCGGTTCAATCGGCCACGCTATCGGTATCGGCATGATTTCATACAGCATCATTATGATGTTTACAGGAAGAGCAAAGGAAGTTTCCGCATTAACTTATGCAATTTCCCTAATCTTCTTAATCAAGTTCTTCCTAATCGTATAATTCTAATAAAGAAGAACCTTTAGATGACAAAAAACCTCGTGCTCTCAATGAACACGAGGTTTATTTTTTATCAAAACTCACTAATCGGCTTTCGCCACCGACTATAGAAGTCCTATTCTCTTCGCTTCCTCAGTCAGTTCTGCTCTGAATTCCGGTGCAGCCAGCTCAATAAGAGCTAAGGTTCTAGCCTTATTTGTCAGCGGCTTAAGGTTAATGCAGCCATGTTCTGTTACAACATACTGAACTTCTGAACGAGGAGTTGTAACATTGGCAAGTTCGGGAAGTCTAGGAACAATCTTACTTGTAAGACCCTTCTTCTTATCGTTATATGACGAATTAATTGCAATAAATGATTTTCCACCCTTAGAAAGCTGTGATCCGCGAACAAAGTCAATCTGCCCACCAACTCCGCTATACTGTCTGCCTGCTATGTTATCAGCACAAACCTGACCTGTCAGGTCAATGGCAAGAGCTGTATTAATGGAAATCATATTGTCATTTTTCGCAATATTTCTGACGTCATTAACCACAGGGAAAGGTGCATAATACATATTTTCATTGTGGTCAATGAATTCGTACAGCTTCTTACTTCCAAAAGTAAAGGATGCCACAGTTTTACCTGGCATATATGTCTTTCTGGAATTGTTCATAACCCCTGCTTCCATTAGATGCATAAATGATTCAGACATAACCTCTGTGTGAGCTCCTAAGTCGGTTTTGTTCATCAGACCGTAGCCTACTGCGTTGGAAATACCGCCAAGGCCTAGCTGAATGCACGCACCGTCTGGAATTTGTTCAATAAGAAAATCGGAAACTTTCTTAACAGAGTCGTCAGGTGGCAGGTCGTCTATGCCGGAAAGCTCGTCGTCTGCGAAAACAACCATATTTGCCTGTGAAATGTGAATCTTATTGTCCTCGCCATAAACAGATGGAACGTTTTTGTTTACCTGCAGGATGATGATTTCAGCTTTTTCATCGACATATTTATGAAGCGCTACGCCTGTTGCGCCGTAACTCATGTAGCCATCTTCATCGGGCTCGGATACTTCCATAAAAGCTACTCTGGCAGGTGCAGTTTCCTTGCAGAAAATGTCAACCTGGCTGAGATGAATGCTGGTGTACTCGCCTAGTCCTTTAGTATACATATTTCTTTCCTGAGGCCCCATGAAAAATGAAATTGCCTTAAAAGCCTTAGGATCGTTGCCACTGTAAATCCCCATAGGTCTCTGAATCAAAGCTCCGGTAATACGCACATTTTCAAGTTCATCACTTCTCTCTCCCAAGGCCTCGCACAAAACATGTGCAACGGAAGAACATGTTCCGATATACACTGTATCGCCGCTGTTGATTACCTTAACTGCCTCATCCGGTGTAACAGTCTTCTGTTTAAACTCTAGAGCCAGTTCAGGTTTCAATTCTGTCATCATTTATTTTTCCTCGCTTTCACAATTATAGACACTTTACTCATCACCGTCGTTTTCGCCTTCGAAAACCTGACAGTAATCCTTATACTCCCTATATTCTGAATCTTCTTTAACAAGGTCATAAATAAGCGGATCCTTAATTAGGTGCTTCCATGCTGTATATGTGGCCTGAATAAAAGCAGGTTCTAATTCTATTTCATCATCTATGAGCGGACACGCATATGGCAATTCCGAATCATTGAGAATCAGCGACAGCTCCCCATCCTCATCGATATGAGGTGTAAGTGGAAAAGTTCTGCACTGAATCGGTCTCTTTTTTCTTGGACAAATGGGCGGTGTCTTGCATCTTACAAAGTAAACCTTGCCCTTCCATGATTCTGGGAACTCATAGTCTTCCGCATTTTCCGCACTCCAGGTCAACCAGTCAGAGTCTCTTTCATGAACTTTGTCTTCACCTGGAAGTAAGTAAATACCCAGGTCTTCATCGTCGTTGCCGCAATTGCAACAAGCCGCATTACAAAGCTCTCCGCAATCGTAGTTGACAAGCGATACTCGATCTAAGAGTCTGTAGATGGCTTCATATGTTCTTTTCCTGATAGTGCTTTTCATAAATTCATCCTTTTTATTATCAATTGATGCGCGTTTGCTCAATACCGCATACATGTTTATTTTACTACAAGTGCACAACTATTCCAACCGATATTTACATTTTTCTTCTTTTGGTTTACAATTATATCTGTTGATTTTTTCAACATTATATGTAATTATTTTTTGGAGTATAACTATGATTAATAATTTATTTTTTTGTTTGGATGCCGTCATTCCCATTTTTCTAATGATGGTTCTCGGCGGCATATTTATGAAAATGAAAATATTCGATGAAGGTTTTGTTAGCAAAATGAACACCTTCGTCTTTAAGGTCGCCTTACCTGTCTTAATTTTTCACGACATGTCAGAAGGCGACTTTCACGACATCTGGGACGGAAAATTTGTGCTGTTCTGCTTTTTTGCAACCCTTGCCTCAATTGGGCTCGTGTGGGTTTTGTCCGGTTTCATCAAGAGCCAGGGTCAGCGCGGTGAATTCATTCAGGCATCCTACCGCAGCAGCGCCTCCATTATGGGCATCGCCTTAGTTGTCAACCTGTACGGATCCGCCGGCATGACGCCCCTAATGATTCTCGGCGCCGTTCCACTATACAACATTTTTGCTGTTATTGTCCTCTCATTTTTCAGAGACGACCACGGCCCTGTAGACAAGGCACTTATTATCAAAACCACCAAAAATGTTCTAAAAAACCCCATTATCTGGGGCGTTTTCCTAGGACTAGCCTGGTCCGTCATAGATGTCAAGATGCCCGTTATCTTAGACACTTCTCTTTCATATGTGGGAAGATTGGCTACTCCGATGGGTTTAATGGCTCTCGGTGCAACCTTCGATATCAAGAAAGCTCGCGAAAGCATTGGTCTTGCAGGAATTTCAACATTTATTAAGCTGGTAGTCCTGGGCCTCATATTTGTGCCTATGGCAATGCACCTTGGCTATCTAGACGACAAACTGGTTGCTGTTCTAATTATGTGCGTTTCACCAACAACAATCAGTTGCTATGTAATGGCTAAGAGCATGGATCACGATGCCGTTCTTACATCCAGCGTCGTTATGCTTACAACAGCCTTCAGCGCATTCACCCTAACCTTATGGCTTTTTGCCCTTAAGAGCCTGGGAGCAATCTAGCGGGTTTGGAAAATCATTATTCAAAAAGAAAGGTAATAAATATATGTCGGATACACCATGTTACAATTTAAAAGAAAAAGATAATAGGCGTGCCCTCGTTGAAGGCATGCGTGATGGTATTCCCATTGGCCTAGGCTATTTAGCCGTAGGCTTTTCACTTGGAATTGCCGCTAGAGATGCAGGTGTCAGTCCTGGCCAAAATGCGCTGATGAGCCTTCTATGTAATGCATCTGCCGGACAATTTGCTGGGCTTACTTTAATTGCCGCAGCAGGTAGCTATCTAGGCATGGCAATTATTACATTTATTGCTAATGCTCGCTACATGCTTATGAGCTGTGCCTTAAGCCAAAGGCTGAACCCGAACATAGCTTGGTGGCACAGGTTTTTGTTAGCCATGGGCATTACAGATGAAATATTTGCAGTCACAATTTCCAGACCCGGTTATATAAATCCCAATCATGCATACGGTGCCTTTATTATTGCATCGCCTATGTGGGCAATGGGAAATGCTCTCGGTTGTATAGCGGGAAATATTATGCCAGCAAGACTAGTAAGCGCCTTAAGTGTTGCACTGTTTGGCATGTTCCTCGCCGTTATTATCCCCAAAGCACGCGAAAGCAAAGTGATTGCAGGCCTCATTGCAATCTGCTTCGCGGCAAGCTATGGTGCCGCTCATTTACCGCTGATTTCTAAACTTTCCGGGGGAACACGTGTAATCATCCTTACTATAGTTCTTGCATCAGGCGCTGCAATCCTCTTTCCTCATAGCGAAGATATTTCTACAGAATCTGAAGCTTTACTGGAGGCTGAAGGCTTGCCGGGCGTTGAGAAAAATGCTCATTACAAGGAGGTGGAATAGATGGCACATAATGTTTACATTTATATTTTGATAATGTTTCTTGTTAGTTATGCAATACGTGTGCTCCCTCTAACACTTATCCGCAAACAGATTACCAATAAGTTTCTTCAGTCATTTCTGTATTACGTACCTTTCGTAACCCTTGCAGTAATGACGTTCCCTGCAATCATCGAGGCTACCCAGAGCACCCTCGCAGGCGCCTTTGCTCTTGTTGTCGGAATAATTGCCGCATGGTTTGGTGGCAGCCTATTCAGCGTAGCAGCTCTTTGCTGCACAGTTGTGCTGATTAGCGAAGCATTTCTAGTGTAGTTAAATTTTTTCACAACTACAAAAGCTCTGCCTACCCTAATTATCAGGTAAGCAGAGCTCCATCAATTAAATATTTATTTTGTCTTCACACTCTTTACTGTAGTGTATTTGCTATAATACATCTTTCCGTAGGACTTCTTGTATGTTCGGATTTTGTAGTAGTAGGTTTTGTTTCTCTCTAGATCTTTATCCGTAAATGTAATAACGTCGCGGGTAGTTGTCTTCTCAATCAACTCATAGCCTCCTGTCTTAGTTTCAGATCTGTAAATCTCATAGCCGGTTCCGAAACTTGCCTTGTTCCATTTCAGCTTAACGCTGGCTGTTTTTGCAGATTTCTTTGGCTTTACAGCTGTTGGCTTGTCAGGCATGTAAGGCTTGGTTGGTTTGCCCACATTAGCTTTTACCCAGGTTCTTTCATCGCTCAGGTTGAATTTATAAATGTAATTTTTTCTGTAGTGTTTACCTGAAGAATAGCCGTTAACATAGTAAGTCGCATAAAATTGATTTTCCACGTTGTACACGTTCTCAAGTTCATAACCCGTTGGCAAGCTTATATTAGACACATATCTGCCCTCCCAGTCATAAACTGCAATAATATTTCCTGCGTTTCCATTAGGGCTGTGAGCAATGAGCAAATATTTGTCAGTAGAGTCAAGGCACTGCCAAAGCTTACCTGTAGTCTTGTAAGTAAGCGGCATATACTCAATGACATTGAAATTTCCGTCCATCATTAAGAATCCAGATCTTCCCTTAGTTAAGGCAACATACACACCTCGGCTCTGGTTATAAGTAATGGAGCTGAAACCTGTAATTCCAGTGCCCTCATTGTTTGATGCACCAGTCATAGCCTTAGGAATTACAACATCTACAACCCTTTTTACAGTCAATGTCTCTGGATTAACAACAGTCAATCTCTTCGGATTTCTTGTGCAGTTGTTCACAACCAGTTCATTGCTATCTGAATTGAAAGCCATGCCATTTCCGTGGTCAACAGCAAGCACTCCCGACACCTTCATGATTTTGTTGTCGGACAAGCGCATCTTGACGATTTTGCAGTTGTCAACAGTTCGGTTGTTTAAGGCGTAATAAGCGTAGGTTCCATCAGAGCAACCACCCTGTACCGTGTCATAGGCATACAGACTTTGCCCAGCTCTCGCCTTGATATCAAAACCTCCAGCGCCGTATTCAACTCGCTCGTAGGTTACATATCCTGTGTTCCCGCTGTTTTGACAGTGCTGCCACGCCGAATATTCTTTTTTTCCATTTACAGTTCTGTAGGCTCTTACCCTTGCAAAAAATGATTTAGCCTTTGGAATTCCAGTTACTGTGTAGGTTGAATCTACACTATTTACAGAGATGGTCTTGGCCTTGTTGAACAATCTGTTCAAGCTGTACTGGACCTCATAGCCACTTGCACCAGCAGAGCTGCTCCATCTTATTACTCGCTCTCCCCCATCTCTAACTACGGAATTTACGGTTTCAGGAGTTCCAAGAACATTAACAGATGCCGAGTCTCCAAGAGCACCTATGCTTCTGTCCACACCTACTGTAGAGCCACTGATGGCCTTTACACAATAATAGTATTCTCCACTCTTGGCACCATTGTCATAGAAAGACGTGCTATTTATACCGTAGACTGTTTTCATATAAGTCCAGTCATCAGATAAATTCTGTTTTCTATATATATAATACCCCGTTGCATTAGCTATAGGTTTCCAGTCGACTCTGGCTCTGCCCTTTACGGTTGCCGTAGAAACAGGCGTGGTGCCTAGGTAGCAAACAGTTGCTCCGTCAGACATGCTGTCAATATACAGCTTTGGATCCTCTGAAATGGCTTTTATCCTGTAAGTGTATTTCCCCTCAGCCATTTTAGCAGTGCCTGTACGTCTGTTTTTGTCAGGACCATAGGTTGCAATAGTCTTCCACGTAGCGCTACCAGGGTTCTTCCTCTGAACCACATATTTTGCTGCATGGTCAACCAAAGTCCATTCCAGCTGAATATAATATCCCTTAGTTACAATGTGCTTGGTAAACTCAGGTTTTTCAAGTGGCACAGGTTTTGGTCCCGGTTCTGGTTCAGGTTCTGGTTCTGGCTCAGGCGTTTCTCCAGTACCGGGATTCGGATTAGGATCTGGCGTTTCCGTACCAGTACCAGGTTCTGTTGCAGTAATAGTGCTTCCCTCTGTATCCTGCTTTTGTAAAGAAGCATCTGTGGCAAATACCACAGATGCCGAATTCATGATAAGTACCGTTGATAAAATGACTCCGATAATTGCTTTCAATTTGTTTTTCATTTATAGTAATTCCCCTTTCATATAGATAATGAAAAAACAGAGCAAATCGTTTCAAAAAATGCATTATTATACAAAAAATACACTTCACTGCCCCACGCTGGAAGTGTATTTTCAAGTTCATTATACTGCCGGGTTTACAGCAGCTTTGCCAGATCTGCCAGTTCGTCGCACTGAAGATCTTCGATTGCGCCAAGGTCACAAGCCTTTGCAATTTCTGGATTCATTGGAAGTTTTGCAACTGCCTGAATTTCATACTTAGCAGCGATTTCGTCGATATTACTTTCGCCGAAAATCTTGTGTTCCTTGCCACATTCTGGACATTTGAAGTATGACATGTTTTCTACGATAGCTGAAACTGGAATGTTCATCATTTCTGCCATCTTAACTGCCTTTTCAACAATCATTCCAACCAGTTCCTGAGGTGATGTAACAATTACAATTCCATCTACAGGAAGTGACTGGTAAACTGTTAAGGCAACGTCACCTGTTCCAGGTGGCATGTCTACAAACATAACGTCTATGTCTCCCCAGACTACGTCTGACCAGAACTGTTCAATAACTCCTCCTAGGATAGGACCCCTCCAAACAACTGGGTCAGTCTCGTCTTCTAGAAGAAGGTTAATTGACATGGTTTTGATACCGGATTTAGTAACTGAAGGAAGAATCATCTGATCATTTCCCTGAGCCTTTTCTGTGATTCCAAAAGCCTTTGGAATTGAAGGTCCTGTAATGTCAGCGTCAAGAATTGCAACGTTAAGTCCTGCTTTTCTTGCTGCAACAGCCAGCATAGATGTTACTGATGATTTACCAACTCCACCTTTGCCGCTTACTACTCCGATAACTTTTTTTACATTTGATAATGAGTTCATAGGTGCTTTCTGAATGCCTGGATCTTCTTGTCTTTCACCACAGTTAGCACTACATGAACCGCAATCATGATTACAATCTGCCATTTTAGGTTCCTCCTATTTGTCTCGATTTAATTCTAATCAATTATTTTTTTATGTATTTTTCAACATATTTGCAGTCTACGCACTCAGGTCTTCTTGGTTTTTCCGGATCACAGTAAAGTGGGAAAACTCTAAGGTCACAGCTTAATCTGTCTCCCATTACTGATTTAAGACCTGCAATCTGACATAGAGTACCGACAAATTCAGTAGTTGTTCCGCTCTTTACGCTACGGATTGTTTCGCGGTACACCTTAGCCATATCTCTGTCATAATATTCGTCCTTATACTCGAAGAAATCTTCAAATTCCGGAAGTTCTACCGGATTAAAGATAGGACAGTATAGAACACAGTTATTGCACTTGTTGCATCCCTGTTCGTCTATAATAGGACGCTTGTGTCCTTCTTCATTTCTGATAACCTTCATGCACGCATACTTGCATCCTAGAATACAAGCTTCACATCCGTTGCATGCGGCTATTCTGTCTGTAATCTGCATTTCGTTTTTGCCTCCTCATTATGCTATTCTACACATATTTAATATATATACCCTTTTTATTTGTAGGTAAACTCTTTGTAAATCGCCTGGATTGCAGGCAGGTAATCTTCATCGCTGACACCAAGAAGCATATTGATTTTGTCTGAGCCATGGTCGATAAGTCTGATGTTAATCTTGTGGTTAGCCAGAGCACCAAGAACCTTGACGGCAATGGCTGGAGATGTTCCAAGCTCTCTACCTACAATGGCAATAATAGCCAAACCGTCGTTTACAGATAGCTTAGTAGGCTGAATCTTGCCCTCAATTTCCTCAAGAATTTCATCAGCAAAACCTTCAAATTCACAGCTTTCAACGATAATATTTAGGGTATCAATTCCTGAAAGCATATTTGTAATTGTTATGCCTCTGTCAGTGAATATGTCAAGAAGCTGTCCTCTCAGGTTTGAATCCTCATTTAGGTGAGCCTTTTCAACAACAATGGATGTATGGCCCTTCTTGCCTGAAATTCCAGAAACCTGCAGACTGCTCTGATAGTAATCTGCGTTTTTAACGATTAAAGTTCCTGCATCCTCAGGTTTATTAGTATTTCTAATATTAATAGGAATTTCCATCTTTATTACAGGGAAAATAGTATCCTCGTGGATTACTGTAGCCCCCATATATGAAAGCTCGCGAAGTTCCTTATATGTAATTACCGGTACTGTCAGCGGATTGTCCACGATTCTTGGGTCCGCCATAAGCAGTCCGGATACGTCTGTCCAGTTCTCATAGATGTCTGCGCTACATACGGCCGCCACAATTGCCCCTGTAATGTCAGATCCGCCTCTTGTAAAGGTTCGGATGCTGCCGTCAGGCATTGTTCCGTAGAAGCCAGGAATAACCGCTTTAGGGTGTTTCTCCAGGCTCTTGCCTAATGCCGCCTTAGTAGCCGCCGGGTCGTACTGTCCCTCAGCATCAAAGAAAATGTTTCCTTCAGCGTCAACAAAATCAAAACCCAAATAGTCTGCCATAATTCTGGCATTTAAATATTCCCCGCGGCTTATGATATAGTCATTCTTAGCCTCGTCACCTAGAGCTTCAAAAATTTTCTCAAACTCTGCATCTACGTCAAAGTTAAGACCTAAGCCTCTTGCAATCACCTTGTAGCGAGACTTAATAGATGTCAGCAAATCTTCGGCCTCCGGCCTTGGGAGTTTTGACGCTTCAATGAGCACGTCGGTAACCTTGTTGTCATCGTCGAAGCGCTTGCCTGGCGCAGAAACCACCACGTAGCTTCTCTCCTTTTCTGCCTTGACAATTTCAGCGCACTTCTTGAACTGAGCCGCACTGGCCAGAGACGTGCCTCCAAATTTGACAACCTTGCGGTTGATTTCACCATTTATCATATTTTCCAGATTTTCACTGTTAATCTGGGTAATATCGTACTGAGTTGTCTGGTATACGAAATAGTTCAACCAGTTGGAATAGAGCAGGTTAGCGCATGAACGCCACTTAACAACTGGCTCTTTCGTGTCGTCATCATCGGGGAAATAATTGCACGGAACATCAGGGTTCAGTCCCGCGTTTTTATCGCGGACGTACTCCTTAAGCAAGGTATCTGCGTCGTATTCCGAGTGTCCCATAATGAAAATCTGTCTGTCATTTTCTGACTTAACGGCATAGATTCCTGCCTCCTCAGATGTTGCAATAATCTTCAGTTCTGGCACTGCCTCCACGTCTTCGATATCCACAGTGGTGTTCCTTGAGTGTGGCACGTAGAACACGTCATCAAAACCTCTAAAGAGCATTCCCGTCTTATAATTAAGTGTATGTCTGTACACGCCAGAAAGCTTCTTTGGCAAAATTCGTTTCTGAATACCATAGTGGTAGTAGAGTCCTGCCTGGGCACCCCAACAAATGTGGAAAGTGCTGTGAACGTGTTTCTTGGACCATTCCATGATTTCGCAAAGTTCGTCCCAATAGTCGACTTCCTCGAAATCCATGAGTTCCACAGGTGCTCCTGTGATAATCATTCCGTCGTAATATTTATGTTTTATCTGATCAAAAGTCTTGTAGAAAGCAATCATGTGCTCCTGGGAAGTGTTCCCCGCCTTGTGAGTGCTTGTCTGTAACAGCTCCAGTTCAACCTGAAGTGGTGTATTTCCCAAAAGTCTGGTTAACTGAGTCTCTGTATCGACTTTAGTCGGCATCAGATTAAGAATCAGAATCTGAAGTGGTCTGATATCCTGGGTCATGGCTCTGGTGTCTGTCATTACGAATACATTTTCTTCAGTCAGAGTCTTAATTGCCGGCAAATTATTAGGTAGTTTAATCGGCATATTCTAATCTCCTCGTAGTTTCTGAATTACATAGTAACCCCAAAAGTGTTTACCCTTGATTATATCAAATTTCCACATATACTGCAAGGAGCATCATCAGACCCTGGGCCCGGTGATGCTCCTCGCTTTACACATTAGTATTTAATTGGCATATATTATCTAATTTATGTTGTCTTTGTATACTATCTAACCATTGGAACCATAGCCTTTAAGCTATCAGTATCTACAGTAATGGTAGTTACTGTGTCTGGTCTTGGAGTGTCCTCAGCATCGATTCCGTAAAGGATTAATGCTAACTTGTGACCATGTCTAACAACGTGGTCTGTTGGAACCATCTCAAGGTCATAGTGATATGGTTCACCTGGCTTGATTTCTTCCTTGCTCCACAGACAGCTTCTGTTCTGAGCATTTAGGAAGCCTCTTGAAATAACCTTGTATTTTGAAGGTGTTTCTTCAAGCTTGAAGGAGTACGTTCCGTCTTCGTGGTTTACTTCTTCAGTTGTAATACGGTTAGCTTCGCCTAGTTCAACAAGCATTGCACTTAAAATTGCTGTTCCCTTGTCAATAGCAGCGTCAAAGGATACCTTAACAGTTCCTGAAACTCTTAAGTCTTTATCCTTATCTTCTGCGGTTTCGAACGGATCCCAGCTGAATTTCATTCTATTTTTATAGTCAGCGTCTTCAGAAAGAATCAGTTCGTCCAGCCATTCCTTCTGATTATCCTTTTCTCTGTCATATACAGTCTTTGAAAGGTCGTCAACGATATCAACCTTACCACAAGCTTCTAGTGGGAATTCTTCTTCCTTACATTCTACTGGTGGCCAAGTGTCTGATGTCAGCCATTCTGACTGATCTACGCAGCTTTCTACTAGAACCGCTGGTTCATTTTCAGCACCGTTGTCAACGCCCTTCAGATAGTGTTCTAGCCATCTGTAAAGGATGTCCATCATGTTTGAATCCTTAAGGGTGTGGATATATACATGTGGTCCCTGGTGAAGCATCATCTTAGTTTCAGCTCCGTGTTCCTCAAGCTTCTTGAAGAATGGAATGCACTGGTTTGTTTTTACGTTCCAGTCATTGATACCGTGTACGATGAACACTGAAGCCTTAATCTTATCAACTAGGTTCAGATAATTTCTTTCATCCCAGAACTTGTTGTAATTTCCGGATTCACGTTCTTCTCTACGTACAAGGTCTGCGTGTGCTTCGTCATAAAGTTCCTTAACTGTAGCATAGTCCTCAGGATCCATTGCTCTTGAGAAACAATATTTAGCTAGAAGATCAATGTCATCTCCCTGCCACTCAATTGCAGGAACTGTCATACCCCCTGTACGATAGTAGTTGTACCAATTTGAAATGGCTGCTTCAGGAATAATAGTCTTCAGACCTTCTACTCCTGTTGTTGCAACGCTGATACACATAGTACCAAGATAGGATTTTGCAGTCATAGCTACGTTTCCTGTGCACCATGAAGCTTTGATCTCTATGTTGTCGGTTTTGTTCGTGAAGGCGCGACATCTGCCGTTTAGCCAGTCGATAACTGCCTTGAACGCAAGAGCTTCTTCTCTTGAACCTGTAAGCGTAAGGCCTTCGGAGCCGCGAGTGCCCAGGCCTCCGCAAAGTACAGTTGCGTAACCTCTTTCGTTGAAGTATTCGTATGCGTCTGATACGCAGTCGAATTCAGGCTCAGCGTCGATTGGTGCGTGTTCAGCAAAACCAGCAGTTTCTCTTTCAAATTCAATATCAGAAGTAATCTTCTTTTCATACGCATCGTAATCGAAGCGGATGTCCTCTTCGCTGATGTTCTGTGCCGGATACACCTTAACTTCGTGATCAACATTGTGAAGCTTGTACCAGTCTTCGTTGCACATCAGCATATAAGGGTTTGCAATATAGATTGCAGGAACCTTCTTGCCTTCTTTTACTTCGCGAGGAAGTCTAAGATATACTGCAATAAGGTCCTTTTTTCCGTCACGATCAGTGTCTACGGGAGTTTCTACGTAGACTCTTTCAATAAAATATGGTTTATTACTCATTTTAGTTTTCTGCTACCTCTTTTTTGCTATTCTTTTTCTTTAAGAATGCCATCCAGATGCAAGTCATTACAGCACCTACTAATAACATTGCGATAAGGAATCCGAAGTACTGTCTGAATCCTGTTACTCCTGGATGTCCGTCGATTAATGATCCTGCAAGTAGTGAACAGAAGATTTCAGGAAGGTATCCAACTGTTGAAATGATACCAGCAGCTGTTCCGGAGTACTTTTCAGGAATAGCACCTTCGTCCATCATTGCCCATGTCATAGCAGCATTTACATTGTAGAAGATGTAAATGATGATGAACAGAACTGTAAATGCTGTGATGCTGCTTGCCTTTGTTGGGAGGAATAAAATTGCAGCAGTACCGGCAGCCATAACTAGGAATGAAACGAAGATCATTCTACCTGTACCAACTTTGTCTGTAATATATCCACCACCAACGTTACCGAATAATGAGAACCATCTCTTAACAGCAGCCAGTGTTGCTGCGAAAACTGCAGATGCTCCTAAAATTCCTGTTGCATATGGTGTGAAGTAGTATAGTGAAAGTGTGAATACATAGTTACAGAATGTAACCAGACCGATGATCCAAACTGCAGGAAGTTTAAGAACTTCTCCGATTCCCTTAAATGTAATTCTTTCGCTAGTTTCTTTAATATCTTCTTTTACTGTAAAGAATGCAAGGATACCCATTGCAATTGTAAGCACTGAGTAGAAGATGATAACGTATCTCATACCCATTGCCTGGTCGTCCATCTTTCCTGCACCGATTCTGAATGCAGCTACAGCAGCCATTGCCATCAGAGCAGCGGCGATACCTCTTCCGCCTTCGAAGAATCCGAACGCTTTACCCTGGTCTCCTGAACCTGAAAGGATACGAACTGCCTTAACGCATGCAGGCCAGAATGCAAACAGTGAACTAATTCCCCAGAATGCATATAGAGCAACTAATGCATAGAAATTAAGTGGAAGTAGGTGAACAAAACCACCAAGGCCTGTTCCAACTAAGGATACAGTCAGAATTGTTCTAGTTGAAAATCTGTCGGCAACTACTCCGCCGAATAAGTAGGAAATCATTCCGAATACACCTAGTACACTTCCGAATACACCCATCTGTACGTTTGTCAGATGATATGTTTCCAGGTATACATCATAGTAGTCGAAACGGAAATAAGGTAATCCATAAATAATTGCACCACCAAAAGCGACAATCAGGATTGCCAAGAAGTTATTGGCCATTTTTTCACCCAAGCCAATCTTTGAAAGTAACTTGTTCATGATTAGTCTCCTTTTTTTTATAAAAAATTTTAAAATAAAATAATTAGAATAGTTTATATACCTCGGAAAACTTGTTCCGTAAGTAGTCTGTATATGCCTTTGATGAAATTTCACCTTTGCATGCATTTTCAACTAGTTCTCTGCTGGAATATATGGAGCCGTGGCGGTATATATTCTCTGTTAGCCAATCATTTATCTTGTAAAACTCATCATTTAACATAATTTCATTTAGGTCACCGATTTCTTTGCTCATAGTATCTGCCAGCTGTGCAGCCATAACATTGGCCAATAAATATGATGGGAAGTATCCTACATATCCTGCTGCCCAGTGAATATCCTGAAGAACGCCTTCCTTATCATTGTCAGGCCTAATGCCTAGGTATTCTTCGTACTTTTCTGCCCATTCCTTAGGTAAATCAGAAACCCTCAGTTTTCTGTCGATTATATCCTTTTCAACTTCGTATCTTATAATTACATGTAGTAAATATGTCAGTTCATCAGCATCCATTCGAATGAGAGTCGGCTGGGCGTGATTTACACTTTCATAGAGATCCTGAGCTGTGTATTCGTTCAGTTCAGGTAGAATTTCTGTAAGCGGTTCGTAAATGTAATGCCAGAAACCTCTGCTTCTGCCGATGATATTTTCGTAGAACCTTCCAACAGCCTCTTCCATTGCAAAGGATGGAACTTCAGCAAGCAAGGTTCCCATTAGATTTCTGTCAATGGACTGCTTGTAAACTCCTCTGCCTCCGCAGTGAAGAATGTTGAAAATCCCGCCCCAGAAGTCGTTTTCATCGAAGGTGTTCACGACTCTCACATCATCAGGGGAGCTAGTCAGAATCGTCGGATGGGACCCTATATCAATTCTCCCGCTATCAAAGTCAAAACCGATTTTCCTAAGAATCATCTTCCAAACTGCCTGTTGCTTTTCACAGCTTACAGGGCCTATTTCTATTTTCTTAGGTCCCTCTTCTGCCGCATTCTTTTCCTCTACTTTACCTAAAAGTTCTATTAGAACTGGCTTGATTTCTTTAGCCAGGCTATCAACGATTTCTACATTTAAGTCTTCTACGTAATATTCCAACAGGGCGTCATAGACTTCTGTCTCATATCCCCAGTACTCAGCGAACTTGCGGAAAGTATCGAATATTTTTACCAGATAAGGTCTGAAAGAATCAAAGTCGTTCTTTTCCTTAGCCTCTGCCCAAATTTGTTCCGATACTGCAATGAGTTCCACATATTCCTGATACTCTTCTGCTGGAATGGCACTGATATTTTCAGCACTGACAATTAGTTTCTTAATTGTGGCATTGGTTACAATGTCATTTCTACTGTTTCCCTTAAAATATCTGATCAGTTTCTGAAGGTTTCTGTCTGAAACCAGCTTATACTGTTCTCCTGCAAGGAAGGACATTACCTTACTGCGATACTCAATAGCATTCTTAGGCATATAGGTGATTTTGTCCCAATATATAAGGGCATTATTTGTATAATTGTAGTATTCTATTTTTTCAGTGAATTTTCTTAATTCTGCTAGTTCCGTCTGGTATCCCATTTGTTCCGCCTCTATTTAAGCCTTATTTAAGATTATACTGTGTAAAAAATGGATGTAGTAAATTGCCAGATAAATCTCCGTTAAACTGTGGATGATGTCCGTTATTTGCATCATCTTCAGGTTCAAGATGCTTTCTCGTCGCAACAATTTCCTCATTTTCAATCTGTTCCATAATAGCTAGGAAAACTCTTGCTTCGCGCTTCATCTTCTGAAGGTTGAATTTATGAGTTCTTACTGTTGCTGCACTGATACCAAGTTCTTCACTCATATCTTTATTATCTTTTTCATCGTACATGCCTTCTAGAATATCCTTCTGAGCATCGGACAGGCCATTTACCTGCTTGTCCAAATTCAGAAGACATTCAAAGACTCCGCCATGTTCATCGAAAAGATGCTCCTGTATAGCCCTCTTAGCATTTACGGATTTGTCTCGGGAAGAATAAATCATTCCTTCTTCAAATTTCTCTCCGCAGAATATGCACTGATATGATTGTTCATCTTCCAGCCACACATATCCTTGTATTAGTTCATTCAGTGTAAGTTCTTTAAATTCCACGATTTAACATCCTTCCCATATTTTCTTTTATGTTTAGTCATTTTGTTTGACCATTCATAAACATTTTATCCGTTTGTTTATCTTTTAACAGAACCATACCACATTTCGTTTACAATTTCAACACCTTTTTTATCAAAAATCCCCATATTTCGAAAAAAATTTTCCGAGGGACTTTTAAGAGCTATGGCTGAGGTGTATAATGAAGTCATCTTAAGAATCTTAGGAAAAGTGAGGTAATAGAAATGTCAACGGTAGTATATGATTATGGCGGAGGCCTATATATTAATTTAACCAACAAATGTCCTTGTGCATGTGAGTTTTGTATTAAGAACTTTACTGATAGCCTGGGAACAGCCGACTCCCTCTTTCTCGACAAGGAGCCTACAGTGGCTGAAGTCAAAGATGAACTTAAGAAATGGGATGTGCCAAGCTACGACGAAGTTGTCTTCTGCGGTTACGGTGAGCCCACTGAACGTTTCGATGAACTTTTAGAAATCGCCCGCTATATTAAGGAGAATTTTCATGTAAAAACAAGAATAAACACCATCGGTCTTGTAAATCTTCGCTGCGGTAAGGATAGGACTCCTGAAATGGAAGGTTTAATCGACGCCGTAAACGTAAGCATGAACGAGGCTGATGCAGAGAAATTCAACAATCTATGTCATCCAGTTTACGGACTTGAATCCTATGATGCAATGCTGGACTTCATTAAGAAGGTCAAGAAACATGTTACTAAAGTAACTTGCTCCGTTGTAAGCGGCAGCCTGTCTCAGGAATCTATAGATATCTGCGCCGCTAAGGCTGCAGAACTAGGAGTAGGATTTAGAGTAAGGTAAAATGTGCACTCGCCGCGCGCATCACCACATAAAAAAACTCCCTCGGGTATGTACCCTCTGGGAGTTTTGTTCGTTATTGTAACAGTTGATGTTGCAACCGTTGTTAACCTTAGTGATGTCCGCAGCTGTGACCGGAACCGCAACCGTGATTTCCACACTGGTGGCCTTCGCCGTGGTCATGTCCGTGGTGGTCGCAGTTTGCTTCTGTGCCGTACTCTAGATTTCCTGCAAGAAGAGCTTCAACAGCTGCATCCGCGTCTCCAGAAACTCCTGCATAAAGTCTAATTCCTGCAGCAGCCAGCGCGTTCTGTGCACCACCGCCGATGCCTCCACAGATTAGAGCGTCAGCATTTAATGCATTTAAGACACCTGCTAAAGCGCCGTGTCCGCTTCCGTTAGTATCTACTACTTCTGATGAAAGAATCTTATCATCTTCTACATCATAAACCTTGAAATATTCAGTATGTCCGAAGTGCTGAAAAATCTGTCCATTGTCATAAGTTACTGCAATTCTCATAGTTTTTTCTCCTTTGTCCTTCTTATATCGCTGATAATACGTCTTCTTGAAACACTCTCCTCGGTGGCACTGCCCATTTCCTCCGTCGCAAAGCAGAAAATCTCCGCCTTCTATTTTAAGGACGCGTCCCTCCACAATGCATTTCGCCAGCTTCCGCCGCGCGCTTTCATAAATTCTCTGCACCGTGGTTCTGGCAATCTGCATAGAAGCAGCGCACTCCTCCTGGCTCAGGCCTTCCTTGTCAATGAGCCTAATGGTCTCGTACTCATCCACGGCCATAATTACAGCTTCGCTGTCGCAAGTATCAAAACCCACAGGTCCGAACTCTATGGTCTCAGGATAATAACAAACCTTCCTGCATTTCATAGGTCTTGGCATACTATCACCTCGTTTTTATTATGTAGGAAATATCGTTTCGATATTTCCGGAATATCAAGAAAGTCTACCGCTTATAATATAATCGGCGAAGCCGACTTTCTTATTCTATGATACTATTATGCTCTTGTTTCGAACATATGTCAACAACTATTTTGGGCATATGTCAATAATTATTTCTTAACTTGTCTTCTTTTGACCTTCTTCTTTTCGCCTTCCTTGTACTCAGCAATTCTCTCCGCAATAGTCGTATAGTCCCTTTCGAAAAGCTCATTGCTGATCTGGGGTTTTAGAACCTCCACGTCCACCTTCTCCGCAATCTTATGAATAACAAAATCCTTACTCTTCTGCTTGTACTTAGGCATCTCATTGATTTCCAGCAGATTATTAAGCTCCAGTCGCCACAAAATAGAAAGCTGATTTCTCAGCTTCACCATTTTCTCGCGCTTAGGGTTAGGTGTCCCCTGACGAACTATTTCCACCATAGGAACCTCCTCTTCATTTCTGTCGCTAACCGTAATAATCCCCCACCACTGAGGCACATGATCCGTAGCACTTTTTGCATGGCTAGGCCCCACTGCCACATAATTATAGTCAAAGAAGCGATTATAGTCCTGAATCTGACGATCCAGCCTAGCGTAGGAATCTGCATCACTTTTTATCTCGATGCCAATTAAAGAATCCTCTGTAACTAGCATGCAGTCAGCCCTCGACTTCTTAATCTGCTTCTCCTCAATTATCCTAACCTTACCAAATTTCTCCTCAATAAAGGAAAAAAGAGGCTCTCTAATATCCTTATCCTTCAACATAGAATTTTCCGATTATCTTCTCTGCTGCCTTGATTCCATCGCAGGCTGCACTCATGATTCCGCCAGCATATCCTGCGCCCTCGCCTGCAGGTATTAATCCGGCAAAGCTACCTTCCATAGTTTCCAAACTTCTATCAAAACGAACAGGGGACGAACTCCTCGTTTCTGTTGCAGTCATTAACGCATCATCTGAGTCAAATCCCTTGATTTTTCTTCCAAGATGAGGCATAGCCTCCTTAATGGATTCAACTGCAAATTCAGGCAGGCTTTTTTGGACAGCAACTGCCCTGTCCCCATCATCTTTCTTAAATTCACCCCAGGTGCATTTAGGCGCCCTGTAATTCCTACCGCCGTTTTCAAAGGCCAGTCTCTCATATTTCTCCTGGAAGTCCACTCCAGCCAAAGGGCTTTCAGAAGGAAAGTCCTCGCAGCGAACATCTACAAGAAGAGCTGAGTTCGCAGTGCCGCTGTTACGAGCTCTGTTGCTCATACCATTAGTTACTACCATGCCTTCCTGAGAAGATGCAATAACCACTTCTCCCCCTGGACACATGCAGAAGGTATATACCCCTCTACCGTTTTCGCAGTGATAGGAAAGCTTGTAATCAGCTGGCGGCAATCCCTTAGCCTCGCCGTACTGAGCCTTATCGATTAATTTCTGTGGATGTTCTATTCTCACGCCAATGGAAAAAGGCTTCTGTTTCATAACAACGCCCTGAGCATTTAAGGTCCTAAACGTATCTCTAGCGCTGTGACCCATGGCCATAATTACAGCATCTGTTTCCAGCTCTAGAGTTTCCCCAGAGGCATTGGTATAGCACAGTCCACAAACCTTGCCATCACCTATAACTAACTCCTCGAATCGGGCGCCAAACTTAACGTCTCCTCCGCAAGCTATAATTTCCTTGCGAATATTTCGAACCACCTCAACAAGTACATCTGTGCCAATGTGAGGCTTTTGTTTGTACATTATATCAGGATCAGCACCTGCCTTAACCAGTTCCCTTAGAACCTTACGAATTCTGGAATCCTTAATTCCTGTAGTCAGCTTACCATCAGAAAATGTGCCTGCACCGCCCTCACCAAACTGGACGTTGGACTCTGTATTAAGAACGCCTTCATCCCAAAACTTTCTAACATCCTCAACGCGCTGCTCTACCTTGTTACCGCGCTCAAGGATAATAGGTCTGTAGCCTCTGCGAGCTAATATAAGTCCTGCAAACATTCCGCAAGGGCCGAATCCGACTATTACAGGACGATGCTTAAGGCGCATATTTCCAGCTGGCACGTCAACGTAAACCATTTCCGGCGCCGGGCTTACGCCTTTTGTGTTTTGTGGCAAGGTCACCTTGTGCTTGTGATTTCTCTTGGAAATCAGTTCAAAATCCACTGTATATACAAATTTAATGTCGTTTTTGTCGCGGGCGTCAATGGACTCGCGGACGATTTCATAATCGCTGATAACGTAGTCTTTGCTGCCCAGTTTTTTTAGAATTTTTTTCGGCAGTTCATCCTTGGACTCATTAATTCCAAGCTTAACCTGCTGCATTCTATATCTATTATTTCTACTTATATTATCTATGTTCACGGGCCATCCCCCTTCCTGCCTTTATTCCTGTTTCCCATGCGTACTGCAAGTTGAAGCCTCCGCACGGGCCGTCGTAGTCTAGAACCTCCCCTGCAAAGAAAAGGTTGTCAATAAGCCTTGATTCCATAGTCTCCGGAACAACTTCATCCAAGGCCACTCCGCCCTTTGTAACCTGGGCAAAATTCCAGCCCTTTGCACCAGAAGGTGAAAGTTGGAAGTCCTTTAGCATAGTCGCAACCTCACGTTCAGACTCTGCGACTTTGAGAATTCTCTCTGCCAAAGGTTTTTTTACCATATAATCTAGCAGCCTATTTCCCTTAAAAGCCGTTAACCTTCTCTCAGCAAGCAAGATCTGCAAAATGTTCACATCCACTTCTGGGAAAAAGTCAATATGAATCCTGTAATCATCGAATCCATTTTTAATGGTTTTGCCCTCAGGAATCAAGAGAAGGCGAGACATATTAAAAATGCAGATTCCAGATACGCCTGTAGCCGTAAACTGCACCTCTCCCTCTTCAGAGAAGATTTCCTCATTGTTAAACGTAAGGGAAACCTTGGCCTTGGCTCTGATTCCTGCCAAATCCTTCGTATCTTCTTTCACGTCAATGGCGGTCAAAACAGGCACCAGCCTGTTAACCTTATGCCCCAAACTTTTGGCAAACCTGTAACCGTCTCCCGTGCTCCCGCACTGTGGTGCGGATTTGCCGCCCGTTGCAATAAGAAGCTTTTCGGCTTCAAGTTTTTCCTTTCCAAGTTCAATGAGAAAGTGCTCCTGATTTTTCTTCACGCCAAGAACCTCCGCCGAAGTGAAGACCTCCACGCCAAGGTCCTCTGCGCGCTGCAAAAGCGCATCTCTCACTGCACGGGCTTCTTCAGTGTAGGGATATACCCTGCCCTGACTGTCATGACGGGTCAAAACCCCCAGACTTCCAAAGAACCCTAAGGTTTCCTTCTGTCCCGGACACGCAAGATTGGTCATATTACATTTCCCATTTCCCGTAGTAAGGAGCTTCTTGCCCACTTCTTCCTTTTTTTCAATTATCACAACTCTAAGGGTAGAATCTGCCTCTTTCGCAGAAATGGCTGCCGTTAACCCGGCAGCCCCTCCTCCAATAATACAAATATCAATCATATTACTTTTCTGTTTCTTTCTCTGTTTCTACGCCATCGTTATTGCCGTCCTCATTAGTCTCGTCATCTTCTGGTTTTGCAGGTTCTACGATGTTGTTGATGATTTCAGCAATTGGTTCTGCCGCAGGCTGGCTCACAATTTCATGGAATTCTGGTTCCTCTTCAGCGGCGGCAACAGCTTCCTTAGCGTCTCTAACGTTTTGAATTGCTGCCTTCATTTCCTGTTTAGCCTTCTGAACTTCAGCCTCAGCATCAGCAATTTTCTCGGTTTTGGTTTTGATAAGTTCTGGCTTAATGTACGGTATGTCGAAGCCGATACGTATAACGTTGAGACCCTGCACTGCACAGCACAGTCCAACCATCATGAGAACTGTAACTTCAAGTGCCATGGAGTTGAAGAAACCGTAAATACCGATTAGCATGTTAAGAGCACTTACTATTAGCATGCAGTAGAAATTCAGGTCTTTTTCTTCTTCCTTATAGCTTCCGTCCTCAATAAGCAGGCCAATTACACGGATGCCGGCAACTAAACTCCACAGAGCGAAAGTCACGACAACGGCCATGTCCACAGTCAGGCAACCGCTGATTGAAACAAAACCTATAAAGAATGTTGTCAGCCCGTCTATAAATATAAAGTGCTTTCTTTCTTCAGTTTCAGAAACCTTTTTATATGCAAGGCATTCTACGATACCAACTAGCATCATTACGATTCCCACGGGAAATGCTACAGCCAGAAATGACACTCCTGACTCTGCAATACAGAATATGCCTAAAACAGTTAGGATGAATCCTGCAATCATTGTAAATGTCTTCATTAATGTCCTCCTCTTACTTTCCTAGGGTTTCTATAAGATTATGTATATCCATATTCAGTTCTCTCTTCTGATTAAGAGCTTCCTCAAGGTCATAGGCCACAATGGTGTTGTCCACAATTCCAATGGCCTTACTTGTTGAATCTTCCTTAAGAAGTTCAACAGCCTTAGCCGCAGTACGCGTTCCAAGAATTCTGTCATGCATTGTAGGACTTCCGCCTCTCTGCAAGTATGACAAAACAACCAGCTTCGTCTCTCTGCCTGTCTTTGTAGCAATGGCATCTACGATTTCCTGGGAAGTCATGTGATAGCCCTCTGCGCGAATTACAATGCTGTGGCGTCTTCCGTCATTGGCTGAAATAACGATTTTCTTACAAACTTCATTTATGTCTGAATCAATTTCAGGAATAAATATTGCCTGTGCACCGCCTGCAAGACCAGAAAACAAAGCAATGTCCCCACAATTTCTACCCATTACTTCAATAACAGTAGTTCTTTCATGAGCCGAAGATGTATCACGAAGCTTGCTAATTGCATCGAGTACGGTGCTAACAGCAGTATCAAAACCAATAGTGAAGTCTGTGTACCCCAGGTCGTTATCTATAGTTCCCGGCAGTCCCATAACCTTCATTCCCATACGGGAAAGGTCGCGACCTCCTTTTAGTGAACCGTCTCCACCAATAACTACAAGCCCTTCTATTCCGAAGGTCTCCAACATAGTCATAGCCTTGCGCTGACCTGCCTCAGTCTTGAATCTCTCACTTCTGGCAGTTTTGAGAATGGTTCCTCCCCTGTGCAAAATGTCGCTGACATCTCTATATCCCATTCTATTAATTTCGCCATCAATAAGACCTTCATATCCTCTGGAAATTCCATAAACCTCCAGACCTGCATCGATTCCGCATCTAACAACAGCTCTAACAGCTGCATTCATACCGGGTGCGTCTCCGCCACTAGTTAATACACCAATTTTTCTCATTGTATAACCCTCCCTTTTATATTCATTCGTCCTACAATTTCAGCTACAGCGTCAAAAAACTCGATTGATCCACTTACGCCTCCATTTGGACTGGTTCTTACAATTTTTCCGTTTTGTAAATATATAAGCACGGGAACTCTTCCCCTGAATCCGCCGAAAATCTCAGAAAGCTCAGAAAGAATTTCCTTTTCATCTCCTTCAGCAGGAATCCTTACCTTAATAACATTATCTGTGCCTATAGCACCGCCCCTGTTGCCACCGTTACCTTGGTTTCCGTTGTATTTATTGCCATTGTATTTGCTTCCATTGTATTTGCTATTGCCAGCCAGTTTCTCCTCAGTAACATCGGCAATATTTACAATGGTGTCTGCAAGAAGCTTTGGCATCTCGTCTTCCTTGAAGTTCAGCTTACCACGCATTGCCACCACTCTATCTTCCTCAATTTCATCCCCATATTTTTCATAGACATTAGGGAAAACAACAACTTCCATGGCCCCATATAAATCTTCCAGATCCACAAAGGCCATAAGCTTATTGTTCTTGGTAACAAGATTTTTCTTGCCCGTAATCATGCCTGCAACAGTTACTGTCATGCCGTCCCGGATTTTTCCGTTAGTTTCGTGGTCCTCTGCTGCATGAGCCAGTTCCTCAGTGTTCACCGAAGTCAGCTCCTCAATTCGCTTGCGATATTCGTTGAGCGGATGATCCGATATATAAACCCCCAGCATTTCCTTTTCCAAAGCCAACAAGGTTCTCTTGTCAAAGTTTTCCACCTTCGGCAGGCTGGTTCTTATGCTGCCTGCACTCATTTCCTCACTGCTCAGCTGGAAGAGTGATAGCTGCCCCGCGATATTTTTCCTCGCTGTGTTCTGAGCCGACTCCACCAGACCTTCATATATGGCCAGGTGTGCCGCCCTATTAGTATCAAAACCATCAAGGGCTCCCGCCTTAATCAGGCTTTCTATAGCCTTCTTGTTCACCTCGCTGATTTCAAGTCCGCTAATGAAATTGAAGATATCAGTTGGCGGTTCCTTCTCTGTTCTGGCTTTGATAATGGCATCAATGGCGCCCTCACCTACGTTTTTTACACCTAGAAGACCGAAGCGTATTTTACCGTCAACTACAGTAAACTTCTTTCCACTTTCTGTTACAGACGGTGGAAGTACCTGAATCCCCATATCCTGGCAGTTTCTGATATACTTTGCAATTGACTTTGCATCGCCCATAACGCTTGTAAGTAGCGCCGCCATAAACTCTACAGGATAATACTTCTTCAGATAACCCGTCTCGAAAGCCACCACGGCATAAGCCGCTGCGTGGGATTTGTTAAAAGCGTACTGTGCGAAGGTTTCCATGTCAGCAAAAATAGATTCTGCCGCCTCAGGCGAAATCCCATTGCGTACGCAGCCTGGTATCTCAACATTGCCATTTTCGTCAACCTTGCCGTTAATGAAATACTCTTTTTCCTGAAGCATTACATCTTTTTTCTTTTTACTCATGGCACGGCGCACAAGGTCTGAACGACCATAGCTGTAGCCCGCCAAGTCTCGCACAATCTGCATTACCTGTTCCTGATAAACTAGGCATCCATAAGTTACATCAAGAATAGGTGCCAGCTCCGGCGTAACATATTTAATGTTATCCGGATGCTTTTTGTTTTCTATATATTTAGGTATGGAGTCCATAGGACCCGGTCTGTACAGTGAAATTCCTGCAACAACGTCTTCGAAACAGCTTGGCTTCAGATTTTTCATAAAGGAAGTCATTCCGTTGCTTTCCAGCTGGAAAACTCCTTCTGTGTTGCCGCTGGCAATCATTTCATAAACTGCCGGATCGTCATATCCCATTTTTGCAAAGTCTATGGAAACTCCGTAATTTTCTTCTATTAGCTCCAGGGCATCTCTAATTACCGTAAGATTTCGAAGGCCCAGGAAGTCCATCTTTAACAGCCCTAGTTCCTCTATAGTTGTCATGTTGAACTGGGTCGCTATACCTTTATCTGACATATATAAAGGCACGTATTCATCTAGTGGCAACCTGGAAATTACAACTCCCGCCGCATGGGTCGATGCATGTCTCGGCATACCTTCTATGGCCCGGGAAACATCTAGAACCTTTGCAGCAGCCGGGTCATTATCGTATAAATCCTTCAGCTCCGGATTCATTTCCAGTGCCTTATCTATGGTCATCTTAAGGTCGAAAGGAATTGCCTTTGCAATTTTATCTGCATCTGCGTAGGACATGTTAAGCGCTCTGCCCACGTCTCTAACTGCAGCCTTTGCCTTCATTGTACCAAAGGTTATAATCTGTGAAACATTGTCTTTTCCGTATTTTTCCTTAACGTATTCTATAACTTCGCCTCGGCGTTCGATGCAGAAATCAATATCGATATCGGGCATGCTGACACGCTCTGGATTAAGGAATCTCTCGAAAATCAAGCTGTATCTGATTGGGTCTATATCTGTGATTTTAAGGCAATAAGCAACCAAGCTTCCTGCTGCTGACCCTCTTCCTGGCCCCACCATAATGCCATTTTCCTTGGCAAAATTAATGAAATCCCATACGATTAGGAAATACTCCACATATCCCATGGATTCAATTACTCCCAGCTCGTAGTCCAGTCTTTCTCTCAGCTCATCCGTAACATGATCATATCTCTGCTCCAGGCCCCGGGCACAAAGCTCCCTCAGATAGTCTCTGTTGGTTTTGCCCGCCGGTGGCACGAACTCTGGCAAATGGTAATTGCCGAACTCGAATTCCACGTTGCACTCCATGGCAATCTTATGGGTGTTCTCTATGGCATCTGGGGCGTAGGCGAAAATCTTGCGCATTTCGTCTTCGCTTTTCAAGTAGAACTGGTCGTTAGGGAAGCGCATTCGGTTGGGGTCATCAACGTTGGTCGCTGTCTGAATTGCAAGAAGCACGTCGTGATACTCTGCATCTTCCTGCTTAACATAGTGGACGTCGTTAGTTGCAACCATTGGAATTTCAAGTTCTTTCGCCAGCTTCACCAGCTGCGGATTGATAAAAGCTTCTTCATCCAGCCCCTGGTCCTGCAGTTCTAAGTAGAAATTTCCATGGCCAAAGATTTCGTCCATTTCCATGGCTTCCTTCTTGGCACCCTCGTAGTCTCTGTTGAGCAGACAATTTTGGACCTTGCCGGCAAGACAGGCGGACAGTGCGATGATGCCCTCCCTGTGCTCCCTGAGAACGTTTTTATCGATTCTCGGCTTATAATAATATCCTTTGGTAAAACCCTGGGAAACAATCTTTATCAGGTTCTTGTAACCCTCATTATCCTTTGCTAGCAAAACCAGATGACCCTGGTATTTGTCCTTATCTGCGTCCTTATCCAACATAGTCCTGGCCGCCGTGTAAACCTCGCAGCCAATCACTGGCTTTATGCCCTGCTTCTTACATTCTCTGTAGAAGTCGATTACGCCGAACATGACGCCGTGGTCTGTAATGGCAAGGGAATCCATCCCCAACTCCTTTGCACGCGCAACTACATCCTTGATTCGGGCTGCTCCGTCCAAAAGACTATATTCAGTATGTACGTGTAAATGAGTAAATGCCATTTAATTTCTCCTTAATAATTTGCGATGCGCGCTCTTGTTCTTTCTTCGCCTAGAATCTGCTGGATTTCCCATACGTCCGGTGACTGCGCACGTCCCATTAGCGCGATTCTGATTACTGTGCTCACGTGACCTACGTGACCCTTGTATTCTTCAGGATGCTTCTTGAAATCCTTAGGCTTAGCCGCATATCCTAATTCAGTTGCAATATTTCTAATCTTATCGAACCACATGCTCTGATCGTCATTGTGATCGTAGCTTGCAAGATAAGCATCTAAAATTTTCTTCACATCTTCAGCCGGAACTTCTGCAGGCATTTCATCTTCAATCTTCAGCATATCGTCGAAGAAGTAGCTGATAAATTCAATGATCTGCTGTGCATAGATAAGGTCCTTTCTTGGCTTCTTATCATTTCTTCCAAGGTCAAGAATCTTTTCAAGGTATTCTCTATCCTCAAAGATGTGCATAATCTCAGGCTTGAATTCTTCTGCCCAAGCCTTTAAGAAATCATATAATTCTGGAGCTGAAATTTTCAGTAAAACATCCTTACTGATATCATTTAACTTATTCAGATCAAATAATGCTCCTGAGTTACTCATCTTTTCAGTAGTAAATTCAAACTCATCAATTGGTGCATCTGGATTTTCCATTCTCCATTCCTCGAAGTTGGAGTTCAAAATTGTAAGAAGATATTCTCTTACAGCTGCAGGGTGGTATCCCTGATTTCTATAGTAATCCAGTGAAAGTTCTGGGTCCTTCCTCTTAGAAAGCTTTCTCTTATTGCCCTCTTCATCTAGCTTCATAAGCTGAGCTGTATGACAGTAAATAGGCATTTTCCATCCTAGCTTTTCAAATAGCTCTACGTGAATTGGTAGTGAAGGTAACCATTCAGCTCCTCTTACTACATGTGTAGTTCTCATTAAATGATCATCTACAACATGAGCAAAATGGTATGTTGGAATTCCTGTAGTCTTTAGAATAACTACGTCCTGGCAGTTCTCAGGCATTTCCAATGTTCCTCTAATTGCATCTTCTACCTGAATCTTCTTAACTTCGTCGCATGCTTCTGCAGGTTTTCCGTCTGATCTAAGTCTAATAACGTAAGGCTTTCCTGCTTCTATACTTGCCTTTACTTCATCGTAGCTCATGTCTCTGCATTTTGCATACTGGCAGTAGATTCCAGGGTTGCACTTGTTTGCTTCCTGGCATGCTCTGATTTCGCTGATTTCTTCCTCTGTTAAGAAACAAGGATAAGCCTTGCCTTCTTCAACTAGCTTCTTTGCAAAGCACTGATAAATCTCGCCTCTCTGGCTCTGTGTGTAGTTTCCGTACTCGCCAATATCTCCATCCATTGTAGCTCCTTCGTCAAAATTGATTCCGAAGAACTTCAGTGAATTAATGATAATATCCACAGCTCCTTCTACATATCTCTTATCATCTGTATCTTCTATTCTCAGGTAGAAAACTCCGCCCGACTGGTGCGCAAGTCTTTCATCAACGAAAGCTCCATAAAGATTTCCAAGATGAATAAAGCCTGTTGGGCTCGGTCCAAGTCTTGTAACCTTTGCACCTTCAGGAAGCTGTCTTGCCGGATACTTCGCCTCATAATCTTCAGGCTTTCCTGTAATTTCTGGGAATAGTAATTCTGCTAATTTCTTGTAATCCATTTATTAAAATCCTCCATAATGGTAATTGACTATAACTCGTTTTATTATACTACCTTTTCTGCTTTTTTTCAAAGGGTTTCAGCTAATTTCACCCATCGCCTACTAGCACCACCGCAAGGAGCGGCGCGAGAGAGGGCGAGAGAGGGCGCGAAAGGCGGTAAAGTCATTAACCCCTCGACACATAGCTCAGTTAACCCTGCGAACTCGACCAGACATGAGATCACCCCCACCTTGCGTCAAAGATTCTCTGTAACATTTTAACAATTCAGGAACGTAAATCCATGTATAATACCTCTTTCTTTATGCTCGCTACTTTTCGCCCTCTAGAAAAAAAGTTAGCGCGAAGTCGCTACTTTTTTGGCTTTTCGGAAAAATATAGCGCCTCACGAGACGAATTATTAGAAAAAGCGTGCAGTTTGAGGTGATTATGAAGAATAATCGTGCTGAGATTCGGGGGATATTAGATAAATGAAGAGGAATTTCATATTTAGAGCTCGGAAAAAATCAGTTAAGCATAGGAAATTCTTAGTTTTTCTAGTGACAGGCCACTAAAAAACATGAATTTATAGTGATAATCAAAATTGCCATAATTTTTATAATTTTCAATGAATAAGTATTAGCATCATTTTTTTGAAGGCGCTAAGAAATTTGAAACAATCCAAAAAGTAGCGACTCCACGCTAAAGTTTTCAATTTCAAGGGCAAAAAGGGCAACGGCCCTGGGTACACCGCCAAAAATCTCAATAAAACAAGAATAAGTAGCGCCAGCTCTCACCTCGCCGCCAAAATTTCCTAAGAAGGAAAAAGGCAGCTTATGATTCTCACCATATCTGCCTCTAATTTAATGTTCTTATACCCTAGCCGCCAACTACTTCTAGACAGCCTAGCCCCTAAATCTCAAATTAATATAATGTAATTGGATAACCTAGAATCAAGTACTTCAGGGTTCCAAAAATCTGTTGCTATGTGATCATAGTTTTTCTGGATCAAAGGGCCTCATATTTTTTATCGTAATCAGGTGTAACAACTGCGGCGAGTCGCACGCATATTCCTCCGGAGTTACACCTCGCAATAAGGTTAACTTGTACGATAAGAACCTGCTATTGGTTTCATAATATCCAGTTTTCTTATCCATGTAAACATAAACAACCTCATTTGAATCAATCGCGTTATATAAGCTTTCACTTTTAGCGTTTTTCAATATTTCATAAAAAACAGGTTGAACTTCGGAAGCATCAGGAAAGCACTGTTCTTGATTCTCTATAAAGATTCTCATATGAATTTTATTTGCTTCTGTCTTATTCTCAGTTATGTCTTTACAATCATAATTTTCTTTCAGAAAAGTTTCGTATATTTCAAAATTAAAATCGCAAGGAATAATCCCTTTCTTATTCTTTCTTATATACTCTTTTTCTTCGAAATTCTGCCGTGTATGAGAAGTCCTTTCGTTATGCAATTTTCCACCATCCTCCAATTTGATATTGACAGCTCAGCCATCCTGCGGGGCTATTTCGATATATACCTAAACCTTTTGTTCTTATGGTTACTCGATTCTCCGTTTTAGGAATTGATATACCTCTGTAAATAAGACGTTTTCCTGTATATAAAGAAAAGTCTAAATCTTTTACTATATACTTTTGAGAACTTTTTTTAAAAAAATTCTTACCAATATATTCACTTTCAATAATTAGTTCTTTAAACCTTACTGCAGAAAGTTGAAATGTAGAGTCAAAATCAAAATACAGCTCACATCCTCCAATTGTACGTATAAGAACAGGCTTTATTTTACAATACTGAGTTCCTCCTGAATTATCTTGAAGGTAAACTTGATACGTTGTAATTAGTTCTTCCTCTTCTGCTTTCTTCAGTTCCTCATAACTGTCAAATATTGGAATTGTAATAGACTCATTTTGTACACTGTCTATTTGCAATTCGTGTTCCTGTGCATAAGTAAAGCAGCTACTAGTAAAAATCACAGAAACAATAACACATGTCATGAAAATAATTCTTTTCACTTTCAATCTCCTTTCATAAAAAAACGTACATGCCGTACTAGCCTTTCAACAATTATATCAACTGACCTCTCGATCCGCAACAACTCTTTTTCTCTATTAACCATACCACGCTTTGGACACCTCCATTTGCTACTCGCTAAACATTTATTGCATAAGAAAAAGGCAGCTACGATTCTCACCATATCTGCCTCTCACAAAGCCTGACGGCAATGTATTTTTTTCTAACTCTATTCATTAACGTCAATCCAAATTTTTTCATTTTTTAGTTCAGTAACATTAGTTGTCTGCTTTGCACTATATATTTTCTTCGATGCATCTAATGCCAGTTTAGCTGCCTTAAATGTTTTGGATTTCTTATATTCATCAACCGTTTCTTTAATAAAAGTTTCCCATGTTTTATCCAGATTTTCCTGTTCATCTTGTGAAACTTTCGTCTCGCCATCCAAACGTTGTTGGAGCCATTTGTCATATAGTTTATCGATGATATAATTATCTCTGTAGAATTCTTCATTCCCGCGATACAACTCGTCTAGAGTTAGTCCATTGGCATCATACGCAGCCTTTAATTCGTCGTAATTATCCGCCGTCTTAATAGAATCAATTAGCATCTGAATATAGCTTTCAAACTCTTGATCTGAAACTAAAATCCCATTCTTCTCTGCTGCCCAAACTAAGGCCTTCCTTTCAACATACCTGTCTGCAGCTTCTTGTACTGCCTTGTCCTTATCATATCCTTTTAGCTGGACAAGTGTCTCAGCCGTAACATATATTTGAGGATATGGAGTATTTCCTCCAAGTTTTTCAATCAGGTCAATTTCTTTCTGCTGTATCGCAGTATGCTTCATTAATGTATCCGTAGCTACTTCGTCCTCATCTTCAGCATGACTAAAATGGAAAGCGCTAAATGCTGCTATTACAACTGCAATTGCTAGTAAGATAATAATCAACATTGTTCTATTTATATTCTTCATAGCTGGTCTCCTTCTTATGCCTTATCTAAGTTCCTGTCGAACTGATAATGGTCCGTTTCATAAATACTTCTTATTTGTTTGCAATTTTTGTCCATTTTGCTACGCCACTTCTCGTGTATACAACATCTTTCCCGCCTATCGTATATGCTACTGAGCAATACGCATCGCTTGCATTCAACGCATAGCTCTTTTTCGTTTTGCTCTCCGTTGCACGGAAGGCTAACCACTTTGGATCCACAAAATATGAGGTGTTGTCATTAGGGTCCTGGAGACACCTTACGCCACCAGGGAAATACTGTAAACACCCCATATCGACAATCACTTTGTTTTTGTAATGTTCCGCAGAAGGCGTTGTTGCTATTAATGAATAGCTTTGGGCGGTAAACTTCCTTTGAGTTGTCGTATCTGTATAGGTGTGTTTTGATTGCATATCGATATTAACCAAAAATGTCCCACCTTCTACTACGGTAACTCCAATATTCGAAAATGTCTTTTTATGAGTTTTAGTTGTTCCAAAACATATGGCAGAGCTACAAAGAATCGCAATTGTGCAAGTTAATACGCATATCATCTTTCTCTTTTTGCTCATTTTAGCCACCTCACAAACCTAAGCATCTTTCTTGTTAACTACCATCTAACCTCCCCCTGTTTATAATAAGCGTAGCCTATATATAACAGGCTGTCAATCATAAATAACACATACCCTGTGTTTTTTACTCCCCCTATATAGTTAACTCTTCAAATCTCAAAAATTGGACAAAAATCTGAAAATTTCTTTGAATTTTTTTCAAATCTGTAATTATAATAGGAGCGAGAGCCTGCCTTCGCTCCACATTCCTAACGAGACCATTCACTCCGGGAGATATTTCTTCCTGTCCATTGGATGAACAGAAGGGTTTGCCACATTGTTCACAAATTTGTTTTGCATATTCGTGACCTCCATTTGAAAAAGTCCAAAAAGTAGCGACCTCGCGCTAAAGATTTCAATTCCAAGAATAAAAGTAGCGCCAACTCCTGAGCCGTCAAGGGTTGTTGAAAATCAAAGAAAAGTCAAAAAAAGGCAGCTATGATTCTCACCATATCTGCCTCTCACAAAATTCTTATTATTAATTTACGTTGCCGTCTGCAAGGATTTTTACGTTATCCTCTGCCAAGATTTAGTAATATGAAAGTGGATAACCCATAATCAAATACTTTAGCACACCAATAACAACTCCTGCCAGCCATAAGATAACTAATGCAGCAATAACAATCAGCAGCACCTTTGCCCATTTAGGAAGAGCACCAAACTCCCCATCTGTTGCAACATTGTCATAGTTCTTTTGGTAATAGGTCTCGTCATCACTAGCATCCATAGCCTGTCTGTTCTCTGGCTTAAGTGGATAATCTCTTCTGACAATTACATAAATTACCACACCGATAAAGCTTGGTACAAGAGCAGCTATCAAAGCCCACAACCAAGGGTTACAGTCAACTCTCTTGTTGGCATCTCTGTATACGACAACACCTACGATAATTGGAATACCTATAGTAAAAAGAAGAACTAAAGGTATAGCCAAAAGCACAAGCATTAAATTAAACATTATATAATCCCTCCCCTATAATATTTCTAAGTATTGTAACACAATTGCACAACTAAATCAAATACTGTTTTGTACCAAGCAAACAAACTAACCCCGGCACTCCAAGTTTCTAGATATGGATATGCCGAGGTTTCTCATCAAATAATATTCAATTCATGGCCTCAAGGTTTCTACGGATCGCACAGATTCAATATATTACATTACGAATCCTGCGATTACATATCCTACAAAGGATATTGCCGTAACAATTGCAATGTATGGTAGCTGTGCAATTCCGTAATCAACATTGTTGATTCTGCAAGCAGATGCTGACATTAATGTTACGTCAGAGTAGAAGCAAGCCTGAGCTCCGAAACATGCTGCTGAAATAATAGCACCAAGAGTTAGCGGAATGCTAGCACCTGTGGATGCTGCTAACGGCAGAATGATTGGTGTGCAAAGTGCAGGAACACTCCAGATGTTACCAGTAGCAAAGCAAACTAAGCCGATAAGAACAAATGAAATTGCTGGAAGCCAGTGTGCACTCATGTAAGGACCTGCAACATTGATCAGATAATCAGGTAATCCGATAAGGTTAATTGATTCTCTGTAGAACAGTGAAGTAACAAGTACTACTGCGATAAATAACATGTCTTCAAGACCCTTATAACAAGCATCACAGAACTTACTTAAAGTCATAATTCTTGTTGGAAGGAACAGCAAGAAGCAAACTGCGATACCAATAGTTACGCCGTATAAAATATCATCAAGAATCAGAGTTGCAACAATTACAACAGCCATTGGAACAACGAAGGCCCAAAGATGAGGCTTAACTTCCTTTTCATTATCAGATGCTTCACTTACAGCAGCACCAAACACTTCGCCCATTTCGTCTCCCTGGTTCTGCGCGTTACTTGAATCCGGCCAAAGCTTTCCTGTTTCAGCAACTCTCTTATATGCTTTCTTGATTCCGCCCATCTTCGGGATAATTCCAAGAATTACAAGAGGCACGAACAAAACGCACAGGAAGGGATAGAAGAAGTAAGGCATGATGTGGTAGTAAATGTTCATAGCAGAGTCACCAACTACAGCTGCTTCAGGCTGCTGTCCGAAAACGCCTGAGAAGAATACAACCCATGCTGAAATTGGAATGATCAGACAAACAGGTGCAGAAGTTGTGTTAATGATGTAGCACAACATTTCTCTAGGAGTTTTGTGCTCGTCAGAAAGAGTAAGCACGCAGTTAGCAGTAACAAGAATACTTAGATAGTCGTCGATGAAAATAATAATTCCGCATAGCCAAGTCAGTAAAAGAACCTGTTTTTCTGACTTTACATATTTTCTTGCCAAGTCACCAACTGCAATAGCCCCCTTAGATTCTCTCAGCAGCTGAACAAAACATCCAAATAACAAACAAATAATAACAATGTAGTTGTTGTCCCCGTCACATGCAGCTTCCTGAATCGCATCCATCATAGGTACGAAGAAACCTGCCTTGTAGTACAGGATGTACCCTAACAGACCAGAAGCCATAATACTCAGGATACATTTCTTAGTAAGGAAAGCTAGTACAAAAAAGCTCACCACAGGAATGAGAGTCAAAACTCCTAAATTACCATCCATAATAATTTTTCTCCTTTTCTTTAGTAAAATTTAAACTCTACCCAATACTTCAACTTTTAAATTTATTTCGTTTCCAAAATAATTTACAATTTCATCAATGCGCTCCTCCGAAGGCTGCTGGAATTCCTCCTGAACCCCTCCAATATTGCGCTGTTTTCCAATTCCTAAATTATGATAAGGAAGCAAATTAACCTTTTCAATTCCAATCTCACGGTACATCTCGCCCGTCTTTCTAATTATTTCCTCCGAGTCATTAACTCCTGAAATAAGAGGCATTCGTGCAGTTATCTTCGCCCTAAGCGTCTCATCTCCCGCCAGGGCTCTCAAGTTTTCAAGAATCACCTCGTTACTTACTCCTGCGTACTCCCTATGCACATCATCGTCTACTGACTTAACGTCATACAAAATGTCAGTCACATTCTCCCTACTAGCCAGGTTTATCAAAACCTCCTGACTCCCGTATCCACTTGTATCTAGACAGACATCAATATTTTTTAAAGCTGCTGCATCTATAATTTTTCCGACCATTTCTCCGTGAAGAAGGATTTCGCCTCCACTTAAGGTTATGCCACCATCCGTATGATTATAGAATCCTTTATCCTGCTCTACCTCACTTATTATCTCTTCAACAGTCATTGCCTTTGCAACAGGCCGCAAAGCTCTTGCATAGCACTGTGAAGCACATTTCATACACGCATCGCATTTTGAATAGTCTACAGTAATTTCACCGGATTCACCAACGGATAGTGCCGACTGCGGGCAGGTTTTGATACAATACCCGCAGCCAATGCAATTCCTTGGGCTTTTAATTAATTGTTGCTTCGGATTAATCAGTTCGGGATTATGACACCATTTGCAATTAAGAGGGCATCCCTTGAGAAAGACTGTTGTCCTTATTCCGGGACCGTCTTCTACTGAAAACTTCTGTATGCTCCCTACTAGTATGCTGTCATTTGTCCTATTCATCCAATTATCCTCCGTATTTATAGCTCTTAGTTATCGGTTAAATGTGCAGTTCTGTAAATTATAGTGTCCTGAGCACTCTTATCCAGTTCAGTGAAGTAAGCCATATAGCCGGCTACTCTAACCATGAGTCCCTTGTAGTTTTCTGGGTTTTTCTGTGCTTTCTTAAGAGTCTCATTATCTACAACATTAATCTGAATATGCTGGCCGCCATCGTCGAAGTAAGTTTTGACAACCCCTTCTATAATGTTACGGCCCTTTTCGCCCTGAACTGCCTTAGGGTCGAAACGCAAATTGTAAAGTGCGCCTTCGTGTAGTTTTTCGTCAACCATGCTAGCGACTGATTTTACTGTAGCTGTTGGTCCATGAAGGTCTCTGCCCATCATTGGTGATGATGCATCACAGAATGGTTCACCGGCAAGTCTACCATCTGGAAGCGCTCCAGTCACCGCTCCGTGAGGAATATTCATTGTCTGTGAGTCAATTCCGAATGCATAGTAACCGCCTCTTGCATCTTTCCACTCCTGAGCATGTTCTGCTATGCAATCCATCATTTCCTTGTAGATTGCATCTACATGTGGCTGATTATTTCCATACTTTTCAGGCTTGTTGAGGAGCATCTGTCTCAATCTTTCCTGACCTTCAAAGTTATTATCGCAAGCCTTAATCAGCTCATCCATAGTCACATCTTTATCATTGAAAACGCAAGTCTCAACCGCTGCAATTGTATCGGCCAGGTTTGCTGCGCCAGTTACATATAGACCACATGTTGAGTATTTTGCACCACCGTGCTGTACTGATTTTCCGCTTTCCACACATCCTCTTGTTACCATGGATGCGAAAATTACCGGGTAGCGGTTCATGTGTATGCTCTGCATCAGGTTGTAGCCAGTTTTGATCAACTCATAGTGGTAAACAATCTGTTTCTTAAGAGCATCTTTGAATTCTTCAATGTTCTTAAAGTCTCTAGGGTCTCCTGTTTCAAGGCCCATAAGCTTTCCTGTTGCAGGATCTACGCCGTTGTGAAGAACGAATTCTATCATTTTTCCCATGTTTACATATCCGGCATCTGGTGATCCATCTGCACCGCCACCTCCTGGTGCAGGCTGTGTACATCCTACAATGTTCCAGTCTCTAGCTTCTTCAAGAGTACAGCCTCTGCCCTTTTCCATGCAGATTTTAATAGCAATATCATCGCTAAAGAATCCTGGATTTGCCTGGCCTTCCTGAATCATCTTGCATCCGTACTGGAACAAGTCCTCAGGAGTCTTTTCCCAAACTCTTACTGCCATTACCGGCTGCTTTACCTGTAGGTCGCTAGCTGCTTCTAGGCAAAGATATGAAAGTTCATTAGTAGCATCTTCTCCTTCAGGAGTCTGTCCACCAACCATTAATGTCTGCCACATTGGATATCCAGCAAAGGCTGTTGCATACCAGTTATCTCTTACTTCATAAACTTCGCAAGTTTTCAGATATAGGCATTCTATAAGTTCGAGAGCTTCTTCCTTTGATAAGGTTTTATCTTTAATAACATCTTTCTCATAGAATTTCCACATATACTGATCAAATCTTCCAAAGCCGCAAGCAGTTGTGCACACCTCGATATAGAAGTAAACATGTACAAACCATACCATCTGTAATGCCTGGTAGAAGTTCTGTGGTGGATTTTCTGGAACTACTCTGCAGTTTTCTGCGATTGTGAGAAGTTCCTGTTTTCTTTTGGCATCATCGCATGAAAGTGCAAGTCTTTCTGCTTCGTCTGCCATTCTGTGTGCATATGTAATCAGTCCCTTACACTGAATAATGCAAGCTTTCCAGAAATCCACCTTTGCCTGTTCCTCCATAGTCTGTGGAACAATGCTATCTATATTTCTCTGGCATTCCTCCATGTATCCACGAAGGCCAATTTCTAGGATTTTGTCATGATCACAGGTTGTTTCTCCGGAAACTCCATTTTCCAGACCGACACAAATTATATCGTCTTTTTCCAGCTCCTTAATATGTGCAGGCATAGCCTGTCCGGATATGTCCTCCATAGATTTTCCATCCCAGTATTTCAAGGTTTCTAGAATTATTTCCTTATCCTCCGGTGAAATATAGTATGGATCTTTTGGTCTAGTAGTAAACTCATCGATATCACTTATATACCATGAGCTTGACTGGAATTCCGGATGCATATTTGCACCTCTATAAGCGTTGGTTGTTGTTCCGACGATCAACTCATCGTCTAGAATCAGCGGAGTCATATTTTCCATAATATAATTAACAACCTTAGCTCTGAAAATAGGCACTGATTCACCTGCAAATTTCTTATATGCTTCAGTGGCTAATACCAGTCTTTCTGATGTAATTGTAGGAATTGTATCAAAATACTTATCCTTCATTCTTTGTATTCTAGGGTTTAACATGTAATCCTCCTTTCGTCTCTCTTCATACATTCAATATATTCTAATAGTTTGTTGTTAACAACAAATATGTTGCTGTTATTTTTTTATATAGTGACGGTTTTGTGAATTAGATGAGTTTTTTATCAATAATGTTAAATATCTTGCGATTAAATCTCTTTTTCTTGCGATTGAATGCAGAATATTGCTTTTTTTCTGGAGTTTTCTTTGAATTTCCTTTGAAACCGCATAGATATTGATATATAATATTCAAAAATCTTAAAGTTAATTTTAAATTATCTTATACTTGAGTTTATGAGGTGACCTATGCTCTTCGAGAAAATTACATATCCAGATGACTTCCCTCTGTGCATAAGAATATTCAGCGTTTCGGAATACCCCTATCATTATCACCAAGATGTAGAATTCCTGTATATATTACAAGGTGAAGTCCAGGCAAAAGATGTTTCATCTACATATCTACTAAAGGAAGGTGACATTTTCACATTCAATGGACGAGAAGTTCATGGGCTTACAGCAACATCTTCAGATAATTTAGTGGCCGTAATACAAATCAGCAACCGCTTCTTTACGCAATACTTTCCTTCATTGCCTAAGGGTTGCTTTATGACCTATGTAGAAAGAGACACAAATCCAAAACTTGATAGCCTTAGAAAAATGTTGTTACAAATAATGCTGGAGTATGAGAAAAAAAGCTACAATTACAAGAATAACTGCGTATACCAGATGATCGAGGTCATCCGATTGCTCAATCAGTATTTTAATCTTTTTGCCTTTGATGGAGACGACATTATCAACTTCAAAAACGACAATCCAGTGGTTATAGAAAGAATAAGCCGTATAATCAACTACATATACGCTAACCATTCCAATAAAATTACCCTTGAAGATATCGCCAGAGAAGAACACCTAAGTACTTACTATCTTTCCCACATTATTCATGAATATATGGGAATTAGTTTCCAGGATTTTGTTTGCTTCGCTCGAGTTGAAATGTCTGAAATTCCACTTCTGCAGACAACCAAAAAAATCAGTGCCGTTGCCAAAGAAACAGGTTTTTCATCAACAGCATATTATGAGAAAGTTTTTAACAAATGGTTCAATCATTCGCCTGCGGAGCACCGCAACATATTCCTTCCTCATATTCTCAGCGAAGATAATCCTGCTGCGCTTCAAGTACCTCCAGATAACCTGGCCGTAACCATTATTCGAAAGTTGCTCTCGACCCTTAACGCTCAGGAAGAAAGCAGCTCAACCATGCGACAGTTTAACATGAACGTTCGAGTTCAGCCTGATGCTGACGCAATTGCTACAGCGAACAAAACCCTCAAACTTATAATTACTCCCGGTGATTTCACCCACATGGGAGAAGAACTTATCGGTTTTCTCCAGGATTTAAGCTATCCACAGATTTTGCTGTCCATCAGCCGTAACGGTAGTGATTCTGAATCAAAACTTATAGAGAATAAACTGCGCTATTTAGGATATGACGTAACACTTTCTTACGACACAGAAATTCCCTGCATCCCATCATCTGGCTACGATTCAATAGCTGCTGCTATACAACTGGTTCAAAGCTATTTTTCATCTGAAATGGAAACATTCATTTACAGATTACGTGATCTAGGAGATAAAGATGCAATTCTTAAAGGTGGAATGGGATGTTTAACATCAGGATTTATACCAAAGCCTTCATATTACGCCTGCAGACTTCTGCAAAATGCAAAAGGAAAACTAATATCGTGTGGAAAATTCCACTATGTTTTAAAAGATGAATATAAAGAGGATTCTTACATTATTGTCATTCTCAATTATAACGATGCGATCCAGCATCTATGCATTAGTGGTACTGGAATCTATGAGACCAACGACACCATTAATAGTTTTATAGACGAAATGACCATAGACATTTCCATTCCGGTATCAGATGGGAAATATATAATTACCAAGCATGCCTTATCTAACCAGGATTCTATATTTTTTCATATGTCACAACTTGGATTTCCAGATAAGGTGCCTGTGCCTGATAAATGGCTACAAATGCTTAACACAGGTCCTCAAAGTCAAGTTGGTATAGAAGAAATAAAAAAAGAACTTAATATCAGCGCCACTGTTTCAGGCGCCGGTATCAAGTTCATTACAGTTAATAAATTTTAAAATTATCGTCTCACATCTCCGCCGGACAGCACATCGTCGTAAACTGCGCGGCTTCCGCCGATAAATTTAGGTCTAGTTCTAGCACAAACGACATGTGCTTTTCCGATATCCTTAACGGAAATTCTTACAGGAACAGCAACCTTCTTAAGGTGCATTCCAATAAGCGTATCGCCGATGTCCATGCCTGCGTCAGCTTTGATCTCCTCAACTGCAACCGGATGCTTTGCATTTTGGTAGACAGTCATGGCGAAAGAACCGCCTGCATGAAGCTGCGGAACAACGTTGCATATTTCTGTGCCTGGAAGAAGAGCGTCCTTCTCCACAATTACCGCTCTGTTCAAATGTTCGCAGCACTGCGCAGCAAGATATATACCCTTTTCATCAAGAATAGGTTTAACACCTTCGTAAACAGCCTTTGCTGCATCGATGTCAGAGCCCTTGCCTATGCGGGCACCCTTGATTTCACTGGAGGAACATCCTATGATAAAGATGTCACCTTCGGAAAGCTTTGCAACTTCAAGTAATTCTGTTACGGCCTGAGCCGCCTGATTTTTAATTTCCTCGTACGTCATTTTATAGATCCCAACTATTCAGATATTCTTCCTGCTCAGGAGTAAGTCTGTCGATTTCAATGTTCCAAGCTGCAAGTTTTCTTCTTGCAACGATGTCATCAATTTCGCTGCTTACGTCGATTACATCATTAGGCAATTTCTTGTAGTTATCCTTAATGTACATCGCTGACATAGCCTGAACAGCAAAACTCATATCCATGATTTCTGCAGGATGTCCATCAGCAGCAGCAATGTTTACCAATCTGCCTTCTCCGATTACATTAACCATCTTGCCATTAGAAAGCTCGTATCCCATAATGTTTTTACGAGTTTCTCTCTTGGATATAGTCGCTTCTTCCAGACCAGCCATGTCGATTTCGCAGTTGAAATGACCTGCATTAGTCAGGATTGCGCCTCCCTTCATTTTTAACATATGATCTACTGTAATAGTTTTGCAGCATCCTGTTGCGGAAACGAAGATGTCTCCGTAAGGCGCCGCCTTATCCATAGTCATTACATCGTAGCCATCCATTCTGGCTTCAATAGCTTTGACCGGATTAATCTCAGTTACGATAACCTTTGCACCTAGAGCAGCTGCACGCATTGCAATACCACGGCTGCACCAGCCATAGCCAACAACAACAACAGTCTTAGATGCAATAATCAGGTTAGTATTTCTCATAATGCTGTCCCAAACTGACTGACCTGTTCCGTATCTGTTATCAAATAGGTGCTTGCAGTCAGCATCGTTAACAGCAACCATAGGGAATTTAAGGACTCCCTCCTTTGCCATAGCCTTAAGTCTAATTACGCCTGTAGTTGTTTCCTCACAGCCACCCCATACTTCTTCAGCAAGGTCAGGTCTCTTAGTGTGAAGCATTCCAACTAAATCGCCACCGTCGTCAATAATGATGTTAGGCTTGTGTTCCAGACACATTTCAATATGTCTGTCATATTCCTCCTGAGTAGCTCCGTGATATGCAAAAACCTTAAGACCATCATCTACAAGTGCCGCAGCAACATCATCCTGAGTTGAAAGTACGTTACTTCCTGTAACTGACATTTCAGCTCCGCCTGCTGCTAGAACCTTACAAAGGTAAGCTGTCTTTGCTTCCAGGTGAACAGAAAGAGAAATTTTAATGCCCTCAAAAGGTTTTGTTGTTAAAAATTCATCTTCCAGACCACGAAGCAGCGGCATATTATTTCTTACCCATTCAATTTTCTGATGCCCTGACGGTGCCAGATTAATGTCTCTAATTTCGTAATTCATTGGTTTTCTCTCCTGTCTCTATTCAACGGTTACACTCTTTGCAAGGTTTCTTGGTTTATCAATGTCTTCGCCCTTTTCTCTTGCCACATAGTATGAGAAAAGCTGCAGAGGCACAACAGAAAGCAACGGCGCCACCTCGTCGGCACACTGCGGAATGTACACAGTCTCATTACTTGTTTCCTCAATTTTAGTATTGCCCTCCTTGGCAATTGACACAACGTGAGCCATTCTCGCCTTAACTTCTACAATATTTGATACCATCTTTTCGAACAAAACTTCCTGAGTCGCTAACGCGATTACAATTGTTTCCGGCTCCATAAGTGCAATGGTTCCGTGCTTCAACTCACCTGCCGCAATGGCAAAGGAATTGATATATGAAATTTCCTTCAGCTTCAGTGAACCTTCATAAGCAACAGCTGAATCCAATCCTCTTCCGATAAAGAATACATTAGTTCTGTTATATAGCATCTTTGCCAAACCTTCGATGCTAGAAGCATCCTTCAGAATTTTTTCCACCTTTGCAGGTGTTGCCTTTAATTCTTCAAGCATTGTTCTGTAGTACTCTTCTGTAATAGTGTCCCTAAGTTTACCCATATAAAGAGCAATTAGGTATAGGCAAACAAGCTGCGTAGTATATGCCTTAGTTGAAGCTACTGCTATTTCAGGTCCTGCCCATGTATAGAATACATCGTCAGATTCTCTTGCTACTGAGCTTCCTACAACGTTTACAATTGATAGGATTCTTGCACCTTTTCTCTTTGCTTCACGTAGTGCTTCCAAGGTATCAAGAGTTTCGCCTGACTGGCTGATTGCAATAAATAAAGTCTTATCATCAATAAATGGATCTCTGTATCTGAATTCTGATGCAACATCAATTTCAACAGGGATTCTTGCCATCTTTTCAATAAGATATTTTCCTACAAGGCCTGCGTGATATGCTGTTCCGCAAGCTACAATGTAAACCTTATTGAAGTCTTCTAGCTGTTCCTTTGTCAAAGTTATTCCGTCTAAAGTAATATTATAATTTTCATCAAGTCTTCTTGTTAAAGTTTCTCTAATTGCCTTAGGCTGTTCGTGGATTTCCTTAAGCATAAAGTGCTCATATCCATCTTTTTCTGCATCTTCCATGCTCCAGTTAACGTGAAGAACCTTTCTCTTCACTTCTTTTCCGTCTTTATCTTTAATAACGATGCGGTCTGGAGTGCAGATAACCATTTCGTCATTTTCAATAAGGTAAATTTCATTAAGATATTTAAGCAGGGCAGGAATGTCTGATGCTACAAAGTTGCATCCCTTTCCAAGACCTGCAATTAAAGGTGCGTCCTTTCTGTAAGCGATAATCTTATTTGGTTCATCTTTTGCGACTACACAGAAGGCGTAAGCACCTCTCATCATAGAAACAGCCTGATATACAGCTTTTTCTAAATCGCCTTCATTAAGAACACTAATAAGCTGAGCGATTACTTCTGAGTCTGTTTCTGTTTTGAACACGATGCCGTACTTTTCGTTAAGCATCTTCTTTAAGTCCATATAGTTTTCAACGATTCCATTATGAACTATGGCAATGGATTCGTCCTGGCTGATATGAGGATGAGAATTTATATCTGACGGTGCACCATGAGTTGCCCATCTTGTGTGCCCAATTCCTGTCGTGCCGTAAAGCTTTTCTCCCTCTATCATTTTTTCAAGGTTGGCAATCTTGCCTTTCTTCTTTCTGACAATTAGTTTATTATCGCTCTGCAAAGCAATTCCTGCAGAGTCGTATCCTCTATATTCAAGTTTTTTTAGGCCATCAATAATGTAGTCTTTTGCATTATCTCCACCTACATAGCCTACAATTCCACACATATTTTTCTCCTAACAAATATCTCTACACATACACTTATATACTTACATATACTTATCACTGATTTTCTTAGCAAGGTCCTCAGCTAGCTGGTTAATTCTCTCTATATCCTCGCCCTCAATCATAACTCTTACTAAAGGTTCAGTTCCTGAAGGTCTAATCAGAACTCTTCCCGATCCCTTCATTTCCTCTTCAATTTCCGCAATATAGTCCTGAATTTCCTTATCCTTCAGGTAGTCATTTTTATTTTCGTTTGCTACTTTTGCGTTTACAAGAGTCTGCGGATAAATTTCGATTTCTGCAGCAAGCTCAGATGGCTTCTTTCCAGATTTTTGTACAGCTTTTACAAACTGCAGTGAAGATAAAGTTCCATCTCCAGTAGTAGTATAGTTTAAGAAAATAATGTGACCAGACTGTTCTCCTCCGATAACACATCCGTTTTCTATCATGGATTCAAGAACATATCTGTCACCTACTGCAGTAACATTAACATCTGCTCCTACATTTTCCTTAATATACTTATGGAATCCGATGTTGCTCATTACAGTAGCTGTAACAAGATTATTATCCAGTAGACCTTCATCCTTTAACATTTTTGCACAGATGCAGATGGTTTTGTCACCATCGATAATCTGTCCCTTTTCGTCTACTACAATAAGTCTGTCCGCATCACCATCGTAGGCAAGACCCATGTCAGCGCCTGTTTCTACTACAGTTTTCTGCAGCAGCTCAGGATGAGTGGATCCAATGTTGTCATTGATGTTGATACCATCAGGTTCACAACCAATTGTAATAACCTCAGCTCCAAGAGTACGGAAAACAGTTGGAGCAGTTTCATATGCAGCTCCATTTGCACAGTCAAGAACGATTTTCATTCCTTCCATATTGCCTTCAAATGTTTCTGCAAGAAACTCAATATAAAGGGCCTGTGCATCTTTCCCAGCATCTAGGCACTTACCAATTGCATCGCCAGTCTGATGCATATTCGAATCTATGCCGGCAAGGATAATGCCTTCAATTTTGTCTTCAATCTTATCATCTAGCTTGTAACCCTCACCGTTGAAAAACTTAATTCCATTGTATTCAAAAGGGTTATGAGAAGCTGAAATTACAACGCCTGCGTCTGCCTTATATTTCTTTACAAGATGTGCTACTGCTGGCGTCGGAATTACTCCCGCCTTAATAACATGTCCTCCAACTGCAAGAATTCCTGCTGTCAGCGCACTTTCTAACATATCTCCTGATAATCTGGTATCTCTGCCTATTACAAATACAGGTCTATTGCCATCCTTGCTTAAAACCGATGCTCCTGCCTTACCAAGATTAAAAGCAAGCTCAGGTGTTAACTCTTTATTTGCAACACCTCTGACACCGTCTGTTCCGAATAATCTACCCATATAAATCTCACCTCATGCCTTTCTAGTTTTCCTCGTTGTCATTCTCATTGTCATCTTCTATAGTAACCTTAACTGTCTGTGGGTTTATTCTGATACTTCCATAATCGAAATCTGTTTTCGCGGAGATTTCGACTCTATGAGTGCCCGCACCTATATCCTTAAGATTTACACTTAAGGATACCTTATCAGCACTGAATCCGCTCAAATCGCTCTTCTTTCCGCTTACAGTTATCTCGATTTTGCCATTTTCAATATCCGCTACAAGGTTCTTTCCCAAACCCTTTATATCAATTTGCGAAGAATCTATGGTAACGGTCTTATCTGACATTTTCTCAACAGTCACCGTCAAAACAGCCTTCTTCTTATCTGCCTTTGAAATGCTTACACCCTCTGGCATAATCAGCTTAAGCTGTATCTGGCAACTTTCAGTTACGTCAGAAATATCTATGTCCTCACACTTAATGTATTCGACGTTTTCCAAAACATCACTACTACCCATAACTGTTATCGTTTCCGGCACTTCGTAGTTCTTCTCAAGGCCTGAGGTTTCATTATCTGTTACATCAGCTTTTAATGGCACAGTCTTAGCCCTTGTAAGCTGCGACTGCACAGTAACGACTGTCTGAGACAGATTTACATAAGGTACTTCCTTCTTACTTGAGTCAACAGCCTTAATATTTACGTTAAATGTTGTCTGTTCGTCTGATACAAGATTTGCCTCTATGCTGCCCCTGGCGCTTTGAACTTCATCAACTCTAGATTCAGCACCTTTTACAGTTACAGTTTCTGGCATCACCTTCACAGTTACCGGCTTATTATCCTCAGACTTAGAATCATCTGCACCATCATAATCTATGACAACAGGTATATCCTTCGTCTTCATATTTTCTATATTAACCTTAACGGTCTGCACACTACTATCTTCATATTCAACAGAAAACGGCGTTTGAATATGAACCCTCATAACATTTTCGCCCTTTTCTGCCTCTTCCAAATCGATATAGGCCGATATATCACTGTTCAAAATCTTGTTGATTCTGTTTCTGCTGCCCTTAACAGTAATTGATACAGTGCTTGTTTCCATCTCACCTAAGGCAAGGTTCTGTTCCTCCAACACCTTCTCATTCTTAACTTTTATAGGTATATTTTTATATGTCTTAACAATTGTAGGATTAGTTTCACCTACAACATATGTCCATAAACAAATAGCAATTATTACAGACAGAACAATATTTACTCTCTTATTATTTAGCATCTTTCTTCTTGCCTCCTATTCTGCCTAACAGCTTATTCAGCAATCCGTCGTCTGCTTCCTCTCCGGACAAATAAAACCTTAGAAGAATCTTTTCCACGCTCTTAGAATCTAGGAATCTTGTCAGCTTTCCGTCCTGAACCATAGAAATTACGCCAGTTTCCTCACTTACGATGATAGAAATAGCATCGGAGTGTTCTGTAATTCCGATTCCGGCTCTATGCCTTGTACCCAGGTTCTTATTCAAAGCCTTATTAGATGTCAGCGGCAAAACGCATCCAGCCGCGTAAAGTCTGTCCCCACGTACGATTACAGCACCATCGTGAAGTGGCGCACCTTCGTAGAAAATATTTCCGATCATTTCCTGGGAAATTCTAGCGTCGATTATAGTTCCTGTTTCAGCAATATCTGTCAGGGCAGTTTCCCTTTCAAGAACAATAAGCGCACCAGTTCTCGTACTAGACAAGTTGGACACAGCCTTAACGAACTCATCAGTGATAAGCTTTGCCTTTTCTTTCCCGATTTGGCTAAAGGCAGGTTTCACCAGCTTGCTTCTTCCTACATATTCAAGGCCTCTTCTCAGTTCCGGCTGGAACACTACAACCAAAGCGATTGCACCAATTGTCATGGTGCTCTTAAGTATCCAATTAAGGGTGTACAGATTTAAAAAATCAGACACAAAGAAAGCAACGATCAAAACAATCAGCCCTTTGACCAACTGTTCTGCCCTGCTTTCCTTAATAAACCCTAAAATTTTATAGCAAATATATGATACGATTAAGATGTCTAAAGCATCGTTTATTCTTATGTTAGAAATGATATTATCGATAAAAGCCTGCATAGTCTCTCCCCTCTCAATTTCTACCCTTAATTTTACATTAAAATCGTGTAAATATCAAGGATTGATTATGTAGAACAAGTGTCACAGCCGTGTCAGTTTTTTTACCAAGAAAACTTTAAAAAACATGTGACATTTTATGACAATGATGCTATAATAGAGGCATAAAAAATATGGTTCGTCACAGAGCCATTATAACCAAGGAGGTCATCATATGAAGATTAATATCACTGGAAAGAACTTCACTACTTACAAGCGTTTAGAAGACACATTGGAAAAGAAATTTGAGAAGTTAGGCAAATATTTTTCAGATGACATCACTGTCAATGTAGTCCTATCTCAGGAAAGAGGCAAGGACAAGATTGAAGTTACAATTAACGCTAAGGGCACTGTTTTCAGAGCTGAGGAAGTTGCTGCTGATGTATATGAGGGAATTGATAAAGCTGTTGATAAGCTTTCAAGCCAGATGGCTAAATATAAGGGCAAGCTTCAGAAGAGATACAATGACAATAAGTCATTAAGATTTGAGAACATTCCAGAAATGCCGGAAGAAGAGGTTGAAGAAGTAAAGGTTGTTAGAACCAAGAAATTCGATTTACAGCCTATGGACGTTGAAGATGCCATTATCAGAATGGAAATGTTAGGACACGATTTCTTCGTATTCCTAGATATGGAGACTGATAGCGTTAACATTGTCTACAGCAGAAAGGACGGCAACTACGGACTTCTAGAAACCAGATATTAATGTAAACACTAAAACTAAATAAGAATATTCAATGGGAGAGTTCAAAAGAACTCTCCCATTTTTAATCTGCAATATCAATTTCCCTGTATAACAAAAGACAGTCTGCAGTTGTCTGGCTGACCTGGTCTTTGCCCCCACACTCGCCTTGACCGGAATTTTTCCGAGGACTTACTTCTAAGCTACGCCATGATCACTGCCGCCTTGCGGATCAGCTTACGTGGATCCCTTTGCCCGTAACTGGCTTGGATTTTCAACCACAGACCCAGACAACTGCAAACTGTCTTTATGGAAATAATGTAATTTTACCTTTAATTGTTAAAGATTTCAAGTGGAATAATTGTTTTCACCATAAGGATTTTCATGATACTTTGCTGCAAAAGCAAGAAATATCACTTCCTCAGGCTCCGCCGAAGAAAGAGCACTGACACATTCTTTGGCCGTGCTTCCTGTAGTATAGAAGTCATCGACTAAGAGAATTTTCTTTCCTTTGAGTTTTGATACACAAGCGGGATTCAGAGCAAAGGCATTCCTTATGTTTTCTGCTCGCTCCGTAGGCGAAAGGCCGCGCATGGCACGAGTGTTTTGGGTTCGCAATAGAGCGTTGGGTACGCAAGGAAGATTCAAGTTTTTTCCCATATATTTCCCCATTAAGGCGGCCTGGTTGAACCCTCTCCACTTCTCCCTGTTTCGATGCAAAGGTACTGGAACAATCACGTCTGCCGACAAATTCGTAATGGAAAATCTGTCAGCCATTATCTTGCCTATGTCCCGTGCCAGATATCTTTTTTTATTATATTTTAACCCAAAAATAAGGCTTCTCTCATAAATCCCATACTCCGTGCACCTAAGCATTTTTATTCCTGACACCAGTCTAGGTTCAGTGGTCCTATCCCATTTAACGTGAGTAATGCAATGGTCACAGAGGTTGTAGGTTCTGGTCTCGTCAATAATATTCCCGCAGCAGCTACAATAAAGCGATGGCGGATATATGAGATTCAGAAGCTTTTCAATCAATTTCCCCATACGAGTATTTCTTCTCCCCTTTTACTATCTATTCAAACATTAATCTAGCTGTCCAAGCTCTATGAACTTGTGAAGTCTGAACTTCAATCCTGAATATCTCATAGTAATTCGATTATTATCTATCATGGCATTCATTTTATTTTCCATGCCGGCCAAAACTACCAGGTTTTTACCTCTTGTAACCGCCGTGTACAGAAGGTTTCTTGTGGCTAAAACAGGCGGGAACCAAGAAATCGGCATGACTACAATTGGGAACTCGCTACCCTGGCTCTTGTGCACAGTCACCGCATAAGCCAGCTCCAGTTCGTCCAACATAGAGAATTCATAGGTTACTACTCGATCCTCATCAAAGACCACATTCAAGGTGTTGTATTCCTTATCGATCCCCTCAACATAGCCTACGTCACCGTTGAAAATCCCCTCGCCCTCAGAAAAATCACGGCGCTTTCTCCATCCGATTTGATAGTTGTTTTTTATCTGCATAACCTTGTCGCCAACTCTGAAAATTCTATCCCCAAATTTTTTCTCAGCCTTCTCCAGTGACGGCGGGTTAAGGGCTGCCTGCAAAACCTTGTTAAGAGCAATACTTCCCAGTATCCCCTTCTTCACAGGGGTCAAAACCTGTATATCCTTCAAAGAGTCCGTCCCCTTATAATAAGCCGCAAGCCTTCCCGTAACAAGCTCCACAATAAGGTCACTAATCTGTTTTTCCGACTTCCTTTCCATAAAGAAGAAATCCTTGTCCTTGCTATTTAGGAAAGGTCTTTCGCCCTCGTTAATTCTATGGGCATTTACGACAATCATGCTTTCCTGAGCCTGCCTGAAAATATCCGTCAGCTTAACGGTATGCACGTATTCACTTTCAATAATGTTGCGAAGTACGTTTCCTGCCCCAACTGATGGCAACTGGTCCACGTCCCCTACGAGAATCAGTCTGGTTCCCGGCTTAATAGCATCAGTTAGCCCCTGAGTTAACAGTAAATCCAACATAGAAGCTTCGTCCACGATTACTGCGTCATAGTCTAAAGGATTTTCCTCCGTTCTGCCGAAGCACATTTCGTCCTCGCCCTCAGAATAGTAGTATTCCAAAAGTCTGTGCACGGTGTAAGCTGGGTGTCCGCTGGTTTCAGTTATACGCTTAGCCGCACGCCCTGTAGGCGCTGAAATTGCAACCTTTAGGCCGCTGCCTTCCAGTATATTAATAATAGTATTTATTATTGTTGTTTTTCCTGTTCCCGGTCCCCCTGTAATAACCGACAGGCTTCTGGTTACAGCGCTTCTAACTGCATATCTCTGAGTCGACGAAAGTTCTATTCCTGACCCGCGCTCAGTCATATCAATCATGCTGTCCACATCTACGCTAAGTGATTTCATGCTTGCATTTTCAATGGCTGCCAGGTTTCTGCATACCTTCTTCTCCGCATAGTAATAGGCATAAAGGTACACCACCGGCCTGCCCTCTACGGTGTCCACATTGACCTCCCCTTCGAAGGCCATTTCCACCAGGTTGTCATAAACTATCTCACTAGGCAACTCCAGAAGCTGCGCCACTTTCTCGCAAAGTTCCTGCTGTGGCACATAGGTGCTACCTTCCGAGGCATAATACGTAAGTGCGAACTTTATTCCACTCTTTATTCTAAATGGACTCTCCGCATCAAAACCCATTTTGTACGCTATGGCGTCAGCCTTCCTAAATCCAATTCCATAAACTTCTGAAGTAAGTCTATAAGGGTTTTCTGCCACCAGTTCCATAGCTTCAGCACCATAAATCTTATACAGTTTCAGCGCATAATCTGCTGAAATTCCAAATTCCTGAAAGTACATAGAAACCTTTGCAAATTCCCTATGAGCCGCATAGCTTTCAGCAATGGCAGCTGCCTTCTTGGCACCTATTCCAGGAACTTTAATAAGCATTTCCGGCTCTTCTTCCATAATTTCCAAGGTATTTTCCCCAAAGACTTGCACTATGGCAGCCGCCATCTTAGGTCCAATTCCCTTAATAACTCCGGACGCCAAAAAACCTTCAATTCCTACAACTCCCGTCGGCAGCACTTCCTCAAATTCTGAGAAAGCAAACTGCTCTCCGTAAGTTGGGTGGACCTTGAAGGTTCCTCTTAACTTGTATGATGAACCAATGGCACAGGAAGGGAGACAGCCGACTACGGTAAAAATCTCCTCGTCTGTCTCCATCACTCCTATGGTATATCCATTATCTTCGTTGTGAAATATAACTTCTGTCAGTGTTCCCCTTTTTTCTTCCATTTACCTCATCCATGAAACGTATCTAGTCTTAACTGCAAACTTACTCTTGCTGAATTTTCTTGCTGCCTTCATCAGGTCCTCGCGAGTGTTTCTCTTAGGCTTCATATGAACAATTGCCGTAGTGTAACCTAGAACTTCTCTTGCTCTCTCAACGGTTTCCACGATTCCCGCCTGAATCAAATCGTTTTCGTCGATTACCAAGTCGTCAGGAAATACAGGTTCTCTGTTGGTTTTGATCGTGTCGTACAGATAATTTCTACCTTCAATCTTGTGTGAAGGCTGGTCGTAGATAATTCTCTGGGCCTTGGAGAGGTTGTGAAGGAAGTGATACTCCTCTTCTCCATAGGTGTACAGGAACTTCTTGAATGCCGTTGGGTCGCCAAGAAAGTTAATGGCGTGCATCTGCTTAACAGCGTCAGTCATATACTTGTCTGTTTTTTCATCAAAACTCATGCGTTCTACAGCCTTTAGGGCTTTTCTCTTTCCAAGTACAGTGAAAAGAAGTCCCCATCTTCTCAATCTAACCTGATGAGTTTTGTCAATATTGTCGCAGAGCATGGAGAAATCCTTCATTTCAGTGTGGTTCATTCGTTTTGCCACATCTTCTCCAAACACTGAGGCCATAAGTCCGCTTTCCGCCATAATAGAAAGGGCCTTTCCTGCGCTTATACCCACAAGAAGTCTATCTATTTCTGCTCTTATTTCAGAAATATTGTAATTTACCAATGCTCTGCTGTTTTCTGAAATTGCCTGGAAAACTTCCTTGTGAAGGTCGAAGTCCATTTCCGCAACAAATCTTACTGCAGTAAGCATTTTTATAGGATCTTTTTTGAAAAGTTCACTTGCTGGGCCAATGGTCCTAACAAGTTTTTTCTTAATGTCCTCTCTTCCATTGAAAGGATCAACTAAATTTTTCTCCGGGTTGTCTGCCACCGCGTCAATTGTAAATCCGCGTTTTTCTAGTAGTTCCTCAAGGTTGCCGTCTACGGATCTGATATCAATAATCGATCCCTCTTCTTCATTTTCCACAGAATAATCCAGTCTAATTACATCCTGTGATTTGCTTAGAACTTCTCCCTCTGGGAAAGTTTCCTTAAGCTGCTCTGGCGTGCAGAAAGCAACTAGGTCCCAGTCATAAGTTCTGGTTCCTGCTAGTGCCCATCTCACACAGTCTCCAACTGCATAACATTCTATTTTCTTCTCTTCCAGCGTGTGTAACGCCTGCATTACGTCCTTGTTAAACTTAATCATATGGCTTTCCCCCTCTACATTTCTGTAGTATATATACTCCTACATTCCAGTAGGCTTGTATAGTCTTCTGTTATCTAGAACCCACACTCTATCTGTAAATTCGCCTGGTTCCACGCCTCTCAGGGCATCTTCCATATCAAACATTCTTGCATCTAAAATGTCCAGGTAGTGAAGCAATTCTGCTTCAGGGAACAATGGCTTTTTCGGGCTTCCAAATTCTGGTTCGTAATGATGTGAAAGTATCATATGTTCTAGCATAATTGCTTTCTCTCTGCTGAATCCAAGAGCTCTTGTCTCTCTATCAAGGAAGCTGATTCCCTGAACAATATGTCCAAGAAGCTGTCCCTCAAAGGAATATCCCGGTGAAACACCGTATTCATTTGACTCAATTTCATTTAGCTTCTCAATATCATGAAGAATAACTCCTGCGCATACCAAATCTCTATTCAGATCCGTGTAAATCTGGCAGACAGCAATTCCTGTCATAAGCATTCTCTTCACGTGATAAAGAAGTCCGCCGTACTCTGCGTGGTGATTCTTAGAAGCTGCAGGATAATACATAAGTCTATCCTTATTGTCATTTAAAACCTTAGTGCAAAGCTTCTTTAAATCCTCATCTTCCATGCTTTCAGCAACTCCATAAATGTAGTCAAACATTTCTTCTGACTTTTCCGGCGCCGCCTTTATATAATCTTCTATTTCAAGGTTATCTGCCTCGTTAGACTTGCGAATTCTAGTAATTCGCAGCTGTGTCTGCCCCTGCCAGTCAGTTACCTGAGCCTTAACCTTAATAAGGTCACCTTCCTTGTAAGTGGCCAGTTCCGCAGCTTCAGTTTCAGAAACATCCCACTTCTTGGCATTGATTTCTCCTGTTTTATCTCCTAGTAATATATCTAGATACTGCTTCTTGTTAGCGCCCACCTTAATGCCAGCGCTTTTAATCATAAAGAAGTCTACGACTTCTGGATAGTTCTTAATATTCTCAACGTAAAATTGCTTCATTTTTTCTCCTTACAAAAAATAACTATACTTTATTGTACCGTATTTTTACAAAAAAGTATAGTTATATTATGTCTTTAATTTGCCACTTTAAATGAGGAAATCGATTTCTTCTCTCATAGGGATTGACGGTGCCGCTCCCTGCCTTGTAACAGCAATGGCTGAAGCCTTCGATGCCAGGTCCAGAGCTTCCTTTGGCTCGCTGCCCGAAAGAATTGCCGCCATAAAGTATCCGGTGAAAGTGTCTCCTGCCGCCGTGGTATCTACTGCCTCTACTGCATAAATATCCTGTCTGATGCGAGTCTCTCCGTCCTGATATACTGACCCGTCACACCCCAAGGTCAAAACCACCTTGGCCCCAGGATACTTTTCTCTCATTACCTGAAGAATTTTTCCCGGTTCTGTCTCTCCTGATATCTGAGCTCCCTCAATTTCATTTAAAAGGAACATAGATATCTTTGATAAATCGCAGCTGTCTAAATTGCTGTCAAAAGGAGATGGGTTCAGCACGATTTTCATGTCCTTTTCATAGGCTTTATCGATTATATAATCCAGCAGATTGATTTCATTCTGAAGAAGCAGAACATCTTCATCACTGAATTCCTCAAATACGAAGTCTACGTAGTCCTTTGTCATCTCCCTATTGGCTCCGCCAAATAGGAGAATACAGTTTTGACCGCTTTTGTCAACTTGTATAACTGTGTGGCCCGTTGGAACGTCAACCTTTTGAACAAGCTTAGTGTCAACGCCTTGCTCTATGAGAGCATCTGTTAAAACGCTGCCTTCTGCTCCAATTTGACCTGCATGGCACACGGACACGCCAGCCTTTGCAAGGGCTATGGACTGATTCAAGCCCTTTCCGCCACAGAAAACATTTCGTTCTTTAGAGGTTAGAGTTTCTCCGGGCTGAACCATATGGTCAACGCTGTAAACATAATCAAGATTCAGTGAACCGAAATTAAGAACCTTCATTATTCTTCACCTCTGCAGAATTCATCTACAAACCACTGAGTATAGCCTTCCTGGTCAACCTCTGTTACAACCTTGACATTAGGCTTTTTTTCACCACTTTCCATAGCGCGAAAGTCCGATACAGTAGTTCCTGCTGCAGGTCCATCTAGGGCGATTTCCACAGGCATCATTTCTGTCTTAAACAAATCAGGACGAACCATATATGCAACTGCAACAGCATCATGAACTCTTACGCCTGCATCTAGAGAGCCACTGCGATAATGCTCAAGAAGTGAGCAAATCATTTCGCCTGCTTTTCCGCCTCTTGCCTTAATAGCCTCAGCTTCTTTTCTGTAAATAAGAGCGTAATTTGTTACATTAAGTCCCAGCATTGTAATAGGAATTCCTGACTTGAAAACAATGTCAGCTGCATGTGGGTCGTTGTAAATATTGAACTCTGCAGTTGAGTTTGTGTTTCCGCCTGCCAAAGCACCGCCCATTGTAACGATTTCCTCTATCTTTTCCTTTACTTCAGGATACATCTTCAGCATAATTGCAACGTTTGTATGGGTTCCAATTACTACAAGAGTGATTTTTTCTTCACTGCTCATAATAATGTCTCTCATGGCAACTACAGCATGCTTGTCTAATGGTTTTCTTGTTACAGGCGGGAAGTCATATCCGTCCATACCTGTAACTCCGTGTACTTCAGGGCATGGGCGAAGTTTTCTCATAAGAGGCTCTCCGCATCCCTTGGCAACTGGAATGTCTACATCCATAAACTCTGCAAGTCTAAGAGCGTTCATGCAAGTTTTTTCAACTTCTACATTAGCACCTACTGTACTTAAAAGTTTAACATCTAAGTCAGGGTCCTTGATGGCAATGACAATGGCCGCTGCGTCATCAATCCCTGGATCTGTATCAAAAATAATAGGTCTAGCTTTCATCTTTCATCCTCCAAATTTTTCTCGTAATGAAATTTTAAGCTATTTCCTCGTTTTTTTCAAGTGTAACTGATGCCTTAAACAAATCTCCGTCTATATTTATTTCGAATTTGCCATTCATTAGCTCAGTAAGGTCCTTAGCAATTGACAGTCCCAATCCGCTGCCCTCTGTATTTCTTGAGTCATCACCTCTCTGGAATCTTTCCATAAGCTCATCAGCTGTAATATTAAGCTGAGCCTCACTCATGTTCTTAACTTCAACAGTCAGGTACTTGTCCTTTTCTAAGATGTCCACATAAACTCTACTACCTTCAAGGGCATATTTGCTTGCATTAACAAAAATATTTTCCATAACTCTCCACAGAAGCTGACCGTCAGCCATTACATGGAGACTCTCTGCCTTATTGCTGAAAATAACCTGAAGGTTTCTCTTTTCAAACTTTTCCTCTGTTTCTGCCAAAGCCTGATTAATCAGGGAAACCATTTCGATTCGCTGCATATCTACCGGAATAGCCCCGCTGCTCGCCTTCGCTGCCTCGAATAGATCTTCAGTAAGCTTTTTTAGTCTCTGAGTCTTTTCATCGACAATTTTCAAATATTCAGGAGCTTTAGGGCTATCCAGACCCTCCACTTTCAGCAAGTCTACATATGTAATCATAGAAGTCAGTGGTGTCTTAATATCGTGAGAAACATTAGATATAAGGTCAGTCTTCATTCTGCTGCTCTTATTTTCGTTTTCTACAGCGATTTTAGTTGCCTTAGTTATTTCATTTACGTCGGCTGCCAAGCGATCCAGTTCACCATTGTCGTCAACTTCTATTTTGTACTCCAGATTACCCTTTTTCAGTTCCCGGATTCCTGTTTTTATCTTCCTGTATTTTTTAAGCCACTTAGGTACAAATATTAATATTAATATAATTACCGGTATGAAGCCGATCCAGGATGCTGACAATATACATGCAGCCAGGCAAAGTCCCATAACCTTAACAGTAACGTCGTCGTTTTCCTTGAAAGCATTCCAAAGGGCGATTATCAAAGCTCCCAGAAGCGTATTTTTCCAGAACGCCTTTCCCTTTATCTTCTTAATTATGGAGTTCATGCATAAGAGAAGCACGCCAAAGCAAACAGCAAGACCTAAAATGCATATAATTACTATTGAATCTGTAGGAATATAGCTATCAGAATAATTGCCACTCCAGGTCTGATGAAAATCTTTTGCTCCATCTAGCGCCAAACTAGCTAAACGGCTATACTGCCCTTGAATCATAGGAATCATTTCATAATAGACCATACCTAGTCCAATGGCTCCGCCCACAGCGCAGCCGCTAAGTACAAGCTGAATTTCAGTAAACCAGCGGTCAAACCAGCTCATCCTTACAGCCCCATCTGCATCCTTTTTTCCTACTGTGACAAATGCCATAATCATGGCTATAAATGCAGTGAAACCTGAAACGACTTCTATCCTCCACATTGTTCTCATGTAATCTCTTAACTCTGAATGGAAGCTTTCCTTATTGCTTAACTCTCCAACAAAATACTCTGAACTGTCGCTGGCAGTTATTGATCCCCCTTCAATTTCATATGCTCTAGTCAGCTGTATGGCCGTCATAACCATTATTGAAGCTGTCACTACGAATAGAATTACAAACGCAATACATAATATTCTTCTTGTGTCCCAACTAGTATTTTTCAATTTTGTATCCAATTCCCCACACCACCTTTAAATATCTTGGATTTTTAGGATTAATTTCTATTTTCTCTCTAATTCGTCTTATGTGAACAGCCACCGTATTTTCGGGATTGTAGGCAGGCTCATTCCACACAGCCTCGTAAATCTGCTCCATGGAAAAAACCTTTCCTGCGTTTTCCGTAAGAAGCTTAAGAATTCCGAATTCAATAGGAGTAACAGTCACATATTCCCCATCCATTTTAACCGTTTTCTCCGTATCATCTACTTCAAGCCCCCCTGTCTTGAAAACACCGCTTTTCTTATTCTCCATACTTCCCAGATTCATATAACGTCTCAGCTGAGATTTTACTCTGGCAATAAGTTCCAGTGGACTAAAGGGCTTGGTTACATAGTCATCAGCCCCCACATTCAGACCTGTAACCTTGTCATAATCCTCAGATTTAGCCGAAAGCATTATAATCGGAATGTTCTTCTCCTCTCTGATTTTCATAGTTGCCTGAATGCCATCCATATTTGGCATCATAATGTCCATAATAATCAGATGGATCTGTTCATTCCTTGCAATCTCTAGTGCCTGCACCCCATCATAGGCCTTAAAAACCTCATACCCCTCGTTTTTAAGATAGGTTTCTATAGCACCTGCTATTTCTTTATCATCATCACATACAAGAATATTCACATTAGACTCCTTTCCCTTTTCATGCTCTATAATACCCTCTATTTCTTACAAATAAATTAATGGGTTTCTTACGAAATTCTTAAATATTCGAAGAAACCCATTATAAACTGGATTATATTGCTATGTTTATCTGTTTACGATTGCCTGAAGCACCTGGTTTGCAACCGGTGCAGCAACCTGACTTCCGAATCCACCGTTCTCTACGCAGACAATAAATGCATAAGGATTATCTTCGTTCTTTATAAAACCAGTAAACCACGCATGTGGTTCATGGCCTGCTACTTCTGCCGTACCGGATTTTGCGTATATATCCAGCCCTGGGAAGTTGGCCTCACCGTAGGATACCTCTACATTGTTTTTCATCATCTCTGTGAGTTTTGATGCAGTCTCGGACTCGATGAGACGCTCGGTCTGCGTGCCACTGATTAGCTTGTGCAGAACCTTTGGAGTCACTGCCACACCGTCGTTGGCAATGGCACCCATGTAAACCATCATGGAGCAAGGGTTTATCAAATCCTCATACTGGCCGATGCCTGCCCAGGCCAAATTGAGAGGCACGTTTTTCGGAAATCTGAACTTACCCTTTATGTTGCTGATGCCGTCGATGTCGTACTCCTTGGTCAGACCGAGTTTTTTGACGTATTCACGCATAATTGTAGGGCCGACCTTCTGTGTCAGGTCCGCGAAACCACAGTTACATGACTGTGCCAAGGCGCCTTCGAAATCCACTGTTCCGTGGGCGCTTACGCAGGTAATTGCCTCACCGTTTATGTATGAAACTCCCGAGCAGGTATATGACCAGGAATCCAAACTATCCATATTTTCAATGGCTGCAGCTGCCGTAACAGTCTTAAAAATGGAACCTGGAACTATTCTAGAGGACAGGAATTTATTAATGTACATTCCTGATACAGCGTCTGTTTCCTTGTCGTAATTTTCAGGGTCGAAGGTTGGACTGCTGACCATGCAGACAATTTCTCCTGTCTTGTAATTATACACGCCCACCGTTCCATTTCTGCCTGCAAGGGCCTCATAAGCCGCCTTGCTCACTTCTGCATCAATGGTAAGAGTAACGTCAGGCCCCTTTCCAGTCAGGCTGTATGTACCTGTCAGCAGGCTGTAGCCCACTATTTTATCGGCGTAGGCGCTAAGGGCACCTGTTGAAATATTTCCATCCATATCACCTACAGCATGGACTGTAGCCCTTCTTATCTCTGAATCCTCATTATATCTGGAATCCTCATTGGTATTATCGCAGAGGACAGTTCCGTTTACATCAAGAATACGGCCCACCTTAAGTCTGCCATCTGAAAATATGCTCTGATTAGCATAGTATGTTGCCCAATCGTGACCATGAACCACAAATCTGAAGACAAAAACTCCTAGTCCTATAAAAAGAACTGCTGCTAATGTCAGACATATAATCGCTCTTTTCTCTAACCTCTTCACTAGTGTTTGCCCCCTTTCTTTCTTCCCCTCATAGCTTTTCGTTCTTCCTTAGCGGCTATCTTTTCAGCCTTAGCTGCCGCTTTTTCCGACGCTCTTTCCTCAGCCTGAGCCTTTTTCAGGCTTTTATCAGTGAGGCTAATTGCAAAGCTTGCATTTTGCCTTGTATCCGCTGCTTTCAGGAAGGCCAGAAGTCCCCAGGATGCAATCATACTGGTTCCTCCTGCAGATACAAATGGGAAGGTTACCCCTGTTAAAGGGAACAAATCAACTGATCCAAAGACATTTAATATTGTCTGGAAAAGGAACATGGACATGGCTGAGCATGCCGCAATTGTATAGTAAGTGGAGCGTCCTGCCCACACTGATTTTACCGCAAAAACCGAAAGGGTGATTATGGCGATTACAGCAAACAAAGCGATAATCAATCCCCATTCTTCAGAAAGAAGTCCAAATACAAGGTCGGTTTCCGATGCAGGCACATCTTTGAGCCAGCCGTTTCCGGCTCCCACGCCAACAAAACCACCGCTGGACGCAGCTGACATGGTTCTGGTCTGCTGAAATCCATCGCCATCAGCAAAATCCCATACATGGCCCCAGACCGCAAATCTCTTTGCAATATAGGACTTATATTTCAGTACCATGAGGCCGCCAACAAAGGCAACGCCTACGATTAATATAAGTTTTGTAAAATCTCCACTTCTAAGGAATGAGATTACAAGGAAGGTTACAAAGAAGATAATCGCTGTACCAAAGTCGCCCATTAAAGCTAAACAACAGAAGCAGAAACCGGAAAATAACATAAACACTATGGTGTTTCTCTTTTCCAGCAATTCATCTAAAGATGCTGCACCTGCCCATATAAAGGCAAGTTTTACAAATTCTGACGGCTGGAAAGTTAGACCGCCTAGACTAACCCAGTTGTTTGCTCCGAATCTTTCCGTTGCAAAGACAAGGTTGAAGATAAGTAGCACAGCTGCTCCAATGTACATGGCATTTCTCAAAGACTTCGCACGATTTAGATTTCTCAGCATAGTGCACATAAATAAGAAAAGTGATAGCCCCATTACGATTGCAACGAATTGCTTAAGTACACCTTCCGGATATTTAGTAGCTGTTACAGCCAGACTCAAGGTAGATAAGAAGAAGGCAATGGTCTCCATTTCGAAACCCTTACGCTTCATCATTTCTAATGAAATAACATATCCCCACATTAGGGCACATAATCCTATAAAAGAAATTGCTATTCCTGAAACAAAATCCTCTCCTAGAGAAATCTTCAGCTGCATCAGAGTCAGTATTTGAAATATAGACAATGCAATTAGAGATGTCCAAGGCGACAACATAAGTGTGTCCATCTTTCGCATCTCCATATTATTTCTTCGTTCTTCCAAACTCATAGGGAAAATTGTACAGTTAGCTGATCCCAACATAAGGCTATCGCCAGGGTTCACTTCTACCCTTTCATCTGCCACGATTTCTCTGCCGTTAATCATGGCTCCATTTTTTGAGCCTAAATCGCGATACGTCCACTGTCCATTGTCGTCTCTAGACAATGTTCCGTGCAATCTAGAGACACTGGAATTATCAATAATTATGTCGCTTTTCTTGCCGCGCCCAATAATATTTTCCCAATGATTAATAGGCACATTTGTATCCGGTTCCACGTGAAGATAAGCAAAAACCTCCGATGGGCTGCTGGATCTAAGTAATGACCAAATTGACTTCACTAAAATAAACAAGGCTAAGGCGATAAAAACCCACCTGGCAACAGCAGTAAACAGCAGTCCTCCCGTGTTGTCCGCCTCATTTATAGCTGCCACATCATATGTAATTCCCGCTATAAATTGTTTGATACTTGTAAAAATGTTTGTGATAATGCTTTCCATAAATCACCTTTCTAAATATAGAATCCTCCGTTTACCCCAAGAACCTGTCCTGTAATATATGAGGATTCATCCCCTGCAAGGAAGGCTATTGCCCTCGCAATATCCTCTCCCATACCAATTCTTCCAAGTGGCACTTCCTCAATAAGTCCATCGATAATCTGACTGTCATAACCCCTACACATGTCAGTATCAATGACTCCCGGTGTAACCACGTTGATTCTCACCCCTGAAGGTCCAACTTCTTTCGCCAGCGCTTTACCAAAACCCACAAGGGCGGCCTTAGTGGCCGAATACGCTACCTCGTAAGAGCCCCCGGTTTCACCCCACATAGAGGAAACTAGGATAATGCTTCCCTTACCCTCACTTATCATTTCCGGCAAAGCATATTTAGCAGTATACATTGCTCCCTCAAGATTGGTTTTCATAAGAAGCTCCCAATCTTCATCTGTCAAATCCGTAAACAATCCGCTACTGCTTATTCCTGCATTGCAGATCACGGCATCCAGACTTCTTGCGCCAAAATAGACTCTGGCAGCTTTGATACTTTGGCGGAGCTGTTCTCTGTCTATGACATCGCACTTTATGGGAAGTGCACCCGTCTCTTCTGCAACTGCGGCAGCAGCCTCGTCCTGTTCTTTGTAGAGGAAGGCAACCTGCCAGCCATCTTTTGCAAATTTCTTAACTGTAGCGGCGCCGATACCCCGAGAGCCGCCAGTGACTAAAACTGTTTTTTCCATATGATTTCCCATATCTCCTCTAGAAAGTTATTACTCTTGTGTAATATGGAATGTTATTGTAAATCCACTTTGCGTTGGCCGTAGCCAGTCTCACGCAGCCGTGTGAAATATTCACTCCCAGACTGCCATCTAGAATGTACTTCTTACTTCCTCTTACATAAGGAACTGTATGGTAAAGATACTCTGAGCCATAGAACCCTGTCCAATAATAGCAAGTGTAATCCTCATCACTGAAGGAATATCCCTTAGAGCAGACATAGAAATTTCCCTTAATCGTCGGCGTCTTATATGCTCCCGTTGAACATCTCATATATCTTTTCAAAACCCACTTGCCGTTCCAATGGTAAACTCCTGTTGCATTAGTATGTGTATCTGTAACCAGAAGCCAGTTAGTGCTACTACTAGCATTCTTTGCCTTCTGCCACATCTTATATGATGAGCCCATCAGTCTTCCATGGCTGTCAAAATAATATGGATTTCCGTTAATGTACTGGCTTCCTGTCAGAGCGTAACCCATAGAATAATAGTACTTATAGCCCTTAATATTATTCCAGCCTGCGCTTATCGGCTTAGTTGTTACTGTCTTATAATAACTCCAATTTCCGTAGATTTTCTTTCCATTACGAGTAAAATATGGTCTAACCTTCACATAATATTTTTCGCTCTTAGCAAGGTCATAAATATACGCCTGGTTGTACTTGCTGCTTACCGTCTTTCTCCCTGCAAGCTTGCTAAATGAGGAATTCCTAGAAACCCACACTTCATATCCGCTGCAGTTCTTCTTGTTCCACTTTACCTTAAGAGCACAAACTAATCCCGTCTTATCCGTAATCTTTGTAGCCTCAGGTCTAGTTCCGGCCAAAACCCTCTCAGACATAGGGCTTAAGCTCACATACTTGTTCCCGTTAACATATGCCTTCACCGCAAAAGTGTACGCCGTTGCAGGCTTAAGTCCGTCCACAGTGTAGTAGTTGTGATTTCTCCCCTCCACATCATCGATGCGCTGCCACACGCCTGACTTAATCTGATATATTCTGTATCCCGAAACTCCCTCGGCCTTATCCCATGAAAGCTTCACACTCTTCTTATACTGTTTTTTCACTTTAAGGCCAGTGACCTTACTCATGTTTATCTTAAAAATAACCTCAATTTTGCCACTGTAGAGGCCCATGCCTTCAACTACAGCGCGTCCTGTTCCCGGATACTTGTTGTTTTCGTACCTTACCTTGTAGTCTCTCCCCTCTGCCAGATCCTCTGCTGTTTCGCCTGCTGGGTTGAGGGTGGACACTACCACCTTCGGCTTGTGCGCATTGCCATCGTAAACGAATTCGGTCTTCATCAGTTTCACCGATATATTATTTCGATCAAAACTCCCATAGACGCTACTTCCTTCATCTGCTGCAAAAGCAGCTGCTGGAAATACCACTATCATAAAAATAATTATAAGCTGCGAAATTAATTTTTCTACTCTTGTCATTCTAACAAAATAACTCCTCTTCCAAAATTATTACTTCTTTTAATTATATGTCAATCTGCTCAAACATTCAATATGCAAAAAAGGGTTGAACCGCATTGCAATTCAACCCTAATTTAATGTTTCTAATATCTGATAAAGATTCTCTTATGCGAAAGAAATTACTGTTCCAGTCTTTCCTTCTAAAGCATCGATTGCCTTGTCAAGAGAAGTGATAATCGCTTTCTTTTCAGGATATGCTCTTACGAACTTCATAGCAGCTTCTACCTTTGGCAGCATGCTTCCAGGAGCGAACTGTCCCTCTTCAATGTACTTAGCTGCATCTGCTAAGTTTAGGTTTGATAAGTTTTCCTGGTTTGGCTTATTGAAGTTAATAGCAACCTTTTCAACTTCTGTAAGAATCATAAGAACGTCAGCTTCAACCTGTTCTGCAAGAAGTTCTGCAGCAAAGTCCTTATCGATAACAGCAGCAACACCTTCTAATGTGCCATCTTTGTTTTCGATTACAGGAATTCCGCCACCTCCGCACGAGATTACGATTGAAGAATCCCATAGCTTCTTAACAGCGTCGATTTCAACAATTTTTCTAGGAATTGGAGATGCAACAACTCTTCTCCAGCCTCTGCCGGCATCTTCCTTCATTGTATATCCTTTTTCAGCTTCTAAAGCCTTAGCTTCTTCTTCTGAATAGAATGGTCCAATTGGTTTAGTAGGGTTTTTGAATCCAGGGTCTTCCTTTTCTACAACCATCTGAGTAGCGATTGTAAGAACCGGAACGTTCTTGTCTCTCTTGTTTAGAGCATATTTCATGCACTGCTGTAAGTGATATCCGATATATCCCTGTGACATAGCTCCGCATACGTCAAATGGCATAGCAGGAGTTACATCCTTAGCAGTTTCTGATGCAAGAAGGATTCTTCCTACCTGAGGTCCATTTCCGTGAACTAAAGCAATTTCATAGTCCTTGCAGCTGATGTCTGCAATGTGTTCGCAAGTTTTTCTTACAACTTCTAACTGAGCTTCAGCTGTAGGCTCACTTTTGCCGGACTGAAGAGCATTTCCGCCTAAAGCGATTACTATTTTCTGTGACATATTGTTTAATCCTCTCTTAAATCAAATCATTTACGTTAGGCTGCCTTACAGGTCATCTCTGTTAACAGGGCATGACATACATCTTGGGCCGCCTCTACCTCTTGATAATTCCGCACTTGGAATCTGAAGTACTTTGATTCCCTTCTTATCAAGTAGGTCGTTAGTTACGTAGTTTCTTTCGTAAGTTACTACTGTTCCTGGAGCGATACACAGTGTATTTGAACCGTCATTCCACTGTTCTCTCTGTGCAGCAATAAGATCGCCGCCACCACAACGAAGAAGTTCAACTGCAGGTAATCCTAGTTCAAGAGCAAGAACCTTATGAAGTTCGTCCTTCATTGCATTAAACTTAAGTTCTCCGTCGCTTCCAAGAGTAATTTCATATACTCCTAAAGGTCCTTCGATTTCAGGGTGAATAGTAAACTTATCGTAGTCAACCATTGTGAATACTGTATCAAGGTGCATGAAAGCTCTGCACTTAGGAATTTCAAATACAAGAACCTTCTTGAAGTCTGAATTTCTAAGTAGATTGTTAGCAAAGCATTCGATTCCAGCTAATGTAGTTCTCTGTGAGAATCCTACTGCAACGATGTCCTTTGAAAGCACAAGAACGTCTCCACCTTCAATTGAGTAGTTGCCATATACATCGTACCACATTGGTGTATCTTCAACTGCAAAATCTCTGTTGTACATTGTCATGTACTTAAGAAGTAAAGCTTCTCTTCTTCTTGCCGGTGTGCTCATATGGTGAATGTTAATACCATTACCTACGCAAGCACCTGGGTCTCTTGTGAAGTATAGGTTAGGCATAGGATCGCTTGCAAATTCTTCTTCATCACTGCCAACAGCGTCAATAAGTGAACGCTTGGATAAGTGCTGAATTTCTTCATTGAAGATACCTGCGATACATGATTCAACCAATGCTTCAGGATCCTTGGAAAGAAGATACTGTGTGATTTCTTCTCTGCGTGCATCAGAGTGGATAGGGCTAAGCTCTACAAATTCCTTAACAAAGTTTTCTCTAATCTTAGCATCTGCTAGTGCCTTTGCAGTTTCTGTCTGATAGTAGCATACTTCAACGCCATTATCGCGAAGAACCTGTGCAAAGTGATCATGTTCTTCCTGAGCAACCTTTAAGTACGGAATATCATCGAACAACAATCTTTCGAAGTTGCTCGGTGTAAGCTTTTCTAATTCTCTGCCCGGTCTGTGCAACAGAACCTTGTTCAATTTTCCGATTTCGGAAAAATTATGAATTCCAGGATACATTATATAATCCTCCTTCTCGCGCATTACGCGAAAGAGATAAATCTCTTCATTCTTTATGTCTCTCTATTTTACAGTCTATTCTATATTCTATTGTCGATCTAATTAAGCGATAGTAGCAACGATTACTGCCTTAATTGTGTGCATTCTGTTTTCTGCTTCGTCGAATACTACTGAGTTCTTGCTTCTGAATACTTCATCAGTTACTTCACGGATGTCGAATCCTAATTCCATCTGGCTCTTTGCCATCTTAGTTTCAAAGTCATGGAATGAAGGTAAGCAGTGCATGAATAAGCAATCAGGGTTACCAGTTGAAGCCATTAATTCTTCAGTTACCTTAAATGGAGTTAGAAGTCTTACTCTTTCAGGAATTTCAGCTTCTTCACCCATTGAAGCCCAAACGTCAGCGTAGATTACATCTGCACCTTCAAGGCTCTTAGGGTCTGAGGATACTTCGATAACTGCTCCAGTTGTCTTAGCAACTTCCTGTACCTTTGCGATTACATCCTGGTCTAATTCAGCCATTAATTCATCAGGACCGTATGCTACATAGTGCATACCCATCTTAGCGCATCCATACATCCAAGCGTAGCTCATGTTGTTTCTGATGTCTCCGCTGAATACAACCTTAACTCTGTTTAAAGGTTTAGCGCAGTGTTCTTCGATTGTCATAAGGTCAGCAAGAATCTGAGTTGGGTGGTCAACGTCAGTAAGACCGTTCCATACAGGAACTCCTGCGTACTTAGCTAATCCTTCTACAACTTCCTGATCGAAACCTCTGTATTCGATACCATCGTAGAATCTTCCAAGAACCTTAGCTGTATCTTCCATGGATTCTTTTTTACCCATCTGTGAGCTTCCTGAATCTAAGAAAGTAACGCCAGCGCCTTCATCCATAGCAGCTACTTCGAAAGCACATCTAGTTCTAGTTGAAGTCTTTTCGAATAAAAGAACGATGTTCTTTCCATCTAATACCTTGTTATGGATTCCTGCTCTTTTCTTTGACTTAAGATCGTGAGCTAAGTCAAGCATGTATCTGATTTCTTCAGGAGTGAAATCCATTAGTGTTAAGAAACTTCTACCTTTTAAATTTACAGCCATTTTTTTGTCCTCCTTTAATTTCTCTGTCTCTCTTTTTTTATGAAAACAGATTCTTTTACGTTTTCTCTTGCCCTCATTTTACTACACTAATTCAAAAACTAAAGTACCAGTTACTTTGACTTTTCGTGTGCCAGTATTTCCTCGATGGATTCCTTGAGAATGTCCATGCCAGAATCCAGTCTTTCCAATGGTTCAAATGAATAATTCAGTCTTAAATAATTCCTTCCTCCGTTTTTCTTTGGGAAAAAAACATGGCCAGGAAGTAAAACAATTCCTCTGCGCCTAGCAACCTGTGTCAATTCCCTGCTGTCCACTCCGTCTGGCAGCTTACACCATATGTACACTCCGCCCTTTGGCCTGCTGTACTCAATGCCCAAATCTTTCATCTTGTCCAGCTTTCTGCACATCAAAGCCTGTTTAGTTCCATAATCCTCTCTTAGCTTGTCCATCATAGTATAGTAACTTCCATCCTTCAGGTAACCAGCCAGTAGTTTCTGTGGCAACCAGTCATTGGCTACCATTCGCACAGATACCAAAGCTCCCAGATTTTCTATGAGCATCTTATCTGCTACTACAAAAGTCAGAGAAACTCCAGGCATAAAGGTCAGTTGGAATGAATATATGTATATTACATTGTTGAGATAATCATATGCCTTTATAGGCAAAACTCGGTCTCCCTCATATACAAGTTCTGACGCAGCGTCCTCTTCAACAACAGGAACTCTATACTTATAGGAAATCTCCAGAATCTTTTTCTTTCGTTTTTCACTGAGCAATGCTCCTGTCGGGTCGTGGAAGCTTGCATTGACGAAGATGAACCTTGGCTTATACTGAATGACTAAAGGCTCAAGCATATCAACTCTAATTCCTTCTTCATCGACAGGAAGAGTTAATATTTTTCCTCCTGCCAGCTCCACGGCTCTGAACACATCAGGAGAAACAGGTTCTTCCATAATTACATAATCTCCCGGCGATAAAAGCAGGGTTACAATATAGTCCATGGCCTGATTAGTTTCCTTAAGCACCTGAATCTCAGAAGTTCCTGCGTCTATCCCTTTAGATGCAAGGAAAAACCCTAATTGCTTTCTCAGTTCCCGGTCACCCTTATGAGTACTATAAAAATACAGGCCACTGTCTTTGGAATTAAGAATATTAGCAATATCCTCTGCCACTCGCTCAACATTAAATATGTCAGGACTAGCTATACCACTTCCAAGGGAAATGGATTTAGTATCACTGGACTTTTCATAGAGCCTGTCAAAGGTCACCTCCATGTCCTGAAACTCATTTTTAATCTGTGATGTCCAGTTTACAGCCTTACTCTTACTTCCTTGAAAATTTTCCGCCTTAAGACTTCCCTCTACAGTATAGCCTCTGCCCTGCGAGGATGTAATGACTCCATCAGCTTTAAGTTCGTTATAGGCTTTTACCACAGTGTTTCTGTGAACAGAAAGCTGCTGTGCTAAAGTTCTCTCTGAAGGAAGCGTACATCCTGGTGGCAAAGTCCCACTAAGGATAAGGTTCCTGACTCCTGTTGCAATCTGCAGATAAATAGGTGTTTTTAAATTGTGATCTACACTAATATATATACTTTGTTTCATAGTCTTATAATAACACAAAAGCCTGCCCGAATACACAGGCAGACCTTACAAAATCAATATAAAATTCAACTTTACTTTTGACTTTTTACTTCTGAGTTTTTACCTTAGGAAAGTCAATAGGTTTAACCTTCTGAAGGACTACTCCCACCCCGGCAACAATTACAGCTGCAACTATAGCTTCAATTACTCCGTTAAAGCTGATAACTCCACCGATGATTCCGATAACTTCAGCTGGATTAACACTTAAAGCATTTGCATAGGCGTCCTTGTAGAAAATATAGATTCCCGACATTACAAGTAATGTATTTACAAAAGCTCCTGAAATTCCCGCATATATGAATGCGATTAGGGCAGGTTTGCTTGATCCTACAACCTTATTCAGAACAAAGAACAAGGCGGCAGCTACAACAACTGCAATCACAATGAATACAGTAGCTGAAGCATTTTCTCCCGCAGATTTAAGCATGAACTTTTCAAGTCCGAATCCTAGAAGAACTGAAATTACAATATTTAATATGAGAGCTCCGCTCTTATTTTCCTTGCTATTTCCAAGAAGCTTTCTAACACCTAGGAATACAAAGTAAGGAACTACGCCAACAAGGATTCTTGGAATAAAGCATATTGCTGCACTCTTAAAAATTCCCGAAACACCAATCATGCTTGATGCAAGAACTGGAGAGAACACAAAAGCCGAAAGTGAAGACGGCATAATAGTATTCTTAATAAAGCTCGTCAAGCCAAAAACAAAACCCATAAAAGCGCCCTTCTTAGGTCCGCAAAATAGGGAACCAATAATTACAGGCACATGTATAATAGTCGCATTAATTACGACTAGCGGAATATATCCAAGAGGCGTAAATGCCATAAGTACAATAATGGCAGAAAATATAGCCGTTAGGACTAATTCAAGAGTTTTCTGATTTCGCATACTATTCCCCCAGTTCTTTCAATGCTGAAATTGTCTTCTTATATGAGCTTACAAGCTCAGGCATAAGCTTTCCTGCATCTTCCATATTTCCACTGCGTAAAAATTCCGTAACATCTGAAGAAACTTTCCCGAGTTCAGTAAAGCTTAAGTTCTGACAGACACCCTTCATTGTATGAGCTGCACGAAATGCTGCATCCACATCCTTTTTCTCCATAGCATCAACTAACTGTGAATAGCTCTCATCGCTAATAAACATGCGTGCGAATTTTTCTATAAGTGCGTCCATCTGTAGCCTGCCCTTTGCTTCCTCATAGCTTCCGCCAATTGCTTCATAGCACTCTTGTATATTCATTAAAGCCTCCTATTTTTTCGCTTCCTTAACAGCCGACTTCAAAACTTCCTTGCCTACGCTGTCAAGATATTTCTTAAATCTGTATCTCTTTCCTTCGTGTTTGTAACCATAGAACATCTGGTACGTAGAAATTGATGGCAGTGTATTTCCTTCAATAAGAACTGCCTTGTCCTCGCATACAGCAATATCCCATCCCACATAATTGATGCCTTCTATGTGTCTCAATCCTCTTTCAGCAGCCTCTAGAACAAGGTCCCAGTTAGGGATTTTGAATCCTTCGAATTTCTTGCCTGATACAGGATGAGTTTCATGAAGATCATGCCATTTATCAATAGCCATAGTGTCGATAGTTCCGGTTTCAACATCGAGACCGCAGCCTACACCGCCAGCAACAATATTGTCCGCAACGCCGTTAGCGCCAAATCGAACAAAACCAGCAAGCGGCACAAACTTATCATTGTCTAATACGCAGAAGATTCTTACTGTATTTACAGAGTTGTCATAGAACTCATTCATCTCATGGTGCTGCTTCACGCATTCTTCTACTAAAGTCTTAGGCTGTGAAATAAGATCTTCATAAAGTGCTCTTAAATCTCCTTCAACCTTAACCTTTCTAGTCCCTGCTGCATGGCTTAGGTTTACAGGCTTGCAGAACAGAACATCAAGTCCGTCAACAAATTCCAGGAATTCTTCGTAACTTGTGTCTCTGTTAAGCCAGAATTTTCTGCCCGTAAGCTCCCCAAAGTTCATATTGAACTTAACCTTGTTTGCAAGAAGTGCATTATGTTTGTTGTCATTGTACTTATCTCTAAGCTTTTTACTGTCGCGCTGTCTTGCAAAGGTTTTCAGGGTTTTATCATCCATCTGCCAACATCTTGTAGGGAAATATGCGTGAGCTACAATTCCAAAAGCAAGTCTACAATAGTACCTATGCAGTTTTACCTCATAATCTGTCCAACCAGTCTCGCTCTTTACCCAGTCGATGCATCTCTGAAGTTCTTTTTCTTCCTCTTCTTTCTTTGCGGCTATTTCATCATCTGTCAGATTGTAATATAACTCTGTGTAGTATTCCATTGGAAGAACGCCGAACTTTTCATATGCTCTCTCAGTTTCTTCTTTTGATTTCTCTAGAGTCCAGCCAGCAACTTGAGCAATTCTCTTAACGGCTCTCTTCTGCTTTGCTTCTCTCTTTTCCACAAATTCTCTAACAACTTCATCATTCTTACGATATAACCCGTTAAACGCATATATAGATGGTTTCAGTCCAAAGTTTTCCTGAGCATTTCTTACTTTTGCAAAAGCTTCGACAAAGTTCATTTTCTTGGCCTTGACTAGAACCTCTGAAACTAGTCTGATTTCCTCATCGGCCTTTAGCAATTCCACATCTTCATGGCTAAGACTTTCCATTTTGTTTTTTACAATATAGTTCTCGCTATAGCCTAGTTCTTTTAATGCCTCGATATTTGCTTTATTACCGGTGTTCTTATTGCTTTTAAATATATCTAATATTCCCATTTCTATTTCGTTCCTTTCTCTCTCAGCTTTCACCGAAATAAGTATACATTTTTTTGCAGGGAAATTCAATAAATTCAGAGAATTTTCTCCTATAGTTTACCCTGCCTTCAGATTTCCCCAATGCTTACAATCTTGTCGATTTCTATCTCCGTACCATCTTCAAATACAAGTCTTCTCTCGAAATCTCTTATTTTTCTCACGCATCCCTCATATCTCAGATAGCGTCCACCTTCTTTGTATTCATCCGGTTGAAAATATATTATGCAGACAGAAGGCAATACTCCCGTCAACTCTACAGTGTGCAAGGCCTCACGTATAGTTGCAATTCCACGGTCTAAAGCAATTTTCTCAGTTTCATCTAGTTCAATCCATTTATCAGTAAACCTTTCCGTTTCAGCTACAGCTTCCTTATGACCTGTGAGAGCTGCAAAGGATCCGAACTGAGCCGCCCTATCAGTCAATGACATATGTGCTCTGGTTCTTGACTGATAATGAGTCAAATCAATTATGTCATCATATTTGTGTGTAGGTTCCAGTTTAACTGCCATCTTACGCCTTGTGCCCTCCTATCTGCTTATTTCTACTTATAGTGGTTCCGCCCTCTTCAAGATTCATCCCCTTAAGAGCAGCATTTTTCCCAAACTTCTTTTTTATATCAAGGATGACTTGCTGAGCCTTTCTTTCCCTTTCAAGTTCAGCTTCTTCCTCTTTCTTTAGTTTTCCTGCCTGCTCATAATCAACTCCGCCTTCAGAAGTCCCAAAGTCGGCAAATAAGTTAAGCTGTTCAACTTGCTCCTCTGCCTTTATTTCTGCTTCGGAAATCAGATTAGCTGCGACAACTGTTACCCTCCTACTCAAAAGCCTCTTGTCTGTGATTCTGTCATAAAGTCTGAGCATTTCATCCATAATCAGCTTTGTCGACGAGGTGTATCTTCCCAAATTACCCGTTCCATGAGCATGCTTAGGAACCTTTCTTCCATAACCATCTACAGTTATAGGTCCCTTATATATCGAAGCAATTTCCGGCCTTGTTAAATTTTCTATATCGTATCCAATTGTGAGAGTTATCTGGTCAGTAACGAGGCCCTTTCTTACTAAATCAAGGGTCATAAGTTCCGTCATTTCCTTTACAATAAGCCTAGTTTTCTCCCAATCATATGGATCCATAAGAACCTGCCCGGAGCTTAGGCTATTGCTCTGGGGCTTGTACCCTCTGATGTCAGCCAGGGTAACAGGCTCCCATCCCCATGCGTGGTCAATGAGAAGTTCCGCATTAACTCCAAAGAGCTTATATAATAAGTCTTCATTGTAATAATCCGACTTCTTCCCCATAGAACACCTGGCAACATCCCCCATGGTGTATAGCCCATTTTTCTCCAATTTACGAGCGATTCCTTTTCCGACTCTCCAGAAATCCGTCAAAGGCCTGTGATTCCAAAGAAGCCTCCTATACGTCATTTCATCTAACTCTGCAATTCTCACACCATCCTCGTCAGGATCAGCATGCTTAGCCACAACGTCCATGGCAATTTTGCATAAATATAAATTAGTTCCTATTCCTGCCGTTGCAGTTATTCCTGTTCGAGAAAGAACATCCTTTATCATTGTCATAGCCAGCTCATGAGCCGTCATATGATAGGTATTCAAGTAATCAGTTGCGTCTATGAAAACTTCGTCTATAGAATATACATGAATGTCTTCTGGCGCAATGTAATTCAAATAAACTCCATGAATCATAGTGCTATATTTCATATACTGAGCCATCCTGGGTCTAGCCACAATATATGAAACCCCAAGGGATGAATCAGACTTCAGTTCATTATCATCATAAGACTCACCACTGAGCCTTCCACCTGGCACTCTGTTTGCTCTGCCTGCATTAACTTCCTTAACCCTTTGAACAACTTCAAAGAGCCTTGCTCGGCCTGACACGCCATATGCCTTCAGCGATGGTGAAACCGCAAGACAAATAGTCTTAGTAGTTCTGCTGTCATCGGCAACGACTAAATTTGTAGTCAGAGGATCCAGCCCACGGTCCACGCACTCAACAGATGCAAAGAAGGATTTCAAATCTATGGCAATGTATATTCTTTCCTTTTTATTGCTCAAACCGGATTCCCCCTTTCATCATTATCTTTCATAACACCCACGTTTTACGAACACTCGTTCTCAGCTCCATTATACATCCTGCTGCCATATATAGCAAGAAAAATTTGAGCTAGTGGAGGTGCAAAATTTCACCCAGACAAATGTAAAAAATTCTTCTTGTTAACTTTCACCGTTTTACCTTAAAAAATTGTGTAAAAAAACCATATTATTTACCAATTATTTGTGGTAGAATGGTAATTAAAGTATCTAAATTAAATAGAAAGGTTGACAAGACAACATGGAGAAGAAGATTATGTTGGGAAACGAAGCTTTCGCCAGAGGCGCTTATGAAGCCGGCGTGAAGGTTGTTTCCTCTTACCCCGGTACACCGAGTACTGAGGTAACAGAAACTATGGCAAAATACAAGGATGTGCATACAGAATGGGCTCCTAACGAAAAGTGTGGAGTAGAAGTTGCTATCGGTGCATCAGTTGGCGGTGTGCGCTCACTTTCAACAATGAAGCACGTTGGACTTAACGTAGCAGCAGACCCGTTCTTTACAGCGGCATACACTGGTGTTACAGGTGGTGCGGTAATTCTGGTTGCCGACGATAACGGATGTCATTCCAGTCAAAACGAACAGGATTCACGCTACTATGGTAAAAGTGCAGGAGTCCCAGTCCTTGAACCCGCCGACGCTTCAGAATGTAAGGACTTTATGAAAAAGGCTTACGACCTGAGCGAAAAATATGACACCGTCGTTTTGATGAGATCAAATACTAGAATTTCTCACTCAAGAGGAATTGTAACTATTGGAGAAAGAGAAGAAAAGGAAATAATTCCTTATGAGAAAGACGTTCAGAAGCGTGTAGCTATGCCTGCAATGGCAAGAAAACTTCACGTAGCACAGGAAGAACGCCTGAAGCAGATTGAAGCCGATGCAGACAAGCTAGGATTCAACCGCGAGGAAATGAATAGCACAGAAATTGGTATCATTACAAGCGGAATCTGCTATCAGTACGTTAAGGAAGCACTTCCAGAAGCAAGCGTTCTAAAAATGGGAATGACAAATCCACTTCCAAAGAAAATGATCGAAGACTTCGCAGCTAAGGTTGAAAAGCTTTATGTAATCGAAGAAGGCGATCCATTCTTTGAGGAACAGATTAGAGCTTTGGGAATCAACCTGGCAGGCGGTAAGGATATGTTCACAATCCAGGGCGAATACAGCGCCAACATGATCAAGGCTGCCTTCGGCCGCCCAGTTCCTGAACATACTGCAATTGAAGACGCACCAGGAAGACCTCCCCTACTATGCGCAGGATGTCCTCACAGAGGCCTCTTCCACGTACTTAACAAACTTAACAAAACAGTTATGGGAGACATCGGCTGCTACACTCTTTCAGCCCTTCCTCCTATGGCGGCAATAGATTCATGTCTGTGCATGGGCGCATCAATTACCATGGCCCACGGCTTCGAAATGGCAACAGGAAACTGCAAAGACGTTGTGGCAGTTCTCGGCGACTCAACTTTCTTCCACTCCGGAATGACAGGTCTGGTTAACATGTTCTACAACGGCAGCAAAGGCACAGTAATCATCCTTGACAACAGAATCACAGGAATGACCGGCCACCAACAAAACCCAGCCAGCGGCAAAAACGCCATGGGTGAGGAAGCCCCTGCCATTGACATTAAGGCCCTATGTCAGGCAATCGGAATCAAGAATGTGGTAGAAGTTGACCCTCTTGATATTGAAGCAGTAGAAAAAGCTGTGAAAGAAGAAACAGCGAGAGAAGAACTTTCTGTAATCATCACCAAGAGGCCTTGCGTTATGATTGTTAAGCAGACAGGCTCTCCTTGCGAAATCGGTCCGGACTGCAAGAATTGCAAACAGTGCATGAAGATTGGCTGCCCTGCCATTGAAATCAGAGACGGCAAGCCTTTCATTATCAAAGACAGCTGCATCGGCTGTGGTCTGTGCTCTCAGGTTTGCAAATTCGACGTTATCAAAACTTGCAGAAAGGAGGCCAACTAAATGAAAGCTAAGAAAAATATTTTAATCGTAGGAGTTGGCGGTCAGGGAACACTGCTGGCCAGCGTACTACTTGGGAATTTGGCCCTCTCTAGGGGTTTTGATGTAAAGCTTTCCGAGGTGCACGGAATGTCACAGCGCGGAGGAAGCGTAGTTACACATGTAAAAATTGACGAAGACGGTGTAAGCTCACCTCTTATCGAAAAGGGAGATGCTGACGTTATTATCGCCTTCGAAAAATTGGAAGCGTACAGATGGTTGCCTTACCTTAGGGAAGGCGGCACTATGTATGTGAACACTCAGAGCATCGTGCCTATGCCTGTAATCTTAGGCCAGGCTGCTTATCCAGAAGACATTGAAGGTGTACTGGAGAAAAATGCGGCCAGCTTAAAGAGCTTCGATGCTCACAAAATCGCTGAAGAATGCGGCAGCGTAAAGGCTGTAAACGTTGTATTACTTGGTGCAGCGTCAAACAGCATGCCTTTTACCGACGAGGAATGGTATAAGGTAATTGAAGAAAATGTTAAGCCGAAGTTCGTTGAGCTTAACAAGAAAGCATTCAAATTAGGAAAGGAAGTTTAATCCAATGATTTGGAACAGGGAAATTGAGTGTGCTGATCGCGAAACTATGCGTGCGATTCAGCTAGAGAGGTTGCAGAAAACTGTAAAACATGAGTACGATAATGTTGCTCCATACAGAAAGAAAATGGATGAGGCGGGTGTAAAGCCTGAGGACATTAAGACTCTTGAGGATATTAGCAAGCTACCTTTTACGACTAAAGAAGACCTGGCACAGAATTATCCAAAGGGAATGTTTGCAGCAAAGGATGAGGATATCGTAAGAGTTCACTCTTCATCTGGAACTACGGGTAAACCGAAAATCGTTGGCTATACAAGAAATGACTTAAAGCTTTGGGGAGAATGCGTAGCAAGGGCTTTTGCATGCGCAGGACAGGATAAGAATTCCGTAATTCAGATTGCTTACGGTTACGGACTGTTCACCGGTGGAATTGGTGTCCACATGGGGGCCGAAACCATTGGAGCTACAACAATCCCTATGAGCAGTGGCAACACAAAGAAGCAGATTATGTTTATGAAGGACATGAAGAGTACAGCTTTCTGCTGCACGCCATCCTATGCTTTGACCGTTGCTGAAGGACTTGCAAAAGAAGGTGTCGATCCATCTGAGCTTTCTTTGAGAGCTGGTATCTTTGGGGCTGAGCCTTGGACTGAAGGTATGAGGGAAAATATCGAGAAGGGTCTTGGAATCAAGGCTTATGATATTTACGGTCTTACTGAAATTATGGGTCCTGGAGTTGCTGTTAGCTGTGATGCTCATAGCGGTATGCATATCCAGGAGGATTGGTTCTATCCTGAAATTATCGACCCAGATACTTTAGAGCCACTTCCTGATGGAGAAATCGGTGAGCTAGTTTTCACCACTTTAGGTAAGGAAGGTTTCCCAATGATCAGATATAGAACCAGGGACCTTTGCTATCTTATGAGAGACAAGTGTGAATGCGGAAGAACTACTGTAAGAATGGGTAAAATTCTTGGTAGAACTGACGATATGCTTATTATCAGAGGGGTTAACGTATTCCCTTCACAGATTGAGGAAGTTCTATCTAAGTTTAGCGAGTTAACCTTGAACTACATGATTTATGTGGGAAGAGAGAACAACAAGGATACCTTCGATCTTGAAGTCGAACTTGCACCTGGTCTTGAAATAGACGACATCGCCTTCGTTGAAGGTCTGAGAAGAAAGCTGGATCACTCGCTTCGTGACATGCTGGGAATCGGATGTAATGTAAGATTCCTTAACGCTGACACTCTTCCAAGAAGTGAAGGCAAGGCTGTAAGAGTTAAGGATTCAAGAAAACTAATGGAAGGAAAATAGGAGGCTGGAAAAATGTTAATTAAACAGGTATCAGTATTCGTTGAGAATACAACAGGCAGATTGCATAAGCTAGCTAAAATTCTTGCAGATGCAAATATCGATATTATTGCAGCAACAATTGCCGAAACTACTGATTTCGGAATTCTCCGTTGCATTCTTCCTGATCCTCAGGCAGGAGTTGAACTTCTTAAGTCAAAAGGATTCAATGCCAGCCTGACGGACGTTATAGCAGTTTCAATAGAGGACAAGGTTGGAGGTTTTGATGTGGTTCTGGCGGAGCTTGCTGAAGCACAGATTGCCGTAAAGTACATCTACTCCACGGTCAAAACCGCCGGAGACAATGCCGTAATCGTTATGAAAACTGCCGAACCGGAAAGAGCCATCGAAGTCCTTACTTCTAACGGAATCAAGCTTGTAACAATTGCAGACTTTATGGAATAAAATTTATGACCTGTCACTTTTTTAGGTGGCAGGTTTTTTGCCCATTTTGAATTTTCTTATTTTTTTCGTCACCTTTTTGCCCTGCCCCACGTCTATATATAGGTGTTAAAAATTGCCTCCCATTTTTGCCTGGAAGTAGGCCTTGCGCATTGACATTAGGGCGCAAAAAAGATATCATATATAGTTGATAAGATTGGAGGTAACTAACAGTGGAAAATAAATTTCAGTATTACTTAAGAGTGTTCAGACAGGCTAGTTTCAGTAAGTTTTTTAAGGTTTTGGACACCGCACATGAACGTTCAGGAAAGAATAAGGTTTCTCTCTTTTTTGACATTTTAGGCTGCATGAGAAAATATGGGGCAGGCTATAACGATTATGTCATTTTCGAGTTTTGGAATCTGACTCCTGAGCAGCGTGACACCTATATGACTCGTTTCAGAAGTAAGAAGTTCATTATGTTCATGAATGACCATAATTATGCACATTACTTCGACAATAAGAACGAGTTTAATGAGAAATTTAAGGATTTTATCGGAAGAGAATGTCTGGACTTAGAGACAGCTGCTAAGGAAGATGTAATTAATTTCTTCAATACAAGAGATAAGTTTTTCTGCAAGATGAAAGACCTGACTTGCGGAATCGGCGCGGAAAAGCTTTTGGCAGCTGATTTCAAAGATGGTGAAGAGTTCTATAAATACGTTACAGAAAAGGGATTCACTACAATTGAAGATGTAATTGAAAACCACCCTGACATCGATAAAATTTATCCTTTCTCAACAAACACAATGAGAATAATTACTTTGGTTGATGCCAAGGGCGAAGCACATGCTATTTACGGAGTATTCAAGATGGGAATCAACGGAAGAGTTGTAGACAACTACGGTCTTCACGGTCCAGTTGATTTGGAAACAGGCGTATTCATGTACCCTGCCCATTCTGGTGATACAACTGCGGGACGTCACTATACAGAACATCCTTACAGCCATACACCGCTAGTTGGAATGAAGGTTCCTTACGCCGTAGAGGCCTTACGTTTTGCTGAAAAAGCGGCTCTTGTAGTTCCTCAGATGAGATATGTGGGATGGGACGTTGCACTTACGCCTAAGGGTCCTGCAATTATAGAAGGAAATAACTACTGTGCTCACGACTTCTGGCAGCTACCTGGACAGACTCCTGGTGGCATAGGCATCATGCCAACTATTAAGAAATACATTCCGGAATTCGAGTACTAAGATTTTAATGCCGGCAAGTCCGGCATTATTAATGCAAATTTACAGGAAAGGAAGTAATCAAGAGACAATGTCTAAACTTAGATTTTTAGTGGCTCTAGCTGCAGCCAAGCTTTCAATTGTGGCTCTGAAAATAACTCACCACAACGGAACAAATTTCCCGGGTGTTCTAGCACTTAGAATCTGCCCGGATTTTATTAAATACATAGGCAAACCTGGTAAGGTAATTGCCGTTTCAGGAACTAACGGTAAGACAACGACTTGTAATATGATTCTGGATGCTTTGACAATGGATGGAAAACAAGTTGTCAACAACAGAATGGGATCAAACATTAATTCAGGTATCGCTACAAGTCTTATTCAGAATGCTACTTTAACAGGAAAATGCAAACTGGATATGGGAGTTTTTGAGGTAGATGAGCGTTCAGCCCTTAGAATCTTCCCTTACCTGAAGCCTGACTATATGCTGATTACCAACCTTTCCCGTGACTCAATTATGAGAAATGGTCATCCCGAGTATATTCAGGGAATTTTAACCAAATACATTCCAAAGGAAACCAAGCTTGTTCTTAATGCAGATGACTTAATCTGTTCAGGAGTTTCCCCAGAAAATGAACGAGTTTACTTCGGAATTGAGAAAATGCCTGGAGATACTGAAAAGTGTAACAATCTGATTCAGGATTACCAGATTTGTCCTAAGTGCAAGCATAAGCTGGCATACGAATATGTAAGATACAGTCATATTGGAAGAGCTTACTGCCCTCACTGCGGATTTACAGCGCCGAAATATGATTACGCAGGCTGCAATGTAAATCTAGATGACATGACCATTACCATAAAGGAAAACTGCCACAATGGCGAAGAGGCTTCTTACAAGCTGCTTAACGACAGCGTCTACAATATATACAACGTTGTTTCAGCAGTGGCACTATTCAGACAACTGGGATATTCCAGAGAAAAGATTCAGGAATTCTTCAGCAAGATGAACATCGTAGGAACACGATATGACATTAAGGAAGTTAAGGATAAGAAGATTCATATGATGCTTGCCAAGGATAAAAATGCCTTTGCAGGCTCCCGTGTCTTTGAGTACATCGCTCAGACTCCGGGAACTAAGGAAATAATCATTATGAACAGCTGTCAGGATGACGCTGTCCATTGGTCAGAAAATATATGCTGGCTTTATGACTGTGACTTCGAGTTTCTGAATAATGACAGCATAGAAAACATCGTAGTCTGTGGACCTAGAGTTAAGGACTACAGATACAGATTGCTTCTTGCCGGAATTCCGGACAGCAAAATATCCTATACAGATAAAGAAATAGATGCACCGGATCAGCTGAAATACCTGGATAACGATAATATTTTCGTTCTCTACGGTACAGATTCCATAACCTTGGGCTACAAGGTGGCTGAGCGCATAGAAAGGAGCATCAAATGAGAATAGAAGTACTTTTTCCTGAAATATGTAATCTTTACGGAGAGCTATTTAATATTGAACTAATAAAGAAATCTTGCCCTGATGCAGAAATTACAGAGACTAACTTAAATGATGAACCTCTCTTCGCATCAGAAACTCCTGACTTAATCTACATGGGAACCATGTCAGAAAAATCGCAGGAAATGGTTATAGAAAAGCTTTCCCCATACAAAGACAGAATCAGTCAGCTAATTGCTAGTGACGCCCACTTCCTCATTACAGGAAATGCCCTTGAAATCTTTGGGGAAAAAATCGAAGATAAGGACGGAACTGTTGTTGCCGGCCTAGGTATGTTCCCTTTCACAACTAAGAGGGACATGATGAACCGCTTCAATTCTCTCTACTTAGGAGAATTTAGCGTAAGACCTGACTCAGATAGTCCAGACTCAGACGAATCAATGAAAATGGTCGGCTTCAAGAGTCAGTTCACACATTCATATTGGAAAGAAAATGCAGAAACTCTTGCCCCACTCTTTGAAACATTAAGAGGACCAGGACTAAATCCTGACATAAAGGGTGAAGGGATCAGAGTAAACAATTTCATGGCTACCTATGTTATCGGACCGCTTCTTGTGCTCAATCCGCCTTTTGCTGAATATCTTATGTCAGAATGTTCAGGTAAGGCAGAGGAAATCACGTTCCGAGATGCTGCCTACGATGCATACGACGCGAGAGTATCAGAATACTCAGATGAGCACACGGGATTTTACTACTAACAGGGGTTTTCATTAATACTAGAAGAAAGGATTAATACGAATTAGAGATGGTTTTTTCAAGCATTGATTTTATATTTAAGTTTTTGCCTATTGTGCTACTGGTGTATTACCTTGCACCAAAAAAATATCAGAATACAATTATTTTCGTAAGCAGCATTATATTTTACTCAGTAGGAGCTGTTTCACAGCCGTCTTACATCTTGCTGTTTGTGTTCTCAATTGGGGTCAATTACATACTGGGTCTTCTTATTCATACCGGAAAGTATGGTAAAAAACTTCCCCTTATAATTGGTCTCGTCTATGACTTCGGCTGGCTTTTCCTATTTAAGTACGCCGACTTCATTCTGAACACCAATTTGGGACTGATTTTGCCTCTAGGTATAAGTTTCTACACCTTCCAGATGGTTTCTTATCTGATTGACGTGTACAGAGACGATATCAGAGCCGAGCTTTCATTTATCACCTTCGGTGCATATGTCAGCATGTTCGTACAGCTAATCGCTGGGCCTATTGTAAAATATAGGGATGTAAGCCTTCAGCTTGAGAGACAGCGTTCTTTCTCCTATATAGTTTTCGCTGAAGGGATCAGAAACTTTGTTTACGGCCTGGGTCTGAAAGTTCTCATCGCCAACCAGGTAGGCAATCTGTGGACTCAGCTTTCCACCATCGGTTACGACAGCATTTCAACAAAACTAGCATGGCTTGGTATCGTAGCATACTCTTTCCAGCTGTACTTTGACTTCTGGGGCTATTCCCTAATGGCAATCGGCCTTGGTAAAATGCTTGGAATCAACATTCCAAAGAACTTCAACCACCCGTATACATCACTGACAATGACAGAATTCTGGCGTCGTTGGCATATGACTTTGGGAAGCTGGTTCAGAGAATACGTATATATCCCCCTTGGCGGTAACAGAGTAAGCACAGGAAGATGGATATTCAACCTATTTGCAGTTTGGGCTCTGACAGGATTATGGCACGGCGCTGCATGGAACTTCGTGCTTTGGGGAGTTTTGTTATTCGTAATTATGTTGGTAGAAAAGCTGTTTATCGGCGACTTCATGAACAGCCATCACCTTGCAGGACATATCTACATGATATTCCTGATTCCGCTGACTTGGTGCATCTTCGCCATCACCGATTTCAGCCAGTTAGGAGTCTACTTCACCAGACTGTTCCCAATTTTTGGAAACGGTCCGGTAAACGTCTTCGAGGGAGACTTCCTAAAGAACCTGTTAGACTTCAAGTACGTACTTGTGGCAGGTCTGCTGTTCTCGACGAGACTGCCTGAAAAGTTCTTCACCGCTATCAAAACCCACTATATTGAAATTCCAATATATTTGGCTATTTTCTGGGGTTCCGTATACTGCTTGTATATTGGCATGAACGATCCGTTCTTGTATTTCAGATTTTAGTTGTGGGGGTGATAAGAGATGAGAGAAAAGAAATATTCAGCAATATTCGTACTAGTATTCTTACTGACTTGCATTGTGGTGCCTATTGTACACACAATTTACAGTGCTCTTAATACTCCTGATGAGCCGGCTGAAACGCCTGCAATTTATTATCCAACAGAGGAAAGCCTGCGTATACCTTCAGTTGTACCTAGACCTGACTTCGGTATTAAATTGCCTGAGAAGCCAGTTCCAATTCCTTTCCTTCCGGAGGCTAATAAAAATGGTCCTCACAAGGCTAATCCGCCAGAATTTGGAAAGGCACCTAAGGGCTACTTTGAAGATGCTCTATTCATAGGTGACTCAAGAACTGTCGGAATTTGGGAATATGGAGACTTTAATAAGTCCGACTTCTTCTGCTCAACAGGTATGACAACTATTGATATTTTCAAAGATTCCGTAGATGTTGAAGGAGTTGGAAATGTAACACTTAAGGAGCTTCTGGGTCAGAAGAAATACGGCAAGATATATGTAATGCTAGGAATCAATGAACTTGGATATCCTAAGGAATCCATAAAAGCAGCATATAAGTCCTTGATTCACTATATCCGCAAGGCTCAGCCTGATGCCATGATATATATTCAAGGTAATCTTCATATAACTAAGGAACGCTCAGATTCAGACGAGTACTTTAACAATGCTAGAATCAACACTATTAACAGATTCACTGAGAGACTGGCTGACAACATTCACGTCTTCTATATAGAAGCTAACAGCAAGTTTGATGATGCTAATGGTGCATTAGCTGAGAAATACTCTGCCGACAATGCCCACCTTCTTGCAAAGTATTATAGAGACTGGTGTGGATGGATAAGAGATAATACGGTTATTGAGGATACAATTGATAATTGATAAAACGGGATCACCTCAACTTGAGATGGTCCCGTTTTCCTTAGCTTTCCTTCAGCGACCTCAGTGGAAGGGCGCTAACTGTTGGTTTTGATGCTAGGAAGTTGTCCCACTGGTCACTTGGCAGTGGCCTGGAGAAATAGTATCCCTGAAGGAAGTCGCAGTCCAAGCTAGCCATGAAATCCATCTGCTTCTTGGTTTCCACGCCCTCACAAATAACCCTGGCTCCCAGGTCATGAATCATAAGGATGAGGTCGCGGAGCATCTGCTTCTGTCTCGCTTTTTTACAAGTTACGAGAAGTTCTCTTTCCAGTTTAACAATTTCTATTTCATTGTCGTATAAGTCAGCCAAAGCAGAGAATCCAGCTCCCATATCGTCGATGGCAACGTTAAAGCCCAGGTTTCGGATTTCCTTTATATTTTCATTTATGCACTCCTCATCGCCTGCCACAGAGTCCTCTGTAACTTCCAGAATCAATCTGCCTCTGTCAAAAGTATATCTCTCAGCTATTTCCCTTATGCGGTCTGCGAAGCCCTCTTTAGATGCAGAGGTTCTCGTAGAGTTACATGTGAGAAATAGATGCTCATATGGTGGCTCATTCCATTTTTCAAGTAACCTGCATACCTGCTCGAATATATAGAAGTCATGCTCTAAAATATTGCCAGTTTCTCTAAGCAGCTCAATATATTCATTTGGCTTCAGAAGGCCGTATTCGCGGTTTTGCCAGCGGGAAAGAACTTCCGCACCACAGATATTACCGCCGCTGCTTTCTGCTATAAACTGCATATAAAGCTCAAATTCGCCCTTTTCTATGCTATCATTAAGCTGACGGCAGAGTTTTTCCCTTTTCCTCTTATCTCTTGTCTGTTTTCCACTTCCTAAATAGAAAGAAAGCTCCTTATCCTCTGCGTGGAGATAGGCCTGCCTCATATTATATAGAAATGATTCGCTGCCTGAGTCAGGATACTGGCTTAGGTAGCACACACCCTCGTGGAAAAGATTTCTCCATTGAGCGTTGCTGCTTGTCAGTTTTTCAGTTAATCCTGTAATCATCTTTCTCGCTCGATTATAGGACTCCTCATGGTTACCACCTGTAAATAGAAGCACGAAAGAATCCTTATCAACCCGCGAAATATATTCATCCTTTTCCGTAATACTATTTAAATATTCTGCTGCTATGCCCTGGATTCCCTTACGAATATGCTCTCCCCAAAGGTTTTCCACCCTTTCGCCGTCAAAGGAAAAATACGCTCCGTTGTAAATATTTCGTCTGCCGTCTCCAATAAAATTATCGAAGATATATTGGTAGTACCGAGCATTTCCTAGTCCCGTTTCAGGATCTACAAGCTCAATTCGTTCCTCTCTCTTACGCCTTTTTTTACTTATGAACAAAGCTAATACTGCAACAGCAACTGCTGCCACTGCAAAAGCAAGGGTTGCATAGACATACAAGGTCCTGCTGGAGAATCCTCTGCCTTCATTGGCAATGGAAAGAAGTATTCCCGTTTTTTCCTCTTCCGTTATTTTTGAAAGAGCAGCCTTAATGGATGCAGCCTCCTTTTTATCTGCTATATCCGTAAAACCTATGTAGTAGGTTTTTGTATGGCCTTTTTCCTTGGTGGTTATAACCCGAGTGCTGAGATCGTCTGTCAGCCTGCATGCCTTAATGCCTTTGGATGTAATGGCAGTAACCATGTCCACCTGCTTATTTCGCGCCAGGTCACTCTGAACGTTGTCTTTCCCTGCGGATACATAGGTGAAAGAAATGCCTGTTTCATCCGAAATCTCTTCTAGGAGTTTTGGTATCAGGCCCTTGTATTCTCCCGCTTCTGAGTCATAGTACTCTATAGGATAAGCGTCGGGATTTCCTGCTACGTAGACAGTGTCTGCTCTGCCGGTTTGAGATTCTGCTGTTGTTACGTCACCATAAACAAAACCAGTAAAGGCGAGCCACAGGCTCGCTGTCACTATTAAAATAGTGTGAATTTTCTTCAAAGACCTCATGCCTTCTCTTGCCTCCCCTCTACTTGAAGTTAATCTTCTTTCTTTCAACCTTTTCCCAATGCAGTTTCTTATCACTATACCCTCTAAATGCAGTTCCTCTTACCCATGCCAAAATAAAACGCAATATGGTAATTTCAAAAATGCAAAGGAGGCATGCTTTCAGCCCGTCTCCTACAGATAGCTCTAGATCTGAGGTGTACATTCTCGAGAAGAAGGCTGTAAGCGACAATATGCTTCCAAAAACAGCGTAGATCATAAAGAACATTATCATAAACGGTATATTAATAAGGTTGAACATGGCCGCCAAAATCATAGTAAGCACGCCGAATATTTCAATATACGGTGACAGTAGCTCATATACTAAAAAGTACATATACGAAATGAAGCTGACTGCACCAAACTTTGGATTAAAGAGGATTTGCCTGTGTTTGTACATGCTCTGGAACAGACCCAGGTGCCATCTTTTCCTCTGTTTTTTCAGGTCCTTCAGGGTTTCCGGTGCCTGCGTCCAGCAAATTGCATCCGTTGCATAACATATGTTGTAGTCTATATTATTTACAGTACAGTATTCATGAAGCTTTACAACAAGTTCCATGTCCTCACCCATAGTCTCTCTGTCATAACCGCCTGAATCTATGACTACGTCCTTTCGGAATAATCCAAATGCCCCAGATATAATAAGGGAACCATTAAACTTATCAAATAATATTCTTGAAGCAAGAAAAGACCTGTCATATTCTAAAACCTGCATACATGGTATAAGTTTTTTTGGCAGTCTGTAACGCTTCACTCGTCCTCTTTCCAGTTCCACATCGTTAGAAATTCTTATGAGGCCTCCCACTGCAACTACATTATCCCTAGTCAATATAGGCTCAACGATGTTTCGAAGTGAGTCATACTGAAGAACTGAGTCAGCATCCATACAGATGAAGTATGGATAACTTGAAGCATTTATCCCCATATTCAAAGCGTCTGCTTTTCCCCCGTTTTCCTTTCGTATTACAGTTATAGGAACCTTGTAGTCATTGGTTTCGTACACATATTCAATAGGCTTGCAATCCACCTGCATTCTTATAGGTTTCTGCACCGGATACATAGAAAAGGCGTTTATTAATTCCAGAGTTGTATTATCTTTTGAGCCATCATCAACCACTATAATTTCATATAGTTTATACTCAAGTCCTAATAGGGATTTCACCGTTTCCACAACAGTAACTTCTTCATTGTACGCAGGAACTATTATGGAAATAGGTATAAAATAATCATTGGGCAGGAAATTCTGTAATGTCTTCTGCCTATGAATCTTGTAAAGCTCTGACGAGCCTACGACGACAGATAAAAACAGAAAAGTTGAGTACCCAATAAGATAGATTATGAAAAATACTCCCACTATTTTAAGAAACAAATCTATTCCGTCAATCATGCGCCTTGAGTCTCCTTTTTTCTCATATTATCAGTCTTCATTTTGTCTGCTTTCATTCTATATCTAAGTATCTCCGATGCGTATCTGTCTTCACCGTCGATAACCTCAACAAGTTCTAAATAAGTAATTCCCAGCTTTTCCAGGCTGTCAGCAGAGTTGAATCTGACATACCAATTGGAGCTATATAAATTATTCTTAAGAATCTCAATATTTTCCGCCGAAGGATAGGATGCAAGAGCTGTAGATGCGATAGCGGCGTACTGCCAGCTGGCATCACTTCCACTCACCGCCATTTTGCTAATCAATTCTCCAGCTTTTTCATAAGGATATTTTGCCAAATATCTTATAGCCGAATATCTCAGTTCATTATCGCGGTGCTCATCAGAAAGAAGCGAACAAGCAAACTCCTGATGATCCCCCGATGAAAATCTAAGAAAATTAAGTAATGTCACCTGCATCTCAGGTGAAAAATTCTCAAAATCATGAGTAAACTGCCTGTCAAGCTCTGCTCTATCGCCTGTGAAATTCAGCAGTCCATCAGTCAATAGCTTGCTATTAAAAAATATATTGCTTCTGTCTAATATCTTTACAGCCTTAACCACACAGTGGCTGTCACCAGTGGTGTATATAGCCTGCATAGCATTTTCCCTGCCATAAAGATAGTCTATATTAAGCATCCGATACATGGCCTCAACTATACTTGAATTGGGGTTTCCTTCAATGAGCCTGTATTTTTTTATAATATACGGGTAATAGGCCGACTCCAGCTGATTTCGCTTACAGTAGTAAGAAGTAAGATCCGCAAAAACAGACTCAAGCTGAGACAGGTATTCCTTTACAAGTTCTTCCTTCTCGTCAAAAATCTCCTCAAGCATTCCGTCAAAGGCAATCATATTATTAATTTTCTTCAGCTTCTTTTCCATAAACTGCTTATGTGCTTCGTCTACCTTGCCGCCTTTTTCAATATTTTCAAGTTCCCGGCTTACTTTATCCCGAAATTCACTGCTGACTTTCACGGTCCTTTTTTCTCTACGCCTAAAAGACACTGCCATAGCCACGTCGAAGAAAATCATGCCAAGACAGATAAACAAATACACATATAGCATTCTTTCTATGTTCATCCTGCGCTCTTTCCTCCCCATACCTTTTGCATCGTGTAATATGATTTCTTCAATCTCTCATGGTAGGTAACCTTTCGGTCCCAGCCCTTAAGTTCCATAGGCTCCAGCTTACATCTTTCTTTTCCGCCTTCAGTGATTCCCAGGTACATCTTATTAATATTGATGTATTTAATCCCATAGTTTCCGTCATAATAATCATCGTGAATTTCCATAGTTGACGGGTCTGCAAAGTTAAGGATCTGCCAAGGGATTTTAACCTCAACATAATCCCCATTACAAATAAAGTCTGCTAGGGAGTCAAAGTTCTCCGCTTCCGGGTTAGCATTCCCATAACGCAGTTTTCCTGTCTCAAAAGACGCATCAAAGTCATCTAATGCCTTCTTCGGGTGCATCTTCTTGTCAGGGTTAATTATTTCAAGAATCATATCTATATTGGTGAACCCAGGTGCATCTTTTGCCGGCAGATTATCTTTAAGATAAGTATCAAAACCATCAAGGTTTTGGGAGTAAGTAGAGCGTAAAACCTCATATCTTTCCTGTACCATTACCCTGCTGTTATCTCTGCCATCAATTTTCATAACAAAATCTGCACCTCTGTCAAACTTAAGGTCGAAGTTGCTACAATAGCTGCTGCCTGACTTCGGTGTTATATCCATAGGCACATAAATAGTATCTTTTTCAAAATTCAGATTTTTCTTTTTTATTAAGAAATATACAAATCTCTCATCGTACTTAGTTGAAAGTTGCATATCCCCATTGTCCACAACAAGGTCCTTGTCCCTCCATTCAGAGACGTCGCCGTCTACATAGCAGACAGACTTTTTATCTCCAGGGTCAAAAGAGAGGAGTCCAAAATACTGCTCATTGGTCTGGTAATCTGACCAATACGGATTTCTAGTCATATCAACAGCATACATAGTATTCCATGTACGTTTGAACCACTCATCCTGCCATGAGAAAATACAAGACCCCGCACACCCTGAAGACTTAATATCCTCATAACATTCTCTCAATGCATCGCCCTGGTCCTGCTCCGACATATGACCCTGGTTTCTATTGGTATTCAAATCCTGATGAGCCATTCCTCTACCTGTTGACACACCAAATTCTGAAATAACCACAGGCATGGAGTGATGCTTTGTCAGCATACTTAAATAGGCTCTGTAGGTGTTAGTCTCTCCCTTCTCCATATAATCTTTCTTACTTACTCCATAAGACTTCCAGTCATCTGTCCATGTAAGATAATCAGGATAATAAGGGTACACGTGGTAGGACGCAAACTGACCGGATATTACGTCCTTGGTGGTTTTGATATGCTCCGTGTCTACACAGGCGCACTTCATATACAAATCCTCAATTTCTTCTGAATATGTGAAAGGGTCTGTAGTCGGCCAGTTGGAAAATGCCAAAAGCTTTTGCACCTTGTATCTCTTGGATTCGTATTTCATTACGCTGTCGCCGACTTTGGCAAGGAGGGTTTCAAAGACAGTGGCATCATCAGTGGTCTCTAAATATTTTCCATGATAGCCTTTATATTTCTCGTTATCACCATACTTGTCATCGGTGTAGGCTACGGTAATATCCTCCCATTCTACGCCTAAAATATAGCCAATCACCCAAGGGGATATGTCCTTCAAATATTTTCCGGATCCGGCGCTGTTAATTTCTCCAGGGTGGATTTTCTTTTTCCCATGGATTACGTCGATCATGGACAGACAGTCCTTTTGGAAGGTGTCAAAAAAATCTTTGTCGTAGGCGTCCCTATGGGAATTTTGAACGTAGTCGTTGACCCAGACGCCGTGAATCATGTAGAGAGGGTCTGGATTGTTTTCGTTGTATTTGTAGAAGGCATCGTAGAATTCGCTATTCTGAATTGTGTACACTCTTATGGTGTTTGCGCCCATTTCTTTTATGTATCCGAACCATCTCAAATATGTGTCTTCGTCTATGGCAAAGTCTGTAGACCACTTGCCAGGTATGCCCGAACCCATGTTAACGCCCTTGATTTCGAACTCTTCATAGCCATTGCCTTTGTTCATTAAAACCTTGTCTCCTTGGGTTTTTACAAAAGTTTCCACCTTCTTGTCCGGATGCAGATCTACATATACTCCGATTCTGTAATAAAGAATGTCGGCGGATATTGCCACTACAGCAATGCATACCAAAACTGCTATAAATTTTTTCATGCTCCGCCTCCCTTCTATTCATTAACTTCGTTATATTTCTTTATTTTTGACTCTGCACAGTACTGCTTCAAAGATTCAATGTTGTCATCCATCCAGTTTAGGCGCACATGGAAGAAGGACTTCAGCTGATTTATAGCTTCGTCATAGGAATGAATATTTCTGCTTGCCGGATCAAGTAGAGTATTGTCATTAAATGTGTATCCCCACTTCTCGAAGTTTCTATCTATGGCAGGGCCTAGATATTCAACAACATCGTCTATATAAGAATCCAAATATTCCTCGCTTAGAACATCTTTGCGAAGATATCTGTATTTCTGTATCACGCAGCCCACGAAATCTTCGTCCTTTATAAGCATCTCAAACCACAGCTTCGTATGTGTATTAAAATGCTGTACGTCCATAAGTGACTGCTCCTGATAGTTGTCACAGGCGTTGTTAAAGTCCCATACGCACATTTTCAGTTTACGGTCAACATCCTTGTATATATATGTCGAGTAGCTTCCCGCATCGTAGTTGACCGTTGCTTCATTGATGATAAAATATTCAGCAAAAGAGTCCATATCTATATAGTTCTTATATCCGAATTTCTTGTTATCGTAATCATAAGAGTACAAGGCCTTCTCAAACTGTGAGAAATCGTCGTTTATGGACTTTCGCATTTTCTCCGTCAGCTTTCTCTGAGAAGGAAACTCAACATCCAGCTTCAAGTCGGTGTCATTTCTTAGACTGTAAGTTGTAAGGCTCGGTAACCAGTCCGAAATATCATTGTTTTTTCTATCTAATCTGAGCAGATAGCCGGTATAGGTCTCATTCTTCTCGTTCACGGACAACTGCAACCTAGAACCGTCTTTGCCCTCGCTAATAAGCTCCGTCAAAACATACACGCCCATATATTCACCATTGAGCACCAGCTCGCAAAATCTTACATTTGGCGAATAGTCCATAATCTCACCGGCAATATTGTACATCATGTAGTTTCTGAGCAAAGTCTTGTCCAAAAAGGGTCCATGAAGAGCCCACTCGTCGTGAGCATCCATACCCATAAGGCTCTGCGGGTTGTTCTCTCCTTTTTCATCGACAAGCTTAATTCTGTATCCAAGTTTATCAAAACGTCTAGATGAGTATCCCCTTACATGAATAACTATATCGCTAGATACAGCCGGCTCATCACTTATATGATTGTATTCTTTTTCGCTGTCATCAATCTCCATATGTGCGGTAATTCTATCTGTAACACCTGGGTTTTGCGCGTCCTTGAGGAACTGCTTTCTCTCGGCCTCAGTTCTCCTTGCCCCAGGGATTTTCTTTCCTTCCGTGTCTATTTCTATCAGAGGAAGGTGGGAACAAAGCTCACTAGGGCTATGAACCTTAGTACACGCCTCTTTCTTTGGCGCATCCAGATGCTGATGATATCTCTGATTATCCTCCGTGTGAAATATTCCCGGCCAGTTAATTATCCCGACGATGAGAATAACAACGCAGCCGATTATTCCAACTGCCTTATGCTTCATAGATTTTTCCTCTCCTAATTGGATATCTCGTCATTTTGCATAACAAGGTTTACATATTCCACATTACCTATTCTGTATATGCTGTCTGAAATATCAGGCTCTGTTTTCTCAGCCTTCTGAACCATTTTCTGTGTCAGTTCGTAAATAAGTTCTACTGAGTTTTCTGTGGTATTTTCTACTCTAAGAATTGCCTTTCCATCAAAGAGCTTATATACCTGAGCCTTAATCATAGGCTGCTTAGCGCGGTCAGCTCTCATTATGAATAACATTCTGTTATCATTTTTTATGCATCCAAGAATAAGAATAATCACAAAAACAATTCCGCTTCCTATGGCTGCAACAACATAATCTCCTACACCACAGCAAATTCCTACGATAATTGTCCAGAAAATATAAACAGTATCTCTAGAATCCTTAATTGCAGTTCTGAAACGTACAATGGACAATGCACCGACCATACCTAGAGACAATGCTATATTATTGCCGATTACAGTCATTACCGTTCCTGTAAGTACTGTAAGCATCACTAGGGAAGCATTGAATTTCTTGCTGTATATGGTTCCTCTGTGGGAAATAAAATACGAAATAAAAATAAAGAATCCAAGAATAGCTGCCATAGTAAGATTCAGAAGAATCTCCTGCCATGTCATATTACTTGGATTTTCGATTAGATTAAAAATTTGTTCTCTCATTTAAGTTGTCTCCTACAAATTGTTATTCACCTTATAGTCTGGTTTTATAACTGTTCTGAAGCGCCAGAACATATTTACTCACAGATAGTTCGCTGCGATTTACTGGATTTATTAGTTGTCTGATATAGTCAAGCAAAAATCCATTGAATTTTACCTCAAGTACCACATCATACTTATCAAGAACCGGATTCATATTAAGCTTCGGATTGAAAAGGTCGAAGCTACTCTCCGTAGAAGCTATATTATTATCAAAGGTTACTCTTATTCTGTTTTCCTTTGCAATATATGCCTTCCTGTTGTATTCTACGATTGTTTTCGGCCTATAACATCGATAGTTCATAAGGCCATAACACTCTGCTGCAAAGGGTTCGGGGTACTTCAGCAGCGGTGAGTAATTACCTCTTGCCATTTCTTCTGCATCTGCTCTTACTACCTTAAGAGATCTTTTCATTTGATTTGATCCTTGCTTTTGTTTCATCTCAAGCATAGCGAAATCGCTGTTTGGATCATAGCATCTAAGTCTTATCTTTCGCCGGGTTTCTACACCGCTTAGCTTTTCGTAATAATCAGTATCATATATAGTATCGAAATACAGGGATCTTATCATGTACCCATGAGTACCGTTATGAGGGTCGCCCTGCATTACCTGATCGAGTTTATGAGATAGAAAAATAAATTCATCTACGCTAATCAGAAACTTTTTTTCTTCTCTGAGAACTTCTCTCACTGACATCTCCCCTTTCCTATAGCCCATTACATTTTATCATGACAAACCTTGCAATGTAAAGAAAAACAGCCCTTCTCTATTTTCTCTAATTTCCTCTTGATATTTTGTAGTAAAATAACTTATTATATTGGTATATATGTTAACTAAAGAAAGGGGACGAACAAGTTATGAATAAAAATGCAAAGGCAGTAGTAACTGTTGTAGGAAAAGATATGGTAGGTATCCTTGCTAAGGTATCCGCTGCATGTGCAGAAGCACAGGCTAACGTTATAGATGTAACTCAGTCAGTACTTGAAGAATTCTTCTGTATGATTATGATTATTGACATCGAACATGCAACAGCTCAGGTAGATGAACTTCAGCGCTCAATTTCAGAAAGTGTTCCTGATATGAAGGTTCATGTAATGCATGAAAATATTTTCAATTCCATGCATAGAATCTAGAAGTAACAAACAAATACCTAGAATTCTGAAAATGATATAAGCTGAGGGGGTTTTGATACAATGCTTAACACACATGACATCATGGAAACTATTACCATGATACAAGATGAAAATCTTGATATTAGAACAATTACAATGGGAATTTCCCTTATAGACTGCGCGGACAGCGACATCGATAAGTCTTGCGAGAAAGTCTACAATAAGACTTACAGATACGCAAAAGACCTGGTTGCTACAGGCGAATCAATTGAAAAAAAATATGGTATTCCAATCGTCAATAAGAGAATATCCGTTACACCTATTTCCATGCTTGTAGGTGTTTCCGGCGGCGACCCGGTTAAATATGCCAAAACATTGGACAAGGTTGCAAAGGCAGTGGGAGTAAACTTTATAGGTGGTTTCTCTGCCCTTGTTCAAAAAGGCTTCAGTGCAGGTGACAAGGAACTGATTCAGGCAATTCCTCACGCCCTAGCTGAAACTGATTTAGTTTGCTCATCAGTCAACGTTGGTTCCACAAAGGCCGGAATCAATATGGACGCAGTTAAACTCATGGGAGAGACTGTGCGCAAGGCTTCTGAAGAAACAAAGGACAAGCAATGCATCGGAGCTGCTAAGTTAGTTGTTTTCTGTAATGCCGTAGAAGATAATCCTTTTATGGCAGGTGCATTCCACGGCGTCGGTGAAGCTGACTGCGTACTTAGCGTAGGTGTTTCCGGACCAGGCGTAGTACGCTCAGTCCTATCCAAAATGCCAGATGATGCGTCTATGAACGAAGTTGCTGAGGCAATCAAGAAAACTGCATTTAAAATCACAAGAATGGGCCAGCTAGTTGGTACAGAAGCTGCTGAAATGTTGGGTGTACAGTTTGGAATCATCGATTTATCTCTGGCTCCAACTCCTGCTATAGGCGACTCAGTTGCTCACATTCTGGAAGAAATCGGCCTAGAAAAATGTGGTGCTCACGGAACGACCGCTGCCCTAGCAATGCTTAACGATGCAGTTAAGAAAGGCGGCGTAATGGCAAGTTCAAGTGTGGGCGGACTTTCAGGTGCTTTCATTCCTGTCAGCGAAGATGCTGGAATGATTGATGCAGCAAGAAAGGGAGTTCTTTCTTTGGAAAAGCTAGAAGCTATGACTGCAGTATGCTCTGTTGGACTTGATATGATTGTAATTCCTGGAGATACTCCTTCTGAAGTTATTTCAGCCATTATAGCTGACGAAGCGGCTATCGGAATGGTAAACTCAAAGACTACAGCCGTTCGTGTAATCCCTGCTATTGGCCTAAATGAAGGTGAGGAACTTGACTTTGGAGGACTTTTAGGCTATGGACCTGTTATGCCAGTACGCAAGCAGTCTCCTGCTAAGATGATTAATCGCGGAGGAAGAATTCCTGCGCCGCTTCAGAGTCTGAAGAACTAAGTAAGTGCGGTGTGATTATCCCGTCTATAGCCACTTTATTCTAGATACACATTGATTACAAGTTATCGTAATACATATGAATTCATGAACATGCTTTATAATGTGAGCAATTTTATTATTTACAAAGGTCAAAATTAATGTGATAATGTAGATGAGGTGATAGATATGCTTAATATCAAAGATATACAAAAGATAGTATCAATTCGTGCAAAAGAATATGGAGCTGAGAATGTATTCCTTTTTGGCTCGTATGCAAGAGGCGAAGCTACTGAGAATAGTGATGTGGACTTAAGAATAGATAAAGGGAGTATAATAGGTGGAGTTGCGCTTGCAGGATTGCTCCTTGACCTTGAGGATGACCTTGGACTTCATGTTGACCTAGTTACAACAGGTAGCCTAAGTCCAAAGTTTTTAGATGAAATAAGGGGAGAGGAGAAACTATTGTATGCAAGGGAACAAAGACCAGCGCATAATAGCGCACATTCTTGATTACTGCGATCGAATTTTCGAGACAAAAAGCTACTTCGAAAAAAATACTAGTCAAAGACAACATGACCTAACCGAAAAAGGCTGTCAAGCCTGTGAATTTCACAGGGCTGACAGCCTTTTTCGTGATAAGATTATTGTTTATATTATTTTTAGGAGAGCCTATTTATTATATACTGTTCTTCTCAGGTACCGTTGGATTTCTCCTGCAGTACTCAGCGTAAGAACATGTTCTGCAATATCTTTAGCGTCTGCAACAGACCATCTTGAGATATTGTATCTTGTTTTCAGCACTGCCTTCGGGCTGACACTGAATTCGTCCAGCCCAAAAGCAATTAACAAAGGTATCATCAACGGATCAGCTGCTGCTTCTCCGCACATTCCCACAGGAATATCTGCGCACTTTGCGCATTCAATGATATGTTTTATGGATCTGATTACGGAAGGTTCCAAGTAATTATTTAAATATGTCACCTTGGAATTGCCTCTGTCAGCAGCCATAGTATACTGTGTCAGATCATTGGTTCCAATGCTGAAGAAATCACATTCCTTTGCAAGGAGATCAGCAATTAAGCTTGCCGATGGTGTTTCTATCATGGCTCCTACTTGGATATTTTTATCATAATCAATTTTTTCTTCATCTAAGTCTGTTTTGATGTTGTCTACCAGCTGGCGAACCTTGACCATCTCGGTAACCTCTGTTACCAGCGGTACCATAATCTTGATGTTTCCAAAAGCGCTAGCTCTTAGAATTGCCCTAAGCTGAGTCTTGAAAAGCTCTGTGTTTTCCAGGCAATATCTAATTGCTCTAAAGCCTAGGAACGGGTTATCTTCTTCTTTCATTTCCAGATAAGGAACGGCTTTATCTCCGCCAATATCTAGAGTTCTAATGATTATGTTTCCTGGCTCTTTATCTTTGAAAAGTTCAGCGGCCTTTTTATAGGTCTCAAACTGAAGTTCTTCATCCGGCATAGAGTCTCTACTCATAAACAGGAATTCTGTTCTAAAGAGTCCAATTCCATCTCCACCACTTTCTGCTGCATCTGTTGCATCATTAAGGTTTCCAACGTTGCAACATAGCTCATGCTTTGTGCCATCAGCGGTTTCTGTAGGACGGTTTTCATAAGCCTTCAGACCTTCTCTTTCTTCATCAAGGAATTTCTTCTGGGCTCTGTAATCATTTAATGTATCCTCGCATGGATCTGGAAATACAATTCCATCATTTCCATCTACAATTACATTAAGCTGGTTTACAAATTCGGACATAGCTCCTGGTACGCTTAGTACTGCTGGAATGCCTAGTGATCTTGCGATTATTGCTGAGTGAGATGTCATTCCTCCCTTTTCAGCCACAATTCCGACTACGTTCGCCTTATTCATTTCTGCAGTCATAGAAGGAGTAAGTTCCTCAACTACAATTACGCTTCCTGGCGGAATATCAGCAACACTTCCTGCAGAACAACCTGTGAGAATTCCAATTACGCCACAGCAGATATCGTCCACGTCTGCCGCTCTCTGTTCAGTAATTTCATCGCCTACAGACAGGAACATTTCGCGGTAAATACCAAGTTCCTCCTCACAGGCCTGCTCAGCGCAGATGCCTGTATCAATCTGATCTTCAATCTGAGAGGTCATAAAAGGATCCTGAATCATCATAATGTGACCTCTTAAAATATCAGCTTGTGCAAGGCTACCTTCAGCCTCTAGCTTTGCAGCCATATTTTCTCTTTCTTCACAGAAAGTCTTTACTGCCATACGAAATCTTTCTTTTTCAGCGGTAGTGTTTTTTACATTTCTCTTCTCATACTCCAGTTTTTTTCCACTGATTACATAAGCTTTGCCTATTCCGATCCCTTCTGATACTGGTATACCTCTAAACACCTGTCTCACCTCGATTACTTTTCACCGAATCCGGATTCAATCATTGCGATTGCTGCATTAAGTGCTGCCTCTTCATCGTCACCAGTGCATACAACATTGATTTCAGCGCCACATCTGATGCCTGCTGCCATAAGATTCATCACACTTTTACCATTAACGACCTTGTCGCCTGCTTCAATCTTTACATCTGACGTAAACTGACTCATTTCCTTAACGAAAGCCGATACTGGTCTCATGTGGAAGCCTTCTGAGTTCACGATTTTTACATTCTTAGATACCATAGCCAAACCCTCCTGCTCTTATCTTAACTATGTACTTCGATTTATTTATTAACGTTCTTTTTTAATAGTCCTAGTAAAACCATACCTACCAGAGATCCCACTGCTAATGCTAGTAGATAGCCTCCTACATTTCCAACTACAGGGAATACGAAGATTCCACCATGAGGAGCTCTCAGCGTACAGCCCATTGCCATTGATATACCACCTGCAATGGCAGAACCAATAACGCAAGATGGAATAACTCTTAGCGGGTCAGCTGCTGCAAAAGGAATTGCTCCTTCTGTAATGAAGCAAAGTCCCATAATGTAATTGACTGTACCTGCCTTACGCTCCTCTTCAGTGAATTTATGTTTAAATAGTGTAGTAGCCAGTGCTATTGCAATCGGTGGTACCATACCTCCGATCATAACTGCAGCCATAATGTTGAATCCACCTGATGCAATTGCCGCAGTACCGAAAACGTATGCTGCCTTGTTGAAAGGACCACCCATATCTATTGCCATCATTCCTGCAAGAAGACATCCAAGCAGAATCTGGCTTGTGCTACCCATTGACTCTAGGCCATTGGAAATTGCTGTATTAAGAATTCCAACGAATGGATTGATAAAGCACATGAACAAGCCCATTAAAATAGTTCCAAGAAGTGGAAGAACAAGAACTGGCATCATGCGTTCTAGGCTTTCTGGTAAGAAGGAGAATACCTTCTTCAAAAGCAATACGATAAATCCACCAACGAAACCAGCAATAAGTGCTCCGATAAATCCGGATACTGCTGATGAGTCACCGCCAATTGATTTAAAGGTTGTGCCGATTGTTGCCAAATATCCGCCAACAAAACCTATAGCCAGTCCAGGCCTGTCAGCTATACTTCTTGAAATATAACCTGCCAGAACTGGTAACATGAAGCTAAATGCCACACCACCGACTGTCTTAAAGAAAGCTGCTGCCTGAGTGTAAGTACCAAAGTTAGCATCACGTGGAGCACCTGCAATGGTATCGATTAAGAATGCCAACGCAATCATAATTCCTCCACCGATTACAAATGGCAACATGTAGGATACACCGTTCATCAGATGCTTGTAGATTTTGTGACCTACTCCCTCTCCTCCAATTGACTCTGTAGAAGTTGTCTTGTCACCTTCGTAATAGTAAATTGGAGCCGTTCCTTCGATAATTGTATTAATAAGTTCTTCTGGTCTGTTGATGCCTGCAGATACGTTAGTTTTACAAACTCTCTTACCATCAAATCTCACCATTTCAACATTTTTGTCTGCCGCAACGATAATTCCGTCAGCCGCTTCTATTTCCTCAGGTGTAAGTACATTCTTTGCTCCGCCTGAGCCATTAGTTTCAGCCTTCAATCTGATTCCCATTTCCTCAGCCTTTTTCTCAAGAGCTTCAGCTGCCATATAGGTATGCGCTATACCTGTTGGACATGCTGTTACAGCTAGAATTCTGTAACCCTCGTCTTCATCGGCTTTCTTAGCACTCTTCTCTTCATCTTTTGCGGCTTCCTTACGATCAATTGCTGCAAGGAATTCTTCTGGTGTCTTTGCCTGAAGAAGTTCCCTTCTTAGTTCTTCGTCCATTAGAAGAGTCATAAGTTTCGACAAAACTTCCAGATGCAAATCGCCATCTTTAGGAGCTGCAATCATAAACAAAAGTTTGGACGGCATTCCGTCAGGTGCATCGTAATCCACGCCATCAGGTACTGTAATTGCAACAAGTCCTGCCTGCTTTACAGCATCACTTTTTGCATGAGGAATAGCAATTCCCTCTCCAATTGCAGTTGAACCTAAAGCTTCTCTTGCAAGAATGCCTTTCTTGTATGCATCCTTGTCACTTAGATTTCCAGATTTGTCCTGTAGGTCAACTAAGGTATCAATTGCTGCTTCCTTTGAATCAATTTTCACTCCGATCATAATTGATTCTTTCTTTAACAAATCACTGGTTTTCATTTTTTTGCCCCCTCATCAGTTGTAAAAACTCATTAATTTTATCTCTATCCGCTGTACCACTACTAGCGGCTGTAGCCGATCCTGCAGCAATTCCAAGTTTAAGTGCATATTCTGGGTTTTGATCTTTAGCATAGCCTGCTAGGAATCCTGCAACCATTGAATCCCCTGAGCCTACAGTATTACGTACCTCAAGATGTATTGCATCTTCCTTATATTCTTTTCCGCTCTCACTTAACAAATATGCTCCATCCGCACCCAAAGATACCAATACATTTCTTGCACCCTTCCTCTGAAGGTATTCTGCACTGCTACGCAAATCTTCACCTGTGATTATTGGTAAGCCTGTAATATCCTCAAGCTCTTTCTTGTTGGGTTTAATAAGAAATGGCTTATATTTCAAAACGTTAACGAGAAGTTCTCCCGTTGCATCTATTACGAATCCAATTCCTCTCCCTGATAGTCTTTTTAAGATAATCTCATACATATCATCCGGTAAAGTGTTAGGAACATTTCCGGAAATAATCAGGCAATCACCTTTTCCCATTCGATCCAGCTTCTTTATAAGCTCTTCTATATGATCCTGGGAAATTGAAGGTCCCTGAGCATTAATTTCAGTTTCCTGGTTCCCTTTAATTTTTACATTGATTCTTGTGATACCGTTATCAAGCTTTACAAAGTCTGTTCTAATCCCCTTTTCCTTCAGACCTTTCTCTAAAGCTTCTCCGGTAAAACCGCTTACAAAGCCGAGAGCGGTATTATCCACTCCCAGTTCAGTAAGCACACGAGAGACATTTATCCCTTTACCCCCAAAGTTGTAATACTCCGCTTTTGTGCGATTAGTAACACCGATTTTCAGCTCATCCATTAGTACCACATAATCTATAGCCGGGCTGAAAGTTACCGTGTAAATCATTACTTCGCCTCCCTGATTTCTGTCGCCTTGCAGTATTTTTCTTCTGCAGGTATGTCTGTAATTATGCACGCCTCATTTATGTCAGCAAAACTTACAGATGAAATCGTTCCAAATTTCGAATTGTCTGCCAGTACAAATGTTTCATAGGACTGCTTGATAACTGCGCTCTTTACTCCAGCTTCCCCAATATCTGGTGTAGTAAAGCCTCTTTCCACATCTACTCCGTTAGTTCCCATGAAGCATTTGGTAAAATTACATTTCTGTATAATATCGATTGCTGTTGAACCTATGGCCGCCTCAGTAGACGGTCTTAGAAGACCTCCTACCATATATACGCCAAACCCCTTTTGAATTAATTTCTTTGCGTGAGTGATTCCGTTGGTCACATAGGTAACGTTCTTCTTATCCAAGTAATCTATCATTCTCTCTGTTGTAGTTCCTGCATCGATGTAAACGAAATCTCTATCTGAAATTAGGGATGCCGCATATCTGGCAATTTCCTCTTTTTCCTCTACATTAATCTGATTTCTCTGAGCTACGTCTCTTTCAATTGAATCAATATCGCCCTTAATTGCAACAGCTCCGCCGAAGACCTTTCTAAGTCTTCCCTTGCTGTCCAGCTCATTAATATCTCTTCTTATTGTAGACTCGCTAGTGTTCAGTTCTCTGGCCAACACCGTAACCTTAACGGATCCGTTCTTTTTTAGTTTTCCTAAAATTCGGCTATGTCTTTCATCCTGTAACATCGTTTCGTCCTCCTGTTGTTATTATTATAACACTCATTCAAGCAAAGTCAATCATATTTTTTCAAATTCTTTCAAATTATTTCACGCCACAATCAAAACTCACTCATATTCAGCATTCTTTGATTGATTTTGCGCATGAAAAAACGGATATCGTCAGATATCCGTCATTCCCCCCTAATCTCTAAGCACTTATCCCCTTCGCTTATTGTTGGTTTATATAAAGTTATATTTTGTTTTTATAGTAATGTTCCCAAGTGCTTCAAAGTTCTAATCATCTGGTTAGTGTAGCTCATTTCATTATCATACCAGGATACTACTCTTACTTCATACTTGTTAGTGCCGCACTTTTCAACAACTGTCTGAGTTGCATCAAATAACGAACCATAGGACATTCCAATTACGTCACTTGATACGATCTGGTCCTCAGTGTATCCGAATGTCTCATTAGCGGCTGCCTTCATAGCTGCATTTACGCCTTCTACAGTAGTTGAGTCTGTAAGGTCAGCAACAACAGCATCAAGAATTGTAATTGAACCTGTTGCTACAGGAACTCTCTGTGCTGAACCTACTAGCTTTCCGTCTAGTTCTGGAATTACTAGGCCGATAGCCTTAGCTGCACCTGTACTGTTAGGAACAATATTAATTGCAGCTGCTCTTGCACGACGGAAATTACCTTTTCTGTGAGGTCCATCTAGAAGCATCTGGTCTCCTGTATATGCGTGAATTGTAGTCATGAAGCCTGTTCTAACTTCTCTGTAATCATTAAGAGCCTTAGCCATTGGTGCTAGGCAGTTAGTTGTACAGCTTGCAGCTGAAACGATGTTATCATCCTTAGTCAGCTTATCATGGTTAACGTTGTAAACAATTGTTGGAAGATCATTTCCTGCTGGTGCAGAAATAAGTACTTTCTTAGCGCCTGCGTCTAAATGAACTTTTGCCTTATCCTTTCCAGCAAAGAATCCCGTGCATTCAAGCACAATATCTACACCCAATTCTTTCCAAGGAAGATTGATCGGATCTGCCTGAGCAAATACCGGAATCTTCTTTCCTCCTACTGTAATGGAAGAATCATCGTTAGTTACCTCTTCTTTTAACATTCCCTGTACGCTATCATATTTCAGCAAGTAAGCAAGCATCTCCGGCTTAGTCAAGTCATTGATTGCTACAACTTCAAATTCAGGGTCATTCATAATTGTTCTGAATGAAAGTCTACCGATTCTACCAAATCCATTGATTGCGATTTTAATGCTCATAATATGTGCCTCCTGTACAATTTATTATACTCACTATCTGTTTCTTTACCTGTATTATAACACCAACCCTTTCAAAGTCAATCAAAATATTTCATTTTCGCTCAAAAAATTATCAAAATTCTTACAAACCCTCAAATTTTATGATTTCTTTTTGAAATCCTTAGCAAAAATAGTTTTCACAAGCTAATTATTGATTTATAATTATGGAATATGAAAACATAAGGGGAAATTTATGAGGAAAAGTATTTATAAAACACTGATGGTTTTGATAACTGTCACAACCTTAACGGTGTCTACGGCCACATCGGCGTGGGCCGCGACGATAAACCTAGATGATGACTCTTTGTACAGCATAAAGAATTACGTTTCGGGAGACTGTCTTCTTTCTTCCAACGCATACATGATAAAGCGAATGGCTATGCTCATGGGTTCGGATTCCTATGCTTCAATTAGCAATGACGCCTTGCGCAAAACGGCTACTGTGGATGGGGTGAATACGGTAAAAAGCAATTTCACCTACACAAAGGGAGGCATTGAGTATACCGTTAGTAGAGGATCTCTCAGCGGAACTGTAGCTCAGAAGTGTGAATTTCTTCGAACCATGCTTTTGGAGCATCCTGAAGGAATCGTTGTATGGGGTGGCGAGCCTGACACTTCTTATGCGGGTCCTCACGGCGTCCTGGTCACCAACTATAATCCGGAGAAAAGCTATCTTTATGTGGCGGATTCTGCCAACAACTACAACGGCAACAATGAGGGCATTACTTCCTGGGCAGGCTCCATAATGTTCAGCATAAAATACTGCAGCGCATATTTCTACATATCCTCTGTAAGACTCACTTCTAAGGCTAAAATCGACAGCATAGAAAATGCGGGCAAGGGGGAAATCAAGGTGAATTGGAAATCTATTAAAGGGCCTAACCGCTATCAGATTTCCAAGACCAAGTCTTCTGACAAAACGTATATTGCAAAGACTATCCAGGGCAACACGGCTACTTCGGCTGTTTTAGCGCCTGCTACTGGTACAACCTATTATTATAAGATTCGCGGTGTCAACAAGTTCACCTACACTGACTGGATGGGAAGCAAACACACTAACGTGGTGTATGGCGACTGGTCAGCAGCAAAGGACTGGAAACTTTAGAGATTAGAAGCGTTTATCAAAAAATTAAGACTGCCACACTGTAAGTTCAATTGAACAACTATGTGGCAGTTTTTTTATTTAGTTTTTTTAGATTATATTTGAAGTTGTGTCATTATGCAAGTGCGTCAACTAACTTCTGAAGAGCAGATAATGCTTCATCAGGAAGCTTGTCGTATCCGTCCTTCTTAGTTGCGAAACCTTCAACAGCGTCTACACGGTTCTGCATTGCATTTCTTAAAGCAGCCTTGTAATCAGCATCTCCTAAATCAGGAGTGAATCCTTCCCAATCCATGATTTCGATATCTTCGAAAGGTCCCCACTTTTCAAACTTAGCAGTTCCTTCTACGATGGATTCCAAGATTCCAAGAGTATCCTTAGGCTGAACCTTCTTGCCCATGAAATCTCCTGTATTTACAATGTAGCAGTCTACATTCTTTTCTTCAACTAGCTTCTTGAACTTTTCGTAGTCGTTAACTAGCGGATAAGTTCTGAATGGGTTTGCATAAGGTACGATACGTAGAGCGTTAAGGTCTGTTCCAGCCTTTACACGTTCTGCAGTTGAAGTCTTAGTAGCAAGAGTAGCTCCCATTACTGCCGCTAAAGCTGATCCCTTAAGTTTTACTACTGGAGGAATGCAAGGGTCCTTCATGATCCAGATAATTGCATTTACTGGGCTTTCAATCTTGTCCACTCTGTTTGGTGACCAAAGCTTTGATTTAAGTGCACGACCGTTACCATTACGGACATCTTCTGTAACAAGCTGAATCTTTCCTTCTTCGTCCATAGTTGCTGAGCAGTTCTGTGCAGAAAGTAGATACTTGTTATCAGGGCATCCTGTAGGATAGTCTGCAGTCTTGTCGAAATATGTGGGTTCAAGTGCGATGGATGAGCATGTATCTGAGTTAATGATGAATGCGTCGTCGTGAAGTACTGTAATAGCCTTGTCACCGTACTTGTTGTTGTGCTTAGCATGAGTAAGAGTTGACTTACCTGAACCGGATAGACCGAATACAGAAGCAACGTATTTTCTTCCATCTGGAAGTGAGTATTCCTTCTGTCCTCCGTGGCAGCTTGCATATCCGTTACGGTTAGCAATAGCCCATGCCATAGTAAGAGTTCCCTTCTTATGTTCACCAAAGTACTTCATACCAAGAATTGCTGCGCAGTTCTGATTAGTATCAAAGTAGCATAATGTTCTTTCATCGCTTAAGCAGCTGTAGTCAACGTCAGGGCTTGGTGTAGGTGCCCACTGAGGATCTGAGAAGATGTAGATATCAGCTTCTTTTCCATCTCCAACAGGCTTGGATGCCTTGTACATCTTAACGTATTCGTCTGACATGTACTGGAAGTTAATCATCCAGTTGTAAAGAAGGTTTTCTTCTCCTTCTGGAATTAGAAGGTGAGCCTTAACCATGAATTCTGGATCCAGACCTACGAATACCTGTGCATGATATAGTTTTCTGAAACGAGTCTTATAAACAGCGTCCATTACTACTTTGTCCAGCTTACCAACGTCTACTCCTGGTTCTCCCTTAATACGACGAGCCTGTGCATAACGTCCTGTTACTGCTCCATCATTGAATAAAAGAACCTTAGCATCAGAATCCAAACCAAATTCTTCACCTCTGTAAACAGGCATATCTGTTACGATAGTTCCTGGTGAATTCTTAGCAAGATTGTACGCTTCCTTTAGAGTGTTTACCTTTACTACATTGTTTCCGTAAAATGCGGCTTCAATAATAGCACGTGTATTTGATACAGCTTCACCAGTCTTAGGGAAGCCGACTTTTCCTGCACCGATTTCTTCTAACTTATAAAATGCTTTAGTTGACATAATAGTTACCTCCATGTATCTAAGATACTTTAATTTTAATCAACAATCTCTTTGATTATATGCCACTTTATATAAAACTTCAAGGTCATATGAATGTCCTTCACGAAAAGATTTCAAATTCCTTTAATCTATAAGTTAAAGCCCCCTCTAACTTTAGAAAATTAAGAGCCTTCCTGCCCTAATACTTAAATCTTAATCTGTCTTGCATACCTGTAAAGCTTTTTTTGGTCTGTACTTCTACCCTCGTATGTAAAGTTTCCAAGGGTCGTAACATAATACTTCTTTTGACCGGGCTTATAGACTACTGCCAGGCAATATCCCGCGTTGTCCTCAAAACCAGTTTTGCCATAAAGCACTCCATCTACCTTGCCCAGCAAGGGGTTGGTGGTTTTGATCTTCCAACGGTCTGTGCGGTTCACGTCGCGCAAAATATATGACTGTTTGCTTGCGATATTTCTAAAATCCTCATACTTAGACACATGCATAAGCAACTTAGTTACATCGCGAGCCGTAGAATAATGCCCATTGCTGTCAAGGCCGTGAGGATTATTATAGTGGGTATTCTTCAGCCCCAGGCTCGCCGCACGACGATTCATCATGGCAACAAAATTGGTCTTGCTGCCACCAACTTTCTGGGCAATGGCATTAGCCGACTCGTTGCTAGATCCAATTAACATGGCGTTCATCATGCCTCTCATGGTAAATTCTTCACCGCCCCTAAGGAACAAAATCCCCCAAGGCGTGTCAGCTGCCCATTTAGAGACAGTGACCTTGCTGTTCATCATGCCTCTTTCAATGACCAAAGTGGCCGTCATCATCTTAGTTGTACTGGCCATAGCCCTCTTCATCGTGGAGTTTTTACTATATAAAATGTGGCCTTCTTCGTCCATGATGCACGCCGCTCTAGCCTTAAGTGGCACCTTATAACGGTTATACGCAATGGTTTGGACCTTAGTTTCAGCGCCCTCATATTTTATCTTTCCATCGTCGCTCATTCCCTCTGGCACGTGAATTCTCCAGGTTGCATAAGTCGTTGAGCTCCAATTCTCAGGATATTCAATTTTAATTCTCTGCGTTTTTTCAGTATCCTTAAGATTGTAAGTTTTTCTCACAATCCACCTTTCTTGAGTCTTGTTCCACCTCTCCAGGCGCACCGTGCGACCCTCACCGCCGGTAATTTCAACGGTGTCAGTCAATTTAGCCGTAGCCGGGCGATTTCTCACAGTTATGACCTTTTCAATTTTAGTTTCCTGCGTCTTCACACGGCCCGCCCTATCTTCGGCCTGCGCAAAGACACCATTAAAACCTACTGCCACCACCATAACTGCCAGCACTATGGGAATAATTTTCCTCATTAACAATTCCTTCTTTTCTATAAAATTTCCTTATTAAAATGTCCTCTCGTGTCAGTTCCTTGGTTGAATAGAGACTCGTTTAGCTGCCCTGCCAGTTTCTTCTGAGTGGCATCAGCCACAGCTTTTACCTCTTCAGGCGTCTCTATGGTAAAGTTTAGACGGAAGGCCTCAACTCCTTCAATATCTGGCATCTCATCTAGTAAATTTAAGGTTTTACCATTTAAAATAGTTGTGGTGCAATCACCATTTGGAATTACCGGAAATGATCCATGCTCATCACGAATCTCGTAACTATGATTCTTGCACTTTCCGCATTGATTCATAGTCTTCAGCGGGCAGTATTTGGTAAATAACAGAGGCGCCTTTCCATAAACAATCATTTCTAGAGCAGGATATCCGCCGTTAGCCTCTAAATATGCATCTCTCAGATCTGCCAGCTGTCTCTTATTAATCTCATAAGACAGTGTCACGCGCTTAGCCCCTAAGCTATGCAGTTTGTAGCAACTCTCAGAATTGACCACATTCATAGAATAATCCGTAACAAAAGGGTTTGTGCCTGCGTATTTGTAGACTCCGCCATAACCGCCAATGAGCAGCTCGCCAGCTCTTTCCCCATACTTCACTGCATTTCTGCGCACCACGTTCTCAAAGTAAATTTCCTTAATGCCGCTGTCCACACAAGCATCGTACTGTTCCTGTGTTCTTACACATGCAGTTATATAAGGTGATTTCCTGTCAAAACTAACAGCTTCCCTTTCAGGGGCTGCTTTTCTTCTTCTCTTCTTGCTTTCAAGTTTCAACTCATAAAGCTTGCTAACAATTTTCCTTCTGGCATTGTTCATTAGGCTTGCTGGAATGAATGCATTGCATTCCTCAAACTCAACTCTTCCCAGCTGGAACACAGTATCATTAAGTCTTCCGAACTGCTTTTCCACCTGCTCCTTAGAAGTCGGATTATTTATTGCCTCGCCAAGAACATCTTCGCTTTCATATAGATAATTTACGCCTAAGCCTGCAGCATCCACTACTAGTTTTGATCCGGGGTAGGCATAAATGTTAAGGTTCAAGTCGAAACGTCTGAACTCCCCATCTGCCATGGTGTCCAGTTTCTTATAATAGTTGTAATCCTTTGTCTTGTAGACCTTGTCGCCACGAGACAATTTTTCTTTAATCTTGATGTAGCAGACTTTGTCGGCTTTGTTAATCAAATTGTCCTTGTCGTCGTAAAGACGAACCACTGACAGGTTCACATCCTCGCTACCGTGGGCAATTCTTATAATGTCGTTTTGATTTAATCTGTCTGAGAGTGTGATTTCGTAGCGATTCCCCATACACCTGGAAATTCTGCCGATTTCGTAACCGAAGTTATTGGGTCTTTCGATATTGGCAATGTCTTTCCTGTCCTCATTAAAAAGATAACCTTTGGTAAAAGTTCGGTTGAAAGTCTTCTTAAGATTGTCCTTATCTTCAGCCGTCGCCTCACCATCCAAGGCTTTGCGGTACTGCGCCACAACGTTAGAAACATAAGCCGGCTCCTTCATTCGTCCCTCAATTTTCAGCGAATCTATTCCCTTAAGTTCGTCAATATTCTCAATGGTATTCAGGTCCTTAGTGGACAGAATATAGCTACGCCCCAGAGATTCGCCTGCGCTTGTGTCAATTAGCTCATATTCCTTTCGGCAAGAACCTACGCATCTACCACGATTTCCGCTCCTGTAACCTATGAGGCCTGACATAAGGCAATTTCCAGAATATGACACGCAAAGAGCGCCGTGAACGAAGATTTCAATGGGAACTCCCGCTTCCTTTCTGATTTTCTTTACCTTATCTATTTCCACCTCACGGGATAGAACCACTCTCTTAGCCCCCATTTTCTTCAGCAAGAGAGTGCCCTCCAGGTCGTCAATTCCCATCTGCGTTGAGCAATGGGCCTCCATATCCATGAAATTCTCCACAATATAGTCAAAAACAGCCAGGTCCTGAACAATGACACCATCTACCCCTATTTCATTTAGAGCATCAATCTGAGATTTCATTTCTTCCATTTCGTTCTCAAAAACGATAGTGTTCATGGTCACATATATTTTCACATCCCTAAGGTGTGCGTAATCCACAGCCTCCTTAAGGGCTTCAATATCAAAGTTTTCTGAGTAGGCACGAGCTCCGAACTTTTGCATACCAAGGTATACAGCATCGCACCCGTTGGCAATTGCCGCTATCAAAGCTTCCATATTTCCAGCTGGAGCTAATAATTCTGTCATAAATTTCTCCTTATATTATCAATCTAGTGTTAATTCTTTCGGTTGTTCGCAGGTAGAATTGTATCACATTTTTTGCGAAATGTTCAATATTATCCTAAATCTTTGTTAGCCTAGTTTTAGGGCTATCGCTCTATATATTATCTATAAAAGCCTGTAGAACCTTGCTGTCGCTATCTGTTCTCCATACTGCTACTACAGAGGCGTTTTCTCCTGTTCCCACAAGTGGTATGCAGTGGATTCCCTCAAGTCCGTTGATTTTTCTCGTTATGTACTGGGGCATTACCGATATTCCCTCTTCTGCAGCTACCATCATAAGTATGCTGTCGATATCGTCAGTATGGAAAATAACCTTAGGTTGGAAGCCCGCATCAATATAGCGTTGCAAATAGGCGTCCATAAGATAGGAACCCGAAGGCGCCAGATAAAGAAGTTCTTCTTCTTTTAAATCGTTTCGCTTAAGCTGAGTTCTGTTTACAAAAGGATGGGTATTATATATGACCACATCTAAAGGTGATTCTTCAACCTTCTTCCATTCTAGTCCCTCGTACTCTATGATTTCATCGTGATCCCAAGTAAAAATAATATCCAAATCCTCATTTAATAGCGCCTGAGCCATTTCTCCGCAGTTACATCTTCTGCATGTGATAAATGCGTTAGGATGCTCATGTCTAAAATTCCTTAAGGTTTTTGACAGTCGGCTATACTCATATCCTCTGGTATATCCCAATTTTAAAGTTCCTCCGTCACTGCCCGACATTATGGCAATTTTAGAAACAGCACTGTCCATTCTTTCAAGTATTGCCTTGGCATCTACCAGAAAAGCTGCTCCTTCATCAGTAAGACTTACAGGCCTTCTCTTTCTGTTGAAAAGCTTAGTATTTAAAGTATCTTCAAGGCACTGAATCTGCTGGGTTATAGCCGTCTGAGACACATAATGCCTCTTGGCTGCCTTTGTGAAACTCCCCAGCTCAGCTACGCTTATAAAGTATTCTAGTTGAGTTTGATTCATAGTATTCACTCCTTTACAAGTCCATTATCCCACACATTATAAGTAAATACAATTATAACATTTAAATTTCTGATTAAAAAGAGACTTTCTTTGTGTTATAATTAGAAATATCAATAAAGGCAAATTAATGGTACTGCGTTACTGATGTTTTTTAAACATATCTTCTTCCAATTAATTGTTTTGTTTGTACATCCAGTTAATGCAGAGGGCCTTTACTTATTTAAAAAATTTACCACGAGTAGAAACCAGCCCTCCGGACATTAGCGCAAAATCCGGAGGGCTGGTTTCTTTACAGGCGGTAAGGAGGGACCCTTTGGGAGGATCCCTTATCGCAGGCGGTAAGGAGGGACCTATGAAAATCACACTAAACCCAGATGAAGAAATGGTAAAAGCAATCAAAGAAGGCCTTGAAAGAACCGGCGGCTACTGTCCATGCAGATTTCAGAAAACTGAAGAAAACAAGTGTATGTGCAAAGAATTCCGCAACCAGATCAAAGACCCAAATTTCGAAGGCTTCTGCCATTGCATGCTGTACTACAAATCCCTGGAGGACTAAGCCTTCAGGGATTTTTTATGAACTATAGCAGATGCAGTTATCATCATAATATTTGTAATCATCCATGACGCAGGATATACAAGCAATAAGGTAACATAAGTATGGCTTACCTTAAATATAGTCATAAGCCAGAAAACTCTGAATACAACGGATCCAATGACAGTAATAACCGTAGGTGTCATGGCATAGCCCTTTCCTCTCAAGGATGATCCAAGAATTTCATATATTGCACAAAGGAAATGAACTGTAAGAACATATTTCATTCTTGTGAAAGCAAAACTCATGATTCCATCTTCTGAGGTAAACAGACCGATCCAGAAGGTTTTCGCCGCAAAGAAAGTTGCAATCATCATCAAAACTCCCACAACTGCTTCTGCAACACAAATATAGGTAATCTTTCTGCAACGTTCAGTCTTGCCCGCTGCATAGTTTTGACCGATAAAAGTTACAGTAGCTTGATTGAAAGCCGTAATCATATAGAAGTCAAAAACTTCAAAGTTCAACGCAGCCGCGCTGCCTGCAATGGTTTTGCTGCCGAAACTGTTAATTCCGCCTTGAATACTCACGTTAGCAATGGAGAAAACCATGGACTGAATTGCGGCCGGACCGCCGATTTGAATAATCTTGATTAAAATGCTTCTGTGCATTTTGAGTTTTGATATTTCCAGCTTGACGGCAGATTTCTCCTTGCACAGAAGCACGACGATGGCTCCAGCACTGAGTATATTGGCTACAGTTGTTGAAATACCTACACCAGCAACGCCTAGATTAAACTGTATTACAAACAGAAGATTCAGGAAAAGGTTCACGATACCTGTACAAAAAAGGCATATCATCGGCCTCTTGGTGTCGCCTACGCTTCGAAGCACTGCCGCACCAAAGTTATATACAATGGCAAAAGGTGCTCCTAGGAAATATATTCTCAAATACAAAGACGCCGGCCTGATAATGTCCTCAGGCACTCCGATGACAAGGAGCAGCTTAGGCGCTAGAATCATACCTACAATCATAAGAATAATTCCGCTGTACACAGCAAAAAGCATAGATGTATGAACAGCTCGCTCTACGCCCTTCACGTCCTTTCGCCCAAGCATTTGAGCAATTACAATATTTGTTCCGACAGAAAGGCCGGTAAAAGCACCTATGAACAGATTTATTACCGGCGAATTTCCGCCAACAGCTGCAAGAGCGTTACCGCCAGCAAACTTTCCCACAACTGCAACGTCTGCTGCATTGAACAGTTGCTGCAAAATTCCGCTCACTGCTATAGGCAGAGCAAACATCAGAATTTTTAGGGCCACAGGCCCGTTCAACATGTCAACTCTGTTTTCCGAAATGTCCTTATTCTTCTCATTCATTCTTTCCTACACACTTCCATTCTTTTTCTTGATTTACATTTTTGATTTTCTTACATTTTCGAAGATTTTTTTCTTACGTAATCCAGGTTAAAAGGCTTCGGTATGTGAGCATTCATTCCAGCCTCTAGGCATTTTTTCACGTCTTCGTCAAAGGCATTAGCCGTCATAGCAATAATAGGAATGGTCTTGGCGTCAGCTCTATCCAAGGCTCGTATAGCCCTCGTTGCAGCCAGCCCGTCAACTTCCGGCATCATTACGTCCATAAGAATTATATCCAGGCTTCCTTCCTCGCTATTCTTAAATTTGTCTATTGCTACCATTCCGTTTTCAGCCGTAGTAATTGAAGCACCCTCGTCTGAAAGAATTACCTTAGCAATTTCCATATTAAGTTCATTATCCTCAACGAGAAGAATGTTCAATCCGCTTATGTCCACATTAGCATTATTGTTTTCGTTGATTTTGCTTCGCTTAGCAGCTTCTTCCTCACCAATTTCAAAAGGAATAGTTACATCAAATGTGGTTCCGATGCCTTCTTTACTGGTAATTTCAATTGTTCCATTCATTTTTTTCAGAAGTCCTTTAACTATGGACATGCCTAGTCCTGTGCCATGATACACACTTCTTGCATCTGATTTTTCCTGAGTAAACGGGTCAAAAATGTGCTTCAGGAACTCTTCACTGATGCCTCTTCCTGTGTCTGAAATTATCCACCTATATGTTACAGTATTGCCCTCTACGCCGAGAAAGTCAATATGAGTTCTAACTTTTCCTCCAACCTTATTATATTTTATACAGTTAGTATAAATATTAAGGAAAATCTGTCTCAAATGCAACGGACTTCCGTACACATTTTTGATGCTCATAGCATCAGAACTATTGTCATACTCCATAGTCACACCAGCTTCCGCAGCGCGTTGCTCTACAATTTTAATAATATCCTGCGAAATCAAATCTAAGTTTATAACGTCATGAGCTAAATTGACTTCTCCACTTTCCAACTTGCTCATCTGAAGCGTATCATTAATAAGAGAAAGTAAATGATCTGCCGCAATTCTCATTTTTTTATGGTTTTTTTCAATAAGTTTATCATCATCTGGATGGGCATCATTTATTTCCATAAGACCGATAATTCCATTAAGCGGAGTTCTCATATCATGACTCATTCTCGATAAGAATCCTGTTTTTGCAGCATTGGCGCGGTCAGCTTCCTCAAGAGCAGCTACCAGCTCAGTGTTTTTTTCATGGAGCTGCTGTGTGTATTCTTTAAGCGTCTGCTCCTTTTCTTCTCTATAACGCTGAGCCGTCCTCCGTTTTAGAGAATTCATTACGGAAATAATAACAATGTAGATGATTAATGCTCCAAAGGTTATTATAAGAGCACTATAAATAACCTTAAAAGCTGGCATATAAACATAAACGTACTCATCCCTGCCCTTTTCCATAAGACCACAATAACCAAAGACTGTATCGTTGTCATTTCTGTAATGAAATAATGGATTAGCTTTAGATGCTCTTTTTGATGCAGTGCGGATGAACTCAAGCATCTTTATATCCTTAACACTTAAGCCAATGTAAGACTCCTCATTGCTAGCAATGACTCTGTCGCCGTCAGTGACCACAATGGTGCTATTCCTATCCGAAACATAGCCTGTAAGCATAGTAGGTACGGATAAGCGGAATGAGCTAATGTACTCCTCAGGCGTATGGTAATATGCCACTATAATCCCCTTTCCGTCAGCCATAGCTTTAGCAGCCATATCCACTTCGCTGCCGTCCGGACAGGCGTATCTAGCAGTATACTTTTTATTCTCATACTGGTACGTGTCTAAAAGTGCTGGCGATTTCAGGTTTTCTATCAAAGCTTCCGGAGCCTCACCCTCTAAATTGTACTGCTCATTTATTTTACCCTCATTGTCTAAAAGCAATATCCCAGAAAGATGGCTGTCTATAGTTGTATTTCTCAATAAGCCTTCGTCTATCTCGCCATAATTATCCTGTATAGCCTGAGAAATTAAATTGCAACCTTCTATAATTCTCATCAGACTCTTTGTTTCTGATGCCAGTTCTACCCTAACGTAACGGTTGCACTGCTCCTTAACGTTCTCCGCAGTGTTAGCCATATTATCCCGAGCAAGGGATACGCTCCACCTTGCTGATCCTGCAAAAAAAACAACAACCACAACAACACCGACCAAAACCTGCAGAGCTATCTGCTTCCTCGTTAATGGCGACTGGCCTCTCTTATTCTTCATCGTTCCAGCCCTCCATATACTTTTCCGGATTCTCCAGATACTTTCCAATTATACGTTTCATAGATCCGTCCTGTCTCATTTCTTCAAATGCTTCCGACAGTTGTTTCTCCAGACCTCGCTTATCTTTCTTAGAAAAAGCTACACCCAGACCTACAACCTGCAAAGGATCCTCTATAATCTTATACTCCAGTTCGTAGTCCTTCATATACTGAATAATGGACGTTTCATGGGCTGCAATAGCATCCGCATAGCCCTCACTTAAATATGGATAAACTAATTCTCTATTCTGAAGGGAGAAAACTTCCTTAACCTGTGGAATTCTCGGGTCCTTGCGTGTCAGAAAAATCTCTTCTGGTTTTGTTGTTGACTGGACCGCTACGGTCTTGCCTGCAAGATCTGTCAGACTGTTAATACCGCTATCCTTTCGAACTGCAACCACCTGGCGGCTGTACATGTAGGCATCCGTCCACTTGTAGTCCTTCTCGCGTCCGTCAATGGAGAAACTTCCCCAAATGCAGTCAATCTTTCCAGCATCAACAAGCTCCTTCTTTTTCTCCCAATCAATGGCCTTAAACTCAATCTCGTAGCCTAGGCGCCCAAAAGCCTCCTTAGCCAAATCCACATCTATGCCAGTTAGATTCCCATTAGTATCCTCATAATTAAACGGTGGATAATCGTCACTGCCCACAATAATTGTGCCCTTAGTTGCAGTATTAACATCATCCTTGTCGTTTTTCCCATTGCATCCAGTCGCAATTAGTGCCACCACCAATATCAAAACCGCCAGCGCGCCGAAATATGCAATTTTCTTTCCCATAATTTTCATCGAATCGCCCATCCCTATACATTATTTTTATAAATTTTTTTATTAACATTTCGTTTTACACCGAAATTTATAAAATTACAAGTCTCTCACATTGGCGCTGCATGGCGCTGTGTGGTGTTGCATTACGCTGCGCGGCGCGATGTTGCGCGGTGTTGCATGGCAATGCATATGAGCGATCATCGTGCACCTAGGTGAAACCGCACTCTCCACATAAGCACATAAAAAAAACGGCCCCAAATGGAAACCGTTGAATAATCTTGGTTGCGGAGGCAGGACTTGAACCTGCGGCCTCCGGGTTATGAGCCCGACGAGCTACCAACTGCTCTACCCCGCGATATCTTATTTAATTAATTTATGTTGGTGCCGGAGACCGGGGTCGAACCGGTACGATCGGTAAGGATCGCAGGATTTTAAGTCCTGTGCGTCTGCCAATTCCGCCACTCCGGCACACTATAAATATTGGCTCCGAGGGTGGGGCTCGAACCCACAGCCTACCGGTTAACAGCCGGTTGC
>JAUNMH010000024.1 GCA_030537495.1 Clostridia bacterium | reverse complement strand
AATCTAGAGAAACACAATTTACAGAAAACAACGGAGGACAACTAATGGATTTTTTCGGATTACTAACGATGGTAGGAGGACTGGCGCTGTTCCTGTATGGAATGGACACAATGGGCAATGCGCTGTCCAAGTTAGCAGGTGGCAGGCTGGAACAGATTCTAGAGAAGGCAACAAACAATAAGCTGAAGGCAGTGCTGCTGGGAACAGGAGTAACTGCGGTAATACAGTCATCATCAGCGACAACAGTAATGGTAGTTGGTTTTGTTAACTCAGGGATTATTAAGCTGACGCAGGCAGTTGGAATAATTATGGGTGCGAATATAGGAACCACAGTGACATCATGGCTGTTGAGTTTAACAGGGATTGAGAGCGAGAACTTCATACTTCAGCTGCTTAAGCCATCATCATTTTCGCCAGTGCTGGCTATGATCGGTATCGTTTTGATCATGTTTGTAAAGAGCGAAAAGAAAAAAGATATAGGAACCATCATGATAGGTTTTGCACTACTAATGTTTGGTATGGAAACAATGAGTGGCGCAGTTAAGCCACTGGCTGATGTGCCAGAGTTTACATCATTGTTTACTGCATTCCAGAACCCAATTCTAGGTATGGCAGTTGGTGCAATTTTGACAGCAGTAATTCAGAGTTCATCAGCTTCAGTAGGTATACTGCAGGCAATGTGCGCAACAGGTGGAGTAACTATAGGTGCAGCACTTCCCGTAATCATGGGACAGAATATCGGTACTTGCGTGACAGCATTACTTTCCGGTATCGGCGCAAATAAAAACGCCCGCAGGGCATCCCTGGTTCACCTGTACTTCAACCTGATTGGCACAGCTTTGTTCATGGCAATTTTCTACGGAATCAACGCATTTGTAGACTTCGCGTTTCTATCAGATACAGCAAACGGTGCAATTATCGCCGTTATACACAGTGTCTTCAACATCGCGGCAACCATAGCGTTACTACCAGCATCAAAACTATTAGTGAAGCTTGCCTACCTTACTATTCCAGACAAAGGCAATGAAGATGAAGGCGAAGAAACAGAACTTAAGGTACTTGATGAGCGTTTCCTGGAAAGACCAGCTTTCGCAGTTGCACAGTGTAAGACAGTAGCCTGCGATATGGCACAGTATGTAGAAGAAGCAATGAAGATGACAGGCTTCAATCAAAAAAATTACGACAAAAGTCTAGTAGATAAAGTTATGAATATAGAAGACAAGCTAGATGAGATGCAGGACGAATTGTCAAGCTATCTGACAAAGGTTTCTATGAGACCACTTTCTGAAAAAGACAGCAGATCCGTAACAAAGTTCAGCAAGGCTATAATCGACTTCGAAAGAATTTCTGACTACGCAAAGGGCATAGTGTATTCCCAGAAAAAGCTTCATGCAGAGAAGAAACAGCCATCAGAAGAGGGACTGGGAGACATTACAATAATGTTTGAGGCAACAACGGAAATCGTTGAAAACACAGTACAGTGTTTTGTTCACGACGATCTGAATATGGCGATGCAGGTAGACCCACTTGCAGACGTAATCCATGAGCTTAAGAAAGAACTGAGAAGACGTCACAACAGAAGACTTGCTGAAGGAAATTGTTCTGTGGAACTGGGAGTAACACTTACAGATATGATTACCTCCCTTGAAAGAATTGCACAGCACTGTTCCAACGTAGCAGAGGCTTACATTGCAACAGAAACAGACACTTATGCACTTCACGAGTACGCAAGAAGTCTGAAAGAAGGAAACGAATATTACAAAGAACTATATAACGACTATAAAGAAAGATTTACATTGAAATAGACCATGCTTTGAAAGTATAATGAAGGTGAGGTTAAGAAAGGGATGAGTACAATGTCACTAATTTACATCGTTGAAGACGATAAAAACATACAAGAAATAGAGAGTTACGCCCTTTCCGGCGCAGGCTACGAAGTGAAATGCTTCGATGAAGGCGAGAGCTTTTTGAAGACAGTGGAGTGCGTTTTGCCCAATTTGGTAATTCTGGACATTATGTTGCCCGGAGACGATGGGCTGACCATACTGAAGAAACTTCGCAGCAAGAACGAGACAAAGGATCTGCCAATTATGATGGTAACGGCAAAGTCAACGGAAATCGACAAGGTGAAAGGGCTAGACCAAGGTGCAGACGACTACATTACCAAGCCATTCGGCGTTATGGAGCTAATGTCAAGGGTTAAGGCACTCCTTAGAAGGGTGAAGACAGACGAGCCCGAAGACGTCCTTTGCTACCGCAACATTTCCCTAGATCAGGACAGAAGACTCTGCCTTGTTGACGGCGAGAAGGTTGACCTGACGTTCAAGGAATACGAGCTTTTGAAGCTCTTCCTCAACAACACCGGAATCGTTCTCACAAGAGACTCCATTATGGCATCGGTTTGGGGTTACGATTTTACCGGCGAAACTCGTACGGTTGACATGCATATCAAAACTCTCAGAAAGAAGCTGGGCGATGCAGGCGCTATGATCGTCACAATCAGAAACGTGGGGTACAAGCTAGAATAATGAAGAAGAAAATCAACGCAAGATTTATACAAATAGGAATATTGTCCATTGTAGTTACGTCTTTAGTTATGACGGCTGCTTTCTATGCACAGGTTAAAAGACAAGTTTTTTCAGATCTGCATATTATGGCAGAAATTCTCATTGAAGAGGATTCCATTGAAAATCAGGTGGATAATCTGAGAATTACAGTTATAAATAAAGACGGAAGTGTGGCATACGATTCAGATGTAGACGCAAGTAAATTGTCAAGCCATTTAGATAGACCAGAGGTTCAGGAAGCACTTAAGAAAGGAACTGGTGAGGATGAGAGAAGGTCCGACACCTTGTCCGAAAGTGTTTTTTACTATGCTCTGAAAATGGATAATGGACAAATTTTGAGAGTTGGAAAAGAAGCTAGAAGTGTTTTCTCAATTTTGCTTTCTACGCTACCAGTGAGTATAGGAATTGGAATCCTGTTGGTTTTGATATGTATGATGCTGGCACATTATTTGACTAAATCTATGGTAAAACCTATAGACAAAATGGCTGCGGACCTGGACCATATCAACGAGGTGGAGGTCTATCCGGAGCTGGTTCCTTTTGCGCGGAAGATTCGCGCGCAGCATGAGGAGATTCTTTCGGCGGCCAACACCAGGCAGGAATTTACGGCTAATGTTACCCACGAACTGAAGACGCCGCTTGCAGCAATTTCAGGCTATGCAGAGCTTATGGAAGCGGGCATGGCCAATGAGGGGGACATTAAGAGGTTTTCTGGGGAAATCAGAAAGAGTGCGGCTAGGCTGCTTACTTTGATAAATGATATTATTAAACTATCGCAGCTGGATTCCGGCAACGCCGGAGAGGTTTTGGAGCCTGTGAATATTGCGGAAATCGCCGAGGACAGCGTGGAAATGCTTTCTCTTGGCGCATCCAAAAATCAGGTGACTATCTCTTACGAAGGCGTGAAGGAGGCCGATGTTAAGATTGGGAAGGAACTGGCCCAAGAGCTTGTTTTTAACTTAATTGCCAATGCGGTCAGATATAATAAAAAGGGCGGTAAGGTATTTGTTAAGGTTTTTAAGGATGATACTCATATTCTCTTCTCTGTTGAGGATACGGGAATCGGAATTCCTAAGGAACACCAGGAAAGAATTTTTGAGAGATTCTATAGAGTTGATAAGAGCCGTTCTAAGGAGTTGGGCGGAACCGGTTTGGGGCTGGCTATTGTAAAGCACATCTGTAGCTTGACCGACGGTGACTTGGTTCTTAAGAGTGAGGTCGGAAAGGGCACGAAAATCAGCGTGACCTGGAAGGTTGAATAATTGTTGTTTCGACACAAAAAATGTGCTAGAATTAGATTGTGAAAAGTGAAGACAGGGGAGCTCGTGAAGCGGGCTGAGAGGAAGTCATCAACTTCGACCCTTAAACCTGATGCGGATAATGCCGTCGTAGGAAGACATAATCGATTATTTTCGGAGATACCCGCAAAAGGGAATCTCCGTTTTTTTTATTATGTAGGAAATATCGCTTCGATATTTCTGGATTACCAAGAAAGGAAGGGGCAATGGTAAAGATTAACGGAATTGAAACAGAAGCTCAGGGAATGACGCTGACTGAGTATTTGCAGACAACTAGCTATAATCCTGGCCGCATTGCTGTTGAAAGAAATGGCGATATTATTCCCAAAGCTAAATATGAAGAAACCGTACTTTGTGACGGCGATGCCATCGAGATTGTAAGTTTTGTTGGAGGTGGCTGATGAAAGACGTGGTGACAAAGGAAGAACTGAGAGGGGCCCTGGAGGAGCGCATTGGAAGCCAGCTTCTTGAGAAGTTTGAGAGCTCCACTGTGGCAATTTGTGGTCTTGGCGGACTGGGCTCAAACATTGCAATTTCCCTGGCGAGAGCGGGAGTCGGCAAGTTGATTCTCATAGATTTTGACAGAGTCGATGTGAGCAATATGAATCGTCAGCAGTATAAGGTGGCCCAAATCGGCATGGAAAAGACGGAGGGGCTAAGGGAAAATCTAAGGGAAATCGCTCCGTATATAGAGCTGGAAAGTCACTTCGTGAAACTTGAGGACAGCAATTATCATAGGCTTCTCAAGGACGCCGACGTTATTTGCGAGGCTTTTGACGTGGCCGAGGAGAAGAGCAAGCTGGTGGATTTCGCAATGGAAAACATGCCGGAAAAGTATCTGGTAGCGGCATCAGGCATGGCCGGCCTAGCCACCCCAAACTCTATCAAAACCCACAGGGTCACAAGTCATTTTTATCTCTGCGGCGACGGGAAAAGTGATGTGGAAAAGCTTGGCAGCTTATTTGCGCCGCGGGTTATGCTTTGTGCGGCGCACCAGGCGACTACAGTACTTAGGATACTGGCAGGCAAGATGGACGTGTAAGACAGTAATATATGAGAAAGAAGGAAGTACCATGGAAAACGATAAATTAATTATAGGAGGACACGAATTTAACTCACGTTTTATTTTAGGATCAGGAAAGTATTCTCTGAATCTAATTGAAGCAGCTGTAAAGGATGCAGGAGCTGAACTTATTACTCTGGCAGTGCGCAGAGCAAATACAAGAGATGATGAAAGCATTTTGGACTACATTCCTGAAGGCGTAACTCTTTTACCAAACACTTCAGGAGCGAGAACTGCAGAAGAGGCTATAAGAATTGCAAGACTTGCAAGGGAACTGGGCTGCGGTGACTTTGTTAAAGTAGAAATTATGAGAGATGCAAAATATCTTCTTCCTGATAATACGGAGACAATTAAGGCAACTGAAGTTTTGGCCAAAGAAGGTTTTGTTGTAATGCCTTATATGTATCCGGACCTAAACGTAGCGCGTGACTTGGTGGACGCTGGTGCGGCAGCAGTTATGCCACTTGCATCGCCTATCGGCTCGAATAAGGGACTTGCTACAAAGGAATTCATACAGATTTTAATCGACGAAATCGACCTGCCTATAATCGTAGACGCAGGAATCGGCAGACCGTCACAGGCTTGCGAGGCAATGGAAATGGGAGCTGCAGCAATTATGGCAAACACAGCTCTTGCAACTGCTGGCGACCTTCCAATGATGGCATCAGCATTTAAGAAGGCTATCGAAGCCGGCAGACAGGCGTACTTGTCAGGAATCGGAAGAGTTTTGACCAGAGGTGCGGCAGCATCAAGTCCTCTTACGGGTTTTTTGAGAGACTAGGGGGCGCTTTATTATGGAAAATGAATTTTTGATAGACTCTGCCAAACTGTCTGAGGCGGCTTTGGCAAAAAAACACAGACTGGAAAGCGACCCAACGTGTAGAACTAATCATATGGAATATATGGAAGGCATGGAAGTCTTGGAATCAGACGTGTGTAGCAAGGTTATGGAGCAGATGGAAAGCTATGATTACAGCAAGTATACTGCAAAAGATGTCAGAGCGGCGCTCCAGCACGAAACCTGCAGCATCGAGGATTTCAAAGCCTTGCTTTCACCGGCCGCAGAGCCTTTCCTAGAGGAAATGGCTGAGAGAGCAAAGCGTGAAACCAGCCGTCACTTTGGTAATACAGTGTATCTTTTCACACCGGTTTACATTGCCAACTACTGCGAAAACTATTGCGTTTACTGCGGTTTCAACTGCTATAATGACATTAACAGAGTCAAGCTTAATATGGAGCAGATTGAGCAGGAAATGAAGGTAATTGCAGACAGTGGAATGGAAGAAATCCTCATTCTTACAGGAGAGAGCAGGGGCAAGAGCAGCGTGGAGTATATTGGAGAAGCCTGCAAATTGGCGCGCAAATATTTCCGTATGGTAGGACTGGAAATTTATCCTGTAAATACTGACGAATATAGATATCTTCACGAATGTGGGGCCGACTATATTACAGTGTTCCAAGAAACTTACGACAGCGATAAGTACGAAACATTGCATCTCTGGGGACACAAGAGAGTTTGGCCATATAGATTTGATGCTCAGGAAAGAGCACTTAGAGGAGGCATGAGAGGCGTTGCATTTTCAGCGCTTTTGGGTCTGTCTGACTTTAGAAAAGACGCCTTGGCTACGGCAATGCACGCATATTATCTGCAGCGGAAATACCCTTATGCAGAGCTCTCGTTGTCATGTCCAAGACTTCGTCCAATTATAAATAATGAGAAAATTAATCCTCTGGATGTAGGCGAAAAACAGCTTTGCCAGGTTCTCTGTGCCTACAGAATCTTCCTGCCTTTTGTGGGAATCACTGTTTCATCTCGTGAAAGCGCATCCTTCAGAAATGGTATCGTAAAAATTGCGGCAACTAAGGTGTCTGCAGGCGTTTCAACGGGTGTAGGCGACCACGAGGACAAGTACACAGGCAACGAGGCCGGCGAGGATGCAGGCGACGAGCAGTTTGAAATCTGCGACGGGCGCAGCCTGGAGAAAATGTACGCTGACATTGAAGATGAGGGACTTCAGCCGGTGCTGAATGATTACCTTTATGTGTAAGGAGGTTGGACTGAATGAGTTTTGATAGAAAACTTGACACATCCATGTACTTCATCACCGACAGCTCTTACTGCGGCGAAGAGGAGTTTTTGCAAAGGGTTGAGGACGCACTCCGCGGCGGGGTAATTCTCTTGCAGCTGCGTGAAAAGAACAAAACCACCAGAGATTACATCGACCTGGCGACGAAGGTTCACGCCCTGACGACCAGGTATAATGTACCTCTAATTATTGACGATAGAATGGATGTAGCCATGGCTGTTGGGGCCGAGGGCGTTCACCTGGGGCAGTCGGATATGCCTATCGCCACGGCTAGAAGAATTATGGGCGATGATTATATTATCGGGGCAACTACAAAGACTGTACCTCAGGCACTGGAAGCCTTTGAGCAGGGCGCAGACTATTTGGGAGTTGGAGCTATTTATCCGACTACAACTAAGGTAAAAACAGTGCTGACTTCCGTTGGCACTCTTAAGGAAATTTGCAAGGCGGTGCCGATTCCGGTCAATGCCATCGGCGGCCTGAACAAGGACAATATCGATGTCCTCGCAGGCTCTGGCATTGCAGGAATCTGCGTGGTTTCAGCTATTATGAAGGCTGACAGCTCCTATGATGCAACTGTGGAGCTCATTGAGGCCGCCCGCGAGAAGCTGGGAATCGCGCCGGGGGCCGGAGAAGGGCTGGTGAGATAATGGGAAAAACTATGAAAACCGCTCTAACCATTGCAGGCAGCGACTGCAGCGGCGGCGCAGGAATTCAGGCTGACATTAAGGCTATGACTATGAACGGGGTCTATGCCATGAGCGCCATAGCCGCTTTAACCGCCCAAAATACAACTGGCGTAAGCGCCATCATGAACGTGACACCAGAATTTTTCAGAAAACAGATGGAAGCAATCTTTGAGGATATTAGGCCGGACGCTGTGAAAATCGGCATGGTTTCCTCAGCTGAACTTATAAAAGAAATTGCTACTCAGCTTAAAAGATATAAAGCAGAAAACATTGTCTTAGACCCGGTAATGGTTGCAACTAGCGGGGCAAGGCTTATAGACGAGGACGCGGTAAAAACCCTGGAAGAGGAACTTATACCCTTGGCGGTTTTGATAACGCCCAATATTCCCGAGGCGGAGATTTTGTCCGGCATGGAGATTGAGAACAAGACGGACATGGAGGCGGCGGCCGAAATCATTGGTAAAAAGTTTGGCTGCCGGGTGCTTCTTAAGGGTGGTCACAGCGTCAGCGATGCAGATGACTTGCTGTACGACAGTGGGGCGCTTGGAAATGCTGGCGCTGCCGAAGGGCTCAGAAATGCTAGGGAAGCTAGCACTGCCGAAGGCCATGGAAACGCCGGAAAACTTAAATGGTTCATGGGGACGCGAATCGACAACCCGAACACCCACGGCACAGGATGCACCCTATCCTCAGCCATTGCGGCGGGCCTGGCGAAAGGCTATTCCGTGGAGGAAGCCGTTGGGATGGCCAAGGAGTATTTGACCGGTGCCCTGGAATACGGACTGGACCTAGGCAAGGGCGCAGGACCGATGAATCATGGATATATGTTAGAAGGAGAAAATTAAGATGGATAGATATACAACGCAGATGGATGCTGCTAGAAAAGGAATTATAACTAAGGAAATCGAAACTGTTGCTAAGAAGGAAAATATGCCTGTGGAAAAACTTATGCAGCTGGTGGCAGAGGGCAAGATTGCCATTTGCGCCAATAAGCACCATAAGAGCCTGGACCCTGAAGGTGTGGGCAGCATGCTTCGCACAAAGATAAATGTAAATCTGGGAGTTTCTCGTGACTGCAAGGATTACGACATCGAAATGCAGAAAGTTATGAGCGCTGTAGAGCTAGGCGCCGAAGCCATTATGGATCTTTCCAGCCACGGCGACACTCAGCCTTTCAGACGCAAACTGACTAGCGAATGCCCTGCAATGATTGGTACTGTGCCGGTTTATGACAGCGTTATTCACTACCAGAGAGACCTTGCTACACTAACTGCAAAGGATTTTATCGATGTCGTACGCCTTCACGCAGAAGACGGAGTTGACTTCGTTACACTTCACTGCGGAATTACAAGAAAGACTATTGACCAGATCAAAACTCACAAAAGAAAAACAAATATCGTAAGTCGTGGAGGAAGTCTTGTATTTGCTTGGATGTGCATGACAGGAGAAGAAAATCCATTCTACGAATACTACGATGAAATCCTTGATATATGTGAGGAACACGACGTAACTATTTCTCTTGGAGACGCTTGCCGCCCAGGCTGCTTAGCTGACGCAACTGACGTATGCCAGATCGAAGAACTGGTTCGCCTTGGCGAGCTGACAAAGAGAGCCTGGGAACACAATGTCCAGGTAATGGTTGAAGGACCAGGACACGTTCCACTAGACCAGGTTGCTGCTAACATGAAGGTTCAGCAGTCCATCTGCATGGGCGCGCCTTTCTATGTTCTTGGACCAATCGTAACTGACATTGCACCAGGCTATGACCACATTACTTCTGCCATCGGCGGAGCAGTTGCAGCTATGAGCGGAGCCGCATTCTTGTGCTACGTTACTCCTGCTGAGCACCTTGCTCTTCCAAATGTTGACGATGTTAAGCAGGGCATCATTGCATCTAAGATTGCAGCCCATGCCGCAGATATCGCAAAGGGCATTCCGGGAGCTCGCGACATTGACGATAGAATGGCTGACGCAAGACGAAATCTTGACTGGGACGAGCAGTTTGCCTGCGCCCTAGACCCTGAAACTGCAAGGGCCATTAGAGACAGTCGCAAGCCTGAAGAAGATCACGACGAGGCCTGCAGCATGTGTGGCAAGTTCTGCGCCGTACGCAGCATGAACAAAGCTCTCTCAGGCGAGTATATCGATATTCTGTAAGGCGCCGGCCTGCCTAAACTACTACAAGAAACTAGCTAACTATGGCCGCGCCCGCGTTCTTTGAAAATTGGAGAAGACGGCCAGACTAATGCCCGATTTTGGAATTTTTTGAAATTTGTACCGGCGCTACACCTATCAGATACCTGATTTTTACTGTAATATAATGAAAAACTGCCCGCTAAGAAATAATTTGGCTGAATCCGGCCAGGTGAGTGAGGCAATATAGAGTAATCTTAGCTAAGTTTTAGATGCATGACCAGATAAAAGTCTTGAAATTTCAGTGATTACGCCCGTATTCACGATTCCTTGACATAGAGGGGCGTGAAACGAAAATGTTTCACGGTACATTTTCTCGTAAATTATAATATCAGGCATTTGCCCGGCCACTTTCGTAGATCTTCACATAAATCGGGCGCGAGCCACAGTTACAACGCGAAGAGTCTCGTCGCACCCTACCAACTCCGGCAAACGCTGGCGTTGAGCAATCGCCACCAAGTGCCCGAGACTCTTTCATTATGCCGAAGAGTCCTGCCGCACCTGACCCACTTCGTTAAAGTTAGATATAATGCACGCACCACCAATAGAATGCGCGCGCCATCTATATCATGCACGCTTACCTATAGAGTCGGATGACTCAAATGGCCCGTGACTCAAACGATTTGGAGTGCAGTTTTTTGATGCATAAATTTGGATAGTGTGGTACAATATATGATTAAGAGAGGACGTGGTAAATGAATGAAATTATCGGATATTAAGAAGGGTGAAACGGTTCGGATTTTGTCCGTTGGAGGTAGCGGCGCGCTGAGGCAGCACTTCCTGGATATGGGCGTGATTCCGGGCAAAGAGATTACGTACGTAAAGGCGGCGCCACTGGGCGACCCTATTGAATATAGAATTTGGAGTTACGAGCTGACATTGCGCCTGGCAGACGCAGATCGGATCGAGGTCGAGTATGTTGCCGATGATGCGGTGGCGCAGGCCGCAGCGTCAAAACTCCCTGACGTCGATGGCGAAGTCGAGGCGATAGGCGCAGGAAGAACGGCAGGTGCAGGCAGAGCAACAGGCGCAGGTAGAAGTGACCGCGGAGCTTCTGGCGAAGCAGGTGAAGGTAAGAATGACAAGAACGGCAAGCATGAAAGGGACAGCCAGGTTGCACGCAGGGAAAAGCATCCGGGATTAGGCGAAATGGATAAGCCGCACCCTGCTGGTTTTGAGGGGCTGTTGACCTTTGGACTTGCGGGAAACCAGAACTGCGGGAAGACCACTTTGTTCAACCAGTTGACAGGGTCCAACCAGCATGTGGGTAATTTTCCGGGAGTAACTGTCGACAGGAAAGATGGGCAGATTAGAAAGATTACCAATACTTTGGTGACGGATTTGCCGGGGATTTATTCAATGTCGCCCTATACTAGCGAGGAAATTGTGACAAGAAATTTCTTCCTAGACGATAAGCCAAGAGGAATTATAAATATCGTCGATGCGACAAATATAGAGAGAAACCTTTACCTTACACTCCAGTTAATTGAGCTAGGGATTCCAATGGTTTTGGCGCTGAACATGATGGATGAGATGCGCGATAACGGAGGAACGGTAAAAATAAATAAAATGGAGGAACTGCTGGGAATTCCGGTAATTCCTATTTCAGCAGCTAAGAATGAGGGTATAGAAGAACTAATAGACCATGCTGTTCACGTAGCTAAGTTTGATGAAGGTCCTACGAGAATGGACTTTTGCGAGGCTGATGGCGAAGATGGCGGCGCAGTTCATAGAGCAATTCACTCAATTATGCACTTAATTGAGGACCATGCAAAAGAAAATGAAATACCTGTGAGATTCGCGGCGTGCAAGATAATTGAGGGCGACTGCCCGATTATGAATAGGCTTAATCTTGAGAAAAACGAAATCGAAATGATCGAGCACATTCTGGTCCAGATGGAAAAAGAAAGCGGAATGGATAGAGCTGCGGCACTTGCAAATATGAGATTTACTTTTATCGATAAGCTTTGTCAGGAGACCGTTATCAAACCTCATGAAAGCCTTGAACATAAGAGAAGTCAGGCTATTGACAAGATTGTTACGGGGAAATATACGGCCTTGCCAAGCTTTGCGGCTATAATGGCTTTGATATTCTGGTTGACCTTCGGGGTCATCGGAAAGTGGCTGTCCAATCTTTTGGAGGCGGGAATTGGCTGGGTTACAGAGGTTTGCGACAACGCCCTTACAGCGGCGGGAGTTAACCATGTGGTACATTCACTTGTGATTGACGGCGTTTTTGCGGGAGTTGGCAGCGTGCTCAGCTTCTTGCCGATTATAGTAGTGCTGTTCTTCTTCCTGTCTATGCTGGAAGACAGCGGATATATGGCCAGAGTTGCTTTCGTAATGGACAAGCTGCTACGAAAACTGGGGCTGTCGGGAAGAAGCTTCGTGCCTATGATTATTGGATTTGGTTGTACGGTTCCGGCGGTTATGGCGACGCGTACATTGCCATCAGAAAGAGACCGAAAGATGACCATATTGCTAACGCCCTTTATGAGTTGTTCAGCAAAACTTCCAATCTACGGAATCTTTACTGCGGCCTTCTTCCCAGAACATGGGGCTTTGGTAATGACTTTGCTTTACTTTACGGGAATTCTTGTAGCAATTGTGTTTGCTTTGATATTAAGTGGAACTAAGTTTAAGGGAGAACCGGTTCCTTTCGTTATGGAACTGCCTAACTACAGATTCCCTGGAGCAAAGAGCGTGGGAATGCTGATTTGGGATAAGGCTAAGGACTTTTTGACAAGAGCCTTCACTGTAATCTTTGTGGCAACCATTATAATTTGGTTCCTACAGACCTTTGATTTGCATTTCAACTTAGTGAGCGAATCTCAGGACAGCATTTTGGCGCTGCTTGGTGGACTTATTGCTCCTATATTTGCGCCTTTGGGCTTTGCAGACTGGAGAATTTCAACGGCGCTGATTACAGGGTTTACTGCTAAGGAGAGCGTTGTAAGTACTATGACTGTTCTTATGGGCGGTTCTGGTCCAGAGGTTTTAAAGAACATATTTACGCCATTTACGGCAGTGGTATTTCTTGTATTTACTCTGCTTTATACACCTTGCGTTGCAGCTATTTCATCAGTTAAGAGAGAGCTTGGTGGAAAGTGGGCGTTAATTGTAGTGATTATTCAGTGCGCTATTGCGTGGATTTGCGCTTTTGCAGTACATATTGTCGGCGGAATGATTGGATTCTAAAGAAAGGTGATTATATATGATTTCAAAGAAAATGGAGCCTTTGGTAAGCAATAACTCGGTTATCAGGGCAATGTTTGAAGAAGGAAAAATTATGGCTGCCAAGCATGGCGCTGAGAATGTTTTTGATTTCAGTATTGGAAATCCTAATGTTCCTGCTCCTGAGGAAGTAAAGGAAGCCATTCTGGATATTTTAGAAAATGAAGATCCTGTAAAGGTTCACGGATATATGAGCAATGCAGGATTCCCGGAAACAAGAGCTGCAATTGCAGGAAACTTGAACAGAAGATTTGGAACAAACTTCAGTGAGAATAATATTATTATGACCGTTGGCGCGGGCAGCGCTCTGAATGTTTTGTTAAAGACTATGCTGAACCCGGGGGACGAGGTGGTGACTTTTGCTCCGTATTTTGTTGAGTATGGTAATTACGTGAGAAACTATGACGGGAAGCTGGTTGTTGTGCCGGCAAATCCTGAGGCGGGCTTTATGCCTGACGTAAAGGGCCTGGAGGCGGCAATTACTCCGGCGACTAAGGCTGTTATCATCAACAACCCTAACAATCCGACGGGTGTGATTTATCCAGAGACTGTGATTAAGGAAATTGCTGCGGTTCTTGAGAAAAAGCAGAAAGAGTACGGAACTGTGATTTACCTGGTTTCTGACGAGCCTTATAGAGAACTGGCTTATGGTGGGGCTGAAGTACCTTATCTGACTAAGTTTTATGACAATACAGTTGTTGGATATTCTTACAGTAAGTCACTTTCACTTCCGGGTGAGAGAATTGGATATATTGTAATTCCTGATGAGTCTCATGAGGCTCAGGAGTTTATAGATGCGGCGACAATTGCAAATAGAGTTGGAGGTTTTGTTAATGCGCCTTCTTTGATGCAACTTGTTATTGCAAGATGTGTTGACGCGAAATGTAACGTAGAGTATTATGAGAGAAACGGAAAAAACTTGTATGAGGGACTGACTAAGGCTGGTTTTCAGTGCGTGAAACCTGAGGGTGCATTCTACCTTTGGATGAAGTCGCCGGTGGAAGATGAGAAGGAGTTTGTGGCTGCTGCTAAGAAGTACAACCTGCTTCTTGTGCCGGGAAGTTCCTTTGCGGGACCGGGTTATGTAAGAATTTCTTACTGTGTTTCTTATGACCAGATTGTAAGGTCATTACCTAAGTTTGAAGAATTAGCTAAGGAGTATAAATTATGAAGAAGTTATTATTCCTAGACGCCTGCATTCGCGGCGGGGACTCAAGAACCAGGCAGCTTTGTGAGACATATTTAGATGCATATCTTGAGAAAAATCCTGAAACTCAGGTGGAATCTGTGTCTCTAATCAATCAGGACATTAAGCCTTTTACCTATGAGCACCTTCAGCGAAGGGACGCTTTTATTGGGGCTCATAATTTTAAGGATCCAATGTTCGATTTGGCAAAGCAGCTTAAGGAAGCGGATATTGTAGTGGTTGGAACGCCTTACTACGACTTTTCTTTCGCTTCAATTTTAAAGGTTTATGTGGAAAATATCGTTGTTTGTGACCTGACTTTCGAGTCCACTGAAGAGGGACTTAAGGGGCTGTGCAACGGCGAAAAACTTGTTTATATTACTACTGCTGGTGGCCCAATTGGCAATAAAAATCTTGGCTACGAGTATATGGATGTCCTGGCAAGAAATATGCTGGGAATTAAGGAAACTCAGTGCTTTGCAGCAGATATGCTAGACGTTGATGGCATGGACGCTGACGAAATTATGGAGAGCGTCAAGGACGAGATCAGAGCGAGCATGGAGTAAGAGGCTAGAGCAAATGGGGATGGTGACCCCGTAGGATTTGCATAGAACACATGGGTGTGAAGAGGTGACTGAATCTATGAAGAACGCGTCGATGTGAGGAAGAGAGACTAACAGGGAGAGTGAGGCGTATGACGAAAAAGGAAAACCTCAAACCTATATTTATAAGGACTTTTGTAGGCATTTTGATAATGTCTTTATTGGTGTGCCTGTTTCCGATGGCCACCTTTGCAGAAGATATTGCCTCAGAACATACTTCCTATAAGGCATCTGATTCGGACCTTAAGCTGTTGATACAGATGTACCCTATGGGTGCGGTAGCGTTGCTTATCCTTATGGTAATTGCGGTTATCGTCTTTGTTGTCCTTGTTATTAAGGTACGCAAGCAGAACTGCGAACTGAAGAGGCACATGGACAGAATTACCCGTGACAAGCAGGTTCTGGACAAAATCAATGAGGACTATACGGTTGTATTCTATGTTGAACTGGATTCAGGAAAGTTTGAGGCCTTGAAGCTAGCGGAAAAAACCAACGCAGATGTGGTTATGCATGCCAAGAAATTCGAGTACAGTAGTTTTGATGATTACGTGAGGCAGTACGCGCAGTATTTCATTCCAGATGACCAGCGTGACGAGTTCTACAGGACCATGTCATGCGCTAATCTGAAGCATATGCTTAGCGAAAGAGATAGGGTTAACTTCACCGTAGAGACCATGCCGGATTCGCAGGGCAATAAGTTCTTTGCGGCGCAAATCATTAAGGTTTACGAGAACAAAACCTCCAATAAGCTTGGAATTATAATGGGATTCAGACATATTGACGATATTATTGAAAAAGAGAAACAAACTCAGAGCCTTCTTAAGAATGCTCTTGATGAGGCTAGATTGAGTAACGAAATTATTTCGGCAATTGCGAAGAATTACTTCTCAATTTACAGAATTGACCTTGAGAATGACTTCTTTGAGGAAATTTCTAATGATGATGAGACCCAGCACCTGACTGGGAACCAGGGCTGCGCATCAGAAAAGCTTCGCGAGATTTGTGATAATCTTATTGCGCCAGAGCATCGCGAGATTGTACATCCATTTATGGACATCTCTACCTTACAGGAAAGACTGAAGGACGATGAATACGTTGGCATCGAGTACAAAATGTGCGATGGAAACTGGCATAGAATGCGTTTCGTCGCAAAGACAAGAGATGAAAACGGTATGGTTACCAGTGTTCTTTGCACTGTTCGCAGCATCAGCGAGGCCAAGAGACGTGAACTGAATCTGTTATATGAAATTGAAATGACCAAGCGCGAGGCAGAGATGAAGTCTCAATTTTTGGCAACTATGAGCCACGATATTCGTACGCCACTTAATGGACTTGTTGGACTTATCAATATGGATGAAGAATACATGGGACAGCCAGAAATGCAGCAGGCCGTAAGAAATAAGGCTAAGGATACACTGCGTTACCTTGTATCGTTAGTTAACGATGTACTTGATATGAACAAGCTTCAAAGCGGCAATTTGAAGAATCAGGAACTTAACTTTGACTTTGTAAGAATTGTCCGCAAGGTAAATAAGCTCTATGCTGAAAAGGCTGAAGATAAAGGTATTCACTATGAAATAAAATGGGATAAAGCAAGACTTAAGCATCAGTTCTTGGTAGGAAATCCTGTTTACTTGGGCAGAATCTTATCTAACATTGCTGACAATGCAATTAAATTTAGCCCGCCAAACAGTGAGATTACCGTTTGGGGAAATGAAGAGGAAATGGAAGACGGCAGAGTTATGATTACTCTTTATTGTAAGGATAATGGGCCAGGTATGGACGCTGACTTTGTAGCTCATGCCTTCGATATGTTCTCTCAGGGCAACAAAACCAGCAGATCCTCATACGAGGGTAGCGGCTTAGGTCTTACCATTGCACAAAAACTTGCTGAAAGCATGGGTGGCTCCATTGAACTTGAAAGTGAGGTGGGCGCCGGAACTACTGCAATTATCAAGCTTCCATTTAAGATTGGCGAGCCAATTATAATTGGTGAAGTTGAGGATATTAAAAACGTTTCTGTTGAAGGAAAGCGTGCTCTAATTGTTGAAGACAATGAGCTAAACGCTGAAATTGCAAGGTTTATGCTTGAAAGCAACGGTCTGGAAGTTGAACATGTTGAAAACGGCGAGGAGGCTGTAAGGGCCTTTGAAAAATCCGATCCGGGATACTTCGACGTTGTATTTATGGACATTATGATGCCTATCATGAATGGCCTCGAGGCTACTCGCGCCATCAGAACTTTGAAGCGCGACGACTCTGAAACTGTTCCAATCATCGCAATGTCTGCCAACTCATTCGCCGAGGATATTATTGAAAGCAAGCTTGCTGGCATGAACTATCATCTATCCAAGCCACTTGATGCAGAAAAGATGATTGTGGCCCTGAAAAATTGCCTGACCCAGAGCGAGGTGGCCATGCACTTGCGCGACGAACTGTAGGCGCGGCGGACGGGGCGTGAAAACTCCTGTGGCTGTGGTAACGATGAAAGGTCGTGAAAACGCTGGAAATCACAGTAACACCGAAAAAATGGAGGACTATGAAAGAAGATAATTACCTTATAGGGCAGGTGGAGGACAAAATCTCCGCCTGCGACAACAAATATATAATGACAAACACGGGCTTCCTTGACTCACACCAGCAGTCGGTGGCCCGCATTTTCTGTAAAAAAAACCATGTGCCCGTGTGGAATATCGCATTTGATGGTGACGACAACAAAACCATTTTGTCTGACGGTCTTGCGTCAATTCCTCCTGTGCGCACTTTGTTCTACGGAGGCTACGAAGACGCAGAGCGAGTAATCATGGTCAATATGCCCGACTACGCGGACCTGGAACGCGACAATCCGCTGTGCATTATCCGTGCAACAAAGGCGTCAGGCAGCCGTGAACTGACTCACCGCGACTACCTGGGATCTCTTTTGGGCCTAGGCCTAAAACGCGAAATGGTGGGCGACATTATGGTGCGTGATGACGGCGCGGACATTATTGTCCTAGCGGAAATCGCCGACTTTATCGACATGAATTACTACAAAGCCGGACGCACCAACCTGAGCGTTACTCAGCTGCCGATTTCAGAGTTATTGCTTCAAGAGCACAAGGTAACCGTGGTGACCGACACCGTGGCGTCTCTTCGCCTAGACAGCGTCATTGCCTCAGCCTTTGGCCTGTCCCGAGGCAAGTCAGCAGAGGCAATTACCCGCGGCCTGGTTTTCGTTAACAACATGGAGATTACGAAAACAGACTTTCAGCTTTCGGAGGGCGACAAGTTAACACTCCGCGGCAAAGGAAAGGCAGTGCTTTCCGAGGTGGGAGGAAAATCCCGCAAAGACCGCCAGTACATTACAATAGAACGCTACTAGAAACGCGAGAACACTGTATGAATGAGAGGACTGTTGAATGGGAAAAACAGATAAAATAGATAAATTTTACGACTATAAAAACCTATATAAATGCCCAATCTGTGGCAAAAAAATACGATTCCACGCAGGCAGCTTGGTATGCAAGAAAGAGCACACCTTTGACATTTCCGCCAAGGGCTATGTGAATATGCTTGGTGCAACCAAGCCGCTTAAGGGCTACGACAAACAATTCTTCAAGAGTCGAAGCCAGTTCTTTGCAAAAGGATATTATAGCCATATTCTGGAGGCTATTGTTGAAGAAGTTGAGCGGATTGTAGGTACTGGAGGTTTTGACGCCGGGGACAATAATTGTGGCGACGAAATGGTCCTTGTGGATGCCGGGTGCGGTGAGGGCTACTACGCGAGGGCACTTTCCAAAATCGACGGCCTGCAGGTTGTGGCACTGGACATTGCTAGCGACGCCATTGCCTGCGCGGCGAAAAATCCAGAGAACGTGGCATGGACCATCGCGGATGTGACCAATATTCCCATAAAGGACGACACTTGCGACATTTTACTTGATGTCTTCACGCCGGCCAGCTACAAGGAATTTGGCCGAATCTTGAAAAAAGGCGGCTGCATCCTGAAAGTAATTCCAGGTGCAAACCACCTCAAGGAACTACGTGCGGCAGCCTGCGACCAGTTGAAAAACAAGGACTACAGCAACGAAGACGTCAGCGACTACTTCAGCCAGCACTACGACATCATCAGCCAAAGGGCGCTGACAAAGACTTCGCCAATTGACCCAGAAACCTTGAAAACCCTGACAGAAATGACACCGCTTCTTTTCGATGTAGACGTCAGCAAGCTTGATTTATCAGGAATTTCAGAGATTACCGTAGACGCCGTGCTAGTAATCGGGCGCGGCTAGACTGTCAGGAGAAAATATTGTTTTAAAAAAGCACATTCTGAATAATTTATGCGAAATATGTTCACATTGTGTTGGAATTGTGGTAAAGTATAAATATACAAAGTTCTGTAAAGCGATAAATCCACTCGGATCGTGTTGCGGAATTCTGAGTCCATAAATATAGGTGAGGAGGCATATGTTATGGAAAAGAAAAAATTTGTAGTACCACATGTGTACATACTATTACTTGCACTTATTTTAATTTTCAGTTTGCTGAGCTACGTTATTCCAGCAAATGTGTATGACTACCATGATGTAGTTGTAAATACGGAAACTGGTCAGACAAGAAGTGTCGTTGACCCAGATACTTACCATGCGGTAGACGCAACTCCAGTTACACTGATGCAGTTCTTGACTGCAGTACCTAGAGGTTTGCAGGAATCTGCACAGATCATTTTCTTCATCTTTATCGTAGGTGGAGCCATGGCTGTTTTGCAGGAAACACGGGCTATTGAGGCCGGCATGGGCAGAATGATTAGGGCAATGAAGAGCAAAACTTTATTGCTCATTCCAATCGTTATGTTCTTGTTCTCTCTTTGCGGATCTGTATTTGGTATGGCAGAAGAGACAATTCCGTTCATTCCAATATTCGTGTCGCTGATGATTGCAGCCGGGTATGACAGTCTCACCGGTGTAGCAATTGTATTCTGTGGCGCGAGCGCAGGTTTTGCGGGCGCATTCATTAACCCATTCACAATTCAGGTTGCACAGGGTATCGCGCAGCTACCACTTCTATCAGGTATGGGCTTCCGTATTGCAATGTATATCTGTATGGTACTGCTTACTACAACTATGGTTATGCGTTATGCAACCAAGGTTAAGAAGAATCCGCAACTTTCACCAATGTACGATTTCGATCAGACAAGAGAAGACGTTGCGGACTTAGATTCCCTTCCAGCTTTTGGCGGAAGAGAAAAAGCAATCCTTCTTGTTTTCTTAGCATCAATCATTGTACTGATTTACGGTGTTATCAAACAGGGATGGTACATGGATGAAATCGCAGCTCTGTTCTTCGGGATGTCTATGATCGTAGCATTCATCGGCAAGTTAGGTTTCAACGGATACGCTAATGCCTTAGCAAAAGGTATGGCGGACATCGCCGGTGGCGCTTTGGTAGTAGGTTTTGCTAGAGGTATCTTAATCGTTATGAATGACGCGAACATTCTGCATACAATTCTGCACAGTGCGGCAGGCTTACTTCAGGGTCTTCCAGCAATGGTATCTGCAGTTGGTATGTACATCTTCCAGTGCTTGCTGAACTTCATCGTTCCGTCCGGATCCGGCCAGGCTGCAGTTTCAATGCCAATCATGGCACCGCTGGCAGACTTGGTAGGTGTTACTAGACAGACTGCTTGTATCGCGTTCCAGTTAGGTGATGGTATCTCCAATATCTTCACACCAACTTCAGGTTACTTCATGGCAGGTCTTGCACTTGCTAAAGTGCCTTGGTCAAAGTGGGCAAAATGGATCTTACCAATAATTGGTCTGCAGTATTTGCTTGGTATGATTTTCGTTATCATTGCACAGATCATCCAGCTAGCCTAATTAATATCAAAACTAACAGTCAAAGGAGAAAATATGCAGCTGTTCTTTATGTTTTTACCGATTGTCGCATCAGTCATTATATTGCTTTACGCGCTGTCAAAAGGTTTTGATCGAACCGCCTTCTATGTTTCAGCCGCTGCAGCCATGGTGATTGCCATGTTTATGATGAAACACAACGCGACATGGTATGGGATTATGTTGGCGCTGACGGTTCCTCTGGCGACGTCGTATTTGGTTATCTGCCTGTTCCTGTCATGGCATGAGGACAGACAAAGAAAAGGTAAAAATAATTAGAGTGGAAAAATTAGGAGAAAACCTCGGAACCATCGATGTATGGGGAAGAGGTTTTCTACGATTATTGAGAGAAAAGAACCGGGAGAAAAGATTCACCCCTTGACTTTTATGAGCTATAGGACTATACTTATTTGTAGTAAGTAAATATCCTGACTTTTGCAGAAGAATAAGTATAAAAACCCGTCGAGTCTAGTAAATACAAG
>JAUNMH010000002.1 GCA_030537495.1 Clostridia bacterium | reverse complement strand
TTGGGACATAATCAGTTTCGTTATACTAAGACAATATCACATTTGATACATAGAACATATAAGGAACAGGGAGTTTTCATAGACGAATTGATATAATTATGTTATAATAAACTCTGTATGTAAAAGAGGAGTAAATGTATGAGAATTCTTGGAATTGACCCAGGTTACGCTATCTTAGGATGGGGCGTACTGGATATGAAGGGCAACCATTTCTCCGTAGTTGACTATGGTGCAATCACAACAGATGCGAAAATGGAAATGCCTTTTAGATTGCAGCACTTATATGAGCAGCTCGGTGTAGTTATTGAAAAATATAAACCTGAGGTTGCATCAATTGAGGAACTGTTTTTCAATAATAATGCGAAGACTGCCATAATGGTAGGACAGGCTAGAGGTGTTGCAGTTCTTGCCTGCGTAAATGGCGGACTAGAAATAAATGAATATACACCTCTTCAGATAAAGCAGGCACTAGTCGGCTACGGAAGAGCGGATAAGAAGCAGGTCCAGGCAATGGTTAAGGCGATTCTTAATTTACCTGTAGTACCCAAACCTGATGACACGGCCGATGCCGTAGCGGCAGCCATATGCCACGGACATTCTGCAGGGAACAGAGCGAGGTTATTTAGATGATAAGAAGTATACGAGGAAGCTTGTATCCGGAAATGGATGGAAGCGTTACAGTTGAAACAGAATCAGGGGTAGGTCTTAGAGTGTTTGTTCCTGCCAATTCTGAAATATATAAAAGAGTTGAAGGTAGTGAAGTTAAGCTATACACATCTATGATGGTAAGAGAAGATGCTATGAGTCTTTATGGTTTTTCCAATAAGGATGAGCGCAGACTTTTCGAGCTTCTGATTACTGTAAATGGAGTAGGTGCCAAGGCCGGAATGTCTATTATGAGCACACTATCGCCTACAGAATTGAAACTGGCCATTGCGGCAGGAGATGCTAAGGCAATATCAGCAGCAAACGGTATAGGAAAAAAGACAGCAGAAAGAATAATTCTAGAGCTAAAGGATAAGGTTGAAATGCCAACAAGTCTTCCGGAAATGGAAGGCGTAGTAGCGGCAACATACAGCGACGAAAGAAATGAGGCTGTAAATGCTTTGATCGCTCTTGGATACTCGAAGAACGAGGCAGCGTCAGCTATCGGTTCTGTTGCGGAGAATGGGCTGACATGCGAGGAATATATTAAGAAAGCACTTAAAAATTTATTTTAGAGGTTTTGATAGATGACTGAAGAGAGAATCACACAGTCCGGAGCCCTGGCGGCAGAGGAAAGGCAGGAAACCAGCCTTCGCCCCCAGTTTCTGGATGATTTTATGGGACAGAAAACCGTAAAAGAAAATTTGAAAATTTTTATTGAGGCAGCTAAGCTGAGAGGTGAGCCCCTTGATCATGTTTTGTTCTACGGCCCTCCGGGCCTGGGAAAGACCACCTTGGCAGGGATTATAGCAAACGAACTGGGAGTAGATATTAAGATTACCTCAGGACCGGCCATTGAAAGAGCAGGGGACCTGGCGGCGATTTTGACAAACTTAAACGAGAACGACGTGCTGTTTATTGACGAAATCCACAGACTTAATCGCTCTGTAGAAGAAGTACTTTACTCAGCTATGGAGGACTACGCCCTGGACATCATAATAGGAAAAGGCCCTTCGGCAAGGTCCATAAGACTTGATATCGCTAAATTCACCTTAATCGGAGCGACTACAAGAGCAGGAAGTCTGTCAGCCCCTTTGAGAGATAGATTCGGCGTAATCAGCAAGTTTGAACTTTACGACGACGACGAACTGGCCAATATTATCAACAGATCAGCAGGACTTCTAGGCGTGGAAGTAGACGACAAATCCCTTATGGAAATGGCTAGATGCTCAAGAGGTACACCGCGAGTTGCCAACAGACTGCTGAAGAGAATCCGTGACTTCTCTCAGGTAAGAGGAAACGGAGTTATCAATGAGGAAATAACCATGCAGGCACTTAAGGCCCTTGGCGTTGACAGCCTGGGACTTGAGCGACTGGACAGGGAGATTTTGTCTGCAATTATACAGAGATTTAACGGAGGACCTGTGGGAATAGACACTATTGCAGCCTCCATTGGAGAAGAAAGAGTTACCATTGAAGATGCCTACGAGCCGTACCTGATACAGACAGGTTTACTGTACAGAACCCAGAAGGGCAGAATGGTATCAAAACTAGGATATAAGCATATGGGATTAGAATATCCCGGAGAGGTCGATGACAATGAAAATTAGCGATTTTGACTACGAACTTCCTGAGGAGCTAATAGCCCAAAAGCCTACAGAGCAGAGAGATGTCTGCAGGCTTATGGTTATGAATAGAGCAGAAGGAAGCATAGAACATAAACATTTTTATGATATTTTAGATTATTTAAATGAAGGCGACTGCCTGGTACTTAACAATTCAAAGGTACTGCCAGCCAGACTTTTTGGTGAAAAGGAAGGTACAGGCGCAAAGATTGAATTCCTTTTAATCAAGAGATTAGATGGAGACCGTTGGGAAACTATGGTAAGACCGGGAAAGAGACTTAAACCGGGAGATGCAGTACGTTTCAGCGACAATTTCAGAGCAGAAATCGTAGATTACGGTCCAGATGGAACTAGAATCGTAGACTTTGACTACGAGGGAATATTTATGGAAAGACTGGAAGAGCTAGGCAAGATGCCGCTTCCACCATATATCGAAAGAGAAAGTACCCTTGAAGATAAGGATATGTATCAGACGGTTTATTGTAAGGAAGAGGGTTCCGTTGCAGCACCAACTGCAGGTCTTCATTTTACAGATGAACTTCTGAAAAAAGCTCAGGACAAGGGTGTCAAGCTGGCCTATGTAACTTTACATGTGGGCATCGGTACTTTCAGACCTGTAAAATGCGAAACAGTTGAAGAACATAGCATGCATTTTGAGGAATACTTTATTGATGAAGAAAACGCAGAAATTATAAACAGCACTATTAGAGAAGGCGGTAGAATCATTTCTGTAGGCACAACATCTACAAGAACAGTGGAAAGTGCAGCCTATTACAATGAGGAAATTGGTAAAAATCAGGTAGCCGTAGGCTCAGGAAATACTAATATTTTCATTTACCCCGGCTACAAGTTTAAAATTATTGACTCACTTATTACCAACTTCCATCTGCCAAAATCCACGCTTCTAATGCTGATTTCAGCACTTTACGACAGAGAAAAAATTCTAGAGGCATACGACGTGGCAGTAAAAGAAAAATACAGGTTCTTCAGTTACGGAGATGCCTGCCTGATTATATAAATGTATCAAAACCAACAAAGCATAGAAAACAATAATGAAAGGAAAAGTGAACTCATGAAACATGCAGTTACTTATGAACTGATAAAGAAGGACACAAGGACTAAGGCTCGCAGAGGCGTTGTACACACTCCTCACGGCGACATTCAGACTCCTGTGTTCATGCCTGTAGGAACACAGGCAACGGTAAAAGCTATGAGACCTGAACAGGTCAAGGAAATGGGTGCAAATATTATTTTATCCAACACTTACCACCTTTACCTTAGACCGGGTCATGAAATTATTAAGGAAGCTGGCGGCTTACACAAGTTTATGAACTGGGACAGAGCCATTCTTACTGACAGTGGCGGATTCCAGGTTTTCTCCCTTGGAAAACTGAGAAAAATCACTGAAGAGGGCGTTAAGTTCCAGAGCCATATTGACGGTTCCAGACATATGCTGACTCCTGAAAAAGCAATTGAAATTCAAAATGCCCTTGGATCAGATATTATGATGGCCTTTGACGAGTGTGCCCCATATCCTGCAGACAGACAGTATGTAAAAAACTCATTAGAAAGAACTACAAGATGGCTAAAGAGATGTAAGGACGCACATAAGGATCTTGAAAGACAGTCACTATTTGGAATTATGCAGGGCGGAATGTATAAGGACCTGCGTAAGCAGAGTGCTGAGGAAATCGTAGAGTTGGATCTTCCAGGCTATGCAATTGGAGGTCTTTCCGTAGGTGAGCCTAAGGAACTGATGCTAGATATTCTTGATGACTGCGTAGATTATCTTCCAGAGGAAAAGGCAAGATATCTTATGGGAGTAGGCAGTCCTGACTACTTATTTGAGGGAGTAGAACGCGGAGTTGATATGTTTGACTGCGTTCTTCCTACAAGAATTGCAAGACATGGTCTTTGCACTACAAGCCAGGGAAGACTGAACATTAAGAACGCTAAGTTTGAAAGAGACTTCACACCACTGGATCCTGAATGTGACTGCTATACTTGCAGAAACTATTCAAGAGCATATCTGAGACATCTATTTAAGGCAGATGAAATGCTATCAGCAATGCTTCTTTCAAATCATAATATTCACTTCTTGCTGAAGATGATGGAACACATCAGAACAGCAATAGAAGAGGATCGTTTTCTAGAATATAAGAAGGAGTTTTACGATAAATATGGCAGATTTTAAGTCTTGTGAGGCAGTTTGCGTACACGATGAGTTTTGTGGTGGGTGTATATACCAGGGAATGAGCTACGAGGAGCAGCTTGCCGTAAAGGAAAAAGAGGTTCTTGAACTTCTTGAAGCTAAGAAAATTACCCCTGAGGTCTATGGGGGAATTGAAGGTTGCCCTGAGGAAAGCAGATACAGATACAGAAATAAGATGGAATATACTTTTGGGGACTTCGTAAAAGATGGACCTTTGTGTCTGGGTATGCATAAAAAGAAAAATTTTATGTCCATTGTTACTGTTGACCAGTGTCAGCTAGTTGATGAGGACTATAATAAAATACTTCACTTTACCCTTGATTTTGCAACGGAAAGAGGGTACAAGCACTACAATAAAAAGTCCCATAAGGGGCTTCTGAGAAACCTTTTAATCAGAAAAGGTGTGAGAACAAAGGAGTTGCTCATAAATATTATTACGTCAACCGAAGAAGGTTTTGATGAAGAAGCCTTTGTGGAAGGGCTACATAGCCTGGACCTGGACAACGAAATCGTTGGAATTCTAAGAACCTTCAACGATAACCTGGCGGACAAGGTAACTTGTGAGGAACTGAAAATCCTGGAAGGCCGCGACTACTACATGGATGAAATCCTTGGCCTGAAGTTTAAGGTCAGCGCATTTTCATTCTTCCAGACCAACGTTGAGGCTGTGGAAAGATTGTACAAACAGGCCATTGACCTTATTGATGATTTCTCAGGAAAGAAGGCTTTCGACCTTTATTGCGGAACCGGAACAATCAGCCAGGTTCTTGCACTTAAGGCTAAGGAAGTTTTTGGCGTGGAAATTGTGGAAGAGGCTGTTGAGGCGGCAAAGGTTAACGCTGGCTTAAATAACCTGGACAACTGCAAGTTCATTGCCGGAGATGTATTCGAAGTTCTTGAGAAGACTAGCGATAAGCCAGATGTGATTGTCGTAGACCCGCCAAGAGTGGGCATGAGCTTAAAGGCTGTAGATAAAATTGTAAGCTACGGTGTGGATCAGATTGTATATGTTTCATGTAATCCAAAGACACTGGCTATTAACCTTCAGCAGTACGAATACAACGGATACAAGGTCAAGTATCTGAAGGCTTTTGACAATTTCAGCTGGACGAAGCATATAGAGTGTATTGCACTTTTAGAAAAGGTAAAAAAATAGATTATTATAGATAAAAGGAGAGATTTATTAGTGTTAACAGTTACAAATGTAAGTATGAACTTCAGCGGTCAAGTTCTATTTAAGGATGTTGACCTGAAGTTTACACAGGGCAACTGCTACGGTATTATAGGAGCTAACGGTGCAGGAAAGTCAACTTTCCTAAGAATTTTATCAGGTGATTTGGAACCGACAACAGGAAACGTTTCACTGAAACCAAACACAAGAATGTCTGTACTTAAGCAGGACCACTTCGCCTTCGACGAATTTACAGTTTTGGATACTGTAATTCAAGGGAATCCAAGACTTTATCAGGTTATGAAGGAAAAGGATGCCATTTATATGAAGGAGGACTTCTCCGACGACGATGGCATCAGAGCTGCAGAGCTTGAGGCAGAGTTTGCTGAAATGGACGGTTGGGAATCCGAATCCAATGTAAGCAGATTAATCCAGGGTTTGGGACTTTCAGAAGATATTTTATATAGCCCTATGGCTAGTCTTACAGCAAAAGAGAAGGTTAAGGTTCTTCTTGCCCAGGCGCTTTTTGGAAATCCAGAAATCGTGCTTCTAGACGAGCCTACTAACCACCTGGATATCAAAGCCATCAACTGGCTGGAGGACTTCCTTATGGAATACCCAGGAACTGTTCTAGTTGTTTCCCACGACAGACACTTCCTAAACGCAGTCTGCACAAACATCGTTGACGTAGACTATGGTAAAATTAAAATGTACGTAGGTAACTACGAATTCTGGTATGAATCATCACAGCTGATGCAAAAGCTACTTACAAACCAGAAGAAGAGAACAGAAGAAAAAATCAAAGAATTGCAGACATTTATTCAGCGATTCAGTTCAAATAAATCCAAGGCTAAGCAGGCAACTTCAAGAAGAAAGCTTTTGGACAAGCTGACTGTAGAAGAACTGCCTTCATCATCACGTCGTTATCCATTCGTTGGATTCACAATGGATAGAGAAGCCGGCAAGGATATTCTTTTAGTAGAAGGAATCTCCAAAACCATCGACGGTGTGAAAATTTTAGACAATGTAAGTTTTATGGTTAACAAAGGTGATAAAATTGCCTTCGTTGGCGAAAACGAAATTGCCAACACTACACTGTTCAAAATTTTAATGGGAGAAATGGAACCAGACGAAGGAAGCTTCAAATGGGGAATTACAATTACAACCTCATATCTTCCAATAGATAATTCAGAGTACTTTAACGGTTCCGAGTTAAATATGATTGAATGGCTGAGCCAGTACACTAAGGAAACTACAGAAACATTTATGAGAGGCTTCCTTGGCAGAATGCTGTTCTCCGGCGACGACGTATACAAGAATGTACAGGTTCTTTCCGGAGGCGAAAAAGTTAGATGCATGCTTTCAAGAATGATGCTTTACGGCTCCAATGCACTAGTACTTGATCAGCCAACAAACCATCTTGACTTGGAATCCATTACTGCAGTAAACGAAGGTCTGATAAACTTCAGGGGAAATGTTCTTTTTGCTTCCCACGACCACGAATTCATTCAGACAGTTGCAAACCGCATTATGGAAATTAAGCCAGATGGAACACTTATAGACAAACTTTGTACTTACGACGAATACATCGAAATGTAGCTTTCATAAAAGAGGTGAAAATATGGATAGCGAAAAAATCAAAGAGGGAGTAAGACTTATTCTTGAAGGAATAGGCGAGGACACCGAAAGAGAGGGGCTTCTGGAAACTCCTGATCGTATCGCTCGCATGTGTGAACAGATTTTCGGAGGCCTGGGTCAAGACGCATCAAAACACTTCGAAAAACAATTTCATGCGACTAACAACAACATCGTAATTGAAAAAGACATTACTTTCTACTCTGTATGCGAGCACCACCTTCTGCCGTTTTACGGCAAGGCTCACGTTGCCTATATCCCAAATGAAAAGGTAGCGGGACTGAGTAAACTGGCGCGAACAGTTGAAGTCTTTGCAAGAAGACCACAGATTCAAGAAAACATGACCGCACAAATCGCTGAGGCCGTTGAAAAATACCTTGAGCCAAAGGGTGTAATGGTAATGATCGAAGCCGAGCACATGTGTATGACAATGCGCGGCGTCCAAAAACCAGGCACAAAAACCGTCACAACCATTACAAAAGGCGCCTTCGCCGACGACTACAGCCTGCAGCAGACATTTATGCAGATGGTGAAGTAAATGGAGAGGGTTAACAGAATCTGGCAGCATCCGCTGTATCAGAGCCACTATCATAATCTCCAGAGTGCGGAAGCGGATCGCATCTTTTGCCGTCACGGGCTAGACCATCTCCTTGACGTGGCAAGGCTTATGTATATCAGAAAGTTAGAGGAAGGCGCGGAGCTCTCTAAAGAAATCATTTACGCTGCTGCTCTTCTTCATGATATCGGAAGATATTTGCAGATATCTGAAGAAGTGCCTCACCATGAGGCGGGGGCTGATTTAGCTACAAGGATTCTAGAGGATTGCGGATTCTCTGAAGCCGAGGTTGTTTTAATAACTGGGGCAGTGCGAGAGCACAGAGGCGGCAGCGAAAGCGAGCTGGGCAGATATCTTTATGATGCTGATAAGAAGTCCAGGTGCTGCTTTGCTTGCCCTGCAGTAGGTGAGTGCAACTGGCCGGAGGAGAAGAAGAACCTAGAGGTCAGGGCATAGATTATATGGTATTTTATGTGGAAAAATGCCGAGAATTATTTGTATTGTATTATTTTTAGGAAAGAAAATAGGGTGATGATAAAATGATTATTGGAAACAGAGAGTTTGATGTTGCAAATAATTGCTATATTATGGGGATTTTGAATGTTACACCGGATTCATTTTCAGACGGCGGAAAGTTTAACAGCTTGGACAAGGCGCTTTTCCACGCTGAGGAAATGATTAACGAAGGTGCTGACATTATCGATATCGGTGGAGAATCAACTAGACCTGGACATCAGGTAATTACTTCAGAGGAAGAGATTGCAAGAGTTGTGCCGGTAATTGAGGGGGTGAAGAGCAGATTCGATATTCCAGTTTCTATTGATACTTATAAGGGAGATGTTACTCTAGCGGCACTTCAGGCAGGTGCGGATTTGGTTAATGACATTTGGGGATTTAAGCACGATTACAAAGTTGCTGAACTTACTGCTGAATATGGTGCAGCTTGCTGTCTGATGCACAACCGCAATGAGGCTGTATATGACGATTTCCAAAAGGACTTCTTAAAGGATATGGAGGAGTGCGTTGCCATTGCAAGAAAGGCAGGTGTTGCTGATGACAAGATTATTCTTGATCCAGGAGTTGGCTTTGGTAAAACCTATGAAATGAATCTAGAGATTATTAACCATCTTGAAATTCTTAATACTTTTGGTTTCCCAGTGCTTTTGGGTACTTCCAGAAAGTCTGTTATCGGAAATACACTGGATCTTCCTGCTGATCAGAGAGTTGAGGGAACCCTTGCAACTACTGTATTTGGAGTTATCAAGGGAAGTGCTTTCGTAAGAGTTCACGACATTAAGGAAAACCTGAGAACTATTAAGATGACTAAGGCCATTTTAAGTAAATAGTTTCAGTGGGTTTTGATCCCGCGAATTTTATTATAGATTGAGAGAACTATTATGGATAGAATTACTGTAAAAAATCTAGAGGTTTTTGCCAACCACGGCGTATTCCCCGAGGAAAATGTGCTGGGGCAGAAGTTTTTGGTAACTGCCGTAATGCATACGAACACAAGGGCAGCAGGGCTTACTGATGACCTGGAGAAATCCATTAACTACGGTGAGGTCAGCCATTTTATAAAGAAGCATCTTGAATCTCACACTTTTATGCTTATTGAGAGAATTGCCGAAACTTTGGCGGAGGCGCTTCTGATTGAATATCCTTTAATGGAGAAAATTGATCTTGAGATTTCCAAACCTTGGGCTCCTGTCGGTTTGCCTCTAGAAAACGTCTCTGTAAGCATTTCCAGGGCATGGCATACCGCATACATCGCTCTTGGTTCAAATATGGGAGATACCAAGGGTTACCTAGATATGGCTATTGAAAGATTGAATTCTTTAAGGGGCTGCAAGGTAAAAAAAGTCGCTAAATATATTGAAACTGAGCCTTATGGCGGAGTGGAGCAGGATAATTTCCTGAACAGCGCCCTGGAGCTTATGACCTTGTATTCGCCTGAAGAACTTTTGGAACAGCTTCACGTAATTGAGCAGGACGCTCACAGGGAACGCATAGTTCGCTGGGGGCCTAGAACTTTAGATCTTGACATACTTCTTTACGACGACATCGTATTGGACACTGAGGATTTACATATTCCACATGTGGAGATGCACAAGAGAAGTTTTGTTCTTGATCCTATGGCCGAGATTGTGCCGTATAAACGCCATCCGATTCTGGACAAGACTATGGTCGAACTTAAGGCGAAGCTAGATCGCGAGGCACAGGTCGAAGCTGAATAGCGAGGCACAGGTCGAAGTCGCAGACGAGGCACAGGTAAAATAAAATGATATAACAAAAGAGTAGAACGTGGTGTCTACTCTTTTTTTTAGAATTGGTACAGAATTTGTGAAAACTTTGGTGGTTTTGATATACCTAGGTTTAGCCGAGCAGCTGGAAACCCATAACCACGATGCCAAGAATTACCAAAACAACGCCGGTCGCGCGGTTCAATGTTTTTGGCTCGGCTTTGTTGGCGAATATGGCTGCGATTCGTGCCCAAAGTAGGGTGAAGATTACGCAGAGAATCCATGTCAGTGGGTCTGGCAGGCTGCATATGACGAAGTGGGAAACTGCGCCAGTCAGCGCGGTGAATGTCATGATGAACACGCTTGTTCCCACTGCCATTTTTAGCTCGTAGCCCATGACACTCGTAAGAATCAACAGCATCATCATGCCACCGCCGGCTCCGACAAATCCGCAGATTGACCCGATTATGCAACCGCACAAAATCGACTGGGTAATTCTCTTTCTTTTAGAAACCTGCATCATGGCTTCACGGGTAGTCATAACCGGACGCATGATGAATTTCACGCCCAGCAGGAACGTCATAAAAACAGCAAAACTGCCCATGGTCGCCGACGGCAACAGGCTCGCCGCATAGCTCCCGATAACGGTGAATATCAAAACCGTCAGCATCATAATCAATCCATTTTTTATATCCAAATTCTTATGTTTGTAATAGATAATTGAGGAAACGCCGCTGGCTAAAACGTCTGACGATAGGGCAACGCCAACAGCCATATAAGGCTCCATATGTAAAAAAGTTATCAGCATGGGGCTTATTACTGCGGCTGCGCTCAGGCCTGCAAATCCTGTACCTAATCCTGCGCCCATGCCGGCGAAAAAGGTAACAAGCACTGTGATTGCAATGTTCATAAATTATCTATCTCCTTCTAAAATCCTGTTTGCGTTTTCGTTAATAATCTCCATAGCTTTGGCTAGGGCTTCTCTTGTATCTTGGTCCATATTCGCCAAGGTTTTCTCTAGAAACTCCTGTTGCAGCTTTTGACCTTTTTCTATAATTGGCTTCGCTTTGTCTGTGCAGATGAGCTCCGTCTTTCTGCGATCGCCCTCCACAGCCTGCCTTATAAGATAACCCTCATTGACAAGCTTGTCCACATTTACTGAAACCAGATTGGCTTTGATATGCCTGATTTCCACCACATCTCTTGCTGTCTTATACTGCGGATTATTTCCCAAAAACATTAATATATCAAAGGCCGTCTGAGGCAGTTCCAACTTCTTGCAGAGTGGTTTGCAGAATTTTGTATATGCCTGTAACATATTTCTCGGTGCGGTTATACTTAGTTGCATAGTTATATATTCTCCCTTTTTGAATAGTTTATTTTTGAAGTATTATACTACGGCGTTGGTCGCCTTGTCAATGAGGCGTAGCAGCACGCCCGAGTTTTGTGAAAATTGGCTGAAACGGCCTGGCAAATGCCTGATTTTCAAGATTCATAAAAAAAGTACCGTCCCAATTTTTGAATTTTAATGAGGATAGGGCACGTGGAATTTATTTACAGCAGTTTGCCGAAGGTTTTACATGTTATTTCTTGAAGTTTGAGATATATGGATGCAAGAAATTGAAATTAATGGAAGTAATTTCAATCAAATCTTTGGTAAAAGATAGAAAGGCTAGGAATGAGCACCGAATGGCCAAAAAAAGCAGAAAAATACCGTGAAACGCAAATGTTTCACGGTACAAAATTGCTAAATCTCAGATATCAGGCATTTGCCCGGCCGTATTTAGCATATTTCACATTCAGCGGGCGCCATTCTGAGTGGCCAAAGCCTGCGGCCCAACCCAAAGACTAAAGCCTACGGCCTGCGCCCCTAAATTGCTGCCTCGCACCACCCAGCTTGCGTCTAAGCGACTTCCTCGTCCTTTGGCAGGATCAGGTTTGCTACAACTGCAACGATGAAGACAACGGCTACGCAGTTTTCGGCGAAAACTGTGTAAATTACAGGTGGGAATACGCTGAAGATTTCAGGCACCTGAGTGAAGCCGATTCCGATGCCAAGGGAAAGGGCTGCAATAGTAATGTTACGTTGCTGGAAACCACATGCGGCAATCATTTTGATACCGCTGACTACGATGCTTCCGAACATCATGATTGTGCATCCGCCAAGAACTGCATCAGGTAGAGTTGCAAGGATAGCACCGAGGAATGGGAAGATACCCGCAAGAATCATGATGATAGCGCCGACACCAATTACCATACGGTTTACAACCTTTGTCATTGCAACCAGACCAACGTTTTGGCTGAATGAAGTTACAGGAAGACATCCGAGGAAGCCTGAAAGCATGCTGGCATAGCCGTCACAGGCAATGGAGCCTTCCGTTTCCTTAATAGTTACAGGTCTGTTTAGACCAGAAATAGCAATAGCTGAAGTGTCACCAATTGTTTCAGTTGCTGAAACAAGGAAAATCAGAGTCATGGACACAATTGCGCTGGCATTGAATTCAGGCTTGAACGGCAGGATTGAAGGTAAGCTTACAACTGCAGTGTCATTTATAGCAGAGAAGTCAACGGCACCCATGCACATAGCTACAATGTAGCCGACGATAAGTCCGAACAAAACAGACAGCTGCTTCCAGTAGGATTTTGCGAGCATATCGAAAAACAGGCAGCTAGCTAAAGTGATAGTTCCAAGAATCCAGTTTTGCCAGGAGCCGAAGGATTCGCTTCCGCTGCCTCCGCCGAAGGAAGCTGCTCCTACAGAGAGGAGAGAGAAACCGATGGCTGTTACTACGCTGGCAGAAACTATAGGAGTAATAAGCTTAGTCCAATACTTAGCGAAAAGTCCGATAGTTCCTTCAATGAAACCGCCGACAATTACTGCGCCTATAATTGCGCCATAGCCATATTGACTGCCTATTACACAAGCAACAGATACGAAGGTAAAACTTATACCCATTACAATAGGAAGGCCAGATCCGATTTTCCAAATAGGGAAGAGCTGAATTAGTGTTCCGATACCAGCGATAATCATTGTAGTCTGAATGAGTTTTGCTGTTTGGCCAGCCTCAAGGTGGCAGGCTCCGGCTACGATGATTAAAGGTGCAATATTGGCGACGAACATAGCCAGTATGTGCTGCAGGCCGAAGGGCACTGCTTTGGAAATGGGAACGCGCCCATTTAAGTTATATATATTCGAAACGTCGCACTTTGAATTTGTCATATAATTCCTCAAACCCCCTGGCTATTTAGTTCCGAAGATTCTGTCTCCAGCGTCGCCAAGACCTGGGCAGATGTAAGCGTCATCGTTTAGTTCGCGGTCAAGATGTCCTACGTAAATCTGAACATCAGGGTGCTCTTTGTGGAGTCTTTCCAGACCTTCAGGAGAAGCGATGATGCACATGAACTTAATGTTTCTTCCGCCATGCTGCTTAATAAGAGTGATGGCATCTGCTGCAGAACCACCTGTTGCAAGCATAGGGTCAGTAACTACAATTGTACGTTCTTCAATAGTATGAGGTAGTTTGCAGTAGTATTCCACAGGTTCGTGAGTTTTTTCGTCACGGTATAGCCCGATGTGTCCAACCTTTGCAGTAGGAACAAGGCTTAAGATTCCGTCAACCATTCCAAGACCTGCACGAAGAATAGGAACGATGGCAAGCTTACGGCCTGCTATCATTGGAGTCATGCACTTTTCAATAGGTGTTTCAACTTCAACATCTTCTAGAGGAAGGTCACTTAGCGCCTCAAAACCCTGAAGCATAGCAATTTCTCCAACAAGCTTACGGAATTCGTTTGTTCCTGTATTCTTGTCTCTTAGAAGAGAAATCTTATGCTGGATAAGAGGGTGGTCGAAAATAACGATGTTTTTTTCATCTGCGTAATTCATTTATAAAATCTCCTTTTTAATTAAATACTCACGGATTAGGCACGGGTTTACCCACTGCCTAGGCAAAGATTTACCAAATACCATTGTAAAGGTTTTTTGGTCTTTTGTCACTTACTTTTCGCAAGGAGATTTTTCCATTTATCGCGTGCTTTTGACCACCCTTTCACTTGAATTTATACGCAATATGAAGTATCATATTCAGTGTAAAGGTGGTGCGTATCTACGCACTCACAAATACAAATCAAGCAGTTCGGGTCCGATATCCTGCTTGTAAAATATCAAAACCAAAGGAGAAGAAAAATGAATTATTTAAAGAGAGAACTGGAGGATACAAAGATCCTCCTAAGAAACGTGCCTAGCCTTGTGGTATCACTGTTTTTTATCAGTGTAATTGTAATGAACCTGCTGGCAAACAAGGAGCTATTTTCAGCAAAATATATTGCCCTTGACTGTGGATTCACCGTTAGCTGGATTTCATTCCTATGTATGGATATGATTTGCAAACACTTCGGTCCAAAAGCAGCCACAAAGATTTCAATTATGGCTCTTTTAATTAACCTAGGCGTCTGCCTGCTGTTTAAGCTTATGAGCCTGACACCGGGAATGTGGGGAGAGTTTTACTCATATGGCTCAATGGACGTAAACCAGGCATTAAACAACACAATAGGAGGAAGCTGGTACGTAGTACTTGGAAGCAGCATCGCCATGCTGACATCCTCAATTTGTAACTCACTTTTAAATCACACAATAGGAAAAAGACTGAAGACTGACGACTATAGAGCCTTTGCAATCCGCTCATTTACATCAACGGGAATTGCACAGTTCATTGATAACTTAGTGTTTGCAACCATCGTGTCCCATGTATTCTTCGGATGGACATGGATTCAGGTGCTTACATGCTCACTGACAGGTGCAGCCCTTGAACTAGTAGGCGAAATCGTGCTGAGTCCTGTAGGATACCGCGCCAGCCTTAATTGGAAAAAAGAAGACGTGGGCCGTCAGTACCTTGATTATACGAACAATATAGGAGAATAATAGATGAATATTCTAATTACAGGAACAACCTCCGGAATTGGTAGAGCCATTGCGGAAAAATTCCTGGCAGAAGGACACGCCGTTTGGGGTTTTGATAGAGAGAGGTCGACCATTGACCACGAGAAATACACTCACTATGTGCTTGACGTGAGAGACGATCAAAACTTCCCGAGGGGGCTTAAACCCCATGTCCTCATAAACAACGCCGGCGTCCAGGACAGCGGCGAAGACATTGACGTTAACCTTAAGGGAGCCATAAAAATCACGGAGCACTATGCATTTGACAATGAGAATATTAAGTCAGTTGTCAACATCGGATCAGCCAGTGCCCACACAGGTTCAGAGTTCCCTGAATATGCCGCCTCAAAGGGCGGTCTCATTTCATATACGAAAAATGTGGCAAACAGGCTTGCTCCAAAAGCAATCTGCAACAGCATCGACCCAGGCGGAGTGCTCACAGAACTCAACTGCTGCGTCATGGACGATGAAAAATTATGGGAGCAGATTATGGAGCTGACACCTTTGAAAAGGTGGGCAACGCCTGAAGAAATAGCAGACTGGGTGTACTTCGTCGCAGTAGTTAACGGTTTTATGACCGGCCAAAACCTACTGATTGACGGCGGCGAGGCTGGGAACACCAAGTTTATTTGGCCTGAAGACTAAGCATGAATATAGATGAAAAATAAGACACAACAAAGGAGAAGTTAAATGGCAAAATATGTTATGGCCCTAGATGCAGGGACAACAAGCAATCGCTGCATCTTATTTAATGAAGCAGGAGAAATGTGCAGTGTTGCACAGAAGGAGTTTAAGCAGTATTTCCCCAAACCGGGATATGTTGAGCACGATGCCAACGAAATTTGGTCAACTCAACTGGGAGTAGCTGTAGAAGCTATGAGTAAAATCGGAGCAGAGGCTTCCGATATTGCTGCAATCGGTATTACAAACCAGAGAGAAACAACAATTATTTGGGATAAGGAAACAGGAGAACCTGTGTACAATGCAATTGTTTGGCAGTGTCGTAGAACAGCAGAATACTGTGATGAACTGAAGGCAAAGGGCCTTACAGAGACCATTAGAAAAAAGACAGGACTTGTAGTTGACGCATACTTTTCAGGAACTAAGCTAAAGTGGATTCTGGATAATGTGGAAGGTGCAAGAGAAAAGGCAGAGAAGGGTCAGCTTCTCTTTGGTACTGTGGAAACCTGGCTTATTTGGAAGCTTACAAAGGGAGCAGTTCATGTAACTGATTATACAAATGCTTCCCGTACAATGCTTTTCAATATTCAGGACCTTAAATGGGATGATGAAATCTTAGAAGAATTTAATATTCCAAAATGTATGCTTCCTGAGGTTAAGCCTTCTAGCTGCGTATACGGATATACAGATCCTTCACTATTTGGAAGCGAAATTGCAATTGGTGGAGCCGCAGGGGACCAGCAGGCTGCTTTGTTCGGCCAGACTTGTTTCAATCCGGGCGAGGCAAAAAATACTTATGGTACAGGTTGCTTCCTGCTTATGAACACAGGTGAGAAACCGGTGTTTTCTGAAAACGGACTGGTAACCACAATTGCCTGGGGTCTTGATGGAAAGGTAATTTATGCTCTAGAAGGTTCAATCTTCGTTGCAGGAGCAGCAATTCAGTGGCTGAGAGATGAGATGAGACTTATCGATTCAGCTTCCGACTCGGAATATATGGCAAGTAAGGTAAAAGATACTAACGGATGTTATGTAGTTCCGGCATTTACTGGACTTGGTGCACCGCACTGGGATCAGTACGCTAGAGGTACAATCGTAGGCCTTACAAGAGGTGTAAACAAGTACCATATTATCCGCGCAACTCTTGAATCCCTAGCTCTGCAGACTAATGACGTGCTTCAGGCTATGGAATCAGATTCCGAAATCAAGCTGGCGGCACTTAATGTTGATGGTGGTGCCAGTGCCAATAATCTGCTGATGCAGATGCAATCTGACATTATCAATGTTCCTGTAAAGAGACCTTCTTGTGTCGAGACAACGGCTACAGGTGCGGCGTACCTAGCAGGTCTTGCAGTAGGATACTGGGAAAACAAAGAAGATGTTATCAAGAATCGCTCTGTTGACAGAGTATTCGATCCACAGATTTCCGAAGAAGAACGCGCTTCCAAGATTCGCGGCTGGAACAAAGCTGTCAGATACTCATTTGACTGGGCTAAGGACGAAAGGTAAGATAGGTGAAGAAACATGAGCTTATTTGATTCATATGACAGCGAAAGAAAAGCTGCCCTAAATCCAGAAGATGTTTATGATAAAGTAGAAGGATTTCCTGAAACTGTTATCGTTACATTTAAGAAAGCAATTGTAGAACTGGTCCTTGAAAGTTTTGATTGCCAGCCAGTGGGAGAACTTTTAAGCGGCACGGTACTTAAAATTTATAAATTTAGCGTAGACGGCCACGAATTTGCCATTTACCAGACAACTATGGGTTCACCGATGACTGTTGGACTAATGGAAGAAGTTATGGCCATGGGCGCAAAGAGATTCGTGTTCTTTGGATCTTGTGGAACTTTGGACAGAAACATTCCAGCGGGACATTTAATTGTACCCACAGATGCATACCGTGATGAGGGAACAAGTTATCATTATCTGCCTGTATCATATGGGGATTTTGTTCATATTCCTACGGCTCATGAGACGGCTAAAATTATTGATAGAATGGGACTTAAGGCCATTGAAACCAAGGTATGGACCACAGATGGTCTGTATAGGGAAACTAGAAGAAATATGGAAAACAGACTTGCAGAAGGTTGCAAGGTTGTTGATATGGAGTGTTCAGCTATTATGACTGTTGGTGAGTACAGAAATGTGCCTGTATGGCAGTTCCTGTACGCTGAGGACAACCTGGACGATATAGTTTGGGATCCAAGAACACTGGGAAAGGTTCCAAAATCCGCAAACGAACTTTATCTTAAGGTTGCAATTGAAATTGCAAAGGAGACTTGCAAAGATGAAGAGGGGAAGAATTAAAAAAACGGCTGTATTTCTAGCTATTATTACAGTTGTCATGGGATTATGTAGTTGTGGCGGAAGCAAAACACTGGAGGCGTATTATTCATCCAGCGACGCCAAGAAGACGCATATTGATGAGATTATTAATATTGAAGCTGATAACATGGAAGTTTCTATTATAGGGAATGAGATTCGCTATAATGTGGTCTATGATTCGGCTTTTGATGAAGAATTAAGGGACTATGCTTCGGCGCAGATTAAAAAGGAGCTTAAGGGTATGAAACCTGTTTTTGCTGCTATTGCAGATATAACAGAGGATGAAACCGGCATCGAAGGTATAAAAGTAAGGATTTCCTATAAGGATAAATCAGGATACATTTTATACCAGGATACGATTTCACCCGATAATTAGAAATAATTAAAATTTTTAGATTAGGCTTAGAGATTTTTCAGTATTGACTGGAATAGCTTTACGCCTTGAATCATAGCAGAATCATCCATATCATAATTTGCACTGTGAAGTGGTATTCCACTGCCGGTGCCGAGGAAGAAGAAAACTCCAGGAACTTGTTCTTGGAAGAATGAGAAATCTTCGGCGATCATAACCGGTTTATCAAGTTCTTTATAACCCAGTTCGTCTAGGGACGGTATTACGCGTTCATAGAGGGCTGGGTTGTTTATTACAGCGGGATGATACTTAACGACCTCAGGGGTAACTGTAACCTGAAGATCTTCTTTTATTTCAGCAGCAATTCTGTCCATGGCATCAAGGATTTTTTCATAGCTTTCTTCGTTAAAGGTTCTCATGGTACCGATGAGCTCGGAGCTTGCTGAAATTGCATTTCTAACAGTTCCGCTTGTCATTTTTCCGAATCTAATAAGGCTGCCATCATTTAAGACCTTGTTGCAGTAGTCATAGATTTCTGTAAGGAATCTGGCAGATGCAAGCATTGCATCGTGACCCTTCCAAGGCTCTCCGCAGTGAGCACTTACACCCTTAAAGTGGACGTCGATTGAAGTTGATTTTGCCATCATAGGACCGCTTATAGATGAAATTTGACCCTTTGGAAGAGTAGGCCAGTTATGCAGGCCGAAAATATATTTTATGTTGTACCTTTTGAAGAAATCTGTCTGACAGATTGTATATGCTCCGTCAATGGTTTCTTCAGCAGGCTGGAAAAGAAGGATTACATTGTATGAAGGAATGAACCCTTCTTTTTTCATATCCTCGAGAAGTTCTGCAAACCCAAGCATAATTGCCATGTGTGAGTCATGGCCGCAGGCATGCATTCTGCCTTCGTGCTTGGAAATGTAAGGCAGGCTGTTTTTTTCCTGAATCGGAAGGGCATCCATATCACATCTGAAACATACAGCTTCTTCTTTTCCAAAATCAAAACATGCTGCAGCGCCGTCTCCGGCTATATCGTCGATTCTACACGACAGCTTTCCAAGGAACTTTCTTATATACGCACCTGTTTCCGGAAGCTGGAAACTCAGCTCTGGAATTTCATGTAAATCACGTCTATATTTTTGAATTCTTTCTGATATTTCATTGTAATTTTTCATCTACTTCACCGTCCTAATTTTATTTCACATATGTACATTGTAAACTTTCAAAGCTGGATAGTCAATTTTCAAGGAATTTTTTATACCCAGATGCATATTTTGTCTTTGAATAACAATAAATCTGTGGTAAAATAGTGAATTATGAAAAAAATTGACAAGCTTAAGCGAAAATGGAAGAGAAAACTTAATAAGAAACTGAGTCAGGCAAAGGTTTTGGGCAAGAGAACAATAATGATTATTTTTATTATTGTGGTGATTTTTACCTTCCTGTATACCTTTATTCATTTGAAAAGTTCAAGGTATGACGGACTAGGAGATAAATTGGAGTATGAGGAAAGTCCGTACAATATGGATTACTTGTATACAGGTAATGAAGGGAAAATCTATGATGACGGCACATATAGGTCCAGACGAGGCATAGATGTGTCCGTATTCCAAGGTGACATAGACTGGGAGAAAGTTAAACAGTCTGGCGTCGAATTTGCCATGATTAGGCTAGGTTTCAGCAGCTCCGCAGATGGAGAAATCCATATGGATACCAAGTTCAAACAAAACTTAAAGGGAGCCAAGGCTGCAGGAATCGATGTAGGAGTTTATTTCTTTTCCCAGGCAACAACCACTGATGAAGCCATAAAAGAGGCTAAATATGTTCTTAAACACATAAGATTCAAGGGTGTAAAGTACCCTGTGGCCTTTGATATGGAACCTGTTGACAAAGATGACAGAATTAAGGATTTGACTAGAGCAGAAAAGACAGCAATAGCGGACGCCTTTTGTCAGGTAATAAAAAATAGTAGGTTCGAACCTATTATTTATGGGAATCCTACTTGGCTACGCAAAAATATTGATTTGGGGTATCTGACTGACTACGATCTATGGCTGGCACATTATACAGATGCTACTGAATTTTCAGGAAAATTCGTGATGTGGCAATATACAGATTCTGGCAGAATTGACGGAATCGACGGCTATGTCGATCAAAACTTATACTTTGAAGATTAGGGAGATGAAGTCAAATGAAAATCAAAGACATATTTAAAGAAGGAAAAACAGTATTCTCATTCGAGGTATTCCCACCAAAGAGAAATAATTCAATTGATACGATTTATAAGACACTAGAAGAACTTCAGGATTTAAGACCTGACTTTATCAGTGTAACCTATGGAGCAAGTGGAAGCTTAATGGATAATTCAACTTGCGAAATTGCATCAGCTATAAAGAATAGGTATGGTCTGCTTTCAGCAGCTCATCTTACTTGTGTAAACTCAACAGAAGAAGAAGTAAGGACAGTTCTTAAGAGACTTAGTGACAGCGGAGTAGAGAACATCCTTGCTCTGAGAGGAGACTACATTCCCGATGTAGCACCAAAGGAAGATTTCAAGCACGCAAGTGATTTGATCACTTTTATTAAAAATGAAGGTTACGACTTTGGCATATCTGGAGCATGCTACCCTGAGGGACATTTAGATAGTGAAAACCAGGTAGATGATATAAAGAATCTGAAGAAAAAAGTCGATGCAGGTGCAGAACACCTGATTTCACAGCTATTCTTTGATAACGAAGTTTTCTATGATTTCATAGAAAAGGCTAGAATTGCCGGCATAGACGTGCCTATTGAAGCAGGCATTATGCCAGTTGTAAACAAGAAGCAGATCGAAAGAATGGTTTCACTTTGCGGTGCCAGCCTGCCTGCTAAGTTTACCAGAATGATGTCAAAATACGAAAATAATCCTGAAGCTATGAGAGACGCAGGCATCGCCTATGCAGTTAACCAGATTGTAGACTTAGTTTCTCACGGAATTGACGGAGTACATCTGTATACTATGAACAACCCTTACATCGCCCGCAGAATTAACCAGAGTGTAAGAAGCCTGTTCTAAAAAAACGACTTAGATATACAGAAAGCAAGGAGAAAAAAGAATGAACAAACTGTTAAAACTTTTCCCAGAAGATAAGGAATTCATATTCTTAGACGGCGGAATGGGAACTATGCTTCAGAAAGAACTTGACGACATAGGTAAAGTCCCTGAAGTCCTAAATATTACACATCCTGAAATAGTTCAAAAAGTTCAGAGGATGTATGTAGATGCCGGCTCAGATATTATAAATACTTGCACCTTTGGGGTAAATGAATACAAAATCAAAGGCTGTGGCTACACAGTAGAAGAAATTATGTCAGCCGCAGTAAAAAATGCCCGCGAAGCCGTTAGTGGCACAGATGCCTTGGTTTCACTGGACCTGGGACCAATTGGCCGTATGCTTGAACCAAATGGAAATCTGCCATTTGAAGAGGCCTATGAGATTTTCAAGCGTCAGATTGAAGCAGGCAGAGGTACCGACCTTATTACCATAGAGACTATGACGGACCTTTACGAGCTTAAGGCAGCAGTTCTTGCAGCCAAGGAAAATTCAGACCTTCCTGTAATCTGTACCATGTCTTTTGAGGCAAATCATAGAACATTTACGGGCACAGAAATCAGTTCCATGGCACTTACTGCAGGCGGACTTGGCGTCGACGCCATTGGCGTAAATTGCTCACTTGGACCAGCAGAATTTCTGCCACTAATTAAGGAACTGAGCCACTGGACCAAGCTTCCAATTGTCTCCAAGGCAAATGCCGGTCTTCCTGACCCAGAAACAGGAGATTACACAACTACAGCCCGCGAGTTTGCAGAGGATACGGCGGCGCTTGTGCCGTATGGTATCAAGCTAGTTGGCGGTTGCTGCGGAACCACACCTGAATTTATTAGGGAAATTCGATCAAAACTCTCAGAGATGGAATACTGCCCTAATAACCCTAAAATCCCAGCTGCAGTATGTACACCTGAAAAGACTGTTGTCATAGATGAACCTAGAATCATAGGTGAAAGACTAAATCCTACAGGCAAGAAAAAGCTTAAAGAAGCTTTGAAAGCAGGTGATATGGATTATATCTTGAACCAGGCTGCTGATCAGATTCGTGATGGGGCTGAAATTTTGGATGTTAATACGGGAATGCCGGGGATTGACGAAAAAGAAGTTATGGTAAACATAATTAAATCCCTTCAAGGCATTACAGATACGCCTCTTCAAATAGACTCAGGAACGCCTGAGGTAATAGAAGCGGCCCTTAGAACCTATAGCGGTAAGGCCATTGTAAACTCCGTAAGCGGGGAAGAAGAGTCACTTCAGAAGGTTCTTCCTCTTGTAAAGAAATATGGTGCTGCAGTTGTAGGGCTTACCCTGGATGATGATGGAATACCTAAAACGGTAGAAAAGAGAATAGAAATTGCAGAGAAGATTTTGAGTCGTGCACTGGAACTTGGAATTCCGAAAGAAGACGTTTATATCGACTGCCTGACACTTACAGTTTCTGCTGAGCAAGAAAACGCTGCAGGAACCCTTAAAGCAATCAGATATGTGAAAGAAATGATGGGGCTTAAAACTGTTCTTGGAGTATCCAATATTTCCTTTGGTCTGCCTAACAGAGCGCTAATTAACCATAACTTCTTGCAGATGGCTCTTACCTCGGGCCTTGATTTGCCAATTCTAAATCCGGGAGCACCGGATATGGTGAGAGCCGTAGACGTATATAAGCTGATATATAACATTGATAAGGGTGCAAAACGCTATATAGAAAGATATAGCGAGGAGCTTGCTGTTCAGACTGCCGGAGGAAACTCAGGTGGCGATAAAACTCAGAATACCTCTTTAAAGAATAAAGAAGAGGTAAGTGAACTTGAATACGCTATTATGAATGGCCTTAATGGCAAATGTAGAGAGCTAACTGAAAAGGAACTTGAGAATAATACCCCGGAATATGTGATTAATAGGGTTTTGATTCCTATACTCGATAAAGCGGGGAAAGAGTTTGAGACCGGAGCTATTTTCATACCGCAGTTAATGCTGTGCGCACAGACGGCTCAGGTTGCTTTTGACGTAGTGAAAGATAAGGTTACGGCTGCAGGCGAGGCAGGTAGCGGAGATGGAAACATTGTAATTGCCACTGTAAAGGGCGATATACATGATATAGGAAAGAACATTGTAAAGGTCATACTTGAGAACTATGGCTACAATATTTTGGACTTAGGAAAGGATGTGGATCCTCAGGTAGTTGTTGCTGCTGCTGTGGAAAACAATGCAGAACTTGTAGGGTTGTCGGCTTTGATGACCACTACCCTTGGGGGAATGGAGGAGACTATCAGACTGCTTCATGAGGAGTTGCCTGAGTGCAAGATTATGGTTGGCGGAGCTGTTTTGACCGCTGATTATGCGGAGAAAATCGGCGCTGATTACTATGTGAAAGATGCGAAAGCGTCGGCCGACGTTGCTAAGCTAGTGTTCAGAAACTAACCTTTATATTGACTTTTCCACTGCATATTGATAAACTGTTATACGTTGTACAAACTTAGGAGGTATCATTTAATGAAAGAATTATTCAAAGCTTGGAACAGACTAAGTCTGGTTATGCAGATTGCAATCGGACTTGTAATCGGAATTATTTTGGCTCTAACAGTGCCTGATAAAGTTTCCGGAATTACTATTTTTGGTAGTCTGTTCGTAGGAGCACTGAAAGGTGTTGCACCAGTTCTGGTATTTTTCCTTGTAATGTCTGCAATTTCGCAGCACAAGACTGGCCAGAAGACAAATATGAAATCAATTATCGCTTTATATCTTATCGGAACATTTGCAGCAGGATGTATTGCTGTTGTGGCAAGCTTCATTTATCCACTTACTCTAACATTTACTGATAGCGTAAGTGATATAGCTCCACCTAGTGGAATTACAGAAGTTCTTAAGACCTTAGTTTTCAATATGGTAGCTAACCCTGTTGACTCACTACTTAATGCCAACTACATCGGTATTCTGGTTTGGGCAATTTTGCTTGGTGTTGCGCTAAGACATGCAGCTGAAGGAACTAAGACAATGCTTTCAAACATTGCAGACGCAGTTTCTCAGGTTGTAAGATGGGTTATCAGATTTGCACCTCTTGGTGTTATGGGTTTGGTATTCGATGCAATTGCTACTAACGGCATCGATGCACTTAAAAAGTATGCAAGCCTTATCGTTTTACTAGTTGCTGTAATGCTTATTGATGCTTTAATTGTAAATCCAATTATGGTCTTCATCGTAACGAGAAAGAATCCTTATCCTCTTGTATTAAAGTGCTTGAAGGATAGTGGAATCACAGCATTCTTCACTAGATCATCAGCAGCTAACATTCCTGTTAACATGAGATTATGTGAAGAATTAGGCTTAGATAAGGATACTTACTCAATCTCAATCCCACTAGGAGCTACTATTAACATGGGTGGTGCAGCAATTACAATTTCAGTTCTTGCTCTAGCTGCTGCAAATACACTTGGTATTGCAGTAGATATTCCAACAGCGGTTATCCTTTGCGTACTGTCAGCATTAAGTGCTTGCGGAGCATCAGGTGTTGCGGGCGGATCACTTCTTCTGATTCCACTTGCATGTTCACTGTTTGGTATTCCAAATGACCTGGCAATGCAGGTTGTAGGTGTAGGATTTATTATCGGAGTTATTCAGGACTCTTGTGAAACTGCACTTAACTCATCAACAGACGTTCTATTTACTGCGGCTGCTGATATTGCAAGCAAGAGAAGACAGAAATAGAAAATATAGAAAAGACAATAAAAGCAAAAGAAACCTCAGACACATTTGATGATCTGAGGTTTTTTAGTACCTTTATGAATGCTTGATGCTTTATAAAGCGGCTTGTGCTAAATTTGTCTTATGTTCCTGGTTCTTTAGGAATGTAAGAATTGTTCCTGTGTATCTGCCTAGTCTATCATTATTTAGGTTTACACAGATTATATCAGCCTTTTTATTATAGCCACTAACATAAGATGCAATTGATGAAGCAGGAGTTTCTGTGAATTCTAAGTCTTTGCCGGAGAATTCGTGGAATGCATCTGCAATTTCTGCCGGAAGGGTGGATTCCTCATCTACGGACCAGCTCTTCTGACGACCTGTCTTTTCAAACTTAATATTTGAAAGACCACATAATGTCTTATATGCTGTATCAATTTCGTCTAGTGAGGCGTCGTCTAGGCTGTTTGCACATGCCAGGGCAGTGTATACACCGTTATTTTCATAAACCTTGCCTATGTTTGTTGTTGAAACGATGTTGTCATCATTATCTTTGTAATATACTCCATCTAGAAGTGTGTATAGGACGCTGACGAATTCGTCGGCATCGGCTGACTTAATTACTTTCTTAGGAACTTTAACCTCTTCATAACCAACTTCAACGTCAGGGTATTTTTCCTGCTTCTTATCTAGGAACTTAGTAACGAAGCGGTCGAGTTTATCTGTAAATTTCTGATAATCGTTTTCATCAATTACAATTGTTGTACTAGCCTCACCAAGAAGGGTCTTACCGTTGCTTCCACCGTGGAAATCTGCCAGTTCATAAATATATGCGTTAGTCTTAAATGACGCTAACTGGTTGCTTAATTCCTTAATTGGGTTAGAGTATGAGGAAAGCAGTGCAGGAATTCCTCCAGGAAGTTCTCTCATGTAAATTCTGATGGCTTTGTTTCCTGTAGGCTTAACTGTAGTATACTTCTTCGTAAACTTATAAGTTGACCCTGAGCCAGTCTTAGTTGACCAGAAGTTATTACCGTTACCATTAACACATATTATATTGTAATTACCTTTAACATAATCTTTGTCTATGGACTTAATGCCTTCGGCGTTGTTTCCTGTATTATCTGTGAATATTACCCTAAGTCTTCCTGTTTCAGAGTTGTTCTTTACAAGGTAAAGGGAAAGAGCCATAGGTGCGATACTGCCTTCAAAGTTGTCTGTACCGTAGTTGCAGATAAGAAGGGTAGGTTTAGCCTTTTTATATGCCTTGCTAGCCTTTACATCCATTATGACATTGCCATAATCATCAGATGTGCATTTTACACCTTTTGTCTTTGCCCAGTTTGTAAGGTAGTGTACAACTGCCTCTGTAGATGTAAGTGTGGATTTAGAATCATCTAAATCTGTAGCATATGCTAAAGTCTTTGTTTCTATTAGGGTTTTCTCTGATTTTGCTAACTGCTCCTTGTGGTAATTCCAATAAGTGAAGATTCCACCTGCTAAAGTTGCAACAATTAAGACAACAAGAATAATAAGCTTCCAGCGAATTTTCTTGTTGCCTCTGCCTAGAGAACCTCTTTTGCCTATTCTTAATTTCATAAAATTAGTGTTTACTCCTTCTTAAAAATCATTTATAATATATCACAAAGGTGATTTTAATTGTAGGGTTTTCACGAAAACTTCACACAATATTAAACTATTTAACTTATAGGAGAAAAATTATGGAGTCCAAGAATATAATTCTGAGAGAAACTATTTTCGATGATTGCAGATACTTTGCAGACTGGGAAAGCAGACCCGAGGTTACAGAGTTCTTTACTATGGATGAAGGCAGATGCTATGAAGACATAGTTACTGAATATGTGCGCTATAATCTTGATCCTACAAAGAAGCAGTTAACTATTACTTTGAAGCCAGGTGGAGCGCCTATTGGAAGAGTTTATCTTTCCAGAATAAACAGAGCAGAGGATTCTCTGGATGTAACGAGAATATATATTGCAGATCTTGACAATAGACATAAGGGATACGGTGAGGAAGCACTTAGACTTGTTCTGCAGTATGCCTTCATAGACTTGCATATGGAGAGAGTAACTATAGATCACTTTGAAAAGAATAAAATTGCAGCTACTCTTTATGAGAACATAGGATTTAAAAATGAAGGTCTAATGAGAAATGCAGGAAAGAAGGATGGCAAGTATGTTAACCTTCAGCTGAAGTCTATGCTCAGAGCTGAGTACTATGACAAGATTCACAAATAAATAAAAAAATTAAAAAGCCTGTACATATTACAATGGCTTGCAATGATGACTATGCTGACCCTAATCAGGGTCAGTTTTTTTAATCTTTTATTGATTAAACGGTTGACCTACGGGTATATAAATTGTATAATTTGTTAGCGAAACGAGGATTAGAACACAAGATATTGTGTTGTGTGTATTAGATAGTCAGTTTTGACTTTATATGTAAAATTATGTGAAAGAGGGAGCGAAATCATGGAGAGTATTCTGAAGATTGTAAAACGAGATGGACGAACAGTGGACTTTAATATTGATAAGATTACCGATGCCATATATAAGGCAGCGAAGGTGCTTGGCGGTAGAGACCGTGAAATGGCCAGCTATTTGGCAAAGCAGGTGGAACTTTATCTTCTTGAAGTGTGCCACAATTCAACTCCAACAGTAGAACAGGTCCAGGACGCAGTTGAAAAGATTCTTATTGAGAATGGACATGCGAGAACTGCTAAGGAATATATTTTGTATAGAGCTGAGCGTACAAGAGTAAGAGATATGAATACCAAGCTTATGCGTATTTATGAGGATCTTACTTTTAAGGAGGCTAAAGATAACGATGTAAAGAGAGAAAATGCAAACATCGACGGAAACACTGCTATGGGAACTATGCTTAAGTATGGTTCTGAAGGAGCAAAAGAATTCTACAAGATGTATGTAATTGACCCTAAGTATGCTAAGGCTCATGAGAACGGAGACATCCATATTCACGATATGGACTTCTACACTCTTACTATGACATGTTGCCAGATTGACCTTGTTAAACTGCTGAAAAACGGCTTTTCAACAGGTCACGGACACCTTAGAGAACCTAATGATGTGGAAAGCTACGCTGCTCTTGCCTGCATAGCAATCCAGTCAAACCAGAATGACCAGCACGGTGGTCAGTCTGTTCCTAACTTTGACTTTGGTATTGCACCAGGAGTTAGAAAATCATACAAGAAGCTTTATCGCAGAAATCTAGGTAAGGCTCTTGAGACTTTATATGATCTTGAAGATGGTGTGGAGATTGCAAAGAACATCTGCGACAAGATTGAAAAAGAGCATGGCATCTGTCCATGTATGGCATGGGATAACGACTATAAGGAGTATGAAGCTAAGGAACTTCATAAATATATTACTCCTGAACAGATTAAAAAAGTTCAGAAAATAGCTACAAAGTATGCTAATCAGGGAATTGAAAGAAAGACTTATCAGGCAATGGAAGCTCTTGTACATAACTTGAATACAATGCATTCAAGAGCTGGTGCACAGGTTCCATTCAGTTCATTGAACTACGGTACTGATACATCCCCTGAGGGAAGACTTGTAGTTAAGTCAATTCTTCTTGCTACAGAAGCAGGCCTTGGAAATGGGGAAACACCTATTTTTCCAATTCAGATTTTCAAGGTTAAGGAAGGAATCAGCTACAATCCAGAAGACCCTAACTATGATCTGTTTAAGCTGTCATGCAGAGTTTCTGCTAAGAGATTGTTCCCGAACTTCTCATTCTTAGATGCGCCTTTCAACAAGCAGTATTACAAGGAAGGTCATCCTGAAACAGAATGTGCTTACATGGGATGTAGAACAAGAGTAATTGGTAATGTTTATGATCCAAGCAGAGAAATTGTTTATGGAAGAGGAAATCTATCTTTCACTTCAATTAACCTGCCTAGACTTGCAATAAAGGCTAAAGGAGACCAGGAAATCTTCTTTGATAGCCTAGATCATGTAATTGACACTGCAATTGGTCAGCTAAATGAAAGATATAAGATTCAGTGTCAGAAGAAGGTTAAGAACTTCCCATTCCTTATGGGACAGGGCGTATGGCTTGATTCTGACAAGTTGTCACCAGAAGATACTATTGAAGAAGTGCTGAAGCACGGTACTCTGACAATCGGTTTTATCGGATTAGCTGAGTGTCTGAAAGCTTTGATCGGCCAGCATCATGGAGAGTCAGAAGAGGCTCAGAAGCTAGGAATTGAAATCGTTGCGTATATGAGAAAACGTATGGATGAAGAGGCAAGAAAGACTGGACTTAACTGGTCACTTATTGCTACTCCTGCTGAGGGACTGTCTGGAAGATTTGTTCGAATCGACAGAGAAAAGTACGGTGTAATTCCAGGCGTAACTGATAGAGATTATTACACTAACAGCTTCCACGTTCCTGTATACTACAACATCAGTGCTTTTGATAAGATTAAGAAAGAAGCGCCATATCACAACCTGACTAACGGTGGACATATTTCATACATCGAACTTGATGGCGACCCAATTAAGAATCTCGACGCTTTCGAAAAAGTTGTTAGATGCATGAAGGAAAATGGCATCGGTTATGGTTCAATTAACCACCCTGTAGACAGAGACCCTGTATGCGGATACACAGGCCTTATCGACAACGAATGCCCTCGTTGCGGAAGACGGGAAGATGATGGTCAGCCTAAGTTTGACAGAATCAGAAGAATTACAGGATACCTTGTAGGAACTATGGACAACTGGAACGACGCTAAGAGCGCTGAGGAAAAGGACAGAGTTAAGCATGGTATCGGAGAGGGATTCGAAACGTTATGATAGAAGAAAGTATTCGTCTGGCTGGCGTGGTCAGAGAATCTATTGTAGATGGCCCAGGCATAAGATTTGTAGTCTTTTGTCAGGGCTGTCCTCACCATTGTGAGGGATGCCATAATGAGGTGACTCATGACTTCTCTGGGGGTTTTGACTGCAAAATCTCCAAAATCCTTAAGGCTATTGATGAAAATCCGCTGCTAGATGGTGTTACATTTAGTGGAGGAGAACCGGCAAGTCAGCCTGAGGGTTTTCTTACTATTGCTAAGGAGGTTAAGAAGAGGGGGCTTAATATAATGATGTATTCGGGCTATACTTACGAAGAACTAAAGGACATGGGCGAGGAGAGCAGTGCGCTCAAGGGGCTTGTGGATTATGTGGATATTCTAGTAGATGGCAGATATGATCAGAGTCAGAGAGACTTGACTTTAAGGTTTCGCGGTAGCAGAAACCAGAGGGTTATTGACCTAAACAGGACTAGAGAAACTGGTGAAATTGTCTTGGCAGAAAATTTCTGATTTTTTGAAAAAAACTCTTGTAATAGGTGGGAGTTTTGTGCTATAATGTCGATTGTTCGATATGAACAAAAGTATTTGAATTGAAAGAATGCTAAGAGCTTTAGATATTAAAGGAGGTGCGGTAGATGTCAAGAAAATGTGAAGTTTGCGGAAAAGGACAGGTTTCAGGTAACACTGTTTCCCATTCAAACAGACACTCAAGAAGAAAATGGAATGCTAACATTCAGACTGTAAGAATTAACGATAACGGTACAGTAAGAAGAGCTAACGTATGCACAAGATGCATCAGATCAAATAAGATCAACCGTGCCATCTAATTGAATTGACGCATGATGCCCGCTGAATAAGCGGGCTTTTTCTTTTTTTGAAAATTCTGCCATAACACTGTAACAAGTGATGTGGACAGAGAGATAGAAATAATGTAAACTTATTGTATATGAATGGAGTGAGAAATAATGAGTTTATATAAGAAAACAGATTTAGGTATAATCAAAATTTCAAATGTTTTGTTTGCACAGATTATAATTAATAGCTTTAAGCAGAAGGAATGCGTAGGCAAGGTGTGGCCAGCCACATCTAAGGGGAAGCTAATAGGAAGTGAGCAGAAGTTTAACGTTTCTGACGTTGCCTCTCATATTCTTGTAAAACATAGCAGCGACGGAATGAATTTAGAAATTGAGTTTAGTATTATTATACAGTTCGGAAATAGCATTTCTGCTATTACGACAGTTATAGCAGATTATATTGCCGACAGCATATGCAATAAGCTAGGGAAGAAGCCAAACGGGATTAAGATTCATATTACGGGAATTAAGTCTAAGCAGATTGCAAGAAGAGATTTAGAGGTTGTGAAACAGTATGAACATCTTGGATAGCGTAAGCACCCTAAAGGGAATAGGTTCGAAAAAAGCTAAGATCTTTTCGGATTATGGAATAAATACCTTAGAAGATCTTTTATATTTCTTTCCGAGGAAGTATGAGGATAGGAGACAGGTGTGTCCTATAAGTGAACTTGTAACTGGAAAGGAATATCTGATATCGGGAAAGGTTATTTCGAAAAGATATAGTGGCGGAGCAAGAAGGAGGAACTCACCGCTCTCTCTCATTGTTGGCGAAGGCAAGGATAGCATTGAAATTGTTTTTTTTAACGGCAAATATATTGCTAATTTTTTCAATGTTAATGGCGAATATGTTTTCTATGGTAAAGTCAGTGAAAACCTAGATCGCAAGCAGATGCTTCATCCGGAGTTTTATAAAGCTGGGGACGCAGCGGATATTCGCGGGATAGTTCCAGTTTATCCTGGGATTAAGGGTATTTCCCAAAATGAAATCAGAAAGCTTCAGCTTCGCCTGACTGAAATCTATGACCAGGTGGAAGAATGGCTTCCTGAGGAAGTTGTCGATGAAAACCGCCTTGCAAGTCCGGCTTTTGCCGTAAAAAACATACATTTTCCAGCCGACGGAAAACATATGCTCCAGGGAAAGTACAGATTAATATTCGATGAACTTTTGACTTTAGAAGCGGGACTATGCTACTTGAAAAGTGGCGCGAGAAACGAGGGCGAAGGCGTTGCGATTTCTACTGACGATGCAGGTGAGTTCATAGGCAATCTACCGTTTCGCCTGACAGAAGGACAACTCCATGCATGGCAAGACATTGAGAAAGACCTTGCCTCGGAGAAGGCTATGAACCGTCTCATCCAAGGAGACGTTGGCTCTGGCAAAACCGTCATAGCGCAGCTTTGTATGTTTCTCTGTGCACGCAGCGGATATCAAAGCGTGATTATGGCGCCTACGGAGCTGTTAGCTAATCAGCATCTAAATTCCTTTAAAGAGGCTTTTTGTAAGTATGATATTAATATTGCTCTTTTATGCAGCAGCATGAAGGCTGCTGAAAAAAGAGATATTTTAGAAAAACTTGAATCTGGAGAAATAGATATACTTATAGGAACTCATGCTGTTATTCAGCCTAATGTAAAGTTTAAGAATCTGGGAATGGTTATTACAGATGAGCAGCACAGATTTGGTGTGAATCAGAGAGTAACTCTGTCTCAGAAGGGAAAAAATCCTAATGTAATGGTAATGACGGCTACGCCAATCCCTAGGACCTTAGCCGTAATTTTATATGGGGATCTTGATATTTCTCAGATAAGGACGATGCCAGAGGGCAGAAAACCAATCAAAACCTATGTAGTTAAGGCTGACGCGAGAAACCGGGCTTACGATTTTGTAAAGGAAAGACTTAGAGAAGGCAGACAGGCCTACGTAGTAGCGCCTCTGATTGAAGAATCTGAGAATATAGACGCAAAGTCTGCGGAAGAGCTTTATAAGGAGCTTACAGACAAATTTAGAGGCTTTAAAGTAGCACTTATACATGGAAATCTTAAGGCAGCAGAGAAAGATGGTATTATGGACACTTTTGCTTCGGGAGAAATAGATGTTCTAGTTTCTACTGTTGTAATTGAAGTTGGCATAAATGTGCCTAATTCTACGGTTATGATTATAGAAAATTGTGAACGCTTCGGTCTTGCCCAGATGCACCAGCTTAGGGGGCGCGTCGGAAGAGGAAGTGAGCAGTCTTATTGTTTCCTCATATGCCATAATGAAAGTAAGGTGGCTCTAGAAAGAAGCGCGATAATGGCTTCTAGCTGTGATGGTTTTGATATTGCTGAGGAAGACTTGAAGCTGCGTGGGCCGGGAGAAATATTTGGCACGAGACAGCACGGCCTTCCGGAAATGCATGTCAGCGATCTTGTGAGACATGCTGATGTGCTGGAAAAAGCCAAGGACATTGCAAAAAACATCATAGATGAGGATCCTCAGCTTACTGACCCTAAATATGTCAAGCTAAAGGGGCGAATTAAGAAAATGTTTGGCGATGGAATCAGGTTAGAACTGTAAATATATTGCCATGGATGTGACTTTTTGGTATAATTAAGCGATATACTATGCATAAAGGACGATTTGAACTATGAGAATTATCACAGGAGAATATAGAGGTCGCAGGCTTGAATCCCCTATAGGATATGATGTGAGACCTACTTCCGATAAGGTTAAGGAAGCAATTTTCAACATCATTATGAACGATATCTGGGACGCAACCTGCATCGATTTATTTGCCGGAACTGGCAATCTTGGACTTGAAGCTTTGTCAAGAGGAGCGAAAAAATGCTATTTTGGAGATAACTCCAGAGAAAGCATTAAGCTCATTAAGAACAATGTTAAAATGTGCAGAGCGGAGGACAAGTCAGTAATTATTGCTGGGGACTATGCTAAGACCCTTTCTAGAATAAGTGAGAAGGCGAATGTTATCTTTTTAGATCCTCCATATAAGGATGGTCTATATGAGAATTGTCTAGAGCTTATTGACTCTCATGATTTATTATGTGAGGACGGTATAATAGTAGCAGAGCACGGCGTAAGAGATTATGTACCTGAAGAGGTTGGAAACCTAGAAATTATAAAAGAAAGAAAATACGGCAAGATTATGGTCACAATATATGCTGCAAAGAAGGATGCCGTTATGCAAGAGGACGAAAGTGATGAGCAATAAGGCGTTATATTCTGGTTCTTTTGACCCAATGACAAATGGTCATCTGGACATTATTGAAAGAGCATCTAAGATGTTTGACGAGTTGATTGTGGGTGTTATTGTGAACCCTAATAAGAACGCTTTGTTCACTAAGGAAGAAAGGGTGGCTATGATTGAAGAGGTTACCGCACATTTACCTAATGTGAAGGTCGACTGCTTTCAGGGGCTGCTAGCTGATTATGTGAACGAAAACGGTTTTGACGCGGTGGTGAGAGGCCTGAGGGCGACTACTGATTTTGAATACGAAATTCAGATGGCGCAGATGAATGCCAGACTTTTTAATGATGGCATTGAATCGGTATTTCTTATGACTAGCCCAAGATATTCATTTATCAGCTCAAGCATGATTAAGGAAGTTGTTTCTCTGGGCGGATGCGTAAAGGGCTTGGTACCTGAGTACATACTGGAACAGATTAAGGAAAAGTATGCGAAGTAATTAGGAGGTCAATCAAATGACAGTTTTAGATTTATTGGAAGAAATCGAAGATATCGTAGATAAGGCGCCAGGTGTGCCACTAACAGGAAAGGTTATGGTTGACGCGGATGAACTTCGCACTATCGTAATGGATATTAGAAAGAGTCTTCCTGATGATGTGCATCAGGCTCAGTGGATTAAGGAAGAAAAGGAAAGAATTCTTGCTGAAGCAAGAGCTGAGTACGAGAGACTTATTAAGGAAGCTCAGAAGCAGGCTGATTACCTAGTTGATACTAACGATATTACTGTTCGTGCACGTAAGGTTAGTGAAGAAATTATTCAGAACGCGCAGGTTTATTCAAGAGAGCTGAAAATGCGTACCTATGATTATATGGACAAGATTCTATTCGACATGGAAAACAAGATGGATGAGTTCGGCATGAAGCTCTTCGGAGAAATGTATGGACAGCTTGAGAAATCCATGGAAAATGTTAATGGGATTCTTAAGAACAATAGGGAAGAAATTAAGACAATGGCATATAATACTCAGCAGAGTATAGAAGAGTAAAATTGATACCCATGGCGGAGGAAGGAAAACCTTACCATGGGATATTTTTTAAAGCAAAGTTGAATTTTTAGGGCGTTGTGAGAAGATGAAGAGTTTTGGAATTATAGCAGAATTTAATCCCTTCCATTTGGGGCATAAGTACTTAATCGATAAGGCCAGAGAGGAGACTGGAAGTGAAATTTGCGTTGCTGTAATGAGCGGAAGTTTTGTTCAACGAGGTGGTCCTGCGGTTTATGATAAGTGGGAAAGAGCCAGGATGGCCTTGGAAGGCGGCGTTAATCTGGTCTTGGAACTGCCTGCCGTTTACGCTACGGCAAGCGCTGAGAGTTTTGCTCTTGGAGGTGTGAAGACCTTGGAGGCTCTTGGATGTGTGGACACTCTTGTTTTTGGTAGCGAAAGCGGGCATATAGGGCAGCTGGAGTCGGCAGCTAGGCTGCTGCAGGATAGGGAAGAAGAACTTATGGAGGTGGTTAGCAGCCTTTGTAAGACAGGACTTTCTTTCCCTAGGGCTCGTGAAGAGGCTGTGAGGAGTCTGGCGCCTGATTTTAATGTTGATATTTTCCGCGAGCCTAATAACATTTTGGCTATTGAATATCTTAAGCAGGTGGAGAATATGAAGGCTCATACTATTAAGCGAATCGGTCAGGGGCACCATAAGTCGGCGACCGTGCTGAGAAATAGGCTTGCTGATGCGGAGCCTGAGAAGTTTAAGAGAGCTGCGGAGAATTACTTTAACCTTATAAGGACGAGGATTCTTCAAAGTGATTCGGAGACTCTGGAGTCTATGTGCGCAGTAGGAGAGGGGCTTGGCAACAGGCTGAAGGACTGCGTGAGGTTTGCGGGTAGTACGGAGGAACTTATTGAAAATGTGAAGTCGAAGGCTTATACCTACAGTGCGGTTGAAAGGCTTCTTTCGCATATTGTCCTTGGAATTGAACCGGATTTTAAGAGGGAGCCGGGATATGCCAGGGTTTTGGGTTTTGATGAAAAGGGTGCAGCACTTTTGAAGAGGATGAAGCAGGAGGAATGTAATAGTATTCCTGTAATAACCAACATAAATAAAGAATGGAAACACATTGGTGGTTGTGAGGATATGATGGAGAAAGACATTTTGGCCACAGATGTCTTTAACGTAATTTGGGGGAAAAACATGTATAGGAAGTCCGATTATGTAAGAAAACCTGTAATTGTGAAAGAGAACTTACGAAAGAAAGACTGATGTAAACTTTTGGTTGATTGTATAATCATATGGAAAAATTTGTTTGTTGGTAAAAAAAGAGGTGTAAGAATGTCTAAATATAATAAAAATAATTACAGTTTATCATATGCCCTACAAAATATAGGCGATACTTTCTGGAGAACGTATCAAGACGACTTACTTGAATATGCCAAAGATCAGTCGAGAAAAGATATTATTGAACATATCCGTCATGATTGGACTGAGCGATGGCATATGTCTCCAAATGGTACACAGATTCGCATCGACTGGGCTGTTGCGATTTACAATCATGGAGATTGGGAGAAAAGCATAAGAACATCTGTACCAGATTACAAGGCTAGCACATTACAAGAAAGTGTCATTGACCCGAGACGCGAGTATCCGGCGGCAGAGTACCGTTGCGATAATGGGGGATATGTACGTTCTCTTTCAGAGCTTTGTATTGCAAACTGGTTGTACGCCAATAATATCCCTTTCGATTATGAGCGAGCAGTTATGTTTGGGAAAACAACGGCACATTGTGACTTTTATTTACCTGAGCAGAATGTGTACATAGAGTTTTGGGGTATGACTAACGATGAAAATTATATCCAGTATGAGCAATGGAAGAAGCCTCTATATGCGAAATATGGATATAAGTTAGTATCCCTATATCCGGATGATCTAAAAAATCTTCGTGATCAGTTTTTCAGAAAGTTGGCTTTGCAAAACTGAGGCGGATATAATTTGATGACAATATCGATTATAATTTAATTTCGAGAGAGAAGCTGCCACGATGACAGCTTCTTTTTTGATTTTAATTGTGGATTGTCCATTATTCCTTATCCTTTACATACTATAATGGTATCATAAATTAAGACATTATCATGATAGAACGCTGGTTTCGGAGCTTCAAGTATGAGGAAGCCTATCTAACACAATATAATAATATCAAGGCAGCTAGAGCTGCCATCGGACAGTATATTCATACCTATAACTTTGAGCGGCGTCATTCCGCACTTGATTATCAGATACCAGCTGAATGCTACTATCCGGCAATGCTGTTGCCATATGCCGCTTAGCATAAATGGAACAGAGGGAGAGTTCATCTACTTTCCCTGCGTTCCCTGTAACTTATCAACTATATCAGTTCATTATAAAAATCTTAGATTTTTATCTTGACAACTGAGCCACTATAAGAGAGCCTAGGCAGATTTATTTGCAAACTCTCGTGTCTAACTCCTGGTTAATTTATCCTTGACATTTCTAGAAAAAGTAATGCAAAGGAATCCCTTGATTTAGCTTTTGCGCAGGTGTATAATAGATGAGGCAATTAATTATAAATTAAACGGAGGGAACATAATGAACGTATTAGTAATTAACTGTGGTAGTTCATCATTGAAATATCAGGTGTTAGACATGACTAGCGAAAAGCTTCTTTGCAAAGGTCTTGTTGAAAGAATCGGAATGGAAGGTTCTGTAATTAATCATACAAAGATTGGAATGGATAAGGTTTCAACTTTAGTACCAATGAAGGATCACAAGGATGCAATCAAGCAGGTTCTTGATGCAGTCCAGAATCCAGAAACAGGTGTTGTAGCTTCTTTAGATGAAATCGGAGCTGTAGGACACAGAGTTGTACATGCAGGCGAAAAGTTTGCAGATTCAGTCGTTATCGACGATAAAGTTATCGCTGCTTTAGAAGAGTGCGTAGAATTAGCACCTCTTCATAATCCACCTAACCTATATGGTATCGCTGCTTGTCAGGAACTTATGCCTAACACACCAATGGTAGCAGTATTCGATACAGCTTATCATCAGACAATGCCACCTAAGTCATACTTATACGCATTACCTTACGAATATTATGAAAAGTACGGAATCAGAAAGTACGGATTCCACGGAACTTCTCACAAATATGTAGCTCAGAGAGCAGCTAACATGATGAACGTTGATATCAACGACCTTAAGATCATCACTTGCCACCTTGGTAATGGTGCATCCGTATCAGCTATCAAGCACGGTAGAGTAATCGATACATCAATGGGATTCACTCCATTACAGGGACTTGTAATGGGTACTCGTTGCGGAGACATCGACCCTGCAATCGTAACTTACATCAGAGAAAAAGAAAATCTTCCTCAGGGTAAGGCAAATGAAATTCTTAACAAGAAGTCAGGTGTACTTGGTATTTCCGGAGTATCCAGTGACTTCAGAGACCTTGAAGAAGCTGTAGCAGAAGGAAACGAAAGAGCAGCTCTAGCCCTTGAAATCTTCGCTCAGAAGGTTAGATTCTACATCGGTGCTTACATTGCAGAAATGAACGGTGTAGATGCTATCGTATTCACTGCTGGTGTTGGTGAAAATGACGTTAACATGAGAGAACTTATTTGCACAGACTTAGGCAACTTAGGAATCAAGCTTGACATTATGAAGAACAAGGTAAGAGGAAAGGAAACTTTCGTTAATACTGAGGATTCAAAAGTTAAGTTAATGTTAATCCCAACAAACGAAGAATTAATGATCGCAAGAGATACTTACAATCTAACAAAGAATTTATAATTTTTGTTGACATACCATTGCTAAATGTGTATAATTTAATAGTTGACGAAAATTCTATCAATGAATATAAACATTATACACGAACAGGAGGTGTAGACAATGGCAGTACCTAAGAGGAAAACATCCAAAGCTAGAAGAGACAAGAGAAGATCCCCTAACATGAAGAAGTCAGTTCCGGGAGTATCAATTTGTCCACAGTGCCACGAGCCAAAGCTTCCACACAGAGTTTGCCCTAATTGTAACTATTATGATGGCAAAGAAGTTGTTGCTGAAGCAATCAACGCTTAGGATTGAGAAACAAGAAACTAATGAAGAGCAGTCATTGACTGCTCTTTTTTCGTGGCTGCGTGACTAGTGATTTGTGGCTGCTGGTTTTGGTGTAGCTTTCTTGGAGCTTTGGTGTATAACTGTTTTATATGTTGAAATAAGCGCAAAAAAATGATAAAATAATTTGATACAATGTGTAAACAAAATAGGTAAAGGAGATTATAAGCATGAAGAAGCTTGATAGAAAACTTAAGGTCGGTATTCTAGGTGGAACAGGTATGGTTGGACAGAGATTTATCTCTCTCCTTGACAATCATCCTTGGTTTGAAGTTGTTACAATTGCTGCAAGTGCAAGAAGTGCAGGCAAGACTTATGCAGAAGCAGTAGGTGACAGATGGAAGATGACTACACCTATGCCTGAAGCCGTTAAAAATATAGTAGTTAAAGATGTTAAGGATATTAAAGCTGTTGCAGACTCAGTTGATTTTGTATTCAGTGCTGTTGATATGACAAAGGAAGAAATCAGAGCAATTGAAGATGAATATGCAAAGACAGAAACTCCAGTTGTATCAAATAATAGTGCTCATAGATGGACTCCAGACGTTCCTATGATTATTCCTGAAATCAATCTAGGTCACGCAGAGGTTATTGAATTCCAGAAGAAAAGATTGGGCACAGAAAGAGGTTTCGTTGCGGTTAAGCCTAACTGTTCAATTCAGGGATATGCTCCTGCTCTTGCAGCATGGAAGGAATTTGAACCTGCAGAAGTAGTTGTTACTACCTATCAGGCAATCTCCGGTGCGGGCAAAACTTTCAAAGAGTGGCCTGAAATGGTTGAGAATATCATTCCATATATTGGAGGAGAAGAAGAAAAGAGTGAGCTTGAACCACTTAGAATCTTTGGACATATTGAAAATGGAGAAATTGTTAAGGCTAAGCTTCCTGTAATTACATCACAGTGCGTAAGAGTTCCGGTACTTAATGGACATACTGCTGCTGTTTTTGTAAGATTTAACAAGAAGCCTACTAAGGAAGAGCTTATTGACAGACTTGTTAACTTTAAGGGCTTCCCGCAGGAAGCGGAACTTCCAAGTGCCCCTAAACAGTTTATTCAGTACTTGGAAGAAGATGATAGACCTCAGGTTAAACTTGATGTTGACTTTGAAGGTGGCTTTGGCGTTTCAATCGGAAGACTTAGAGAAGATATAGTTTATGACTTTAAGTTTATCGGACTTGCGCATAATACAGTGAGAGGTGCTGCTGGCGGTGCAGTACTTTGCGCTGAAAGCTTAGTAGAAAAAGGATATATTAATCATAAATAGGAGGGCGCTTAGTGACATATTTTGAAGCTATAATATTGGGATTAGTACAGGGACTGGCTGAATTTTTGCCTATAAGCAGCTCCGGCCACCTGGCCCTTATACAGGGGTTATTTGGAATAGAAGGGGAAAGTGTATTATTGTTTGCAGTTCTTCTTCATGTAGGAACTTTAGTTTCAGTATTTATCTGTTACTGGAAGGATATTTGGGAACTGCTTGTAGAACTTGTAGTTACTGTTAAAGACTTGTGTACAGGAAATGGTTTAAGGTTAGATGAAAGACCTGTACGTAAATTAGGCGTAATGATTATCGTTGCAACTATACCTACAGGCGTCATTGGATTATTGTTCAACGACATCTTTGAAGGGTTGTATTCTTCATTTGTAGCTATCGGTATCGGATTCATCATTACTGGTGTGCTTATGTTCCTTGCAGAGAGAATGGGAGGATCAAACAGAGGAATAGAAAACATGAATTTCAGAAATGCACTGTTTATCGGAACACTTCAGGGTGTAGCAATCTGCCCCGGAATATCAAGATCCGGTTCAACCCTAATTGGTGGACTTACTACAGGACTAAGACGTGAATTTGCAGTTAAATTTGCTTTTCTGATTTCAATTCCGTCAATCTTAGGATCCGTCGTATTGGAAGTGCCTGATGCAGTTAAAGCAGGTTTGGATCCGGGACTAGCAGGACCAATTGTGGTAGGAATGCTTGTAGCAGCAGTTTCCGGATTCGTCGCAATCAAAACTATGATAAAAATCGTTTCTGATAAGAAATTAAGTTATTTCTCATATTATGTATGGGTACTGGGCGTAGTTACAATTGTTTTAGGACTATTCCCACAGATTTATAAGTAATTAATAATGATAAGTAATCTAAGGTAAAGAGAGGATAAGACTTGGCTAAGGCTAATAATAAAAAATCTAACGCAAAAAAGAATACGAAGACTGTCAATCCAAAGACTGTCAACAAGGCAGAGATAAGCGAGCGGAGACATGCCGACAAGCGCGTCCTCGATATTATCTGGGCTGTGATTTTTATTGCCGTAGGCATCTTCCTCTTTGCAGCTGTTCAGTTTGAAGCGGCAGGAGAACTGGGGAACACCATCGGCGCAGTTCTTAAAGGTGTATTTGGACACATAGGACTTGTACTGCCTTGGTATCTGATTGTTTTTGGTCTAATGATTTTAGGCCGCAAAACTGCTCATATTAGCAAGCTTTCGGGTGTGCTTAGCTTTACTATTTTACTGTTTGCCTGCATACTTAACTCAGCAAGATATATAGAACCGAGCAAGCTGGAATTTTTATTTAAGGAATTTTACGACAAGGGAATTGAGCTTGAAAGTGGAGGCATCTTTGGAATGTCTGCAGGAACGCTGCTTATTAAATTTTTTGGAACTGTAGGCTTATATACCGTCTCCATAGTCGGAATAATCATATGCTTCCTTATTGTCTTCAATACGCCTGTTTCTAGAGGTATGGACAGATTTGCAGAAAAACGCGAAATCAGAAGACACGAAAAGGAAATGAAAGCCGCTGAACGTGAGGCGCAGCTGGCTGAAATGGAAAAAAAAGCACCTGTACGCGAAGATATACCGGTTCAGATGGCATTTTCTCCGGAACAACTGGAAAATCCATATGATCAGAACCAGAAACCATCAGCGTCGACTAGATGGAAAAATAAAAACAAGCAGGACAATATCATTAAATATATGACTGACGAGAACCCTTTCCAGGATGATAACAATGTGAAAATTTCCACATCTTACGGCCTGGAGGAAAAGGTTGATTACGGCGAGGGTTATGGACTTGATTCAGAGCCCCAAAAGAGTGCAGGGAGACGTTCTAGAGGCAAAAAAAAGACTGATACTATGGAATTTAAACCTGAAATAGAAACTGCTCCTATTGACAATCCGGACAGAGGGTTCTTTAAGCCATACGACAACGTGGCTAAGGTTGACGACGACCCAGCCAACATCCCGGGTGTTATAGTAACAGATGAGCCAACAAAACTTACTAAGAAGGAAGCTGGCGCACTTACTTTGGATCCTGCAGAAATGGCAGAACAGAAACTGCATAAGCAGTATAAGAAGCCCCCTGTAAGTTTCCTTAACAGACCGAAGCAACAGGACAGAGGAAATATCAGCATGGAGCTTAAGATGAAAGCTGCCAAGCTAGAAGAAACTCTTCAGAACTTCAATGTAGACGCTAGGGTAATTCAGGTAACACAGGGACCTGCTGTAACTAGATATGAAATTCAGCCCAATGTAGGCGTTAAGGTTAGCAGTATCGTAAGACTTGCTGATGACATAGCGCTTAACCTGGAAGCAAAGAGCATTCGTATAGAAGCGCCAATTCCAGGAAAAGCTGCTGTTGGAATAGAAGTAGAAAATGACCATATTAATATGGTTACACTAAGAGAAATTGTAGATTCAAAAGAATTTAGAGATGCCGAATCGAAGATTACCTTTGCAGTAGGTAAGGACATTGCAGGAAAAGCCATTGTAGCAGACCTAAAGAGCATGCCACACCTACTTATTGCGGGTTCTACAGGATCAGGAAAGAGTGTATGCGTAAACAGCATTATTACAAGTATACTTTATAAAGCGGATCCAGATGAGGTTAAGTTAGTTTTGATAGACCCTAAGGTTGTAGAACTAGGTAATTACAACGGCATACCACATCTGTTGATTCCGGTTGTAACAGAACCGGCTAAGGCAGCTGCGGCACTTAACTGGGCAGTGGCTGAAATGACAGACAGATACAAAAAGTTTGCAGAAAATCAGGTTAGAGACCTTCAGAGCTATAATGCATCTATGAAGGAAAAGGGCCTTGATGAAGAAAAGATGCCACAGATTGTCATTATCATTGACGAGTTAGCCGACCTTATGATGGCTGCACCGTCACAGGTTGAAGAATCTATCTGCAGACTTGCACAGATGGCTAGAGCGGCAGGAATGCATTTAATTGTAGCAACTCAGAGACCATCAGTAGATATTATTACTGGAGTAATCAAAGCCAACATACCTTCACGTATTGCCTTTGCAGTTTCTTCACAGGTAGACTCTAGAACAATTCTAGATATGGCTGGCGCAGAAAAACTGGTTGGAAAGGGAGATATGCTCTTCAATCCGCTAGGAACAGGAAAGCCAATTAGAGTCCAGGGAACCTTTGTATCAGACTCAGAAGTACAGAAGGTTATTGACTTTATCAAAGCTCAGGTAGAAGAAGTAGAGTATTCAGGAGATGTACTTCATACTATCGAAAAAGGTAATATTACAGGAGATAAAAATGAAGATGATGGAGATGAACTTCTAGCAGATGCCATTGAATGCGTAGTGACTGCTGGACAAGCATCGGTATCCATGCTTCAAAGAAGATTTAGAATAGGTTATAATAGGGCAGCTAGAATCGTAGATATGATGGAAGCCAGAGGTATTGTAGGCCCACAGGACGGAAGCAGGCCTCGGCAGGTTCTCATGAGCGAAGAAGAACTGGCGGCTATGAAAGCAGAGGTGACAGAGGAGTAAGTATGAAAGTTTTTATCGATACATTGGGATGTCCTAAGAATTTCAATGACTCAGAAATGGCAAAAGGTATACTTGAAGATAATAATTTTATTACAGTAAACCAGCCTGATGAGGCGGACGTAATCGTTGTAAATACTTGCGGTTTCATTAATGACGCAAAAACGGAATCTATAGCGCGCATCTTTGAGATGGCAGAGTATAAAGAAGCTGGTAAGAAAATAATCGTGTCAGGATGTCTTTCAGAAAGATACAGCGACGAACTCTTTGAGGAAATGCCAGAAGTAGATGCTTTCATAGGTGTAAATGAGTATGAACAGCTACCAGAGATCTTAAGCGGAATTGATGAAGGACGTCGGGTTAAAGTTAGTCATTCTTGTAGTGACATATTGAAGATTATGCCGAGAAAATTGTCAGATAATCCATATACGGCGACTTTGAAAATAGCAGAAGGTTGCAATAACAGATGCGCCTACTGCGTAATTCCGCAAATTAGAGGAAAATTCAGAAGTAAGCGAGAAGAGGATATTCTAGAAGAAGCAAAACAGCTAGCAGAGGCAGGTTGCAAGGAACTCATCTTAATAGCTCAGGACGTAACTTACTATGGCATGGACTTATACGGCGAACTTAGACTCGCAAAACTTGTAAAGAAGCTCTGCCAGATAGACGGCATTCACTGGATAAGATTGATGTACTGCTATGAGGATAGAATTACAGACGAGCTAATTCAGGTTATGACCGAAGAAGACAAGGTCTGCAAGTATCTGGATATTCCGATTCAGCACGCCAGTAATAATGTTCTTAGAGGCATGAAAAGAAGGTCAACTTCGGAATCAATTAAGAACACAATACTAAAACTAAAAGAGGCTATGCCGAACATTCACATCAGAACCACACTAATTGTAGGTTTCCCAGGAGAAACTGAAGATGATTACGATGAACTTGTGGATTTTGTTGAAGAAGAAAAGTTTGCAAGACTTGGAGTTTTCACATATTCACAGGAAGAAAACACTGTGGCTGGTGAAATGGAAAATCAGATTGACGAAGAAATCAAAGCGGAGAGGCAGGATGGCATTATGCGTCGTCAGCTTGATATTTCTCTTGAATCTAATAGAGAAAAAATTGGCCAGACTCTGGAGGTTTTGATCGACGAAATTGACGAAGACGGAAGTTACATCGGAAGAACAGAGTATGACGCGCCGGAAATCGACAACTCCGTAATTTTTACATCGGAGAAAGAACATAAAATAGGGGAATTTGCAATGGTTGAGATAACCGATGCATTTGATTATGATTTAGTGGGAAGAGAGGTGTAACCATGAATTTACCTAACAAATTGACAATCGCTCGTGTAATTGCTGTGCCTTTTTTCGTAGCAGCATACATGACTGATATGTATCTTATAGCGTTTGTACTGTTCATTTTGGCGTCACTTACAGATATGTTGGACGGAAAAATCGCAAGAAAGTACAATCTAGTCACAAATTTTGGAAAAATCATGGACCCATTAGCTGACAAAGTTTTAGTTTACTCAGCTTTTTGCATGATGGTTCAGGATGGACTCGTTCCAGGATGGATGCTGATTCTGATCTTGGCAAGAGAATTTACAATTGCAGGAATGAGAACTGTTGCCGCATCTGAAGGTCTCGTTATTGCTGCAGGCATGAGCGGTAAGATCAAAACTGTTTTACAGATGATTGCTGTGCCTATGATTTTATTAGGCGAAGCAGGAACTACAGAAATTTTCCATTACATTGCTGTAGGTGGACAAATTTTCTTGTGGGCATCTCTAATAATGACAGTTTACTCAGGCGTTGAATATGTAACTAAGAACATAGGAGTTTTTAAGGAGTAATTGCGATGATGAAGGACGTTTGTGAAAAACTAATTTCAAGAGGCATTACCATATCCGCATGCGAATCATGTACCGGGGGTCTGTTTGCGTCAAAGCTGACAGACATGCCCGGTATTTCTGCTGTTTTTGACCGCAGTTTGGTAACATACTCTTATAGGGCTAAGATGGAAGAACTTGGTGTAAGCGAGGAAACGTTAAACGTTTATACAGCAGAAAGCTATGAAGTGGCTGAGGAAATGGTACTAGGGCTGAAGGAGAAAACCGGAAGCGATGTTTGTGTTGCTGTGACAGGTCTTGCAGGCCCTGGTGGCGGAAGCGATGAAAAGCCGGTCGGAACTATTTACATTGCTTGTACTTATGATGATAAAGTAGATGTTAAGAAATTGCAGACGGGCTCTAGTGATCGTGAATGCAATAGAGACTATGCTGTAAATGAAATGTTTAAGCTTATCAATAGAATGATAGGTTAGAAAGGGCTAGAAAATATTGACATTTTTTAGGAGATAGTGTATATTTGTGATTGTAAGAAAATTACAGTTAAAAACACTTGACCAAAGTGTCATAATAGGGTATTATGGATGTAAGAACGAATGTTCTATATGGAGGAGAAATAATATGGACGAAAGAGAAAAAGCCCTTGAGGCGGCATTAGCACAAATAGAGAAACAGTTTGGTAAGGGAGCTATCATGAAAATGGACGATTCTTCCGCACTGAATATAGATACTATTTCAACAGGATCTACAAGCCTGGATATTGCAACAGGCGTTGGTGGAGTTCCAAGAGGAAGAATTGTTGAAATATATGGACCTGAATCATCAGGTAAGACTACTTTGACATTACATATTGTAGCAGAAGCACAGAAAAAAGGCGGTAAGGCTGCTTTTATCGATGCTGAGCACGCTCTTGATCCTATTTATGCAAGAAATCTTGGAGTAAACGTAGAGGATCTTATTGTTTCACAGCCAGATACAGGTGAACAGGCGCTTGAAATCTGCGATATGCTTGCAAGAAGTGGAGCCTTAGATGTAATTGTTATTGACTCAGTTGCAGCCCTTGTTCCTAAAGCAGAAATCAATGGCGAGATGGGTGATTCTCATGTAGGACTTCAGGCAAGACTAATGTCACAGGCACTACGAAAAATTGCGGGAGCAGTTAATAAGACGAACACATGTGTTATCTTTATCAACCAGCTGAGAGAAAAAATTGGTGTTATGTTTGGTAATCCCGAGACAACTACAGGTGGTCGTGCACTTAAGTTCTATGCATCTATGAGAATGGACGTAAGAAGAATTGAGACTATTAAGAGTGGGGACCAGATGCTTGGCAACAGAACTAGAGTTAAGATTGTTAAGAACAAAGTTGCGCCACCATTTAAGCAGGCTGAATTTGATATTATGTACGGAAAGGGAATTTCTAAATCTGGAGATGTACTGGACTGCGCTGTAAATGAAAAAATTATCGAAAAGGCTGGTTCATGGTACAGCTATGCAGGCGACAGAATTGGACAGGGACGCGAGAACGTTAAGAACTTCCTGGAGAATAATCCTGATGTACTGGCAAGAGTTGAGGCAGAGCTAATGGCCACACTTACGCCTACTAAAGAAGATGAAGTTGCTGTTGATGAAGACGGCGTAGTTATAGAGTAAGTAATTTATTTTATAGGAGAGAAAAAATGGAAGCAATTAAATGTATCAAGGAAAGAAGAAGTATCCGTAAGTTTAAGGCAGATCTAGTTAGCAAGGAAACGATTAATGAAATCGTTGAAGCTGCTGCATATGCTCCTTCATGGAAGAACACACAGATTACAAGATACACAGTAATTGAAGATGCCGAGTTAAAGGCAAAGATTGCAGATGATTGTGTGCTTGGATTCAAGTATAATAGCAATACTATTAAGGCAGCACCTCAATTAGTGGTCGTTTCCTATATTACAGGACGCTCTGGTTATGAAAAAGATGGTTCCTACACTACATCTAAAGAAGATAGATGGGAATCATTCGATGCAGGAATTGCAACTCAGACTTTCTGTCTTGCAGCTCATGACAAAGGTGTAGGCACAGTTATTTTAGGAATCTTTGACGAGGCTGCTGTAGCAGAACTTGTAGAACTTCCGGAAAATCAGAAGGTAGCTGCTCTTGTTGCAATGGGTTATGGAGAGGGAGAGGCTCCTGAAGCTCCAAAGAGAAAAGAAGTAGAAGATTTACTGACATATAAGTAAATCCTTATACAAAATAATGCTCTGAAAAAATACTATATAATTCTAAAAATAAAAATATTTGCGAAAATGTTTGACAAGCTCCGAAAACCGTGGTATCATAACAGAGTTAGACCGCACGGAAGAGGTTTGCAGTGAAGTATTCACGGACAATTCCGTGAATCACCTTAAAAGGCGAGACTGGATAGAGGAGGTAAAGAAAACATGTACGCAGTAATTGAAACAGGCGGAAAGCAGTACAGAGTACAGGAAGGCGACGTTATCACAGTAGAAAAGTTAAACGTTGAAGCTGGAGAAAAAGTTGTATTCGATAAGGTACTGGTTCTAGCTGGTGAAGGAGACCTTAAGGTAGGTGCACCTTATGTTGATGGTGCAGCAGTAGCTGGTGAAGTAGTTGAAAATGGTAAGGGAAAGAAAGTTATCATCTTCAAGTACAAGGCTAAGAAAGACTACAGAAAGAAGCAGGGTCACAGACAGCCATACACAATGGTTAAGATCGAATCATTAGGAGGAGAAGCTCCTAAGGCTGCTAAGGCAGAAACTAAGGAAGCTGCTGAAGTAAAAGTTTCAGCTTCAATGAAGAAAGATGAATTAATTGCTTTCGCTGCAGAACACAATATTGAAGTAGATGCTAAGGCTACTAAGGCTGTAATCATCGAAACAATCGAAGCAGCATTAAAGTAATTCCCATAGCCACGAAAGTAAGGAGGTGTCTGGAACATGGCAAGTAAAAAAGGAGTAGGTAGCTCTAAGAACGGTCGTGACTCCGAGTCGAAACGTTTAGGTGTTAAGACTGGTGACGGACAGTTTGTTAGTGCTGGAAGCATTTTGGTTAGACAGAGAGGTACTAAGTTCCATCCTGGTAATAATGTAGGTATCGGCGGAGATGATACATTATTTGCTATGATTGACGGTGCTGTAAAGTTTGAAAGAAAAGACAAGACTAGAAAACAGGTAAGCGTTTATCCAAAACAGGCATAAGAAAAACCATGAAGCCCCTAGCTATAATAGGGGCTTTTTATGTATCTAATTGTATGAACTGACTATATGATAATAGTAAAGGGGGTTCTGAAAGATGTTTGTAGATAGAGCGAAAATATTTATAAAATCAGGAAAAGGCGGAAACGGTTGCGTTTCCTTCAGAAGAGAGCCTTTTGTACCTGAAGGCGGTCCTGACGGGGGAGACGGCGGAAAAGGTGGAGATGTTATTTTCCAGGCCGACAGAAACTTGAGAACTCTCATGGACTTCAGGTATAAAAGAAAATATGAGGCAGAAAATGGCCAGGACGGAATGAAGAAGAAGAGATATGGTAAAAACGGTGAAAATCTCGTAATCAAAGTTCCTATGGGCACTGTTGTCATTGATGAAGAATCAGGACTTGTAATGAAAGACCTGATTGAAGACGGAGATAGTTTTGTTGCTGCTAAGGGTGGCAAAGGCGGCAAAGGAAATGTACATTTTAAAAATTCTGTAAGACAGGCACCAAACTTTGCGGAAGCTGGTGGTTTTGCTAAGGAAAGAACTGTAATTCTTGAAATGAAGATGATTGCTGACGTAGGACTAGTTGGATTCCCTAACGTTGGTAAATCAAGCCTTTTAGCTACTGCTACAAGTGCACAGCCAAAGATTGAAAACTATCATTTCACAACTATAAACCCTAATTTAGGTGTTGTGAAGATTTATGATTCTAGCTTCGTAATGGCGGATATTGCGGGAATCATTGAAGGAGCACATGAGGGACTAGGTCTTGGATTTAAGTTCCTAAAGCACATTGAGAGAACTAAGGTGCTAGTTCACGTTGTTGATGTATCCGGAAGTGAAGGAAGAAATCCAATTGAGGATTTCGACAAAATTAACAATGAGCTGCTTATGTACAGCGAAAAGGTTGCTAAGAAGCCTATGCTAGTTGCAGCAAACAAAATCGATATGATTGATGAGGATGATCCTCAGTTTATTGAGTTCAAGGAATATGTAGAAGGTAAGGGATATAAACTGTTCCCTATCTGTGCTCCTATTAACCATGGGGTTCATGAGCTTATGGCTGCTGTTTTGGAAGAACTTCAGAACGCACCTGAGGAAGAGGATGATTATCAGTATTTCGATTTCGAAAGTGATGATATAGATCCAGATTACAAGAATGTATATGCTGAAAAATCGGGAAATGACTATATTATCTACGGAAAACAGCTGAGAAAGATTTTTGATTCAACTAACTTTAATGATATGGGATCCTTGCGTTATCTGTATAAGTATATGGAAAGCAAGGGAGCTATAGATAAGCTTCTTGAGCTGGGGCTTCAGGAAGGCGATACTATTAAGGTGTTTGATTATGAATTCGAATACTGGGATGAATTTGATTTCTAATTAGCAAGAATAGACTCAGCAAAAATAACATAGAATTTCACACCTCTGTATGGCACTTAGTTATGAACTAGGTGTTGTATAGAGGTGATTTTGTGATATGATTAAAAGTCGATATGTGGTATACTAGTTAGCAGAAAGCTGGTGAATTGCATGGATAAAAGAATTAGCCGCGAAGAGTGTGAAGAACTATACAAAGAATATGGCACTCCGGCTCATGTTATAGGGCATTGTAGGGCGGTATGTCACGTTGCCCTTACTATTGCAGAAAAAATGAATGAAAACGGAGCTAATCTAGATCTAGCCCTTATAGAAGGAGCTGCTTTAGCCCATGATGTGGCAAGAGTGGAGGAGGATCATGGCGGAGTGGGCGCTAAAATTCTTGAAGCTCGTGGATACTATGATGAAGCGGCCATTGTGAGAGTTCACATGAGATACGACCTTAATTGTTTTGACAACCTAAATGAAACTGATATGGTGTGCTTAGGGGATCGACTTGTTAAGGAAGACAAATATGTGGGACTTGACGAAAGGATTCAGTACATACTCGATAAGGTGCCACGAAAGAGCCCAGAAGCGAGAGAACATATTTTGAAAACTAAGGATAAGACCAAGGCTCTTCTTGACAGGATCGGTGAATACATCGGACAGTCAGTGGATAGCTTGTTTGAATAAATTATATACAACTGAAAGGATGATTCAATGAACTTGAGGTTAGATAACCTTCTGAAACAGGTGGAAAAACCAGCCAGATATATTGGCGGAGAATACAATATTGCAATTAAGGAACCGGAATCTGTGAAAACTAGATTTGTTTTTGCGTTCCCTGATTTATACGAAATCGGAATGTCTTACATGGGACTTCAGATTTTGTATCATAATCTAAATAAGGAAGAGGATATTTACTGCGAGAGAGCTTTTGCACCGGCAGGGGATATGGAAAAACTTTTACGTGAAAATCACATTCCGCTGTATACGCTGGAAACTAAGACTCCTATTAAAGATGTGGATTTCTTCGGCTTTACTTTGCAGTATGAAATGTCATTTACCACTATCTTGAATATGCTGGAATTGGCGCAGATTCCTCTGTTAGCAAAGGATAGAGGAGAAGAATATCCTATAATTATTGCAGGTGGACCTTGTGCATATAACCCTGAGCCTCTTGCTGATTTTGTTGATATTTTCCTAATTGGAGACGGAGAAAAGAGTCTGCCTGAGCTTATGAAAAAATACGGTGAAGCTAAGGAAAGAGGATTAACTAAGGAAGAGTTCTATAAGGAAATTGCTGGAGAAACAGGAATATATATTCCTGCATTTTATGATGTTTTCTATAACGAAGATGGAACTATTAAGGCTTACGAGAAGAACTTTGAAGGTGCACCAGATAAGGTTGAAAGATGCATTATAGAAGACATTGAAGAAATTGATTTCCCAACTTCTCCAATTGTTCCCATTATTGAGACTGTTCACGATAGAGCAGTTATGGAAACTTTTAGAGGATGCACAAGAGGTTGCAGATTTTGCCAGGCCGGAATGATTTACAGACCTGTTCGTGAACGTTCCAAAGAAAAGATTATGAACCTGGCAATGGAACAGCTCGCAAATACTGGACACGAAGAGCTTTCACTTCTGTCACTATCAACTAGTGACTATTCTCAGTTTGAACCACTAGCCATTGAATTGATGCAGGAATGTAAGAAGAGACATGTATCACTTTCTCTGCCTTCATTGAGACTGGATACCTTCTCATTTAACGTACTTGAGGAAATTCAGGGATATAAGAAATCAGGTCTTACATTTGCGCCTGAGGCAGGCACACAGAGACTTAGAGACGTTATTAATAAGGGAATTACTGAAAAAGATATTTATGATGCTGTGGAACAGGCAATTGAGCTGGGCTGGAAGCACATTAAGCTTTACTTTATGATTGGTCTTCCAACAGAGACTTATGAGGATCTGGATGGAATTGCAGAAATCGCTAGAAATATCGTTTCCATTCATAGAAATTCTGGTAAGGGAGGACGTTTCAACGTTACTGTTAGCGTTTCCAACTTTGTACCGAAGGCTCATACACCATTCCAGTGGGAGGCGCAGGACAGAACCGAAGAATTTACAAAGAAGCATGATTATCTTAGAGAAAAATTAAGCATTAAGAGTGTAACTTTCAACTATCACGATGATGCAGTAAGCACATACGAGGCTGTTTTTGCAAGAGGAGACAGAAAACTTGGAAAACTGCTTCTAGAAGCACATAAACAGGGATGCAAGCTTGATAGCTGGTCAGAGTACTTTGATTTAGAGAAGTGGCAGAAGGCCATAGAGCTTTCGGGAACAGACATTGCGTTCTATACAACTAGACAGAGAGGTTTTGATGAAATCCTGCCATGGGATATCGTTGACTCCTCGGTTTCAAAGAAATTCTTAATGTCAGAGGCAAAGAAAGCTGTAGAAGAAAAAACAACCCACGACTGCCGTTACGGCTGCGTAGGCTGTGGAATTAACAGAAGAGTTGAATGTAAGCTGGGAGGTATCTATGAGTAAATATATTATAAAGTTTGCCAAAGAGGGATATATGAAATATACCTCACACCTCGATATGCTGAGACTTTTCCAACGCGCTTTCAAGAGATGCAACATCGGTCTGGCACATTCACAGGGCTTCAACCCGCACCCTAAAATGGGGTTTGCACAGCCACTTTCTCTAGGTTATACAGCGGCAGACGAGATTCTTGAATTCGAAACCGTAGAAGACTTTCTGCCAGCGGATATCAAGGAGTCTGTAGGTAAAATCATGCCCCAAGGCCTAATTATCAAAACTTGTAGCCGCCTAACAGACAATGTAAAGTCACTAGCAGCCATTGTAGATGAGGCGGAATACACAGTAACTTTTCCTATTGATGCAGATTTAGCGGATTATGGGAAAGTCGTTAAGGATTATCTGGCTCAGGAACACATTGTGGCGTATAAGAGACAGAAGAAGACTAAGAAAATGGTGGAAGTGGACATTAGAAGCAAAATCAGAGATATTCAGTTAGTTGATGGCGCTAAGCTTACGCTAAGACTTATTCTGGACTGCGGAAGCACTTCAAACCAGAGCCCAGAACAGGTTATTACAACATTTATAGACTTTGCAAAATTAGATGTTGTGAGATACGATGTTGAGGTTGAAAGAACTAGAATTAGTTTTGACAGAAAATTACATATTTAGCTTGACTAGGGAACTTTCGGAATGTAAAATAATGGTATCAATCCACACAATTGTTAGTTATTATTTTATATTGAATGAGAGGTTGAACATGGACAAGTTAAATATGGATGCTATGAAAATTGCAGTTAATTCAGCAATTGATAAAGCGAAGAACGATAAAAGAATATGGATCGCAGCGGCATCAGTAATAGCCATTCTGATTGTCGCTGTTTCATTTTTTGGAAGCTATGGTAAAAAAGATGACCTTACTCTAACTACTCCAGATGGTGATGCAGTGCAGGTTGCTGAGGGTAATGATTCTGCAACATCGGCGAAGCTTATATATGTGGATATAAGTGGGGAAGTTAATAATCAAGGTGTGTATCAGGTTGCTGAGGGGACTCGATTGTTTGAGGTTATTGAAAAGGCAGGAGGCCTTACTAAGAGGGCAGGAATAGAAAGCGTTAATCAGGCAGAAGTAGTAACAGATGGTCAGAAAATTGTTATACCAAATAAGAGAGGCCAGGGCCTTGTCGCTGGTGGCGCAGGACAGGCGGAAAATCTTGGTATGACTGATAATGGGCTCGTTAATATCAACGTAGCTGATTCCAGTGGACTTCAGGAGATACCTGGAGTTGGCCCGGTTACGGCGGAGAAAATTTTAGAATATAGAAATAGCAATGGAAGCTTTAAGAGTAAAGAGGATCTCATGAATGTAAGCGGAATAGGACAGAAAACTTTTGATAAAATAAAGGACATGATTACAGTATAACTTTGGTGTTATTAGTAAAAATTTGTTTCTACATAAAACTTTTAAAAAAATATGATGTAATTATTGGAAAAGTTTGTTATAATTAAATTTGATTATGCTCAAAAATTAAGAATTCTTAAGAATTTATTTTACCATTTTCTGTGTAGAAAATGGTAAAATATAGGATGGTTAATGAGGATAAAATAACAAGGAGATAATTACATCATGGATCGTGAACACAAATTGCTAGGATATTACAATTACACAGTTATACTGACTTATATAGGAATGCTGTCAGGTTTTGTAGGCATAGTAAGTGCTTTTGAGGGAGGCTTCTTCAAGGCTATAATTTGCCTAATGTTTTCAGGTTTATGCGATATGTTTGATGGAACAGTTGCAGCAACAATGGAAAGAACACCACAGGAAAAATGCTTTGGAATACAAATTGACTCATTTAGTGATATAATTTGCTTCGGTGTTTTACCTGCAGCAATAGCATATTCTATGAATAGCGAGCTTAAAGGTGCGCTAGCTGTTTCAGCTTTCTATGTGCTTTGTGCTCTTATCAGGCTGTCATATTTCAATGTAGATGAGCAGGAACGCCAGAAACAGAGTGCTGGTTCAAGAGAAGTATATCTAGGAATGCCTGTAACTTTAGCAGCTCTTTTCATTCCGCTGATTTATGCAGAGCTTGATCTTCATGCAGCTAAGTCAAGCATTGCACTTTCAGTTGCTTTGGTAATTATGGGTATTTTATTCTTAGTACCTATTCGTCTTAATAAGCCAAAGATGTTAGGAAAAGTATGCTTTGTTTTATGCGGCATAGCAGAAGTTATTTTAGTGGCAATGCCATATATAAAGAGATAAGGACAGGAAATAAGGACAAGTATAATATATGGGCGTAGATTTTTTATATAAAAACGCAGCTGGACGCGGCTTTCTCAAGGTTGCACAGACTTTAGGAATCTATAAGGCAGGCGCATGGTTTATGAAAAGAAGAGCGTCTAAGTTTATGATTTCATATTATATTAATAAATATGAAATAGATATGACACCTTTTGAAGGGCAGACATATAATTCGTTTTCTGATTTCTTTTGCAGAACTAAAGAGCAATATGACTTCGATGAACGCGAAAATGCATTTATCAGCCCTTGCGATGGATTGTTTTCATACTATAGAATCAGCGATGATATGAATATACCTATGAAAGGCTCTAGCTATAGATTAGAAGACATAGTTCCATGCAGGGAAACGGCAGAACTTTTTAATGACGGATTATTTATGGTCTTCAGATTACGAGCAAATGATTATCACCACTTTTGCAGTTTTGATAATATGACACTTGAAGAAACCCATTACATCCCAGGACAGTTGCACAGCGTGCAGCCTATAGCCTGCGAGACGGTACCTGTTTACAGGTTGAACCGCAGATGGTGGAGCGTGCTTTCAACGAAAAACTTCCAGACCGTGGCTCAAATTGAAGTTGGAGCAATGATGGTTGGTGGAGTTACCTTTGCCAAAGAAAATGGTGATTTTGCAAAAGGCGAAGAAATGGGAAATTTCGAGCTTGCCGGTTCTACTATAGTTATTTTACTTAATTCCGATGTAAGGGAAAAATTGACCATCGGTGAAAAATTCTTAAAAGCATCTGGAGGAGAATGTGAAGTAGCTATTTTAATGGGAGAGACTTTAGGATTATTAAAAAATGAAGTTAATTAATTTTTTATCAGTACGTAATACGCTGCTGCTTATTTCTGCAGCAGCGTTTAATTTTATGGTTTATATAGGTGGTAAAGTAATTGCCGGAGGCAAATTCCACTATAATTTTACTACGGCCTTAGATGAGGCGATACCTGTAGTGAAATGGACAATTCTAATATATCTAGGTTGCTATGCATTCTGGTTCGCTAATTATTGTCTGGGCGTTAAGTATGACAAAAGTGGAAGTGACCGATTTATTAAAGCTCATTTTATAGGGGAAACTGTATGCCTTATAGCTTTCGTGTTTCTACCGACTACTATGATTAGGCCAGAATTTACAGGGACAGGGATCTTTGATTTTCTATTCAGATTGACTTACGGTGTAGATAGTGCTGACAATTTACTGCCATCTCTTCATTGTTTTGCTAGCTGGTTATGTTGGATTGGTGTGCGTGGTAATGAAAATGTAAGCAAGTGGTATCAAAATGCTTCTCTTGTAATGGCAATTGCAGTTTGCATCAGCACACTGACAGTTAAACAACATGTTATAGTAGACGCGGTAACGGGAGTTGCTTTGGCAGAACTTAGTTACGCTTTAGCAGGACTTATGGGAAGGAGGAATGCAAAATGAGTGCACAGGTTATCCTAGTTGTAGAAGATGAAATGGATATTAGAGAGGGAATACGTATTCTTCTTGGCGGCGAGGGATATACTGTTCTTGAGGCAGGTTCAGGTGAAGAAGCCTTAGAGCAAATAAATGAGGCCATTGATCTAGTTGTTCTAGACATAATGCTGCCAGGAATGTCAGGAATTAAGGTCTGTGAGGAAATCAGGAAAAATTCTACTGTACCTATCCTTTTCCTTACAGCAAAATCACAGGAATCAGATAAAACTTTAGGACTTATGGCAGGCGGAGACGATTATCTATCCAAACCTTTTTCTTATGCAGAACTAATTGCAAGAGTTAAGGCTCTTCTACGTAGATATTGCGTTTATCAGGGGAAAAAACAAAATCTCTTGCTGGACGATAATCATGTTTTGACATCAGGAAGGTTGCAGATTGCCTTGGATCGAAATGACGTGTGGAAAGATGATAAAGCTATTGATTTGACAGAAATAGAATATAAAATTCTGGCACTTCTGATGCAACATCCTCATCAGATTTTTTCGGTACAGGAAATATATGAGAAAGCATGGGAGGAGACTTATACATATAGCGCTAATAGTACCATTATGGTTCACATTAGAAGGCTTCGTACAAAAATAGAAGATGATCCGCAAAATCCTATATACATAAAGAATATTTGGGGAAAGGGATACAGGTATGAAACGGGAAAAGAAGTTTACTAAACCCTACGGTCTTAAGGCACGGTTCCTGATTTTTATGGCCATATCCGCACTTATTTGCATCGCAGCATTCTATGTTCTCTTTAACGTTTTCGACCTAGCCCTAGACAGCTACTTTAGTCATTCGAAATTTAGAGAAAAGCACATAGATTTACAGGGTGAAAGTCTCCAGGCTTACATTGATGAGAACGACATCTCTAGCAAAGATTTATCAAAACTCAAAAACTGGGAGTTGAAGCAGCCTGTTATCATGCTGGAACTTTACTCGGAATCAGAATGCATATACAGCTCATTTTACGATATGTATTCTATTAGAAACAATCAGATTGAGTATGCAGTTCTGATAGAAGAAATGGAAAATTCCGTTGATATACAGCTTAAAGATGAGAAGGTTTGGGCCCTAATATATTCGGATTTTACTTATAAGTATTATGTTATGGGAACTAACCTGGCTTTGATTATAGCTATAGTCCTCTTTATCATAATGTTCACGCTAAGCAATCGAAAACTTATCAGATATGTTCAAAGACTAAATGAGGAGGTTCAGATTTTAGAAGGCGGTAATCTGGAATATCAGGTTACGGTGGAAGGTAATGACGAAGTTACCGATCTTGCAAGGAGTATGAATCGAATGAGCAATTCTTTGCAACATCAGATTGAGGCAGAACAGCAAATCTACAAGGCTAATAGAAAGCTGATTACAGAAATGTCCCATGACCTTAGAACGCCACTAACGGGAATCATGCTGTATATGGAAATTCTCAGGTCACATAGATATGAAACTGATGAAGAACTACATGAATACTTGGATAAAATTAGTGCTAAGCTTAACCAGATGAAGGATATTTCCGACCATTTATTTGAGTACACCTTGAAAAAACCTTCAGAGAGCCTAGTTGAGAGCATAAACGTTAAAGATGCTTTCGAAACTATAATGAAAAATCTAGTTGAGGAACTTAGGATAAGAGGGTATAAATCAGTGGCAGAACTGCCATGGACAGACTGTGAGGTTAAGGTGAATTCGATTTATTCCCATCGAGTTTTCAATAATGTTTTGTCAAATATTTCTAAATATGCAAATCCTGATGAAGAAATTAGGATTGATTATATGGAAACTGATGGATACTGTGGCTTTTCAATTATGAATGCATGTAAGGCAGAATGTGGCTTAATGGAAAGCACAGGAATTGGAATCTCAAGCATTAAGACTATGATGGAAGAGATGGAAGGTGTTTGCACTGTGGAACACGCAGAAACCTTTTTTGAGATAACTTTACTATTTAAAAAGGCTTAAAAAAGTCTTAGCTGTTGAAGTAAGTAAATCATTGTGTTAGAATATGTTAAATAATTTTTTAGAAGAGGTGAGATAGCTATGGTAACAAATGACGTAAAATATATTGGCGTAAATGATCATAAAATTGATTTATTCGAAGGTCATTTTCACGTAGAAAATGGAATGGCATATAACTCTTATGTTATTTTAGATGAAAAAATCGCAGTCTTTGACACTGTAGACAAGAATTTTACAGAGGAATGGATGAATAATCTTCAGGAAGTACTTGATGGACGCAAGCCAAGCTACCTGATTATTCAGCATATGGAACCCGATCACTCAGCAAATATTATGAACTTTATGAATGCGTACCCAGAGACTAATATAGTTGCTACAGATAAGGCATTTAAGATGATGGGACAGTTCTTCGGAAAAAGTTTTGATGATAATAGGATTGTAGCAAAGGACAAGAGCACACTTTCTCTTGGAAAGCACGAGCTAACATTCTTTACAGCTCCAATGGTACATTGGCCAGAGGTTATGGTGACTTATGACGCAACAGATAAAATTCTTTTCTCTGCAGATGGATTTGGAAAATTCGGAGCATTAGATGTTGACGAAGACTGGGCGTGCGAAGCAAGAAGATACTACTTCGGCATTGTAGGAAAATTCGGAGCACAGGTTCAGGCTCTTTTGAAGAAACTGAATGGAGCAGGAGCAGAACTTAAGTACATTTGTCCTCTTCATGGACCTGTTCTTAAGGAGAACTTGGACTACTATCTAGGATTATATCAGACTTGGTCCACTTACGGTGTGGAAACAGAGGGCGTAGTAATTTGCTACACTTCAGTTTATGGAAACACAAAGAAGGCTGTAGAATTACTTGCTGAAGAACTTAAAAAACAGGGATGCCCTAAGGTTGCTGTAAATGACCTGGCTCGTTGCGATATGGCAGAAGCAGTAGAAGATGCATTTAGATATGGAAAGATTGTTCTTGCAACAACTACTTACAATGGAGAGATTTTCCCATATATGAGAGAGTTTATTCAGGAATTGTTAGAACGCGGATACAAGAACAGAGTTGTCGGCCTTATGGAAAATGGCTCATGGGCACCAATGGCAGCAAAGACTATGAAGAAAATGCTTGAACCTTGCAAGAACCTTGACTACACAAACACAACAGTTTCAATTCTTTCGGCAATGACAGATGCCAACAGAGCAGAAGTGTCAAAACTCGCTGAAGAGCTTTGCTCAGAGGCTGTACCGACTGCTCAGGCAGAAGACAAAGAATCAAAACCAAATCATAAATATGTATGCCAGATCTGCGGATACGAATATGAATGCGAGGGAGAATTGCCAGCTGATTTTACGTGCCCACTTTGCAAGCAGGGAGCAGATAAATTTAAATTAGTAGAATAACAAACGACTATAATAACAGGAGGAACTATGGTAACAGAAGAACAGGTAAACAGAATTAACGAGCTTGCCAGAAAGTCTAAGACTCCAGAAGGACTTACTGAGGAAGAAAAAGAAGAACAAAAAGTTCTAAGAAGACTTTTTATTGATTCCTTTAAGGAAAACCTTAGAGCCGAATTAAACAATATTGAAATAGTTGACTAAAAATAGGCAGAAGAAGCTTTCCGAGTTTACGGTGCTCCATTGGCAAAACCTTTGGAAAAACCACACTTCGGGAAGCTTTTTTGTTGTTAAATTTTTAATTTTTTTAAAATTATTGTTTTAATCCATTCAAAAAATGGTATAATATAAAACGTTAGATTTGATTTATAGGAGATACTTAAGATGAGAAAAGTATATTTAGATTATTCAGCAACTACACCGGTTAAAGATGAAGTGCTGCAGGAAATGATTCCATATTTCACACAGCATTTTGGAAATCCATCAAGTCTTTATACATTGGGACTTGAGGCAAAAGCTGCTTTAGATAAAGCAAGAGCACAGGTTGCAGACCTTATTAACGCAAACCCTAAGGAAATATATTTTACAGGATGCGGAAGCGAAGCAGATAACTGGACTGTTTTTGGTGTGGCTAATGCTTTAAAAGATAAAGGAAACCATATCATTACAACAAAGATTGAACATCATGCCATGCTTCATTCTTGTGAATTCCTGGAAAAGAACGGATATGAAGTTACATATCTTGATGTTGAACCTGATGGAACTGTAAAACCAGAGACGCTTGAAGCAGCAATTACGGATAAGACAATTCTTATTAGCATTATGTTTGTTAATAACGAAGTTGGTACAATTGAACCAATTAAGGAACTGGCTGCAGTGGCTAAGAAACATGGTATTCTATTCCACACAGACGCAGTACAGGCACTTGCAAATGTTCCAATTGATGTTAAGGATTTAGGCATTGATCTTATGTCAATGTCAGCACACAAGATTTATGGACCTAAGGGAGTAGGCGCTCTTTATATGAGAAGAGGAATCAGAATTCCTAACTACATCCACGGTGGTGCTCAGGAAATGGGTAAGCGTGCAGGTACAGAAAATCTTCCTGGCATTGTTGGTTTCGGTAAGGCTGCTGAAATGGCAAAAGCAAATATTGATGAACACATTAAACATTGTTCAGAATTAAGAAATTATCTAGTTGAAAGAGTTCTGAATGAAATTCCAGATACATTTGTAAATGGCACAATGGAACATAGACATCCTGGAAATGCTAATATTACATTTGAATACATCGAAGGAGAATCAATCCTTCTATTATTGGACTATAAGGGAATTTCAGTATCAACAGGTTCTGCATGTTCATCTAAATCACTGAAGCCATCACATGTACTAGATGCTTTAGGTGTACCTGTTGAAATGATTCACGGAACAGTTAGATTCACAGTAGGAGATTTTACTACTAAGGAAGACATAGATTATGTGGTAGAAAGCCTAAAAGAAGTTGTAGAAAAACTTAGACTTCTTTCACCTGTAAACGAAGAGAAAGGTTGGTAAATAAAATGGGGTTATATAATGATAAGGTAATGGATCATTTCATGAATCCGAGAAACGTAGGAGAAATTGAAAATCCAGATGGACAGGGTACATACGGAAGCCCTGTATGCGGAGATATGATGCAGATTCAGATCAAAGTTGATAACGATGTAATCACAGATGCAAAGTTTAAGACTTTTGGATGTGGAAGTGCAATTGCATCATCAAGTATGGCGACAGAAATGATTATTGGAAAGACAATCGACGAAGCTTTGGAAATTTCCAATAAGCAGATTATTGATGAATTAGGTGGACTTCCACCTGTAAAGGTACACTGTTCAGTTCTTGCAGACCACGCAATTAAGTGCGCAATCTATGATTATGCACAGAAGCACGGCAAGACGTATGCAGGCCTGGAAGGTTTTGACCCGAATGCAGATGAGGATGATCATGACGATGTTGTCGAAAAATAAGGTAGTTTTAGGTTTAAGCGGCGGAGTTGACAGCTCCACCGCTGCTTTACTTTTACGAGAACAGGGACTTGAGGTAATCGGATATTACTTTGACGTTCTTGGGAACAACAAAGAGGGAGCTGCGGCAGCCCAGGACTTGGCAGATAAAATGGGTATCAGGCTAATCACCGAGGATGTGTCAGAAGATTTTGACAGAATTGTTATCGAAAACTTCTGCCATGAATATAGCCACGGACGCACGCCAAATCCATGCGTTGTATGCAATCCTAATATTAAATTCAAAAAATTGCTAGAAGTTGCAGATAGAGAAGGCGCATATTATATAGCAACGGGTCACTATGCGCAAACCGTCTACAACGAAGAAAGCGACATGTACTACTTGAAAATGGGCGCTAATGAGAAAAAAGACCAGTCCTACATGATGTATAGACTGGGTCAGGATGCACTTTCCAGAGTTATTTTCCCACTTGGCGGTTTTGATGACAAGGAAAAAACCAGAGAAGTTGCCAGAGACTTTGGTCTGCCTAACTCAGAGACAGTCGACAGCCAGGAGATATGCTTTATTGATGAGAAGGTTGAAAGCTATCAGGAATACCTTCAGCGCAGGGGATATGAAAGCATTCCCGGTGATTTCGTCGATAGGCACGGCAACGTACTTGGACAGCATAAGGGAATTATGAACTATACTATTGGTCAGAGAAAAGGTCTGGGCATTGCTCTTGGCAAGCCGGCTTTTGTCACTGAAATAGACGCGGAAAACAACAGAGTTACACTGGGCGACAATGCGGAGCTGTTCAAGTATCAGGTTCATTCAATAGATAACGTTTTCGCGGATGACCGCAAGCCGGACGCCGGCGAGAGTCTATGCGTTCTTGCCAAGGTTCGCTATGCATCAAAACCAGCAGAGGCTATTATAACCTCAGATGGGGATGGCGGAATAATTGCTAGTTTTGAGGAACCGCAGAGAGCTGCAACTCCGGGACAGTCCATTGTATTTTATGTAGATGGGTATGTAATTGGAGGCGGATTCATAGACTGATGAAAAGCCCAAATCCTAGACAATGTAAGGGGTTTGTGGTATAATATTTTGGTGTTGCAAAAGAGTTTGCATATAGTTTAAATATTAATTTCAAGAGGAGATTTTATAAATGGAAAAGCTAGGCTTAAACCAGATAAGACAGATGTTCAGAGACTTCTATGTAAGCAAGGGGCATTATGCAGGAAAGAGTGCGTCACTGGTACCTCAGAACGATAAGTCACTACTGATTATCAACTCAGGTATGGCACCTCTTAAACCATATTTCGCAGGAGTTGAAACTCCACCAGCAAAGAGAATGACTACATGTCAGAAATGTATCAGAACAGGAGATATCGATAACGTTGGTATCACATCTAGACATGGTACATTCTTTGAAATGTTAGGAAACTTTTCGTTTGGAGACTATTTCAAAAAAGAGTCACTGACTTGGGGATGGGAATTCATTACTGAATACTTAAAAATGCCTAAGGAAAAAATCTGGGCAACAGTATATGAGGATGACGATGAGGCTGTAGAAATCTGGAAGAAGATTGGTATGCCTGAAGAAAGAATCGTTAGACTAGGAAAAGAAGACAACTTCTGGGAAATCGGACTTGGACCTTGCGGACCATGTTCAGAAATCTATTTCGACAGAGGTGAAGAATATGGATGCGGTAGCCCTGACTGTAAGCCAGGCTGCGATTGCGATAGATATTTAGAATTCTGGAACCACGTATTCACTCAGTTCTCCAGAGAAGAAGATGGTTCATACAGTAACCTTGAACATCCAAATATCGATACGGGAATGGGACTTGAAAGAATCGCTTGCATTATGCAAGGTGTAGATTCAATCTTTGATATTGATACAATCAGACACATTCTTAATGGTGTAGTTGCAAAATGTGGAATTGAATACAAGGATGGAGCTGCTAAGACAGATGTTTCAATTAGAATTATCACAGACCACCTGAGATCAATGGTATTCATGATTGCAGACCAGATCACACCATCCAACGAGGGAAGAGGATATGTTCTTAGAAGAATTATCAGAAGAGCATCCAGACATGGAAAGCTTCTGGGAATTCAGGGCAACTTCTTAGTTGAACTTTCAAATAGGGTAATCGAAGTTTCGGGTGAAGCTTATCCTGAACTAGTAGAAAAGAAGGATTATATCCAGACTATTATTGCTAAGGAAGAAGAAAGATTTGCAGCTACTCTTGATCAGGGAAGTGCAATTCTTAACGAATATCTTGATGAGTTAAAGGCTAAGGGAGAAAAGACACTTCCGGGAGATAAGCTATTTAAGCTTTACGATACATACGGATTCCCAAGAGAATTAACAGAAGAAATCATTGCAGAAGAAGGTTTTGACGCTGACGTTGAAGGTTTTGACGCTTGCATGAAAGCCCAGAGGGAAGCAGCAAGAGCCGGAAGGAAAGACACTTCTGACGAAGCGTGGAAAGATGCAGTTGCTGTAGACGTTCCTGAAACTGAATTCGTTGGATACGATAAGTTAGCGGAAGACGCTAAGGTTCTAGCTATTTATGCTGGAAGCCCTGCAGACCAGGTAGAAGCAGGCAAGGAAGCAGTCGTATACCTTGATAAGACAGTCTTCTACGCTGAAGGTGGCGGACAGGCTTCCGATAATGGTATTATGTCAACTGACGGATGTAACGTAAAGGTTCTATCAGTTGAAAAATCAAAGGGAATCTTTGCTCACAAAGTATTAGTAGAAGAAGGAACTTTAAAGGTTGGAGATACAGTAAGTTGTCAGGTTAACGTGGCTAAGAGAAATGGCACTGCAAGAAATCACACTGCCACACATCTTCTTCAGAAAGCTTTACAGACTGTTGTGGGAAGCCATGTTGAGCAGGCAGGTTCTAGCGTAAATGAGAACACTCTTAGATTTGACTTCAGCCACTTTGAGGCTGTTACTAAAGAACAGCTGGCAGAAGTTGAAAAGCTGGTAAATGAAAAAATCCTTGAATTCTTACCAGTTGAATGTTGCGAAACTTCAATGAAGGAAGCTGAAACAATGGGAGCTATGGCCTTATTCGGAGAAAAGTATGGCGATAAGGTAAGAGTTGTAAACTGCGGTGGATGGAGCGTCGAACTTTGCGGTGGTACTCATGTTTCCAACGTGGGACAGATTGGTGCATTTAAGATTGTTTCTGAATCTGGAGTTGCATCCGGCGTAAGAAGAATTGAAGCAGTAACAGGCATGGGAGTTCTTCAGAAGGCTGTAGAAGCTGAAAAGACTGTTGCACAGGTTGCAGAAGTTCTTAAGGTTAACGCATCAGCTGTTGTTCAGAAGGCTGCATCAGTTACAGAAGAACTTAAGGATGTTAAGAAGGAACTAGAAGATTTCAAGAAGGCAGCTATGGGCTCCGAAGTAGGTGACATGGTTAAGTCTGCTAAGGAAATCAATGGAGTTAAGCTTGTTTGCAAAGAATTTGCTGATTACAACATCAACGACTTAAGAGGCCTTTCAGATGATATTAAGGCTGAATATAAGGGAATTGTAATGGTATTTGCAACAGTAAACGGACCTAAGGTTACATTCCTAGTTTCCATTACTGATGACCTTGTAGAAAAGGGATTACATGCTGGAAATATGATTAAACAGATTGCTGCAGCAGCAGGCGGCGGTGGAGGCGGAAAAGCTGACATGGCACAGGCAGGAGCAAAGGATTCATCTAAGATAAATGATGCATTTGCAGTTGCAGAGAACCTTTTGGCATAGTATAATATAAGTAAGTTATTTATAAATGATTGGGGGATTTACCATGGAAAGTAAAACAATAATGTTCGATGCATCCAGATCACAGCCAAAGACAACTAAAGAGATTCTTGCTGAAGTGTTTGAAGCCCTTGAGGATAGAGGCTACAACGGAATCGACCAGATGGTCGGATATATCCTTTCAGGTGACCCTTCATATATCACAAGCCATAATAACGCAAGAAATATGATTAGTCGAATTGACAGAGATGAACTGGTAGAAGAAATTCTAAGGGATTATCTGGGGAAATAGACAAAAGATGAATAAGTACGACAGGCCAAGAGTGCATAATTTTATGTGACTCCGGTCTGTCGTGTTTTTAGTTAAAGGATAAGGTTAAACAGAATATGAGAAAAATAGCACTGGACGTAGGCGATAAAACCGTTGGAATTGCACTAAGCGACGAACTTGGAATTACCGCTCAGGGTCTAATGACTTTAGAGAGAGTCGGAATTAGAAAAGATACAACCAAGATTTTGGATCTTGTGAAAGAATATAACTGCGATACTATTGTAATCGGTCTTCCTAAGAAGCTTGATGGTACGGACAGCATTCAGACAGAAAAAGTTTATGAATTCAGAACCATGCTTGAAAATAAAATGAGAAGCACAGGTATGAAGGGCATAGAAGTAGTATGGCAAGATGAAAGACTTACTACAGTTATGGCAGAAAGGGTTCTTATTGAAGCCGATGTAAGCCGTAAGAAGAGAAAAGAAGTTATAGATAAGCAGGCGGCAATTTTGATAATGCAAAGTTATCTGGACCGCATCTAAGAGTCTGTCAGTAATTTAATTTAACAAGTATTAATCAATAAGCATTAATCAAAATATACAAAAGTGAACAGAATTGAAAAGTTTATCGGAGGTTTATTCATGAAAAAAGTCGGAATTATTATGGGAAGTGCAAGTGACCTTCCTGCAGTAGAAAAGGCAATGACTACTTTAGAACAATTTGAAGTGCCTTATGAAGTTCATGTGTACTCAGCTCACAGAACACCTACTGAAGTAAAGGAATTTGTTGCAGACGCAAGAGAAAAAGGCTTCGGCGCAATTATTGCCGCAGCAGGAAAAGCTGCTCACTTAGCAGGTGCCATTGCAGCTGGAACAACACTACCGGTTATAGGAATTCCGGTTAAAGGATCATTTATGGATGGTATGGATGCATTACTTTCAACTGTACAGATGCCTGGTGGAATTCCAGTAGCAACAGTTGCTGTAAACGGAAGTGAAAATGCAGCCTTACTTGCAATCCAGATGCTTGGAATCGAAGATAAGAACCTGGCTGATAAGCTTGACGCACAGAGAAAAGCTGCAGCTGAAAAGGTTTTAGAAGAGAATAAAGAAATCGAAGATAAATATAATAAATAAATTAAGAGGAGAACAGACATGGGAAAAAGTTTCAGTGAAAGTTACAAAGAAGCCGGCGTAGATATTACAGCAGGATACAAGGCAGTTGAGCTAATGAAGGAACACGTTGCAAAAACAATGATTTTCGGCAATGTTCCAGAAGATATCGGTGGATTTGGAGGTCTATGTGAACTTAACCTTACAGGAATCGAAAAGCCTGTATTAGTCAGCGGAACAGACGGTGTAGGAACTAAGCTTAAGATGGCATTCCTTATGGACAAGCATGACACAGTAGGTATCGACTGCGTAGCAATGTGCGTAAACGATATTATCTGCGTAGGCGCTAAGCCATTGTTCTTCCTTGACTATATCGCAGTTGGAAAAAACTATCCAGAAAAAGTAGCCCAGATCGTAAGCGGAGTTGCAGAAGGCTGCATGCAGTCAGAAGCTGCTCTAGTAGGTGGAGAAACTGCAGAAATGCCAGGCTTCTACCCTGTGGACGAATACGACCTTGCAGGTTTTGCTGTTGGCGTAGTTGACAAGTCAAAGGTTCTTAAGAAAGAAACTGTAGCAGAAGGTGACGTTGTTATCGGTCTGCCTTCATCAGGTGTACACTCCAACGGTTTCTCACTGGTAAGAAAGGTTCTTGACGTAGAAAACGAAGATATCAAAACTCCATTAGACGAATTAGGTGGAAAATCAATTGGAGAAACTCTTCTTACTCCAACAAAGATTTATGTTAAGCCAATGGTTAGACTTTTCGAAGAAGTTACAGTTAAGTCAGTAGCACATATTACAGGTGGCGGATTCTACGAAAACATTCCAAGAAGTTTACCTAAGGGATATGGCGTAAAGATTAAGAGAGAAAACATCAAGGTTCTTCCTATCTTCGAATTAATCGCAAAGAGAGGAAATATTCCTGAAAGAGATATGTTTAACACATTCAACATGGGCGTAGGTATGACAGTTATCGTTGCTAAGGAAGATGTTGATAAGACATTAGAAGTACTTAAGGCTAACGGCGAAGATGCTTATGTCCTTGGCGAAGTTGTTAAGTCAGAGGAAGGCGTAGAAATATGCTAAAGAAAACAAAAGTCGCAGTTATGGTTTCCGGCGGCGGAACCAACCTTCAGGCAATTATTGATGCACAGAAAAGTGGCATTATAACAAGCGGCGAAATCGCTCTAGTTGTTTCTAACAAAGCTGATGCGTACGCCCTGCAGCGTGCAGCTGATAATGGCATAGCAACATATGTTATGACATCTGAGGAGGTTTTGATCGAAAAGCTTCAGAGCGAGGGCATAGAGCTTGTTGTGCTGGCCGGATTCCTGAAAATCCTGAGTCCTGCATTTACCAGGGCATTTGAAAACAGAATTATCAATATTCACCCGTCACTGATTCCGTCATTTTGCGGAAAGGGCGCTTATGGGCTTCATGTTCATGAGATGGCTCTTGAATATGGCGTGAAGGTGACAGGTGCCACTGTACATTTTGTTAATGAGATTCCAGACGGAGGGGCAATTATTTATCAGAAGGCTGTGGATATTCTGGATGGTGATACTCCGGAAGTGCTTCAGAAGAGAGTAATGGAGCAGGCTGAGTGGGTTTTGCTCCCACGTGCAGTTGAAGAAATTAGTGCGAAGATAGGTAGAGGAGAGTTATAGATGAACGTTTATGAAACTAAAACCATGGAAGCTGCTGTAAAGGGCAACTCCTATGTTGGAAGAGGTATCGTTATCGGTAAGTCAGAAGACGGAAAGAAGGCTGTTAGCGCATACTTCATTATGGGAAGATCTGAAAACAGCAGAAACAGAATTTTCCTTGAAGAAGGGGAAAATGTAATGATTAAGCCTTTTGATGAATCAAAGGTTGAAGACCCTTCACTGATTATTTATTACCCAATGAGAAAACATGAAGATAAGTTAATCGTAACAAACGGCGATCAGACTGATACAATTTATGAGTTCATTAAGGACGGAAAGTGCTTCGAAGGCGCACTTAACACTAGAGAATTTGAACCAGATGGTCCTAACTGGACTCCAAGAATCAGCGGAATGATTAGCTTCGATGATAAGAAAGACTTTACATATAAGATGAGCATTCTTAAGAGTGCTGATGCTGAGGGAACTGCTTGTAACAGATATTTCTTCAACTACAGCGCACTTGCTGGAATCGGTCATTTTATTCACACTTACATGCAGGATGGTAACCCAATTCCAACATTCTGCGGAGAGCCGGAAAGAGTTGTTATCCCTAATGACATCGATGCATTTACTAAGGAAATTTGGGAAAACCTTGACGAAAACAATAAGATTTCCATCTATGTAAGATATACAGATCTTGAAACAGGGGAAGTTGAAAACAGAATGATTAACAAAAACGCTTAATATTTCAGTTATAGATTTCAGGAGGTAATACGAGGAATGAAAGAATTTGAATTAAAATATGGATGTAACCCTAATCAGAAGCCAGCAAAGATTTATATGGCCGACGGAAGTGATCTTCCACTGGAAATTCTTAATGGAAGACCAGGATACATCAATTTCCTAGATGCTTTTAACAGCTGGCAGTTAGTAAAGGAATTAAAGGAAAGCTTAGGTTTACCTGCGGCTACATCCTTTAAGCATGTAAGTCCAACATCTGCAGCAGTTGCTGTACCAATGAGCGAAACACTTAAGAAAGCTTGTTTCGTTGATGATATTGAAGGTCTGGACGAATCTCCACTTGCAACAGCTTATGCAAGAGCAAGAGGAACAGACAGAATGTCATCCTTTGGTGACTTCATTGCATTAAGTGACGTTTGCGACGTTACAACAGCAAAGATTATTTCAAGAGAGGTTTCGGACGGAATTATCGCTCCTGGATATGAACCAGAAGCTCTTGAAATTCTAAAGAAAAAGAAAAAGGGGAATTACAACATCATTAAAATTGATCCTGAATACGTTCCTGAAAAGCAGGAGCGCAAGCAGGTATTCGGAATTACCTTCGAACAGGGAAGAAACGATTATATGGTTAAACCTGAAGACCTTACAGAAATCGTTACAAAGAACAAGGAACTTACTGAAGAAGCAAAGCGTGACCTTATTATTGCATTAATCACTCTGAAATATACTCAGTCAAACTCAGTTTGCTACACTAAGGACGGACAGGCTATCGGTGTAGGAGCCGGACAGCAGTCAAGAATTCACTGTACTAGACTTGCAGGAGACAAGGCTGACTTCTGGCATTTGAGACAGGCTGACAAGGTTATCAACCTACCATTCAGAGATGATATCGGCAGAGCAGTAAGAGATAATACTATTGACGTTTACCTAGGATATGAATACGAAGACATTCTAAGAGATGGAACATGGGGAACTCTGTTTACAGAAAAACCTGAACCATTTACAAAGGAAGAACAGAGAGCATATCTTGATACAATTACAGGCGTATCTCTTGGAAGTGATGCATTCTTCCCATTCGGAGACAATATTGAAAGAGCTAAGAAGAGCGGCGTAAAATATATTGCCGAACCAGGCGGAAGCGTAAGAGACGAACAGGTTATCGAGACTTGTGACAACTACAATATGGTTACAGTATTCACAGGAATGAGACTGTTCCACCACTAAAAATAGCCGATACATCAGATATAGACGTAAGAGAGGTAATAAAAACATGAGAGTAATGGTAGTTGGCGGTGGCGGAAGAGAACATGCCATCATCAAGAAAATAAAGCAGAGCCCTAAGGTAACAGAAATCTTTGCACTTCCAGGAAACGGCGGAATTGCAAAAGATGCTACTTGCGTAGACATTGGAGCTAAGGACCTTGACAATATTGTAAAGTTTGCAAAGGAAAACAATATTGAATTTGCCATTGTTGCACCTGACGATCCACTTGTAATGGGACTTGTAGATTTGCTTAAGGCAGAAGGAATTCCTTGCTTTGGTCCTACAGCAGATGCAGCAGTTATCGAAGGAAGTAAGGCTTTCTCCAAGGATTTAATGAAGGCTTACGGAATTCCAACAGCAGAATATGAAACATTCGAAGATATGGATGCAGCACTAGAATATCTAGAAACTTGCAAAATTCCAGTTGTTATTAAGGCAGATGGACTTGCATTAGGTAAGGGCGTAATCATTGCAGAAACTAAGGAAGACGCACAGCAGGCTGTTAGAGATATGATGGAAGACAAGGTATTTGGAGACAGCGGAAACATCGTTGTTATTGAAGAATTCCTTACAGGACCTGAAGTATCAGTTCTATCATTTACAGACGGAAAGACATTGATTCCAATGGTTTCATCAATGGACCACAAGAGAGCTCTAGATGGAGACAAGGGCCTTAACACTGGTGGAATGGGAACAGTTGCACCAAATCCATACTATACAGAAGAAATCGCAATTCAGTGTGAAGAAGAAATCTTCCTTCCTACAATGGTTGCAATGAATAAGGAATATCGTTCATTCTCAGGTTGTCTGTACTTCGGACTAATGCTTACACCAGACGGACCTAAGGTAATTGAGTACAACTGCAGATTCGGCGATCCTGAAACTCAGGTAGTTCTTCCGCTTCTTGACAGCGACCTGTTCGAAATCATGGAACACGTTGCAAATGGCACACTGGCTGACGCAGAGGTTAACTTCTCTGACGATGCAGCCTGCTGCGTTGTAATGGCAAGTGAAGGTTACCCTAAGAGTTACGAAAAAGGCTTCGAAATCACAATTCCTGAAGACGTTGACACAGTATACGTAGCAGGAGCAAAACTTTCAGAGGACGGAAAGCTTCTGACTAACGGAGGAAGGGTTCTTGGCGTTACTGAAAGAGGCGCAACTCTAGAAGAAGCAATTGAGAAGGCATACAAGTCCGTGGAAAAAGTAAGTTTTGATAACGCTTACTACAGAAAAGATATTGGACAGAAAGCCCTTAAGGCAAAGGAGAAATAAGAAAATGGTTTATAGAGTCTATGTAGAGAAGAAAAAAGAATTTGCCCACGAGGCGGCTTCACTGAAGGCTGACCTGGTGAAGCTGCTGCAGATTAAAGGCTTAACCGGTCTTAGAATTGTAAATAGATACGATGTTGAGAACATCGACAAAGAGTTATTTGACTCAGCTGTAAATACTGTATTCTCAGAACCACAGGTTGATACAGCAACAATGAGCTTAGACTATACAGACGCTGAGAGAGTTTTTGCAGTGGAATTCCTTCCGGGACAGTTTGACCAGAGAGCAAACTCAGCTGCTGAATGCATTCAGATTATTTCAAAGGGAGAAAGACCTGATGTTAGAACAGCAAAGGTTTATATCCTTGAGGGTACAATTAGCGAAGAAGATTTCGAAGAAATCAAGAAATATGTAATCAACCCTGTTGAGTCAAGAGAAGCTGAACTTGGAGAAGTTGCTACGCTTAAGATGGAATATGAAATTCCTACAGAAGTTGCAGTACTAGATGGTTTCATTGATTTAGACGAGGCAGGACTACAGGAATTCTTAGAAGATTATGGTCTTGCTATGGACCTTGCAGACCTTAAGTTCTGTCAGGATTATTTCAAGAGCGAAGATAGAAATCCAACAATTACAGAAATCAGAGTAATTGACACATACTGGTCAGACCACTGCAGACATACAACATTCAATACTACAATTGATAATGTTAAGTTTGAGGACCCTGAAATCCAGGCTACTTTTGAAGATTATTTAGAAACACGTAAGGAACTTAACAGAACTAAGCCTGTTAACCTAATGGATATCGGTACTTTAGCTGCTAAATTCTTAAAGGCTAAGGGCATGATGCCAAACCTTGATGAATCAGAAGAAATCAACGCTTGCACAGTAAAGATTGATGTAAACGTAGATGGAGAAATCCAGAAATGGTTACTTTTATTCAAGAACGAAACTCACAACCACCCAACTGAAATTGAACCTTTCGGTGGTGCAGCAACATGTATCGGTGGTGCAATCAGAGACCCACTTTCAGGAAGAAGTTATGTATATTCTGCAATGAGAGTTACAGGTGCTGCAGACCCGCTAAAACCTGTATCAGAAACTATGCAGGGCAAGCTTCCTCAGAGAAAGATTGTAACAACAGCTGCAAGTGGATACAGCTCATATGGTAACCAGATCGGTCTTGCAACAGGTCAGGTTGATGAAATCTACCATGATGGATATGTTGCAAAGAGAATGGAAGTTGGTGCAGTAATTGCAGCAGCTCCAGCAGAAAACGTACGCAGAGAAAGACCAGCTGATGGCGATATCGTTATCCTTCTAGGCGGAAGAACAGGACGTGACGGCTGTGGTGGAGCTACAGGTTCATCTAAATCACATACAATGGAATCCCTAGAAAGCTGCGGAGCAGAAGTTCAGAAGGGTAATGCTCCTGAAGAAAGAAAACTTCAGAGACTGTTCAGAAATCCAGAAGCTTCAAGAATGATTAAGCGTTGTAACGACTTCGGTGCAGGCGGTGTTTCCGTTGCAATCGGAGAACTTGCCGATGGACTGGAAATCAACTTAAACGCTGTTCCTAAGAAGTACGACGGACTTGATGGAACTGAACTTGCAATCAGTGAATCACAGGAAAGAATGGCTGTAGTAGTTGAAAGCAAAGACGTTGAACGTTTCTTCCAGCTGGCTGCAGAAGAAAACCTAGAAGCAACAGTTGTTGCAGAAGTTAAGGAAAATCCATACCTGAAGATTTTCTGGAACGACAAGGCAATTGTAAATATTTCAAGAGAATTCTTAGATACAAACGGTGCTGAAAAGCATATCGATGCTGAAATTCCAATGCACGAAGACTACAGCAAGGCTGTAGATGGAAGTTTTGTTGATGAATATATTGCATTAGCAGGAGACCTTAACGTATGCTCCAAGAGAGGGCTGTCAGAAAGATTTGACTCCACAATCGGTGCCGGCACAGTGCTTATGCCGTTCGGCGGAATCAACCAGAGAACACCTATCCAGGCAATGGTTAACCTTATTTCCATCGAAAAACAGCACACTTCAACTTGCTCCGTAATGTCATGGGGTTACAATCCGTTTATCGCAAGCGCAAGCCCATACCACGGCGCTTACCTGGCAGTAGTGGAATCAGTATCAAAACTAGTAGCTACCGGTGCATCCTTCGAAGATGTTTACCTATCATTCCAGGAATACTTCGAAAAGCTGATGAAGGAACCAAAGAGATGGGGTAAACCAATGGCCGCAGTTCTTGGTGCATTTAAAGCTCAGAAGGAACTTGGCGTTGGCGCAATCGGTGGTAAGGACTCAATGAGTGGAACTTTCGAAGATATTGACGTTCCACCTACACTAATTTCATTTGCTGTTACTACAGAAGACGTTAAGAACATCATTTCACCAGAATTTAAGGCGGTTGACAGAGATATTATTATGTTAACTCCTGACTATGACGAAAATGATCTACCTAAGGCTGAATCGTTGAAATCACTGTACGCACAGGTTCACAAACTAGTTGAACAAGGCGTAATTGTAAGTGCATACACACCAACTTACGGCGGCGTAGCAGAAGCAATTCTTAAGATGACAATGGGTAATGAAATCGGATTCGAATATAACGAAGATGTAGATATGGATACAATCTTCGGATACAACTATGGTGCCTTCATTGTAGAAGTTACAGATGCATCTAAGGTTACAGGCAACATGGTTAAGCTAGGTAAGACAACTTCCGAAAAAGCTATTAAGCGTGGAAGCGATGTAATTTCTCTTGCTGACATTGAAAAAACTTACGAAGATAAGCTTGAACCAATTTACAGCTGCAATATTGAGCCAGAAGCTAATGAACTGGAAACATTCACATATGAAGCAACTGAAAGACCTCACGCTAAGATTAGCGTTGAAACACCTAAGGTCCTTATTCCGGTATTCCCTGGAACAAACTGTGAATACGATTCAGCAAAGGCATTCCGTGATGCCGGAGCAGATCCAGAAATCTTTGTAATTAACAACCTATCAGCTGCATCTATTGCAAAATCAGTTGAAGACTTCGCAGCTAAGGTTAAGGAAGCACAGATTATCTTTATTCCAGGCGGCTTCTCAGGTGGAGACGAACCAGATGGTTCAGGTAAGTTCATTACAGCATTCTTCAGAAACAAGGAAGTTAAGGATGCAGTAACTGATTTACTGGAAAATAGAGATGGCTTAATGGCAGGTATCTGTAATGGTTTCCAGGCACTAATTAAATTAGGACTTGTACCTTATGGTAAAATCATCGATACAGATGAAAACTGCCCAACTCTTACATACAACGAAATCGCTCGCCACCAGTCCAAGCTTGTTAGAACAAGAATCGCATCTAATAAGTCACCATGGCTGGCAAATGTAAAACCTGGAGACATCTTCACAGTTCCTATTTCACACGGAGAAGGAAGATTCATCGCTTCAGAAGAATTAATTAAGGAACTGGCTGCTAATGGTCAGATCATTACTCAGTACGTTGACCTTGACGGCAATGTAAGTGCTGACGTTCAGTACAATCCAAATGGATCATACGCTTCAATTGAAGGTATTACATCACCTGACGGTAAGGTTCTTGGTAAGATGGGACACTCTGAAAGAATCGGAGAAGGCCTGTACAAGAACGTTCCAGGCGAATTCGATATGCAGATGTTCAAGGCTGCAGTAGAATACTTCAAATAAACAGGTCAAAAAAAGACAGAGATACTAATGCAGAGGTCGGGATGGGTTTTCCTGACCTCTGTTTTCAAAATGTTAACATCACTTTTCTAAGGAGTAGAGGGAAAATGTATAGGGTTTATATAGTAGAAGACGATAAGGGCATTGCAGATGCCATTATTAAAGAAGGAGCTCTCTGGGATATAGAGTGCAGAGCATGCAAAGATTTCAGAGATGTAATGGCTGACTTTGCCGAGTTTGATCCTCACCTGGTTCTTTTGGATATTTCACTGCCATTCTATAATGGCTACCACTGGTGCCAGGAGATACGTAAGGTTTCCAAGGTTCCTATTATATTTATTTCATCAGCGTCAGATAACCTTAACATCGTCATGGCCATGAATATGGGTGCCGACGATTTCATATCCAAACCCTTTGATATGAGTGTACTCATTGCCAAGATGCAGGCAATGCTTAGGAGAACCTATGATTTCGCATCTAAGGTATCCGTTCTTGAACATAGAGGTGCGCTATTAAATATGGACGAGGGAACTTTAATATATAAAGATGAGAATATTTCTTTATCAAAAAATGAATACCGCATTCTACTGACACTAATGGCTAACAAGGGAAAAGTTGTAAGTCGAGAAAAACTTATGGAAGCCCTTTGGAAAACCGATGAGTTTGTAGATGAAAATACTCTGACCGTCAATGTCAACAGACTTCGCAAAAAGCTACAGAACGCAGGCCTGGATGACTTCATTGAAACCAAACACGGCAGGGGATATATAGTAGCTTAGATATGAAAGGAAGCCCATGGAATTTTTAATTAGATATATAAAAAAACATATTGTAAGCATAGCTTTTTTTCTAATCTGTTGCAGCATTGCTCCTATAGTAATGATTTTGTACGGTTCGCCGACATTTATAATTGAGTATTCAATTATTCTGTGTCTGTCTGTTGGTCTAATCTACGGTGGGATTTGCGCCTATAGAGGTTTTGATAAAGACCGAAATCTGAAGCTTTTGCGCAAACTACCTGCTGACATGGCAGAAACTCTGACGGCATATAATGGCATAGACGATGAAAACTACCGCCAACTCATTGCTTTGTTGGAGGAGGAAAGAAGACAAACGGCCGCCGATTTAGACGCCAGGTTTTACGACATGGTGAACTATTACACGGTCTGGGCCCACCAGATCAAAACTCCCATAGCGTCAATGCGCCTGCTTCTCCAAAGTGAGGACAGCCCTGCATCGAGACAGCTTCTAGAAGACCTTTTTCGCATAGAACAGTATGTGGAAATGGTACTGACATATCTGCGCCTTGATTCAGACAGTACAGATTATCTATTTAAGGAAATTGAACTAGATGAAATTATAAGACAAAGTTTGAGAAAACTTTCCGGACAGTTTATTACAAGGGGAATCAAGCTTAATTATGAGCCTTTAAATAAGAAAGCTGTTACAGATGAAAAATGGCTAAGCTTTATTATAGAGCAGGTTATTTCCAATGCTTTGAAATACACGGCTTCAGGAAGCATTACCATAAAGTGGACTGAGCCAGACGGCATTACCGTAGCTGATACGGGAATGGGAATCGCACCGGAAGACTTGCCTAGAATATTTGAAAAAGGCTACACCGGCAGCCATGGAAGAACTGATAAAAAGGCATCAGGACTTGGACTTTATCTATGTAAACGCATATGCCAAAACCTGGGACACAGTATCACTGTAGAATCTACGCCAGGCCAGGGCTCTGAGTTTACCATACACCTTACAGGAAAATCATTTAAATGAATATGAAACCTTACAGAATTGTAAGATTTAGAAAAGGAAATGTAAGCAAATTCTATGGAATTACATTTCCCTTTTTTGATAATATTATACTTGCAAAAGGGAGGTAATGAAAATGAGTTTACTTGAAGTTTCAGGACTAAGAAAAGTTTATACTACGCGCTTTGGAGGCAACTCCGTAGAAGCATTGAAAAATGTGAATTTTACAGTTGAACAAGGCGAATATGTGGCTATTATGGGAGAATCCGGTTCAGGAAAGACCACGCTACTTAACAATTTAGCGTCCCTGGATAGACCTACAAGCGGTAAAATCATTCTAGACGGAATGGATTTTAGCACGATTAAGGAAAAAGATATTGCAGATTTCAGAAGAGATAACCTGGGATTTGTATTCCAGGACTTTAACCTGCTAGACACCTTTACATTAGAAGATAATATTTATTTGCCGCTCGTTCTTGCCAATAAGTCCTATAAGGAAATGCGAAAAAGACTAATTCCTCTAGCTAAATCCTTGGGAATAATAGATTTGCTAAAGAAATATCCATACGAGGTTTCCGGCGGACAGAAGCAGAGAGCAGCAGTTGCAAGAGCTTTGATAACAGAACCAAAATTGATTCTTGCCGACGAACCAACAGGAGCTTTGGATTCCAAATCAGCAGATGAGCTGCTTCACATGTTTGAGGAAATCAATGAAACAGGGCAGACTATTCTCATGGTTACCCATTCTATCAAAGCAGCCAGCTGCGCAAGCCGGGTCCTCTTCATTAAGGACGGGGAGGTTTTCCACCAGATTTATAAAGGGCAGTGCAACAATGACGAGATGTATCAGAAAATATCAGATACCTTAGCTATGCTTCAGACAGGAGGCGAGCTACGATGAAGAACGGTTTCTATCCCACACTGGCACTTAATACTATTAAGAAGAACAGAAAGCTATATTTACCATATATTCTGACCTGCATCGGTATGGTTATGATGTTCTACATAATTTCGTCTCTCTGCGACAATCCCGTTTACAACGAAATGGGCGGAGGCTGCAGCCTGAACATTATACTCCATTTAGGGCAGTTTGTAATTGCAGTCTTTGCTTTTCTCTTTCTATTTTACACAAATTCATTTCTGGTAAGGCGCAGAAATAAGGAGTTCGGACTCTACAATGTTCTGGGCATGGACAAGAGAAAACTTTCCATAATCGCATCCTTCGAGGCTTTAATTATCGGGGTCTTCACCATGGCAGTAGGTGCGCTTCTGGGCATACTTCTGTCAAAACTAGCAGACTTAGGTCTAATGAAGGTTTTACAACATGAGGCTACTTTAAGCTTTAGAGTACCGTTTCAGGCAGTGGCCATGACCTTAGGAATTTTTAGTGCCATATTCTTCGTTATACTTTTAAGCAGTTTCATTAAGATTCGTAGGACGAATCCGTTGGATCTACTTAAGAGTGAAAATGTAGGGGAAAAACCACCAAAGGGAAATCTTTTAATAGCAGGTATCGGAGTACTTCTGCTAGCAGGGGCTTATTTTATAGCAGTAAGTATAAAATCACCAATTGATGCATTTACCATTTTCTTCGTAGCTGTGATTATGGTTATAATTGGAACCTATATGTTGTTTACAACGGGCTCTGTAACTCTTTGTACTATGCTAAAAAAGAATAAGGGGTATTATTATAAAAAGAACCATTTCGTGTCTATTTCATCAATGTCATACAGAATGAAACGAAATGGAGCAGGACTGGCATCTATCTGTATTTTATGCACTATGGTTTTAGTTGTTATGTCATCTACAGTCAGCCTATTTATAGGCAGTGAGGACAGTTGTAGGAGTATGTATCCTAGACAGATGATATTTTCAGAATATTTTGGCAGTTTTTTTGGCACTTTTGATGCTGATCAGGAAAAAAACATAGCTATTATTAGAAAAACGGTCGATAAGGAGATTGCCAAAGAAGGGTATGAGAAGAAAAATGTCCTAGACTACAGGTATACGAGCATTTACGGATCTGTGGAAAAGAACAATGTGGATTTCGATGAAGCTGACACGGAAATAAGCTTCATTCCTCTTGAAGACTACAATAAGATGACAGGCAAGAATGTTAAGCTGAAGAAAGATGAAGCACTTATTAAATGCAAGAGCTACAAATACGGTGAGAATACCATTAAGATGGAAGGCTGCCGCACTCTGGAAATTGTTGGAGACGCAGATGATTTGCAGGCAATGGGAGTCCTTTCCTCGCAAATGACGCCAGGCATATATCTTGTAGTTGGAGATTTTCAAGGTGTAACGGATGAGTTTATAAACAAAGTTATACCAAGGAATGAAAACATCTCCTACACAACGGGCTGGAACTACATGCTGGATATAAATGGCGATGGTGAGGAACAGATCGGCTTATATGATAAGATTCAGGATTCCTTAACTTCTGCAGAGCAAAATCATTATCTTGATTACTTTAACTCTGATTGCGCAGAAAAGAATAAGAGTGATTTCTACCAAACATATGGAGGATTGTTCTTCATAGGCATTCTTCTGAGCCTGGTATTCATGTTTGCAACGGTGCTGATAATTTATTATAAGCAAATTTCTGAAGGCTATGAAGACAAGGAAAACTTCCATATAATGCAGATGGTAGGTATGAATAAGGTGGATATAAAGAAGAGCATAAATTCGCAGATTTTGACAGTTTTCTTTGTGCCCCTAGTCTTTGCAGTTACGCACATGGCCTTTGCTTTTCCATTAATTTGGAAGATACTTCAGCTATTTAATTTGTATAACTTTAAGCTTATTTTAATAGTAACAATCTGTGCAATACTTGTATTTGGATTGATATACGCTGTGGTATATAAAATCACATCAAATGCCTATTATAAAATTGTAAAAGACTAAAAATTATGATAAACTTACCTGTATGTGATTGTAAAGGAAGTGGTAAATTTTATGAAAAAATCATCAGGTAAGTTTCAGTATTATTTAGCAGTACTAATAGCAATTCTCTTTTGGAGCAGTTCATATATTATAACAAAATATGCTAATACAACTTTTCCACCTATAACATTAGGTGCAGTAAGAACTATTGTGGCAGCGGCCATTCTACTTGTCATTGTCAAGATTACTGGAAAGCTGGAAAAAGTTGAAAAAGGAGACATGAAATACATGGTCCTTGCAGGAGTTTTTGGAGTAACACTATATTTCTCTTTGCAAAATATGGGAATAGCTTACACTACATCTTCAGCAGCGGCCCTTATTAGCGGAGGATATCCAGCAATTATCGCCATAATGGAATTTGGAATCTACAAGGTTGCTCCAGAAAAAAAGAAGGCCATAGGTCTAATCCTTGCAATAATTGGTGTATATCTATTATCCACATCTGGTGGTGGAAGCACGGCATCCAATCCTCTTCTTTGAAATATTCTGATGCTAGTAGCCGGAATAGCTTGGGGTGTATATAACTTTGTGGCGAAAAATATTAATCATAAGTATACACCTTTAACCATAACATTTTACCAGATGGTTTTCGGCGGAATCTTCTTAATCCCACTTACATTTATTGAAATGGACCAGTGGATGAAACCTACACCGGTATCTTTAATATCACTGCTTTTCCTTGCAATAGGATGTTCTATTATAGCCTTTATTCTATACAATTTTGGATTAAAAGGTCTATCAGCCAGCGCTACAGCATCTATGATAAATGTTATGCCTGTAGTTGGTTTGATTCTTGGAGTTGCATTTATGGGCGATCCACTGCTTATCAAGCAGATAGTGGGTGGAGCAATTGTTCTTATCGGAGTAAAAATGAGTTCAGAAAGCTAAAAACATCAATGTTACTTTGCGTTGCTTGATTTAGAAAGGGTTCTTGATATATGATTTAGCCGTAAAGAAAACACATTTACGCCAATCATTTTATCAAGGGGGTATATAGAATGTTAAGTCAAAATTTAAAAAACATCAGAAAGAATAAAGGCTTTACTCAAGAGGAACTAGCATGCAGGCTACACGTTGCGAGACAAACCATATCAAAATGGGAAAAAGGTTACTCAGTTCCAGATGCCCAGGTTCTTTCTGAAATGGCAGACATTTTCGAAGTATCGGTTGCTGAATTGCTCGGCGCTGAAGGAATTAAAAATGCAGAAAATGATGCCTTAATAGAACAACTTAGCAGAATAAATGAACAGCTAGCAATCAAGAATAGACGCGCTAGAAGAATTTGGAAAACTATTATAATTGTAATTTTAGCTTTTGTTATTATGTTTGTCAGCTTTGCAGCTATTGGTTTCGTTAGTTTTAATAGCGACAGCAATAAGGAAGCTGGAATGACAGCATGGGACTGTTATTTAAATGGAGAAGTGTATAGCTATCAGGTTACATATAACAAAAATTTTCAGATTTTGACAGGAGGGGGAGATGCATATCTTTCTAACCATATAAGTCTGGATCAATATGATGATGCCAATGAACTGGCAGCACATCTTCATGATTATATCATTGACCATGGTGGCAAAATCAAGGTTATTGCACAAGACAACTTAAAGCTCAACGAATAACATTTATGGTAAACTAATATGGAATGACAAAATTTAAATGAATAAAAATAGGGGCTGATGTTAGATTCATTAGCCCCATAGTTTTTGTATAATTAATCTTTTATGAAATTTTAGATATGCAGTTCTCCGTCTGCCAAAATAACAGCATCGCCACCAACTTTAATGAAGCATTCTGCTTTTTCAGGATCAAATTCTTCACATCCGTCAGCTGAACATTCAACTTCAATTGTACTTAGGATAGCTGATGGTCTCTTCATTTTTTCACCCTGAATGAATTTACATTCATCACCGGATTTTACGAATCCATTTAAGTAGCCATAGTATGTAGTTGCTCCACTTGATGTTCCTGTAGCTGCCTCTTCATCGATATCGTAAAGAGGAGCGAAGTTTCTTGTGTGACAAGTTGCATCATTGCAATCAGTTGTAAATGCGTGAACTCCAACAACTTCATATCTTGCAGATAAATCGGAAAGAGCCTTCATATCTGGTTCGATTGCCTGGAGATCCTCAAGAGTTGCAACTGGCATAATAATGTCAAGAAGGCCTGTGGATACAGCCTGAGGAGTCAGTGTAAGTCCTTTTTTTTTCTGCTTTTCATAATCAAGACCCATAATAGTATATAGTTCTTTTAACTTATCTTCTTCGCTGATTTCAAAAATTCTAACTGGTTTAGCCATATCCATAAGGACAAATCCGTTTTTAATTTCAATATTAAGATCTCCTGCAAGGGTATGGTTCATTACAGTTGTGTTGTCCTTAACTATACCTGCAAGATATAAGGTCTTAAACGCAGCAATAGTAGCATGTCCGCATAGATCAACTTCTGCAGCAGGTGTAAAGTATCTTACCTGGAATTCTTTTTCTCCTAGCTGTTTGATAAAAGCAGTTTCGGAGTATCTTAGCTCTGCAGCTGTCTGTACACATAGTTCATCTGATGGGAAGTCTTCACCTTCTGGAAGAATAACAACTCCGGCAGGGTTTCCGCCAAACATTTTTTCTGTAAATGCGTCTACAATATAGAATTTCATAATCCTCCTCCTAAAAATAATTTAAGTTAAATTAAGTATAAAATATTTCTTTCATAAAATCAACATAATTAGCTATTGACAAAATGAGAAAGGTGTACTATTGTATTAAATAGATAATACAATAGTACAATTACAACTAAGAATTTAAAGGATGTTGTTGGTTTTGATAAAGGAGGGGGTGAAAAATATGGACAAAAGTTTACAGGACAATATGCCAATTTACATGCAGATTATGGATAATGTGAGAAAGTCCATTGCCTCAGGTGAGCTGAAACCGGGGATGCGTGTGGCATCGGTGAGAGAACTAGCTGGTGAGTTTGAGGTGAACCCTAACACCATGCAAAGAGCACTCAATGAGCTGGAACGCGAGGGGCTGCTTATATCGGAACGAACCAGTGGTAGGTTTGTGACTGAAGATGTAGAGCTCATAAGAAAGCTTAGAATGCAAATGGCAAATGAGGCTGCAAAGCGTTTCCAAAAGGAAATGAGTGTTTTGGGGTATAGTAAAAATGAGATGACGGATTTTTTTCTGAAAGGACTAGATGATTATGAACAGACAATTGAAGCTAGTTGAAAACAACTTGGTTAAAATTAAAGATTTGACCAAGATATTTGATTCAGTTTGCGCGTTAAACGGCGTGAGCCTAGATATTCCAGAGGGGCGGATTATAGGATTATTGGGGCCAAATGGGGGAGGTAAGACCACACTTATAAAAATCCTTGCTGGTTTTTATGCTGAATATGGTGGTAGCGTCGAAATCAATGGCATGAAACCGGGGGCAGATACAAAGGCTATAGTTGCATATTTGCCAGACAAAAGTGGCCTGCCTATGGACATGAAAATCAGGGACCTTATTAATGTGTATAAGACTTTCTTCGATGACTTTGATGAAGAGAAATGCCAGAGACTTCTAGATGCCTTCGACTTACAACCAGAACAGATGCCGAAAGAAATGTCTAAGGGAATGATTGATAAGCTTCAGATTTGTCTCACTATGTCGAGAAATGCGAAGCTGTATCTTCTCGATGAACCAATTGGGGGAGTAGACGTAGAGGCAAGAGACCATGTTCTGGACCTAATTATTGAGAACTTTAATCCTAAGGGAACTATGATTATTGTAACTCATCTAGTCCGAGATATTGAAAGATTATTCGATTCCGTTATTGTTTTACAAAAGGGTGAAGTAATTATATATGAAGATGCTGACAGCATAAGAGCGGAATATAACTCCTCTCTTGAGGGAGCTTTAAAGGAGATTTTCAAAGATGAGACAAGAAATATGGAAGATGATCAAAACTAATTTCGCTTTGGCAAAAGATGAATTTAGCGTTATGCTTCTTTGCATGGCTATAGGCACTATATGCCTGCTGATGTTGAATATGATGTTCCAAGTATCCATTATAGGTTTGGTTTTAATTATTGTTGCTATTTTCTTCCATGAAAAGACGATAAATAAAATATTCTTTGAAAATGCTTACGGTAATTCTAGTATTCTGATCGACACTTTTCCTGTTCAGGAACAAAGCATAAGAGCAGCAAAACTTATTTTAGGAGCAATGGCAACATTCTATATGCTTATATGTGGCTTTATTGTAGTCAGTGGATGCTATATGGTTATGCATGATGGCCTAGGATCATTTCCTAATTTTTTACGCTGGTTATATTTTAATGGATCAAAGGAAGTTTCAAATATCCAGGTATACACTGTATTTTCATTAGCACTAGTATCTCTATTGATATTGTCGATATGCGCTTCATTATGCACTGAGTTTTTATTAGTTAGGACGCACGGGAAATACGAAAACGAGATAGCAATGCTCCAAAGAATGACAGTGGATTTGCCTGTAGCCTTGGTTATGATATTTATATTTCTACCATCACTACTTATAAATTTCTCTAATGAAATATCACCTATACTGGTGCAGTTACTTAGAATTGCCGTAATTGTGGGGTTAGCAATTCTATTTTATAGATGGTCTTCTAGAGAAGGAGACAATAGATCAAAACCTACAGATAGTATAGCCTTTGGTAGCAATAAGAATCTAACTAAGGTGCAAGCTTATGGAAAGCTTATAAGTGGTGAGGGCCTCAGTATAGATTGGAGCATAATAACATGGATGATAGCCATGAGTTTGCTTTTCTTTAAGCAGATAGGAATAAAGGCTATTTGGGTACTTATAGCCATAGGCATTTGTAACTTAACGTCTATGGCTCAAGCTTGGAATTCATATATCCTGCTTGATGACAAAGCATCTTTTTTCGGAAGTTTTCCAATTAGTAATAGAGATAGGGTTAAGGCACACATGATCGGTGGATTTAAGTTTATGGTAACTTTACCTGTTTTCTTTTTAATAGTTACTATAATAGGGGTATTTTTTAATAAGGGAACACTTTTGTTCTCCTTAATGTCTGATTTCGTAGGTAGCATCAATGGCTCCTTAGAATTATATGCACTTTGTGCCATCTGGCTACTTATAATTACAGCCATCACTTTTGCTTTCAGCGGATGGGCATTTTTTAACAGTATCTTTGCCAGCTTTTGGAGAGATCCTATAACTCATCACACTAGTAAGGTAGCAGGAATGTTTTGCATTATAGTTGAAGCTCTTGTAAACATTCTTACCTTAGTAGCGATAATGCCATTCAAATATTTAGACCCTATTATTGGAAGTCTGATTGTTTTCGGCTTGGCTGTAGGGGAGTGTTTCCTGGCGAATCGCTTGGCTGTAATCAATCTTCGCGATAAATATAATGTGTAGAGTCGATATAATGGGATATAATGCGTAGGCAAAAAAGGTGAATTTCTAATTGCTCTACGCACTGTAACTATGGTAAAATGGACAAAGACTAGTCATTTAGAAAGGTATTTGTTTATATATGAAGAAAAAAAGAGATAGTTTTAGTGGGCGTAGAGGATTTATTCTGGCATGTATAGGATCAGCAGTTGGAATGGGAAATATATGGAGATTTCCGTATATGGTTTCTGACTGGGGTGGAATGACATTCATTATCCTATATATTCTATTCGTAATTCTAATAGGTTCTACAGGACTTATTGAAGAAATGGCACTAGGGCGCGCAGCTAAGGGTGGACCGATTAAAGCTTTTGGTATGTGTACTGAAATGCGCACAGGAAAGAAATCAATAGGTGAAGTTATAGGAATTCTACCTGTTTTCGGCTCCCTGGCACTTGCTATCGGATACACTGTAGTTGTCGGATGGATCTTTAAATATTCATATCTGGCTCTGTCTGGAAAGCTTTATGATATGGGACAGGACATGGGATTAATAGGTGGAACCTTTGACAGCACAGCAACTGCTTACGGAAATAATTCATGGATAATAGTTGCTATATTAATGACAGCTGTAATAATGTCTCTGGGGATTGCCGGAGGAATTGAAAAAGCAAATAAGATTATGATGCCGCTTCTATTTGTTTTGTTCATTGGGCTTGGAGTATATATATTCACACTTCCAGGAGCAACTGACGGACTAGCGTACATCTTTACTATTAAGCCAGCAGGATTGCTAGATCCTAAACTTTGGATTTATGCCTTTGGTCAGGCATTCTTCTCACTTTCTATTGCAGGAAATGGAACCGTAATTTACGGATCTTACCTTGGAAACGAAGAAAACATTCCGAGTGCGGCAAGAGATGTAGCCTTATTTGATACTATCGCTGCAATGCTTGCAGCTATGGTAATTATTCCAAGTATGGCTGTAGGTGGCTCTGAATTGTATTCTGGTGGTCCGGGACTTATGTTCATATATTTGGCCAATGTATTTAACGGAATGCCAGGTGGCAAGGTCGTAGGAATGGTATTTTACGTATGTGTTCTCTTTGCCGGAATGAGCTCTTTGGTAAATTTATATGAATCACCAGTTGCGACACTGCAGGAAAGATTCGGGTTAAATAGAGTAATTGCAACAGGAATTATTGCCGTATTAGGTGGAGGTGTTGCACTAGTTATTCAGGGAATCGTATCTGGATGGATGGACGCCGTATCTATTTACGTATGCCCACTGGGTGCAATGCTTGCTGCATTTATGTTCTTCTGGGTTGCAGGAGATAAATTTGCACTCGATGCAGTTAATAAGGGAAAGGATAAGCCGATTGGAGCTTGGTTCATTCCTTTAGGAAAATTTGTATTAGTTCCTCTGGCACTTGTTGCGCTGATTGCAGGCGCAATGCTAGGCGGAATAGGCTGATTAGTTTGATCGTAAACGGTCCTTACTTTACTCACATTGGGTAGAGTAGGGGCTTTTTTATTTTTTTTGTCACCTTTTCTCTAGTCAACTCGTCTTATATATATCAAAACAAAAAGGGGATAGAAATAAATGAAAAAGACAAAGCTAACCAAAATTGTAACTTTCGGCTTGGTTATTGCGCTGATTGCAGGCGTTGCCTGCGTAAGAAGTTTTGCTAAAGATAATAAGAAGCAGGCAGAACCGGCTGAAAGCAAGAAAGTAGTCAAGAAAATTACTCCGACATCTATGAAAGGAGCTCTTTTCATAGGAGACTCTAGAACTGTAGGTTTGATGGAGTATTCTGAAATGGAAGATCCTGATTTCTTCTGCAGTGTGGGCATGAGCACTATGAATATCAATGATGAATGTGTTTCAGTTCCAAAAGTAGGTAAAGTTACTCTAGAAGAGTTGTTATCAAACAAGAAATATAGTAAAATATATCTTATGCTTGGAATTAATGAAGTTGGCTGTGACACAGATACAGTTATAAGCAATTACGCAGCTATAATTGACTCTATTAGGGAAAAGCAGCCAGATGCGAAAATCTTTGTAGAAGCCAACTTACATGTGACCAAAGACAAGAGTGATACGGACAATTTAATTAACAACGAGGCCATAGACAAGCTTAATTCTAAGATGTCTGAATTTGCTAATGATAAGGACATTTTTTATATGGATGCTAATCCTGAGTTTGATGATGATGAGGGTAATCTTTCTTCTGACTTAACCTCTGATGGTGTGCATCTGTATGCAAAACACTATATTAAATGGGGACAGTGGATTTCGACAGAAACCACTAGATTGTTAAAGGAGAATTAGAATTGATCGACAAGGATAAATTTTGCGAATTAATACGGGCTAACGAAAAAGCAATGTATTCTCTCGCTTATTCCTTAGTTAAAAATGATAATGATGCAGCCGATGTCATAGGGGAGACAATTTTACGAGCATACAAAAATATCGGCACATTAAAGAGTGAGGATGCTTTCAAAACCTGGTTACTTAAGATAGTATACAATACTGCTGTTGAATTTATACGGAAAGAATCCAAGGTCATACCTATGGAGGAAGTAGAGGTTACATCTACGAAAACGGAACACAGTATTGAGACTAAGCTTGCCCTTAACGAGGCTGTGGAAAGTCTTAAACAACCATATAGGACTGTAATCACGCTCTTTTACTATGAAGATTTACCTATAAATGAAATTTCGAAAATTACCAATACTACGACGATTTCCGTTAAACAACAATTATCTCGAGCAAGGAAGCAATTGCGAGAGATTTTGAGGGAGGATTTCAACAATGAATGAATTTGATAGATACATTAAAGATGCTATACTAGAAGCCCAATGTCAGATTCCAGATTGTGTAAAGGATAAGATTGAAGCCACGCTTTCGGCATTACCTAAATTTGAAAATAAATTAGATGATATGGGAACAGAGAAGGGGACTGTTCTTAAATTTAAATCTAAGTCATTACAAAAATTTGCATCAATTGCAGCATGTTTCTTATTTATAAGTCTTGCAGTGCTTCCAAATTGCAGCACTGCTTATGCTCAGACACTGGAGAAGATCCCGGTTATAGGCAAAATAGTTAAGGTGGTTACCATTCGCAACTATTTCTATTCCGATGGTAATCATGACATGAATATAGCAGTACCAAAAATTGAAAATAATAAGGGTCCGGCGACTGCATACATTAATAAGGATGTTGATGAACTGACAAAGATTCTAGCCGATAAATTTAATAAGGATATGGAAGAAAACGGCAAGAAGGGACACAGCGGAATATTTGTTGACTACGACGTTGTAACTAATAACGATAAATGGTTCACCTTAAGAATGAATGTTCAAGAATCAGCAGCAAGCACTAATACTTATTACAAGTATTACCATATTGATAAGTTAAGTGGCCAGATTGTAACTCTGAAGGATCTCTTTAAGACAAAGGATTTTGCTGAGGTTCTAAAGGATGAGATACGCCGCCAGATGAAGGCAGAAATGGCAAAGGATTCTACGAAGGAATATTGGATTGATAACGCTGAAGTGGGAAAAGACTTCATCCAGCTTGATGACGAACAGAATTTCTATTGGAACGATAATGGGGATCTTGTTATAGCATTTGATAAATATGAGGTGGGTCCTGGTTCTATGGGAACACCGGCATTTACAATTAATAAAGACATTATAGAAGACATTCTAAAGGACGAATATAAATGAATAATGCAGAAGGCGACTACAACTCTTCCTTGAATTTGTGTATTCAGATATGCACTGTTTTAAACAGTTCTTTAAATGACTTATTATAGATGCAAATATTTAGACGTTAGTTAAACAACAGCCCAAAGGCCTGGACGAGGAAATAGGACAGTTCAGTGAGACAGGAAACAATCTATCCGGAGGGCAGTGGCAGCGAGTTGCGCTTGCAAGAGCACTATATAAGAACTATGCCAGGTTAATGATACTGGACGAGCCTACAGCAGCACTTGATCCACTTGCAGAAACAGATTTATATAGAAATTTTGCAAAAATGACAGAGGGAAAAACTACTATTCTTATTTCTTATCGTCTAGGTATTACACGTATAGTAGACAGAGTTTTAGTTTTTCGTGAAGGCAACATTGTGGAAGATGGTACGCATGAGGATCTATTGAAGAAAGATGGCTATTATGCTAAAATGTATCAAGCTCAAGCACAATGGTATCAATAGTAGGAGGGGACCACAAATGAACTTTGAAAAACATGAAGAATTTTGGAATATTATTTCTGAAATAGAGGAAGTTGATTATGATGATGAAATGATTAATCGTTTGCTTCGTTTTAAAGCTATTCAGAGTCATTTACATAATGTGAAGCGAATCCTTGATATTGGAGCAGCCACAGGTGCATTTTCTATTCCATTGGCTAAAATGGGATATGATGTAGTTCATTTAGATTTATCTGACGAAATGATCAGAATTGCAAAAGAAAATGCAGAAGGGCTAGATAACATAGAATTCATCAAAAGAAATGCAGTTAATCTGGATATCTTTGAAACAGATGAATTTGACTTGGTTTTGTGCTTTGATGGTGCTGTTTCTTTCTCTGGCCGTAGGGCTGGCGATGTGATATCTGAGGCATGCCGTGTTGGAAAAAAGGTAATGATGTCCGTATCCAGTAAAGCATGTATGACTGCCACATGGCTGAATTATAGTATGACAAAGCTTGGTCGCATACACCCTTCGGTCAAGGCGATGATGACTGAGGGATATTTCAACAAAGCTGACTATGATGATGCAGAACAGTTGACTAGCATTTCTGAATTAAAGGCATATACCACGAGTTATGCGATTACTATGACAAATATGTAATGCCGAATGGAATGGGAAGTTTTAGGAGAGCCGGAATTTTCGCAATCGCTGAGAACAAGTAAAAAATATAAATGAGGAAAAAATGAAACAAGATAAATTGAATATCAGCATCAGAGAAGAGAGACCGGAAGATTTCCGCAGAGTTGAGGAAATTACAAAAGAGGCTTTTAAGGTTTCTGTGAATAAAGTTCATTTTGAGAGGGAATATGAACTTTATTTTTTTTGGGGTTCTTTGCCCTGAAATAACTATTCCTAAAATCATAATTTTCGGAATAGTTATTATTATTTCTCCAAAATTAGGTCTTTCAAACAGCTCTGAAGCCCATATTCCATTTAAATAAAGGAAAGACCCCCTGGAGTTGCAGTTGTTAGAATCAGGGGGTCTTCTTATGGGATATCTAAAAAAAATTAGAGGCTTAATTTTGCGATTTAAGCGATTTTATTTATGGCAGTCGATATGACTATCCTCTATTATACTGCGTAAAATTGCTTAAATCTTAATCTATATGAATTTTGGTGAATTTCTTGTTCTTTTTTGAATTGTCTGATCTACGGCATCTTAGTCGTAGATTGGAACTATAATATTTTGGCCAGCCTGAAGCTGATCTGCAGAGATTTCATTTAGGTCGTAGATGTAATTTACGACTTTGCGCACATCTGTGCCAGGCGTTGCATATTCCTCAGCAATGTTCCAGATTGTATCACCGGATTTCACCTTAAGCTGCACATACTGATCACGGGATGAACTGCTAACTGTATTATAGCCTAGAGCTGTAGTAAATCCTGTAATAAGGATTATAATTGCTAAAACTGTAAATAATGTAAATCTTACCTTTGACTTAATTCTATATTTTCTCATGACACTCACCTCTTATTATTTTTAAACGCTTGTTCGTTTTCTATATATTAGCAGAATAAGTGTTCGTTGTCAACACCTTTTTTAAACATTTGTTCATATAATTTTAAACAGCTGTTCTTATAACTCATTTTTTATCAAAAGAATACCTCTCAAAAAAATACCACCCAATTGGATGGTATTTAAAATTCAGCTATTTAAGTTTCAATTCTATTTTGACACCTTATCATACAACCTGTCCATTCTCGTTTTGATGCTGTCTCTTTTCACCACGCACGCTATAAATGCAATAACTACGAGAACGGCCACAACTCCCATGGCAACGTAATGATTATGGAAATACAGTTCGCCGATGAGCAGGCTTGCGCTCATGCCGGGAAGTCTTCCGATTAGAGAAAACACTAGAAATGCCTTAAACTTCATTTCAGAGACGCCGGCAATGTAGCTTATAACATCCTTAGGCAGGCCGGGAATCAGGTAAAGCACGAAGACCAGGGTGTATGCCCTTTTGCTGTTTAAGCGTTCCAGGTAATAGGCTGTTTTTTCCTCGCCGAAGAAGATGTGAACAGCATCGCGTCCAAGGAACTTTGCCAAATAGAAGGAAATACTTGTTCCCAGCACTGCACCGATTACAGAAAATAGCAGACCGGGCAGGAAGCTATAGAGATATCCTGCGGCTAGCTGAAATGCCTGTCCGGGTATGACGGATATGACAATCTGCAGTGTCTGAAACCCTATGTATACAGGAATGCTGGCGTTTTTATAGTGCATAAGGAAAGATGTTACGTCGTCGAGAGAGTCAAAACTCGTTATTACCTCCCCATGGTAAAAGTAAATATAAACCGGTATAAAAACAACTATCCCTATAAGTAAAAGAAGCTTGAGTATGGATGTTAATGTTTTTAGCATACGATATTTATCCATAATAAATCTTCTTTCTCTTATAATTCAAGCAGTCCTTTTTCATACATACGGTTAACTGACTTTATTACACCGAATTTTGAGTGTTCGTAAGTCAAGCCGCCCTGGAAATATACATTGTAAGGCTCTCTAATAGGACCGTCAGCACTTAATTCGATGGATGAACCCTGAACGAAAGCGCCTGCAGCCATTACAACTTCATCTTCATAGCCTGGCATAGCCCAAGGTACAGGAGCAACATGAGCATCAATTGGTGCAGCAGCCTGAATTCCTTCACAGAATGCAACCATTGCCTCAGCTGAGCCTAGCTGAATCGCCTGAATAATATCACTTCTGGTGTCTTTGATGCCTGGGCACACTGGATAGCCCAGCTTATCGTAAACGGCAGCGCATAGAATTGCGCCCTTAACTGCGCCGTTTACAACCTTTGGTGCAAGGAATAGGCCCTGAAGAATTGTACGTGTCTGACCAAATGTAAGACCACATTCGCCACCGATTCCAGGGCAAGTCATTCTATAAGATATCTTTTCTACAAGATCTTCACGACCGCAGACATAGCCACCGGTAAGCGCCAGACCGCCACCTGGATTCTTAATAAGTGAGCCAGCCATAATGTCTACACCCACATTTGTAGGTTCTTTAATATCAAGGAATTCGCCATAGCAGTTATCAACCATGCAAACGATATTAGGGTTGATTCTATGTACTAATTCGGCAACTTCACCAATTTGATTTACCGTAATTGATTTACGCCAAGCATATCCTGTTGCACGCTGAACGCAGACCATGCGAGTTTTGTCGGAGATAGTTTTTTCAAGGGTTTCCAGGTCAATGGAGCCGTCCGGAAGAAGTTCAACCTGCTTATAAGTTACACTATATTCCTTAAGAGAGCCCATTCCATCTCCTCTTATTCCAATTACCTCTTCTAAGGTATCATAAGGACCGCCACTGCAGTAAATCATTTCATCCCCAGGCCTTAGAATTCCCATTAGAGTAATAGCAAGAGCATGTGTTCCGTTTACAATTGTAGGTCTTACAAGAGACGCTTCGCCTCCGAAAATGTCAGCATAAACCTTTTCCACAACTTCACGGCCAATATCGTCGTAGCCGTAACCGGTATTCCATGCGAAATGTCTGTCCGCAATATTGTGTTTCTGCATTACTGAAAGCACCTTATACTGATTATATGCTGTAATATCATCAAGGGCCTGGAACTGGTCTTTAACTGTTTCTTCAGCTTCACTTACCAGTTTCAGCACCTTAGCATCGATTCCAAGTTCTTTAATTAAAAGTTCGTCACAATAGTTCATTTATTCTTTTCCTAGCCTTTCCTTTTCCCATTCCATGTCACTGACAAGATCCTGCTTAACATTCTGCTTGTGCTTTGCATAGAGCTGGGTTGTTGTTACTTGTTCGTGGTCCAAAAGAGCGGCCACATCATATATTGAATTGCCTCTTCCGATTAAGCTTGTTGCAGCCGTAGCCCTTAATTTATGCGGGCTGTAGCCTTCATGCTCAGAAGTCTTCAGGGCAATTGAAGTGTATTTTTTCACCAGTTGCCTGATTTGTCTTTCCGTCATTCTGGTGCCTTGAAGCGATAAGAACAAAGCATCCTCATCTTCCTCAGACAAAATCGCCTCGCCCTTTCTTTCGTTCTCCAGATAGTCCTCCAAAACAGCAGTTACAGACTGATTCAGTGGCATAATCGACTCCTTACCACGCTTTCTGAAAATCTTAAACTCGCCCCTGGAAAAATTAAAGGATGACACATTGAGCTGCTGCAGTTCCGAGAGACGCAGACCATAAGTGAGAAAGATAATAAGAATCGCCTTATCTCTTTTCTTGGTTTTCTGCCAGTAACTGTACTGATGCTTCGTCAGACCCGTTCCGTTAGTCACTGCGTCTAACATTACCATTACCTCGTCGTCTTGAAGCGCCTTAATCTCACGCTCCCCGGCTTTCGGCAACCTAATTGGATCAAAACCATCAGTGATATTTTTCGGTATCAACTCGTCTCTATACAGGTGTTTGAACAAAACCGACACAGAGGATTTCTTCCTTGCAAGGGTTTTGTTATTATTCTCATACACGTAAATAGAGTCATCTGTTTCAACCTTGTACTGCCTGCAATAATCTATGAATATATTTATGTCCACAGCCTTTATTTCAGAGAATTCCTTTAAGGTAATCTTTGAAGGCTTATCTGCTGCCGTTAAATCCGTTTCATTAATAAGATAATTGCAGAAAAACCGTATATCGTGAAGATATGCAAGCCTGGTCATAGGCAGCACATTTCCCTTAAGATACATGAAAAATCCACGCATAAAGCTGGGTAGCTGTTTTTCGATTTCTTCACATTCCTGGAATATGCGAGCTTCCTTTTGTACTATATTATCTGGTTTATCACTTTTATTATGGATTTTTATTTCTTTAGCCATGAGAAAATATCCTCCAGACATTCTTCGTCATTTTCATATGTTGAAATATCAAACCATTTCATATCTTTATATCTTCTGAACCAGGTCAGCTGGCGCTTAGCATATCTTCTAGTGTTTTTCTTCACAAGATTAACAGCTGTTTCCAGGTCATATTCCCCATTGTAATAGCCGATAATTTCCTTGTATCCAATGCCTTTCATAGATATATCGCCTTCAGACAGTCCCATGTCCAAAAGTCCACGGACCTCTTCTAAAAGCCCGTTTTCAATTAAGATATCAACTCGTCTGTTAATGCGATCATAAAGTTCGGCCCTATCTCTAGTAAGTCCAATAAGCTTTACCTTATAATCCTTGCAAGGCTGTAAATCAGTTGCAAAGTTCTTGACTTTGTCTCCCGATTCCGCCGCTTCTAAAGCCCTTATAACCTTTTTCAGATTATTAGGGTGAATTCTCTCCGCAGCCGCAGGGTCCACTGACACCAAGCGATCATAAACTACCTGAACTCCCTTTTTCTCAGCCTCAGCATATAGAGCATCTCTGTACTCGCTTTCCTTAGGCGGCGCGCTGAAATCCATATCATAAAGAAGTGAATTAAGATATAGACCAGTTCCGCCGGCAATTACCGGAATCTTTTCCTTGGAGAAAATATCCTCAATGGCAGCTTTGGCCATTTTCTGGTACTTTGCAACGGAGAAACTATCTCTCGGGTCAATTTCATCAACTAGATAATGCTTAACCTGAGCCTGTTCTTCTGCAGTAGGCTTGGCACTTCCGATATCCATAAATTTATAAAGTTGCATGGAATCGCAGGAAACAACTTCACCGCCTACCTCCAGGGCCGTTTCTATGGCATATTTAGTTTTTCCAACGGCTGTAGGGCCGCATACCACAATAATTTCTCTATCCATTTATTAAACTCTCTTAAACATTTTTTCTATTTCATATTTGGTAAACCTTATAAAAGTAGGTCGTCCATGTGGGCATGAGAATGGGTTTCTGCACGCCTTAAGCTGGTTTAAAAGGCTCTCAATTTCAGCTATTGACAGGTGGTCGTGAGCTTTGATCGCTGCCTTGCAGGACTTTGTAATCAGCTTATTTACGACTACTGTGTTTACTGTTTTTCCTCCGTCAGCAGCACTGTCCAAATACTCCCTTACGAAGTTCTCTGCTTCCAACATGGACATAAAGGTTGGGATTTCTCTTACGACTAGAGAGTTTCCTCCAAATTCGTCAATATCAAAACCCATTTCCTCAAGGCATCCCAGCCATTCTTCTTTCATTTCAATAACAGAAGGCGCTGTCTCTATAATAATAGGCGTAAGTATAGGCTGTCTAGGCTTTTCATCAGCTAGATATTCTCCCACAAGCTTCTCGTAGAACACTCTTTCGTGGGCAGCGTGCTGGTCTATTAAATAGAAGCCATTGTCATCTGTAGCCGTTATATACGTATTAAAAATTGCGCCTGTTGGATTTAGATTATCAAAATCAAAAGGTTTATTAACGGGTGCATCTATATTTATTAAAGGCCTATCTGGCTCGATTACCTTTTCAGCAACTCTCGGCGGCTTACTAGACAGTATTTGTTTTATGTCAACCTGTTCTGCTTTCTCTATAGGTTCTGCCTTTTTTACATTTTCTACAGGTTCAGCGGGTTCAACTATTTTAGGCGCATCTGCTTTAGGCATATCTGCTGTCGCCTGAGTCTGAACTATGGCCTTCACCTGTGGCTCATAATTCTTAACATCCTTAGCCTTGGCCTCAATAACTGCGCTGTTCCTCAGCAGAGCATTGACTATGCCTGCGCTGACCAAATTTATAATTTCATGTTCGTCGTCGAATCGAACTTCCTTCTTATTAGGATGTATGTTTACGTCCAGCTTTTCTGGATTAGTGTGAATGAACAGGAAGCAGACAGGGAATCTGCCTTCAAACAGTCTTTCTTTATAACCTTCGTTTACGCCCTTTTCAATGACCTTACTGGAAACAACCCTTCCATTGACGAAGAAAACCTGATTACGCCTACTTGTCCTTGAAAGTGAAGGCTTGGAAATATATCCTGTAACTCTGTTACCAAAGCTTGAAAAATCAACAGGAACCAGGTCCTTATATTCGCTTAACTTGTAAACTGACAGGATTGTTGACAGAAGGTCCCCCTGTCCTGTAGTTGAAAAGACAATGTTTCCATTATTTATAAATCTAAATCTTATCTGCGGGAAAGCCAGTGCAATCATGGACATAAATTCTATTATTTGACTGCTTTCTGCAGAATCTGATTTCATAAACTTTAGACGGGCTGGAGTGTTGTAAAATAAATCTGTAATGACAAAGGTTGTACCGTCGGGACAACCTGTTTTGCCATTGGAAATTACCTCGCCGCCGTGAATCAGTAGGCGCACTCCGCTTTTGCTTTCTGCTGTTTTAGTAATGAGCTCCGTGTGAGTTACTGCGGCAATGCTGGCAAGAGCTTCACCTCTGAAACCCAGTGTTTCTATGGCATCTAGGTCTTTTGCAGTAGTAATTTTACTAGTTGCATGACGAAGAAAAGCCGTTTCGGCCTCATCATCAGGAATTCCACAGCCGTTGTCAGTTACTCGGATATAGGTTTTACCGCCTTTCTTAATTTCGACGATAATAGAGTCCGCACCTGAGTCTATGGAGTTTTCCACAAGTTCCTTTACTATGGAAATAGGTCTTTCAATAACCTCACCGGCAGCGATTTTATCAGCTACAATTTTATCTAAAACTCTAATCATTTATATCATTTCCTTTAATTCTTCCAGAATTCTAATAGCCTGAGATGGTGTAACTTCCATTAAATCAAGCTCCTTAAGCCTGTCTGCCACTGGGTTTGGTCCTGGCATAAAGAAAGACAGCTGTTCGTTAATGTCATTAACAGGTTCCGCCACCTTCGCCGGTGCTGAAGTGACTTTAGGACTTGAGCTTTCAAAGGCCGACTGAATGTCAGTTGCCCCCTCTTCCAGCTTTTCTAGTTTTGATTCTGCGTTTTCTAGAAGAGACTTTGGAACCCCTGCTAGTTTTGCTACGTGAATACCGTAGCTTCGGCTTGCTGAACCGGGCACTATTTTGTGCAGGAAGACGATGTTGCCGTTTTCCTCAGAAACGTCAACATTTAGGTTTTTCACGCCTTTAATCTGCTCCTCGAGAACCGTCAGCTCATGATAATGAGTGGCGAAAAGCGTACGGATGTGCTTGTTTTCGTTACACAAGTAATCTACAGCCGCCCATGCAATGGATAGTCCGTCGTAGGTGCTGGTTCCTCGACCGATTTCGTCTAAAATAATCAGGCTTCGATCTCCGGAACAGTTCAAGATATAAGCTAGCTCGCTCATTTCCACGTAGAAGGTGGATTGCCCCTGAGATAGGTTGTCTGAGGCACCGATACGGGTGAAAATCCTATCGCAGACGCCAATTCGCGCATAGTCACATGGCACGAAGCACCCTGCCTGTGCCATTAGCACAATAAGGGCCGTCTGCCTCATATACGTTGATTTTCCGGCCATATTAGGTCCTGTAATTATGAGCATGCTTGTGTCGGAATTATTCAAATAAGTATCGTTGGAAACGAACATTCCACTTTCCGTCATTTGCTCAATAACCGGGTGTCTACCCTTTTCAATTATCAGCTCGTAGCTGTCGTCTACAATAGGCTTAACATAGCCTAGCTTGCTGCTCACATTGGCAAAGGCGCCCAAAACATCCAGCTGCGCAATTGCCTGTGATGTTTCCTGTATTTCCTTAATATAATTCTGAATTTCTCCTCTAATTGAAAGGAAAATCTCATATTCCATCTGGTTAATCTTAGTCTCCGCATTTAGAACCAGATTCTCCATTTCTTTAAGCTCAGGAGTAATGTATCTTTCGTTATTTACAAGGGTCTGCTTTCTGATGTAGTCATCGGGCACAAGGTGAGCATTCATCTTCGTTACGTCGATGTAATAGCCGAAAACCTTGTTAAAACCGACTTTGAGGGTTTTGATACCCGTGCGCTCACGCTCCTTGCTCTCCAAATTGGCAATCCACTGTTTGCCATCCTTAATAGAAAACTTGATATCGTCCAGCTCCTGAGAGTACCCCTCCTTAATGAGTCCGCCCTCTTTTATGGTAAATGGCGGGTCGTCTACAATGGCCTTTTCGATCAAAACCTGCAGATGCCCGAGGTCATGTATCTGGCTGCAAAGCTCCACCAAAAGCGCAGAACCCGAATCTGCCAGTGAAGCCTTAATATCAGGCAGTACAAAAATGGAATTACGAAGAGCAATTAAATCCTTACCGTTGGCGTTTCCCGAAGCCACGCGGCCTGCTAGACGCTCAAAATCATATACCTGCTTCAGGGCCTCGCGCACATCGTTAGAAACAATGGGATTGTTGTAAAGTTCCTCAACGGCATCCAGTCTCAGGTTGATTTCAGCTGCATTATTAAGAGGCTCTCTCAGCCACTGCTTCATCTTTCTACTTCCCATAGCAGTTCCCGTCTTGTCGAGAACTCCAAGAAGAGACCCTTGAGTTTTCTTTTCATATAGAGTCTCCGTAATCTCAAGATTTCTAAGAGTAGCCTTATCCAAGGACATGTGTTTTCCCAGCTCATAGAAGCTACAAGTGGTAATCTGGGACAGATTCTGCTTCTGAGTTTCTAGTAGATAGGCGAGCAAAACTCCCAGCGACAAAATGCTCAGATTTCTGCCGTCGATGCCCAGTGCAGTAAGGGAAAATCTATTAAATTGGGCTTTGATAGAGTCCTCCGCTGCCTTAAGACTGTAGTAAGAGTCAGGCATGGTGGAAATGTATGCATTTGTTACGGCTTTTAAGTCCGTCGGGTCCAGATATTCCTCATAGGTCTCGTTAATGATAATTTCTTTTGGATCTATTTTTACAAGTTCGTTAAGAACGTCTTCAATTAAGTTTAGCTTGGTGTATTCTTCTGTTGTATAAAGTTCTCCTGTGGAAATGTCGCAATATGAAATGGACATTCCTTCCTTGCCCAGGTATACCGAAGCGAGATAGCTGTTTTCTGTTTCGTGAAGCATGGACTGGGAAGTAACTGTGCCGGGAGTGACAATTTTAATTACCTCTCTTTTCACTATGCCCTTTGCTGCGGCTGGATCTTCCACCTGTTCGCAAATTGCTACCTTGTAGCCTTTTTCTACTAGTTTTGATAAATAGGTTTCTGCTGAGTGAAAAGGTACGCCACACATAGGTGCTCTTTCTTCTAAGCCGCAGTTTTTACCTGTAAGAGTAAGCTCCAGTTCTCTTGAAACAAGCTTGGCATCTTCGAAAAACATTTCGTAGAAATCGCCGAGCCTGAAGAAAAGAATACAGTCTTTGTAGTTATCTTTTATTTCCAGATACTGTTGCATCATAGGTGATAATTTAGGCTGTGCCATAGGTGTTTACTCCTTCTTTTTACAAAATTTCATCTTTACATTATATCATAATTTCAGCCTATAGAAAAGAGCCACATCTTTAGGGGAGTGCTTAGTACTGCCCTTAAGATTGTGGCTCCTGAGATTTTTAGCTTATTTTACTTACCTTATTTCCAACTGTTTTATTTAGCTTTTTTTGCGTTGTAAGCTTCGATTCCAAGCCTGATAAGTTCTACACCTCTTCTCATATCGTCCTGGTTAAGAACGTATGCAATACGCATTTCATCCTTACCTAGACCTGGTGTAGCATAGAAACCTTCAGCAGGTGCGAACATTACTGTTTCGCCGTTGTCATCGAATTCTGTTAATAAGAACATTAAGAAGTCTTCAACATCGTCTACTGGAAGTTTAGCAGTCATATAGAATGCTCCGCCTGGCTTCTGGCAAACAACTCCAGGAATCTTCATTAGTTCTTCATATACAACGTCTCTTCTTCCGCAGTACTCTGCCTTAACTTCATCATAGTATGAAAGTGGAAGTCTGAACAGAGCAGCAGCACCAATTTGGTCAACTGTTGATACACAAAGTCTTCCCTGTGCAATCTTCATTGCGCTCTGCATGAATTCGTCGTTCTTTGAAATAAGAAGACCGATTCTTGCTCCACAAGCTGAGTGTCTCTTGGAAACGGAGTCAATAAGGATTACTCTATCTTTGTATTCGTCTAACTGACCAAATGAAGTAGCTTCTCTTCCGTCATATGCGAATTCTCTGTATACTTCGTCAGCGATAACCCAAAGGTCATGTTCCTTAGCGATTTCACAGATAAGTTTCATTTCATCTCTTGTAAGAACTGTACCTGTTGGATTACCAGGGTTGATGCAGCAGATTGCCTTAGTTCTTTCGTTGATTAATGGTTCAATCTGTTCTCTCTTAGCATAGTGGTATCCATCTTCTGCTTTAGTTGTAATAGGAACAACCTTACCACCTGCAGCTGCGGCGAATGTGCGATAGTTTGTGTAGAATGGTTCAGCAAGAAGAATTTCATCGCCTTCATTTAAGAGTGAAACGAAAGTCATACTAAGAGCTTCTGATCCACCTGTAGTTACGATTATATTTTTTCTTTCAATGTCCATGCCATAATTTTTGAAGTATTCAGAAACTGCGTCCTGTAGTACTGTAAGACCACCTGATTCTGCATAAGCGATTACCTTTGACTGATAATCTCTGATGGCATCCATGAAGCACTGAGGTGTTTCAACGTCTGGCTGACCGATGTTTAGGTGATAAACCTTTTTACCTGCATCTTTAGCCTTCTGTGCAATCGGATTGAATTTTCTGATTGGTGAAAACTGCATTGATTCCACTTTGTTTGATAGTTTCATTTCCTTTAACTCTCCTTTTTAAAAATAAAATCTACTCCAACTCTCTGTGAGAGTTATCAACCGTCTCCTTGACGCTATCCTCATTATAACGCACATCTTCTGTTTTGGAAAGATATAAAAGATATTCTATATTACCTTTTGCGCCAGTAACTGGGGAAAATGTTAAACCATTTGGATGCAAGCCGTTTTCAGCCGCATATCCTATTACATTTTCAATAACTTCTTCATGGACTTTTCGATCTCTTACGATTCCTTTTTTGCCTACCTGTTCTCTGCCTGCCTCAAACTGAGGTTTAACCAGACATACAATATGTCCGTCATCAGTAAGAAGTTTAGCTGCAACAGGGAAAATCAGCTTAAGTGAAATAAAAGATACGTCGATGCTTATAAAATCTATAGGTTCAGCAATAGTTTCTGTATCCAGATATCTGACATTGCATTTTTCCATATTTACTACGCGTTCATCGGTTCGTAGCTTCCAGTCTAGCTGTCCGTATCCTACGTCTACAGCGTAAACCTTAACTGCACCATTTTGGAGCATGCAATCTGTAAATCCACCGGTAGATGCGCCTATGTCCATGCAGACATCGCCTTTTAAATCCAGATCAAAGTATTTCATGGATTTTTCAAGCTTCAGTCCGCCACGGCTAACATAAGGACAGATATTTTCCTTAACAAAAATCTCCGCCTCGGTGTCTATCATATTGCCGGCTTTGTCGCTTTTCTGACCATTGACAAAAACGATTCCCGCCATAATGGCACGCTTCGCCTTCTCCCTGGATTCATAATAACCCTGTCTAACCAGTAATGTATCAAGCCTTTCTTTCAAGTTCTTCACATATCCTTTCTACAATAGACTGAGCATCCAGTCCATGTTTCTTTTCTAAAGATTCAATATCGCCGTGTTCCACAAAATCATCAGGCCAGCCTATATTAATAACAGGTCTCAATCCACCTAGCGCTGAATCCAGTCCCTCGCCAAAACCACCAGAGATGTTGTTATCCTCCAGTGTAACTACAGGAATTTTCTTATTTTCGCCATTGTCCTCAAGAGGAGAAATATCGAGAGGCTTAATCTTAGTTACTGCAACGACTCCCGCATCAATTCCCTTAAGAACAAGCATATTCTTAACTTCAATTGCTCTATCAAGCATTCTTCCGCATGCCCAAATATCAACATCCTTACCCTCAGAAAGTCGCCAGTTACAGCCGTCATACTCTTCAAAGGTGTCTTCGTTATAAGTACAGCCACCTCTAGGGTAACGAATGGCAACAGGTGATTCAAGCGTCATGGCATATTTCAACATAGCAACTAGATCATTGCCACATGTAGGGGTCAAAACCGTCAGATTTGGAATCGACCTTAAATATGAAAGGTCAAAAACTCCGTGATGTGTCGCTCCGTCGGCTCCAACAACTCCAGCTCTATCTATGGCAAAGATTACTGGAAGATTCTGAAGACAGACATCTTCTATAATTTGGTCATAAGCTCTCTGTAAGAATGATGAGTAGATTGCAACGATAGGTCTCATACCTGCCTTTGCAAGGCCTGCAGCAAATGTAACCGCATGCTGCTCTGCTATTCCCACATCGAAAAATCTCTTAGGGAATCTACGTGAGAACTCGCCTAGTCCTGTAGCCTCACCCATGGCAGCAGTAATTGCAACAACGTTTGGATTACCTTTAGCTATCTGAACTGCTGTTTTACCAAACAATGAGGAATAGGTCATGCCATTATTTTTCTTTGCCTTGCCTGTTTCAGGGTTAAATGGGGAAACTCCATGGAATTTATCCGGATACTTTTCTGCATCCTCATATCCCTTGCCCTTCTTAGTGATTAAGTGTACCAAGACAGGTCCCTTTGCCTGTTTCGCCTGTTCTAAAACTCCAATAACAGACTCCAAATTATGTCCATCTATAGGTCCAAGATATGTGAATCCCAGTTCCTCAAAGATAATTCCCTTAGGCATAATAGCATGCTTAAGAGATTCCTTGGCTGAATCCAGACCTTCATATATTGAATTACCTATTTTACCTATGTTCTGAAGACCTTTTTTTATGTCTGACTTGGCTTTGATATACTTGTCTGATACACGAAGGCCGTTAAGATGTTGTGACAGCCCGCCGATATTCTTGGATATGGACATGCCGTTGTCATTTAAGATGACAATAGCCTTTGACTTGGAAGCCCCAAGATTGTTGAGAGCCTCAAATGCCATGCCTCCAGTAAGAGCACCATCACCTATAACGGCAATGACTTCTCCTTTTTCGCCTTTTATATCTCTTGCGGCAACCATGCCACAGGCTGCGGAAATAGATGTGCTAGAGTGTCCTGTGTCAAAGGCATCGTGATCGCTTTCGCAAGCCTTAGGGAAACCGCTCATGCCGCCATATTGTCTCAAAGTGCCGAAACCTTCAGCTCTGCCTGTCAGTATCTTATGAACGTAAGCCTGGTGTCCAACGTCCCATATTATTTTGTCTCTTGGACTGCTAAAAATTCTGTGCAGTCCGATGGAAAGTTCCACAACTCCTAAGTTGGAAGCAAGATGTCCGCCTGTCTGTGAAACTTTTTCTATAAGAAATTCCCTGATTACGTCGGATAATACCTTCATATCATCCATTTCCATCCATTTCAAGTCTTCGGGAAAATCATATTGTGAAAGTTTAATATTCATTATTTAGTGATTCCTATTCTGTAGTTTAAGTACAAGCTTATAGAAGAATTCTGCATTGTCGTAATACTTCTCTACAGCTTTTATTGAAGCTTTTGTTAACTCATCTAGTCTGGTTTCGGAAGCTTCAAGTCCGTTAACTGAAACATAAGTTACTTTTTCATGTTCTTTGTCAGCGCCAGCTCTCTTACCCATTTCCTCTTCTGTTCCCTTAACGTCAAGTATATCATCGGCAATCTGGAAAGCAAGACCTAGGTTTTCCGCATAGCTTGTCATATCTGACATCATTTCATCAGATGCGCCGCCGAGATACAGCCCTGCACGTACAGCGGCAACAATAAGTGCTCCTGTTTTGTTAAGGTGAATATAATCAAGCATTTCATTTGAGCATTGTTTTCTTTCATTTTCAATGTCTGAAGCTTGTCCAGCAATCATGCCTGTAACGCCAGCACCCTTACAAATACAATGAGCCGCATTAATTCTCTTTTTAAGTTCTTTAATATTATCAAAGTGAAGGAACAAATCCTTATTCATGATTTCATAAGCAGTATTAAGAAGACCATCACCTGCAAGAACTGCCATGCCGTCTCCATAAACCTTATGATTTGTAGGAACTCCTCTTCTTAAATCATCGTTATCCATAGCAGGAAGATCGTCATGGATTAGAGAATAAGTATGGATGTACTCCATTGCGCATGCATAAGGAAGCGCATCCTGATATTTGCCGCCTGCAAATTCACACGCTGAAAGTAATAGAACTGAACGAAGTCTTTTTCCTCCTGAAGAAAGTGAATATTTCATTGATTCGTAGAGTACATTGCTCTTTGCGTCTATACTTGGAATATAGTCTAAAATGTGCTCGTTGACAATTTCTTTGTAGGTTTCATAACTTTCAATCATGTCTATTGGTTCCTTTCTATGACTTCTATACTTTGAGTTGCTTCTTCAAGAATGCTCTTGCAATTCTTGTAATGTGCCTTCCCTTCGTTATAGCAGGCAATTGCTGCTTCCAGTGGAAGATCCCCTGCCTTAATCTTTTCGCAGGCTTCCTGCAACTTCGCCAGGGATTCTTCAAATTTACATTTATCCATTTGAACCACTTCCTATCTCAGTAATTACGCAGTCTGCGTAGCCATCTTTAAGTGTAATCTTATACTTGTCTCCAACACTAAAGTTTTCCACTGTATCTACAACCTTATTTTCTCGGTCTGTTACCAGGGAAAAACCGCTTTCTAGAATCTTAACTGGATTATTCTCTTCAAGAATAAGTAGTGCCTGCTTCAGTTCATTGCTGTATTTTTCAATTCGGCTCTCTATATTAGTCTTAAGTTCATCAGCAAGTCTATCTAGACTCAGTTTGTTGTACATTATTTTATTAGTCAAATGCACATATAGATTTTCATAAAGATTTCCCAGCTCATTATTTAAGTCTCTAATATCGGGAACTGCAATTTGTGCCGCAGCTGTTGGGGTTTCAGCTCTTAAATCGGCCACTAAATCTGATATTGTAAAGTCTATTTCATGACCTACAGCAGATATAATGGGGATTTTTGAGCGGAAAATGCTCCTAGCCACCACTTCTTCGTTAAAGGCCCAAAGATCATCAGCTGAGCCACCACCTCGTCCAACTATTAAAGTATCTATGTCCTGATGATTTTCGTTAACATAATCAATCATAGCTGCAATATCTCCTGCTGCAGCAGGTCCTTGAACCAGCACAGGGAAGATTACTATGTCTACAAGATTATTTCTTGTTTTCAGTATTTTGAGTATATCCTTAACAGCTGCTCCTGTCCTCGATGTTACTATTCCAATTTTATTTGGGAATTTTGGAATAGGCTTCTTGTATTTCTGATCAAATAAGCCTTCTTTGAACAGCTTTTCCTTCATTTTCTCAAAAGCTGCCGCCAGGCTTCCTGCGCCTTCTCTCTCAATATGTTTAACATAAAGAGAATAAGTTCCATTTTTAGAGAATACGCTTACCTGACCTGTTATAGTTACTTCTGTTCCCTCTTCTAAAGGATAGGTCATATTCTGTGCAATGCTCTTGTTTAGAAAACAAGAAATCTTGCTAGCTGAATCGATTATGGAAAAGTACACATGACCACTTGAGTGGTACTTTAAGTTGGAAATTTCACCTTTTACAACGACAGCTGCAAGTAAAGGATCTGTGCCAATAATTCTTCCAATATATTCATTAAGTTGTGTTACGGTTACAGGCTTTAATGCCATATTTCTTGTCCTCCAAGAAGCGCTACTCCAACGGCGTTATCTGTTGATAGCTTAGCTTCTCCAAATTCTATATTCAAACCCTTAAGTTTATATTCAAGTTTCCTTCGGATTCTCTTACTTGAAGAAACACCTCCAGCAAAGAGAAAATCATTTATCATGTATTTTTTGCTCAGTTTCTTGCACATTTCTGCAATGGCTTCAGCAATTCTTTCAAATATCATAGCCACCAGATGCTCTTTGTCGACTTTGCCACCTTCTATGAGCCTTTGAATTTTTGTTTCTATTCCCGATAGGTTAATATACCCGTCTTCAACTATTTTAATCTTAGGCAATAAATTGCCAGAAGCTGGAATTTCAATTTCTGGCATATTATCCATTTCCTCTCCGCATGGAAACTCCATGCCAAGGGCAACTCCCGCTCTGTCAAGGACCTGGCCAAAGGCAATGTCTTTAGTACCGCCAATGATTTCTATTTTGCAATATTCACTAGTCTCATCTACAAGAAGTGCCTCTGTGGTTCCTCCGGAGAAATGGAAACTTATGAGTTTTGATAAATCTCGCATTTTGCTGTAGTACTTAACCGCCTCAATATGGCCTTCTTGGTGGGATGTCTCAATGAGTGGCAGATTTCCAGCCGCTGCTATAGATCTTGCTACTGCGATTCCGCCGTTAAAAACAGGCATATATGATCCTTCCACCGGTCTCGGTTTCGTTGATACTGAAACAGCCTCCACAGAATACCCCTGGGAAAGCGCGTCATAAGCCTCTTCTATTAAAGAGGGCAGGTTCATTACATGCTGAAAAAGAGCGTCGGATTGTCTTAGTCCCCTTTCGCCCTTCTTCACCTTAAGATATTGTTGCAGATTACAGATAATCTGACCACTGCAACTGACTATAGCAACACTGGTCTTGTAATTGCTAGTGTCAATTCCCAGGCAACATGACACCTTTGACATGTTTAGCCTTCTTTAACAACTGAAGCTAGAATTGCATTAACATACTTGAACGAATTGTCTGTTCCGTATACCTTTGCAAGCTCTACTGCTTCATTAATTGATGTCTGAACTGGAATGTCATCTTCGAAAAGAATTTCGCAGACAGCCACCCTTAGTGTAGCTAGGTCAGTCTTTGGAATTCTTGAAATCTTCCAGTTCTTGCTGTTATCATCTATTGTTTCGTCTATGATTTCTTTCTTATTACAGATAAGTGAGAATGTATCATTGCAGTAGTTCCACTGCTTGTTGTTAATATGATCGCTATCTAAATATCTTTCTATGCTGTCAACATTGAAATCCTTATTGGACTCCATCTGGAAAATAACCTGCATCATATATTCTCTGGCTTCTTTTCTTGTGTTAATCATATCTGTTAGTCTTCTTCCTCTCCCGGCAAGTGAACTCCTTGCACATGTATATTTACTGCTGCAACCTTTTGCTGCGTAGCAGTTTCAATGCTTTCTTTTACTGCAGCCTGTATCTCCCAGGCTAAATGAGGTATTTTGGTTTCATACTCCACAATAACATGAAGATCCAAAACCAGTCCATCATCATTTTTGGAAATCTTAATCCCTTTCCCTGCATTGTCTATACCTAAGAGACCTAGGGGAATACTGTCAGTTAATCCTCCGGTCAGCTTGTAGACTCCTTTGCTTTGCATAACGGCGTTATTAACCAGTGATGCAATATCATCATAGGCAATCTTACCGCCCTGATCGTCATTGGACATAAATGCTACCTCCTAACCATTAAAATTATAGCATTTTACTGAGTGTTTTTCAATAAATTTCTAATGGAGCGTTCGGCATCTGCAATGCGTTCTTTAAGTTCTCTTGCTGGCATTCGAAGTGCGCCCTGCCCAAAAATCATGGTCTGTTCCAGGCCATCAGAAGTCGCCACGGTAATCTTAAACTTCTTTGCATTCTCCGTAACGTAAGTTTCGATATATCTATCGGCTGTCTCGTTTTCTTTGGTATAAACAATGTTCAGGCCATCGTAGCTTTCATTATGTTGCGTACTTCCCTTTTGCTTATATGCGTCAAAAACAAGAATCATATCTGTACCTGTGAATCCATGGTAATTTCGGAGAATTTCAATTAGCTTATCTCTCGCTGCCTCTAAATTCAGAGAAGATAGTTCCTTAAGTTCCTCCCAGGCAAAAATAATATTGTACCCGTCAATGACTAAAACTTCCTTAGCTCCGCTCTTATTGTAACCGCTTTGAACCTTTGGACCTGTTTGAGAGGCCGCCTCAATAGTTCGCGGACCGCGCTTGAATGAGTTTTGATCGCGCTTGTTAACCCCGTAGGTCATTTGAAACACTGCATCAAGCTCAGCCTGACTGTACTCCCTCTGACGTTGTGGTCTTATCTGACCGCTTACCGCATAAGGCATTTCCTTTTCGCGAAGAACCATGTCCAGATGCATGTATTTTTCCACTTCGTCCCACGGTATAAATGTGCCACCGCCGTGGCTGCAGAATATTGAACCTGTTGGGTTTTCTGCATCGGTGTCCGCATCGTAGGCTGTTTCGTCCAAAACCTCCTCGGTGTTATGACAAGGTTTGTACCCATTGAAAATGCACGAAAGTCTCCCCTGTCCTCTAGTGTAAGAAATCACGTCACGCTCATACCCGTTCATAGTCGCCACAGGACAAATTCCGGTCAAAACCGCCAGGTCCGAAGTAGCCGTTTCTCCAGGAGTGCATGTGCCTGATAGTCTTTGGATATCAGACATTGCACGTCCCACCATGTCCGTAGGAACCTCAAGAATATAGCTGTAATATGGCTCGAGAAGAACATTTTCTGCTCTTCTAAGGCCCTGTCTAATTGCCCTATAGGTTGCCTGGCGGAAGTCACCACCTTCCGTATGCTTAATATGGGCCTTACCTGTGGCAATACTTATTTTCATATCTGTTATTGGCGAACCAGTAAGAACTCCTGGGTGCTCTCTTTCAGCGAGATGAGTCATAATGAGTCTCTGCCAGTTTCGGTCTAGGACATCTTCGCTACAAATGCTATCGAAAACCAGGCCGCTTCCTTCAGGCAGGGCTTCCATTATTAGGTGAACCTCAGCATAATGTTTCAGAGGTTCATAATGACCTACGCCGTAGGTCTTTCCTTTGATGGTCTCTCTGTACATTACTTTGCCTTGGCTATAGTCTATGGTAAAACCATATCTATCACTGACAATGCTCTTAATAATTTCTGCTTGAATTTCTCCCATAAGATTCATTCTAATGGAGCCATTCTCTTCGTTCCACGCAACATGAAGTTCTGGAATTTCTTCTGACAATTGTCTCAGTTTCACATGAGCCTCGTGAACGTCCGAACCATCAGGTAGCACTACCTCATAGGACATAACGGCATCCATGATTGGCTTTTCGATTCCTTCTTCGAATCCCAGCCCCTGACCGCTATAAGTATTATCTAGACCTGTAACTGAAACTACCTGGCCAGCTTCGGCCTCAGCTACAGCATCTGATTTTGCTCCGTTATATATTCTTATCTGATTAATTTTTTCTTCACCAATAGTTTCCTTTACTCGAAGTTTTCCTCCGGTAATTTTCATATGAGTCAGGCGATTTCCCTTATCATCTCTTGTAATTTTGAAAACCTTGGCTCCAAACTTATCAGGATATGTATTACAAATAGTGAATCTAGAAAAACCATCAAGTAGGTTATCTAATCCTATCATCTTAAGGGCTGAACCTGAATAGCATGGAGTGACTTTCAGAGCTTGAATAGAGCCAGCAATGGCCTGATCCGAGAGAACCCCTGTATCGAAGAAATCTTCCATTAGCTGTTCGTCACAGGCTGCCACATTTTCATAAAAGTCATCATCTTCTTTGTCGAAGAGAACAAAGCTGTCGCTTAGTGAGGTGCGAAGACTCTTCATAACTGCATCTAGATTGCATCCTGGCTGATCCATTTTATTGATGAATACGAATGTTGGCACCTGATATTTCTGGAGAAGTTTCCATAGTGTATCAACTTGTCCTGTAACTCCGTCAGACGCACTAATTACAAGAATTGCATAGTCTAAGACACTTAAAGTTCGCTCCATTTCAGCTGAGAAATCCATATGACCTGGCGTATCAAGAAGGTTGACTTTCTTATTATCCAGGGGAAAAACTGCCTGCTTGGAGAAAATTGTGATTCCACGCTTTCTTTCTAAATTATGCGTATCAAAAAAAGCATCGCCATGATCCACTCGGCCAAGTGTGCGGGTGATGCCTGTTTTGTACAGGATGCCTTCGGACAGGGTCGTCTTTCCGGCATCCACATGTGCAATTATAGCTGTTGTTAGATAATTATTGTTCATCATAATCAACTCTTATTCTATGTCTATGTCATTATCTTCGGAATCTGATTCCACATCTTCCGGAAGAATTTCAATTTTTACCTTTTCAATTCGACGGTCTTTTACTGAAAGAATTGTAAAGATGTAATTCTGGAATTTCAGTTCTCTATCCTCATCCCCATCTTCCGGAATTTCGCCTAAGATGTCGATGATGAAGCCGCCAATGGTTTCACTGCTGTCTGATTCTAGATTAATCTTTGCTTCCTCACTAATATCACTTAGATAAACATCGCCGTCTACGATATAATTATTATCGTCAATCTTTTGGATTACATGGTCTTCTTCATCGTATTCATCATCAATGTCTCCAACAATTTCTTCAACTATATCTTCCATAGTTACAATTCCGCTGAATCCACCATATTCGTCTATTAATATTGCAACTTGTTGTTTTTCTTTCTGAAGTTCAAAGAAAAGTGAGTCTATATTCTTTGTTTCAGGAACGAAATAAGGTTTTCTCAAAATTGCGAGAATATCCACCTTATCGAAGCCAGATTCTCTCGCTTTAATAAGATAGTCCTTAATGTGCAGAATGCCGATAATATTATCGGTTTCATCTTCGCAAACTGGGATTCTGGAGTATCTTAATTCCATAAGCTGATCCAGGTATTCATCAGGTGAATCTTTTATATCGATTACAAATACGTCGGTTCTTGGCGTCATTATTTCGTAGGCAAGCTTATCGTCAAAACTGAAAATGGAATTTATCATTTTCTTGCCTTCTTCTTTGATTTCGCCACTCTGCTGCCCTGCTTCTAGCATTGACATTACTTTATCTTCTGAGTACTCATTATCTTCAACATTTGTTTTCTGATGAAATATAACAAGGAAAAGATTTGCTATGAGTGATGGAATAAGCACAATTGGCTTAAGCACTATTACAAGAAATTTTTCAATTCCTGCAAAGGTAAGTGCTATGCCCTCGCTGTGCTGTTCTGCCAACTTTCTTGTAAAATATTCGCTAAATGAAAGTATAAGCGCAATATATGCGGCAATAGCAATTGCGTTATAATATGGCAGGTCAAAAGGCAAATTTAAGGCTCCGTAAAGGCCCACTGCAAAGAATGTATAGCTTAAAAATCTATTGGTAAATCTATATACCATTGCCTTATCAAGCAAATCCTGTAGTGCAATTGCTGATTTATTACCCTCTTCTGCCAGCTGTTTAATTTTGTTCTTATTAACGGAGTTCATTGCTGTATTTGATACAATAATCACACCGTTAAGTATAATTGAAATTACTATGATAAAATAATACATATGTCTCCCGTTAAGGTTCTAGTCCCCTTTTATTTTTTCTTTCTTAACATGTAATTAGGTTTTACAGGTTGCGCCATTTTCATTCTTATAATCTGTTGCGGATGTGGTGCAGCGTCAATTGGCTCACCGGATTCAGCGTCATACATTTCTGTGATTTTCTGTTTGAAGAATGGAATATCCGGTCCGAAAATCTCTATTTCGTCGCTAGTGACCATCTTATTTCTCTGTTCAATTACAGCCATTTTTGTTTCTGGGTCATAGCTTCTTACGATGCCAACGAAAGCATATTCTCTAGTGTATGCACTTGTCTGGTAGTTTTGATCTAGGTTGGTCGGCTGGTCAAAGTAGAAGCCTGTTGTGAACTCTCTATGGCTTGCCTTCTTAAGTTCAGTAAGCCATTCTTCTTTGAATTCGTAGTTATCTGGATCAGCGAAGTATGCGTCGATAGCCTGTCTATATGCGTGAATAATAGTTGCAACATAGAAGCTACTTTTCATTCTTCCTTCAATCTTGGCGCTCATAATTCCGCTCTCGATAATTTCAGGAAGGTGTTCAATCATACATAAATCGCGTGAATTCAGGATATAGGTTCCTCTACCATCTTCTTCAACAGGATAGTATTCTCCAGGTCTTTTTTCCTCTACAAGAGAATACTTCCATCTGCATGGATGGGCGCAGGCACCTCTGTTGGCATCTCTTTCAATCATAAAGTTGCTCAGCAGACATCTCCCCGAATACGAAATACACATAGCTCCGTGAACGAAAGCCTCTAATTCCATATCTTCAGGAATATGAGCTCTTACCCCCTTAATTTCCTCAAAGGTAAGCTCACGGGCGAGAACAAGTCTCTTAACCCCCATCTTATACCAGAAATTAGCGGTTCTGTAATTAGTCATATTTGCCTGAGTGGAAAGGTGTATTTCCGCATTAGGAATTATTTCTTGGATTAAATCTATGATTCCAGGATCACTCACAATAAAAGCATCAATGTCGATGTTCTTGATTTCGTTAAGATACTCTGTAAGTGGTTCAATATCTTCGTTGTGAGCAAAAATATTAATTGTCAGATAACAGCGTTTTCCTCTTTCATGAGCGAAAGCACAGCCCTCTCTCATTTCATCTAAAGTCAGATTACCGGCACCGGCTCTCAAGCTAAAAAGCTCTCCGCCAAAATAAACTGCATCTGCACCATAAATAATCGCTGTCTTCAGTTTTTCTAAGTCGCCTGCAGGAGCAAGCAGTTCAAAATCTTCTTTTTTCATTTCTACCTCTTATATGTTGTCACTGCAAGGCCGTCGCCTACAGCCGCAAGGCTTGTCTCCAGATCCTTCTGGGTGCAGATAAAATCAACATATTCTCTCATCTTTCTAATATTTGTCTTATGTTTCTTAAATTCGTCGTATTCGTCTGATGCAGTCATGCCCTTCATCAGAATGTTGTCGGAGATAATAAGCGCATTATCCTCTGCCACTGTAAGGGCTGCCTCAAGGAATCTCTTGTAATGGCTCTTTGCCGCATCAATAAAGATGAAATCAAAACCATCTACGCCTTCATCTCTCAGCTTTTCTATTTGTTCCTGACCGTCTCCGAATAATGAAGTTATTCTATCTGACATATCTGAAACAGAAAAATTATGTCTTGCGGCCTGAAGCATAGTTTCGTCTTTTTCTATTGTGTATATTGTTGCTTCAGGGCAAACTGTTGCAAAATATAAAGCTGAATATCCTATAGCCGTACCGATTTCAAGTATTTTCTTAGGCTGCTTCAACTTCAGATACGAGGTCAAAACCATTTCAGTATCCTTCTGTATAATTGGAACTCGGTCATTTTCTCCCATTTGGCGTAGATTACCAAGTTCATCATTAACAGGTCTATAATACTCTGATATGTAATTATCTACAATGTCATTAGTTATATTCTTCAATTAGTACCATCCATTCTCTTCTATATTTTTTAGATGCTCTTCGTAAGTTTTGCTATAAAGAACCTTTCCGTCTTCTGTTGCGAAGAAGTACAGATAATCATTCTTGTCGTAATTGATTGTATCCTTAATTGTGTCAACAGCTGGGCTGCAAACTGGTCCTACAGGAAGACCTGCATGCTTATATGTGTTGTATTTGCTGTCTACCTGAAGATCTGATTCCCTTACATCAACTCTCTTTTCTCCTAGAGGATAAAGAACTGTAATGTCGCTCTGTAGCGGCATGTCCTTAGCAAGACGGTTAACAAACACACCTGCAATCTTAGGTCTGTCTTCTTCATATAGTGACTCGTTTTCGACAATTGAGGAAAGCGTCATTAACTCAAAGAGACTGCCGTCATATTTTTCCATTTCATCTTTAATTGTACCCAGCTTGGCTTCTGTATTATCAAGAATTTGTTCTGTAATATCCTTTGTTGTTGGATTTTCTTTAATAACGAAATATGTATCTGGATACAGGAATCCTTCTAGAGGACAAATTAAATCCTGATTTAAAATGTCGTCTGTAAGGAACCAGTATTTCTTTATAAGTTTCTTAAGATAAGCTTCATCATTCCATGTAGATTTTAGCTCGTCTTCTGTTACGGAAAGTTCCTTAGCTATGTTCTTTGCTGCATCAGCCGCTGTGGAACCTTCGATAATTGTAAACTTCGATGTCATTACATATTTAAGGTCTCCTGCTTCGATAATGCCCAGGATTTCCTTGAAACTCATTGATTTATTTAATACATAAGTATAAGCCTGTAGATTATCTGGGCTGTTTAACTTCATGTATAACTTAGCGCTTAATTTGCTCTTTACAAGCCCTTTATCTGCTAAAGCATCCAGAATCTCGTATGCACTACTTCCTTGCTCTACGGTCACAATAACATCATCCTTGTTGTTCTTATCTGTTGGTGCAAGACCTGAATTATATATAAATACTCCGCATATAACTGCCAGCACAACAACTGCAGCAATTATAACAGGAATAATTTTTTTCTTATTTGATTTATTCATCTGTTACCTCAAATCCATCTTTATTTTTACCTTTTGTTTTGCCATAAATACTCAATAAAGGGATGCTTAAGTAAAGCACCCCTTTGGTTGTAATAATTATTTTGCTCTTCCCAGATATTCACCTGTTCTAGTGTCAATCTGAATTTTTTCTCCTTCTTCGATGAAGATAGGAACCTGGATAACTGCTCCAGTTTCAACAGTAGCTGCTTTAGTTACGTTTGTTGCTGTATTTCCCTTAACTCCTGGTTCGGTTTCTGTAACAACCAGGTCAACGAAGTTAGGTGCTTCTACAAGGAATGGTGCTCCCTGGTAGAACTTAATTGTAGCTTCGTCATTTTCTCTTAGATACTTAATTGCATCTTCAACCTGATCATGTGCGATAGGAACCTGATCATAAGTTTCATTATCCATGAAGTAGTAAAGTTCACCATCGTTGTAAAGGTACTGCATTACCTTTGTTTCAATATGAGCTTTAGGGAATTTATCGGAAGGGTTGAATGCTTCTTCTCTTGTAGCACCTGTTAAGATGTTCTTATACTTAGTTCTTACAAAAGCTGCTCCCTTTCCTGGTTTTACGTGCTGGAAATCTAATACTACATGTGGATCTCCATTCATTTCAAAAGTCACGCCTTTTCTAAAATCGCCTGCAGAAATCATTGTTCTATTCTCACTTTCTTCTAAAAATTAATTAACAACATTTTGTCTTTTAGTATTATAACAAAATTATTGCTCGTTGCCAAGTCCTATTGCTTCTCCCAGAATTTTATATACATCATTCATCATAAGAGAGAATCTCATTTCTGCCTGCATGTACTGTGCAGCCAGTGGATCCTTAGCCATAATCTGATAAAGTTCCTGAACCTGAGCAAGCATTTCAGGTGCAACTTCTTCACCCATCATCTGCTTAGTCTGGAACTCAAACTGCTTTGCCTGAAAATCCTTTACCATTTTGGACAGGCTTTCATTAGCATCAATAGATGTCTTAAGCTGGTCATACTGCTTGAATTCTTCTGATTCTTTAATAGCCTTAGCTAGGCCATGTGCCTGATCATATACATTCATGATATTTCTCCTTTTCAAGATTAATTTTAGTTTTTCGTCTATACGTCCAGAATTATCGGTAAGATAATCGGACTTCTCTTTGTTTCGTTGAAAATGAACTTTCTCATTTCATCACGAACACTGTTCTTAATTGTGTTCCAATCAGTGTTGTTATTGTCCAAGCATGCTTCAATCGTCGTTGTAGCCAGTGCCTTAGCACGATTAATTAAATCTTCGTGTTCACGTACGTAAACAAAACCTCTAGATACGATATCTGGACCTGAAACAATGGTTCCACTTGCTTTATCAAGGGCGAAGACTATTATAATAAGTCCTGATTCAGAAAGCTGTTTTCTGTCTCTAAGTACTATATTACCTACGTCTCCAATTCCAAGTCCGTCGACCAGAATGTCTTCTGCACTGCATACATTCTGGAATTTAGTTGCAGATTTCTTATCTACTGTAAGCTGGTCTCCATTAGAAAGGATGAAGATTCTATCCCTGCTCATTCCAATGGCTTCGGCAATGGCAGCATGCTGAACCAGATGTCTGTATTCGCCATGTACCGGCATAAAGAACTTAGGCTTTATAAGTGTCTGAATAAGTTTAAGTTCTTCCTGGCATGCGTGTCCACTTACATGTATATCAGCAATGTCGTTGTAAATAACATTTACGCCCTTTTCAAAGAGCTTATTTACTACTGTTGATACAGCTTTCTCATTTCCCGGAACCGGTGAAGATGAAAGAATAACTGTATCGCCTTTTTTAAGATGAACATTTCTGTGCTCATCATTAGCCATTCTTGCAAGTGCTGACATTGGTTCGCCCTGGCTTCCTGTAGTTATAATTACAAGCTCTCTATCAGGAATATTCTTTGTCTTATTAAGTTCAACCATCATACCTGCCGGAACTTTCATATAACCTAGTTCCTGAGCAAGCTTAACAACATTCTCCATGCTTCGTCCTGAAATAGCACACTTTCTACCATATTTTGCAGCAAGTTCAATAATTTTCTGAACTCTATGCACATTGGACGAGAATGACGCAATTATAATTCTGTTTTCTACCTGGCTGAAAATTCTATCCAAGGTGGAACCTACAACCTGTTCTGAGGCCGTAAATCCCGGTCTCAGAGCATTTGTACTGTCAGCAAGCATAATATCTACGCCACGCTTACCTATTTCAGCAAATTTTACTAAGTCTATAGGTTCTTCGTCTATAGGTGTGTAGTCTATTTTGAAGTCACCTGTATGAAACAGGGTAGCAGCTGGTGTTTGAATATACAGCGCAATTGCATCGGCAATGGAGTGTGTAGTTCTAATAGGTTCAATTTTAAATTCTCCTACCTTAAACTTTGTACCTGCCTTAACTGTATTCAGATTAGCTGTAAGACCGTGTTCCTCAAGTTTGTTTCTGATTAGACCTAGTGAAAGTCTTGTACCGTAAATAGGTACATTGAATTTTCTTACAAAGTAAGGAACTGCACCGATATGGTCTTCGTGACCATGCGTAATTACCAGTCCGACTATCTTCTTTGCATTCTTATCAAGATAGCTGAAATCAGGAATTACAACGTCGATACCATACATACCTTCTTCTGGAAAAGAGTTACCGCAGTCAATTATAAGAATCTGATCCTTATATTCTAGAACAGTAAAGTTCTTTCCAATTTCATTCAAACCACCTAAAGGAATGATCTTTAGGTTTTCTGCCTTGGCACCATTACTGTGCTTTGCTTTATTGTTCTGTTTGTTTTGTTTATACTTTTGCGCATCCTTAACTCTAGAATATCTAGGCTGAATCTTTGCCTTTGGTTTCAAAACACCCTCAAAAGGATTTTTTTCCTTCTGTTTTGCTTTGCCTTGTGACTTAGCCTGAGTCATAGCCTTAGGATTTGCTTTTGCTTTTGTTTTGCTATTTATATTACCCTGCAAGGGTTTATTCTGTCTTTGTTTTGGTTGTCTTCTGCTGTTTTTATGCTCTATCATATACTCCCCTTTACTTGATTACAATGTTAACAAGCTTATTAGGAACAGCAATTACCTTAACAACGTTTTTACCTTCTGTAAGAGCCTTTACTGCATCATTTCCCATTGCAGTCTTTTCAAGGTCTTCACGGCTCATATTATTATCTACGACCATCTTTTCTTTTACCTTGCCGTTGATCTGAACTACGATTTCAACTGTATCTTTTACAAGTGCATCTTCGCAGTATTCAGGCCATGCAACGTCTGAAAGTGAACCTGTGTATCCTAGTGATTCCCACATTTCCTCACAGATATGAGGTGTAAACGGTGAAAGGATAATTACAAGAACCTCAATAGCTTTCTTCAGGAATGCCTGGTTTGCATCAGGTAATTCCTTATACTTATATAATTCATTTACTAATTCCATAATGGAACTGATTGCTGTGTTGAAGCTGAAACGTCCGCCTACGTCTTCAGTTACCTTCTTAATAGTTGTATTTAATACATAGTTAAGATCCTTATCTGCAGCTGTCTTAACTTCATATTCGTCTCCTGCTTCTTCGCTGTTGTTAACAAATTCGTATACTAAACGCCATACTCTGTTAAGGAATCTAAAGCTTCCTTCTACGCCCTTGTCTGACCAGTCAAGTTCTCTTTCTGGAGGTGCAGCGAATAGTATAAACAGTCTTGCAGTATCGGCACCGTATTTCTGAATGATTTCTTCAGGGCTTACTACGTTTCCGATGGATTTACTCATCTTCTTACCGTCTTTGTTAACCATACCCTGAGTAAGCAGGTTCTTGAACGGTTCTTCTGCTGAAACAAGTCCTAAATCATAAAGTGCCATCTGGAAGAATCTAGCGTACATTAAGTGAAGAATTGCATGTTCAACTCCACCGATGTACTGGTCAACGTTCATCCAGTAGTCTACCTTCTTCTTGTCAAATGCAGCTTCTGCATTCTTTGGATCACAATATCTTAAGAAATACCATGATGAATCAAGGAATGTATCCATTGTGTCCAACTCTCTAGTAGCCTTCTTTCCACATCTTGGGCATGTGCAATCAGCAAATGTCTTTGATGTAGCTAATGGAGATTCACCTTTTCCTGTGAATTCAACGTCTGTTGGAAGTAATACAGGTAGGTTTTCTTCTTTTTCAGGAACCCATCCGCAGTCATCACAGTGAATCATAGGAATTGGAGTACCCCAATATCTCTGTCTTGAAATCAACCAGTCACGAAGTCTGTAGTTTACAGTCTTCTTACCGATGCCTTCAGCATCTAACCATTCGATTACAGCTGAAATAGCTTCCTTGTTGTCCATTCCATTGAACTGATCTGAGTTAATCATCTTACCTTCAGCAGCAAATGCCTGGTTAAGATTGTTAACATCGATTTCAGGATCTTCTGTATCAACTACAGGAATAATTTCAAGATTGAATTTCTTTGCGAAATCAAAGTCTCTCTGGTCATGAGCAGGTACGGCCATAATAGCACCAGTACCATATCCCATAAGTACATAGTCGGAAATAAAGATTGGAACTTTCTTCCCATTAACTGGGTTAATTGCATATTTACCGATGAACACACCTGTCTTTTCATTGGAAGTTGAAGTTCTTTCAATGTCGTTCATGTGTTCAACCTTTTCAAGGTACTCTAAAACAGGTGCTTCATATTCTGTTCCCTTTACAAGTTCCATTACATATGGATGTTCAGGAGCCATTACCATGTAAGTAACTCCGAACAGAGTATCTGCACGAGTTGTGAATACCTTCATTAACTTGTCTGTTTCGTCAATTTTAAAGTCGATTTCAGCACCGATTGACTTACCAATCCAGTTCTTTTGCATAACCTTAACCTTGTTAGGCCATCCTTCAAGAGTGTCAAGGTTGTTAAGAAGTCTATCAGCGTAATCTGTAATTTTGAAGTACCACTGCGACAGATTCTTCTTACCTACTGCTGTTCCACATCTTTCGCAGCATCCGTCAACAACCTGTTCATTAGCAAGTACTGTCTGGCAGCTTGGACACCAGTTTACAGGGTTTTCTTTCTTATATGCAAGACCCTTGTTATAGAACTGAATGAAGATCCACTGCATCCACTTGTAGTAATCAGGATTGCAAGTCTGAACTTCTCTATCCCAGTCATAGGAAAGACCTAACTGCTTCAGCTGTTCTTCCATTTCGTGAATGTTGTTCCAAGTCCAATCTCCAGGCTCAGCACCGTGCTTAATTGCAGCGTTTTCTGCAGGTAGACCGAAAGAGTCGAAACCCATTGGGTGAAGCACATTGTATCCCTGCATGCTAAGGCATCTAGCAATTACGTCACCAATTGAGTAGTTTCTTACATGACCCATGTGAAGTTTACCGGAAGGATATGGGAACATTTCTAAAACATAGTATTTTTTCTTTGATTCATCTTCAACAATCTTAAATGAATCATTTTCCTCCCAGTACTTCTGCCATTTTTCTTCTATTTCTTTAAAATTGTACTTATCGTTCATTTGTTTCTCCATTCTCAACATCAATAAAAGGGCAGTCACCCCATACTTTTTCTATGTTGTATTTTTCTCTGGTATCTTTGTTAAAAATGTTAACTAAAATGTCGCCGAAGTCCATAAGAACCCATCCTGAGTTCTGCTTTCCGTCTATGCTCTTTACGAAAAGGCCTTCTTTTGCAAAAGCTTCTTCTACATCATCAACTAGGCTGTTAACCTGTCTATCAGAATTACCTGTTGCAATTACCATGTAATCAGCGAAAGAAGCCTTGTTCATAATGTCAATAACAGTAATATCAATTGCTTTCTTATCATCAAGTGTTTTGGCTGCAAGCAATGCATATTCTTTGTTGTTCATTATCTATTTTCTCCTTTTAAATAATAATCTCTAGCCTTTAGAGTATCTTCATCCAAGAAATTTCCCTGTTTTCGCACATACTCAATGGTTCTTTCTAGGGAAATCATTAAAGCCTTATCCAAGCTTTCCCATGCGGCGTCTCTAAGTAGGTCAACGGAAGGATAATCTCTATTTGGCTCTATAGCATCAGCTAAATAAATTATCTTTTCTAGTTTTGACATACCTGCTCTACCTGTAGTGTGGAAGCTAACCGCGTTGACTATGTCTTCATCATTAATGCCGTAATCTCTTTGGATAATAGCGGCGGCTATTTTTCCGTGTGCTAAATTAGGATTGTTCAGATACTTATTATCCAAGCCTAATTGGTTTACGTAATCATTAAGCTCGTCAACAGGTACACCTCTGTACATATCATGGGCAAGAGCTGCAATTTCAGCTTTTGTAGCGTCTTCACCGTATTTTTTAGCGAGTTTCATAGCTGTTACTCTTACACCTTCTGTATGAATTTTTCTTTTATCGGATAAATTACTCTTTATATAATTATTAATTTTCTTTTTTATACAATCCATGTTCAACTATATACTCCTCTACACCTTTAGGTACCAGCTCACTGATACTTTCCCCTTTTTCCACTCTTTCACGGATTTCAGTGGAAGAAATATATAATATAGGATTATTAAGTACTGTAATATCTGCGTTATATTTCTGTCTATATTTTTCCACGGCTACTTTTCTTTCACTCTCTTTATAACCAGGTCTTACAGCCAGTATGAAAGGCGTCGACGAAAGCAACTCCTTACCCATATACCAGGTTTCCAGGCTGATAAATGCATCCGTTCCTAGAATAAAATAGAATTTGCCGTCTTTGTAGGTTTTCTCAAGTTCCTTAAGTGTATTATAGGTGTACGAAATGCCACCATAGTCTATTTCGCAAGAAGACCCGAGAAGCCCGTCGTTTTCTTCTGCAGCCTTTTTTACCATGTTAAGGCGATCCATTTCATCTGCAACGTGTTTTCCTACCTTAAAAGGCTGGTTTTTTGTGGGCATGAGCAAAACCTTCTCAAGTCCACATTCCTCTAATGCCGAGGTTGCTATTGCAATGTGTCCGCAATGTATCGGATCAAAGGAACCGCCAAGTATTCCTATTTTGTGCATAATCCTAATTCTTCCAGCTGTTCTTCTTCAACGATGCCAGGAGCTTCACATACCATGCACTGTGCATTCTGATTCTTAGGGAATGCCATAACCTCTCTGATACTATGTTCTCCTGTTAACAGCATAACTAATCTGTCAAGTCCGTAAGCAAGTCCGCCATGAGGAGGTGCTCCGTATTTGAATGCTTCCAGAAGGAAACCAAATTTTTCCTGACATTCTTCGTCTGTAAGTTTAAGTGCCTTAAACATCTTAGCCTGAAGATCACGTTCGTGAATTCTTATGCTTCCGCCACCAAGTTCTACACCGTTAAGTACGATGTCATAAGCATCTGCCTTAACCTTTTCAGGTGCAGTATCAAGCATTGGAATATCTTCTTCCTTAGGATGAGTGAACGGATGATGCATTGCTTTTAATTCGCCTGTTTCATCATCCTTTTCAAACATTGGGAAGTCAGTAACCCACAATAGATTAAACTGTTTATCATCTAATAATCCAAGAATTCCAGCAATATGTCTTCTTAAGAATCCAAGGCTATCAAATACAACCTTTGCCTTATCTGCAACAATAAGAATGAGGTCATTTGTCTTAGCATCGAATACATTTGCAATTTCAGCAAGTTCAATCTGAGAGAAGAACTTATTCACTGAAGATTTAATTTCATTTTCTTCGATTCTGATCCATACAACGCCCTTTGCACCATAGTGCTTAGTCAGATCAGTAAGTTTGTCGATATCTTTTCTGCTAAACTTATCTGATGCGTTGTCGATGCAGATACCTCTAACGTCTCCGCCACCAGCAAGAGCATCAGCAAATACCTTAAATTCAGTTCCTGAAACTACGTCGTTAAGGGATTTAAGTTCGAAACCAAAACGTGTGTCTGGCTTGTCGCTACCGTAACGTTCCATAGCTTCATCATAAGGAATTCTAGGGAAAGGAGTCTGAATATCAATTCCCATAAGTTCCTTGAACACTCTCTTTAGGAAGCCTTCTTGAAGATTGATTACATCATCTTGATCCACGAATGACATTTCAAGGTCAATCTGTGTGAATTCAGGCTGCCTGTCAGCTCTTAAGTCCTCATCTCTGAAGCACTTTGCAATCTGCATGTATCTGTCGCAGCCACTTACCATTAGTAACTGCTTAAACAGCTGTGGTGACTGTGGAAGTGCATAGAAATGTCCTTGGTTAACTCTGCTTGGCACCAGGTAATCTCTTGCGCCTTCAGGAGTGGATTTAATAAGGATTGGTGTTTCAATTTCTGTAAATCCATTTTCATCAAAGTAGTCTCTCGCAAGCTTGCAAATCTTATGTCTGAAACGAAGGTTTTCCTGCATCTTAAGTTTTCTTAAGTCAAGATATCTGTACTTAAGACGAAGGTTATCATCTACATTGTCGTCGTCCTTAATGTAGATTGGCGGAGTATCTGCTGCAGAATAGATAACAAGATCTGTTGCTGCAACTTCAATGTCGCCTGTAGGAATGTTAGGGTTCTTGGAAGCTCTTTCCTTAACGGTACCCTTGATTCCGATTACAAATTCACTTCTAAGCGTTTCTGCTTTGTCAAAAACACTTTTTTCTGTTGTGTCATCAAAAGCAATCTGCACAATGCCACTCTTATCTCTAAGGTCTGCGAAGATAAGTCCTCCTAGACTTCTCTGCTTGGAAACCCATCCGTTAAGAATGACTTCTTCGCCAACATTATCCATGCTTAAAACGCCACACATGTGTGTTCTTTTAAATAGTTCTGCCATTATATTAAAGTTCTCCCTTATTTTATTGTCGTTTTTGATAAATGCTTGATTACTTAGAAAGTTCTTCAACTAAGTCCTCAAGCTTAACTTCTCTCTGCTCAGAAGTTGCCATTTCCTTAATGGAAACAACTCCTTCAGCCAGTTCGTTTTCACCAATAACAACTGTATATTCAGCACCAAGTCTGTCAGCATACTTAAACTGACCCTTGATATTTCTTGCAAGTGTATCCATTTCAGCCTTTACACCCTTCTGACGAAGTTCTCTCAAAAGCTTCAGACCAAATAACTTAGCTTCATCTCCCATTACAGCAATGAAAGCCTTAACAGGTTCAGGTTTAGGAATTTCCACGCCCTTTTCTTCCATAAGCATAAGAAGACGTTCGATACCAAGCCCAAAACCTACTCCTGGAATTGGAGGTCCACCAATCTCTTCAATTAGGTGGTCATATCTTCCTCCACCACAAACAGTTCCCTGAGTTCCGTTGCTGTCTGTAACGAATTCGAAAGCAGTCTTAGTATAATAATCCAGACCTCTTACGATTCTAGGGTCAACAATGTATTCGATTCCTAGAGCGTCAAGGTTCTTCTTAACATCTTCGAAAGCATCTTTACAATCGTCGCAAAGGTAATCTAACATATCAGGAGCATCTTTTACAAGTTCCTGACAGATTTCAGACTTACAGTCTAAAATTCTCATAGGATTTCTTTCATATCTGTTCTTACAAGTATTACAAAGCTGATCGTACACAGGCTCTAAGAACTTTTTCAAAGCTTCTCTATGCTTCTGTCTACATTCTGGGCATCCTACACTGTTTATCTTCAGCTTAATGTCGTGAATTCCCATTTCGTGCAAGAAATCGTATCCCAGACAAATAGTATCAGTATCTGCAAGCATATTATTAGTTCCGAAAATTTCGATACCGAACTGGTGGAAAGCTCTAAGTCTTCCTGACTGTGGCTTTTCATATCTGAAACAAGGTGTAATGTAGTAATACTTAGTAGGCTGCACTTCTGCATACTGTTTGTGCTCAATAAAAGATCTGCAAACAGGTGAAGTGCCTTCCGGTTTAAGTGTAATGCTTCTGTTACCGTGATCATTAAAAGTGTACATTTCTTTCTGTACGATATCAGTAGTCTCGCCTACTCCTCTGTTGAAGAGTTCAGTATGCTCAAAATCAGGAGTTCTGATTTCTTTAAATCCATACTTGTCACAAATTTCAGAGAACTTTTTCTCAACATAGTGCCATTTATAGGCCTGATCAGGCATCATGTCTTTGGTTCCCTTAGGTGCATTAATCGCCATAGTTAAGTACCTCCTTAAATAAATTTAATTCTTTTCTATTTATCATTTCGTCTATACGATTTATATATTCTTCGTAGTTGTATACGTTCGGCACTCTCTCTAGTCTGTTTTCTTTTGGAAAATAAACCTTCGTAATGCCTCCCGCTCCCATAGCAATGTTATGCTGATGCTCGTCCATAATTCGTATATTGTAAATGCATTCTGTTCCCGGCTTAGCATATCCGACATTCTCATATGCTCCTGCCATATGCTTCTGACGATACAGATAGTAAGGTCTGTACCCTGCCTCATGAAGAATCTTTCTTCCCGCCTGTAACATCTCAGAAACAATTTCCGCCTGATTGTAGTGGAAATCAGGATTAATATCCTTAAGCTTTGACGCCCTTTTTACTGCAAGTGAATGAACCGTAATATTGCTTGGATTCATTGCAATTACCTGCTTAAGAGTGTCAACAAAATCTGCTGTATCCTCCTCAGGCAGTCCCGCAATTATGTCAGCGTTAATATTATTAAATCCCGCTTTATTAGCTATTTCAAAAGCGTTTTCGATGTCCTCAGGACTGTGATTTCTTCCAATCAGTTCAAGAGTTTTTTTCTTCATGGACTGAGGGTTAATGCTGATTCTGTGGACTCCCAGGTCCTTCAGGACTTTTAGCTTCTCAGGTGTAATGGTGTCCGGTCTCCCCGCTTCTACGGTAAACTCAAGGAGTTTCTCCGTATCAAAACTATCATAAACGGTTCGTACCAGAACCTCTAGCTGCTCCGCAGTAAGTGTGGTAGGTGTTCCTCCTCCAATATATATGGATTCAGGATAGATTCCTACTTTTTTCATTCTGTTTCCAACATAAGATATTTCTTCTAAAAGAGCATCTACATATCTTGCAATTTCGCTGTCCTCAACTTGGTTAGAAGCAAAAGAGCAGTAGACGCATCTTGTAGGACAGAAAGGAATTCCTATGTACACACAGGCTGATTTTTCAGGAGCCTGTCCACAGAAATCAATCTGTATATCGTAAATATCGCTTATGAGCTTAAGCTTTTCACCATCAATGTAATATTTATGGCTGAGAATATTCTCAGCTTCATCTCTGCCATTTTCCACTGACAGTTCGCCATAGAGTTTAACCGGCCTAATTCCTGTTAAAATGCCCCATTCAGGCTTCTTACCTGTCAGTTCTGATAATTTATCATAAATCTCCCTTTTAATCTCATTTCGATCAGATGAATTCATTTCGTTAAAAATGATAGTATCCTCTTCCGCTGCTTCATCATCCGAAAGCAGTCTATACTGATCTGGTCTTAAAAAGACTTTGATTAATTCTTCTAGGAGATATTTCTTTTCATAATTTTCAATTTTAATGCTAAACAAAAGGATTATGCTCCTTTTCATAGCCTATAGTTGTTTCACTCATATGTCCCGGGTAAACCATTGTGTTATCAGGGAATACGAATAACTTCTCTGTGATAGATTTCTTAATCTGTGGGAATGAGCCACCTTCAAAGTCTGTTCTTCCAATTGATGCCCTGAACAGCGTATCTCCACTGAAGATGCTACCATCACAAAGAATGCACATTCCGCCAATAGAATGTCCTGGAGTATGTATGAATACAAGCTCCATATTGCCACATTTCAGTGAATCCATGTCGTTTACGAATATGTCTGTTTTGATAGAAATTGGTCTGCCATAGATTTCAGTTGAAAGATTGTGTTCAGGCAGTCTGAGCATTTCATCTTCCAAAGTATGTGCAACGATTTTTGCATCAGGGCAAATCTGCAAGATGGACTCTACCCCACCGATATGATCCGCATGACCGTGAGTAAGGACGATATATTTAACCTTGATTTTTTCCTGTTCAATCATCTGATTAATCTGTGCATTATATGCTCCGGGATCTACAACAAAACCTTCTTTTGTTTCATCATAAACAAGATACGTATTTGCCTGAACCGGACCTGTAATAAATTTTCTAACTATCATATTTATTCTCCAATTATTCTTTATCCACGTGCTCTATATACGTTGTATACGCTTTCAATATTTCGGAATGCTCTTAAGATTCTCTGCATCTGCTGCGTACTTCCAATGGCAATAGTAAGATTGATTTTTAATGTGTTATCATCATCGTCAGTTGTTTTTGCATTGATCCCCATAATCTTAACATCATGGTCATCGCAAACCTTAGAAATATCGGAAAGCATCCCTTTTCGATCGCTACATAAAATACAAACATCTGCATTATATGATTTACCTGCATCTAAGTCTTCCCATTCCACCTCAATAAATCTTGCTTTCTCTGATTCAGGAAGCGAAGTTATATTAGAACAGTCTACTCTATGGACTGAGATGCCTCGTCCCTTAGTAATAAATCCGATAATCTCATCACCAGGAACTGGGTTGCAGCATCTGGAGACTCTGATCATAAGGTTGTCAGCGCCTTTTACTATGATGCCCGGATTTTCGCTGTTCTTTTTCATTTGTTTGGTTTTCTTATTTTCTCTCAGTTTAAGAAGAGCTTCTTCTTTTTCCTTAGCTCTCTTTTCTTCGAGATTCTTGTCATCGGTCATATATCCAACAAGGGTATTTATGACCTTACTTAGAAGTGTTCCACCTTTACTGATTTGTGTGTAAAGTTCTTCTGTTGAGTTAATATTTAGATCCTTAAGACTCTTGCGCAGATAGGATTCCTTGCATATCTGTTGAGGGTCATATCCCTTCTTTCTAACGGTTTTATCAAGAAGATCCTTTCCTCTGGTAACGTCGTCGGATTTGTTTTCTTTCTTTAGCCACTGTCTGATTTTTGTTCTTGCAGTGGAACTCTTGGCAATTTTCAGCCAATCTATGCTCGGACCGCTTGAATTTGATGATGTTACGATTTCTACGATATCACCATTGTTCAGCGTATGGTCAATTGTAACCATTTTTCCGTTTACTTTTGCACCTACGCATTTACATCCTACAGCTGTATGAATTTTAAATGCGAAGTCTAGTGGTGTAGAACCTGCAGGCAGGTCAAGAACTTCTCCCTTAGGAGTAAATACGAATACCTGACTTGCAAAAAGGTCCATTTTAAGAGTTTCCATAAACTCCTTAGGGTCATTTAGTTCCTTTTGCCATTCTAAGGTTTGGCGTACCCATGCAAGCTTAAGATCTTCATTATTTTGATCTCCGTTTGCATTTCCTTCTTTGTATTTCCAATGTGCCGCGATACCATATTCAGCGACTCTGTGCATGTCTTTTGTTCTAATTTGAATTTCAAAAGGTTCGCCGTTATCACCTAGCACAGTCGTATGAAGCGACTGGTACATATTAGGCTTAGGCATTGCAATATAATCTTTAAATCTGCCTGGTAGTGGTTTCCACATAGTGTGGACCTGACCTAAGACAGCATAGCAGTCTCTGACAGTGTCTACAATAACTCTGATTGCAGTTAAGTCGAAAATTTCATCCAGCTGTTTATGCTGAAGAACCATTTTCTTGTAAACACTGTAAAGATGCTTGGATCTGCCCTTAATATCGAATTCTATTCCCATATCGTCAAGGGCTTCCCTGATTTCTTCTATTACTTCATTAATGAACTGAAGGCGCTGCTCTCTCTTTTCAGTTACCTCAATCTTAAGTGTCTCGTACACTTCTGGTTTAAGATATTTAAGAGCAGTGTCTTCAAGTTCAAATTTTATTGTGTAAATACCAAGTCTACTAGCCAAAGGCGCATAGATATCTATAGTTTCTCTAGATTTTTCTATTCTCTTTTCAGGCTTCATAAATTCAAGAGTCCTCATATTGTGAAGTCTATCGGCGAGCTTAATTATGAGTACTCTTATATCCTTTGACATGGCAAGAAACATCTTTCTAAGATTTTCAGCCTGTGCCTCTTCTTTGGAATCAAATTTAATGTTACCTAACTTGGTTACACCATCAACAAGTAGCGCTACATCTTCACCAAACTCGTCCACAAGCATTTCTCTTGTATATTCGGTATCCTCTACAACGTCATGCAAAAGCCCACCGACTATTGTCTCTTCGTCCATTCCCAGCTGTGCCAAAATCTTGGCTACAGCTATGGGATGAATAAAGTAAGGCTCACCGCTTTTTCTTAGCTGACCATCATGAAGTCTCCTGGCGGTATCATAAGCCTTTCCTATTAGCTCGGTGTTATAGTTTTTATTTATATTTGTTATTTCAGATATAAATTGAGTTTTAGTTTCCATGTAGCGTTACTACTCCCTAATTCTTATTTCTTGGACTTTTTGTTAAGGTTATCACGTACGTACTTAGACTGTCCTTCTCTCTTGTTCATTTCATAGAATAATGGGCTGCAAAGGAATACTGAAGAATATGTTCCTACTAGTACACCTACGATTAGAGGAAGTACGAATTCTCTGATTGATGTTGATACCATGAAGAACAGTGCCAACATACCAACTAGTGTAGTCAAACTTGTCATTACAGATCTGTCAATAGTCTGGTTAACACTGTGGTTAATAATTTCTTCTGGTGTTTCTCTACGGTGATGCAGTCTAATGTTTTCTCTGATTCTGTCAAAGATAACGATCGTGTCGTTAATTGAGTATCCGACTACAGTCAGAATACCTGCAATGAACGGATTGTTGATTGTGATATTAAAGATTGCATAGAACGCAAGCACAATCAATACGTCATGTACGATACCTGCAATTGAAGCAACACCGTACTTCCATGACTTGAATCTGAAGATAATATATACCAGCATACATAATGCGGCAATTAGTATAGCCTTAAACGCATTGGTCTTAAGTTCCTTACCTACTGTAGGTCCGAATTCTTCTGATGCAAGAACGTCCTTATCAGTAATTCCGAACTTTTCTTCTAGTGTGTTAACTAGTTCCTGTCTCTTTTCGCTGTTTAGAGCGTTAACAGTTTTGATTACAGCCTGCTCGTTGTCCTTCCCTGAGAACACAACTGTAAGGTCTTTTAGTTCATAATCACTTAAAGCATCTTTGATTTCTTCTGAGCTTACAGATTTACCCATGTCAACCTGAAGCATTGTACCACCTGTGAAGTCGATACCATAGTTGAAACCTCTTACTACTGAGCAAACAAGTCCAACAACGATAATTGCAGTACTAATCATGTAGAAGACTTTTCTGTTCTTAATGAAGTCGAATTCCTTCTTAAGAATCTTCTTAGGAGTTCCATCTTCGTTAACTCCAAAGTACTTGCTCTTTCCGAAAGTCTTGCTTTCTGCAATAAGTCCTACGAACAGCTGTGTAACAACAACTGCTGTGAAGATACTTACTACGATACCAATCATAAGAGTAAGCGCAAATCCCTTAACTGTAGTTGAACCGATTTCATAAAGTACAACTGATGCTATTAATGTTGTAATCTGAGCGTCAAGTACTGTAGTAAGTGCATTCTTGAATCCCTGGTCTACGGCTACTCTTACAGTCTTACCCTTAGCGATTTCTTCCTTGATTCTTGAGAATACAATTACGTTTGCGTCTACTGCCATACCTATTGAAAGTATAATACCTGCGATACCAGGCAGTGTCAGAACGCTTCCGATACCTGCCATAATCCAAAGTACAAGTAATACATAAAGCATTAATGCGATATCTGCAAATAAACCAAGAATGTTGTACATTAAGATCATTAGGATAAATACAAGTCCCATACCGATAAGTCCGGCAACAACACTCTTGTTCAGTGCATGCTCACCAATTGTAGCAGTCTGTACTGATGATGTAATGTCGTGTAAGGAAATAGGAAGTGCACCACCCTTAATTAGAGCTGCTGTATTAGAAGCTTCTTCCTTAGAATATCCTCCGCCACCGCTTGTAATTTCACAAGTTGACTGTGTAATTGCAGTCTGGCATGTAGGCGCTGTTACGATGCTGTTGTCTAGCATAATAACTACTGCTGTGTTCTGGACTCCAGCCTCCTTAAATGCTTTGTTTACAGTAACAGTTCCTGACGCTGCCTTTCTTGTACCTTCAGCAAACTTATCTGCACCCTTTGATGTGAATTCTAGGTTAATTTTGTATCCACCATGTTCTGTGTCAGTATCAATTCCTGCATCCTTAACATCTTCACCTGTTAAAACTACGCTGCCGTCTGCTAACAGAAAACTTAACTGTGCTGTCTGTCCAATCTGCTGAATTGCTTCTTCTGCATTTTCCACGCCTGGCATTTCGACTCTTAGTCTGTCCTTACCTTCAATGGAAACTGTTGCTTCAGAGATACCCATAGCGTTTACACGGTTGTTAAGTACTGCTCTTGTCTGTTCCATAACCTTTCTCAGATCTTCGTCAGACAATTTAGCCACTTCATCCTGATCGGCTTCAAGAACAACGTACACACCGCCGTTGATATCTAATCCGAACTTCATTGTGTCTTTAATTGAATCAATTGGTCCTATGCCAAGGCATGTTACATACCATCCAAAAGCCACAACTAGAACGATTAGAACAGCTAATACTTTCCTTAGTTTTGCCTTCATTTACTTTGTCTCTCTTTCTCCTTTATTATGTCCCTAATATTATATTAAGCCTATAAATAGGGCATTTTATTTTACATTATATTCTACTACTTTTTTTGGCTTTCATCAAGGGCTAAATGGGAAGCAAATGGCTGGAACCATAAAAAAATCAACAAAAACTCGAAAAAAACACAGCTCGTAAAGAACTGTGTTTTCGAAATCTAAAATTATGATTATTTTTCTTCAGCTGTTTCTTCTTCTGCAACTTCTTCTGACTTCTTAAGTCTCTTAGGAAGTGCCTTCTTAGGCTCTTCTTCCTGTACAGGAGCTGCCTTGCTGTTTGTTACTGAAGACACTGACCATCTCATCATTTCAAACTTAACTTTGTCAGCACCAACCTGAATTACAATTGTTTCAGGCTTAGTCTTAACAATCTTACCGCAGATGCCTCCGATTGTTACGATTTCATCTCCAACCTGAAGATTATTTCTCATACTCTGGATTGTCTTATCTTTCTTCTTCTGTGGTCTGATCAAGAAGAAATAGAATGCGCCAAAGATGGCGAACATCATCAAAAGATTTCCTACTAACTGACCGTTGCTACCCATAAAAACCTCCGAAATACTATTGTCTAATTTAAAATGGTGCCGGCGATGGGGGTCGAACCCATACGGTGTTGCCACCACGGGATTTTGAATCCCGCACGTCTGCCAATTCCATCACGCCGGCACAACACTATTATTCTAACACACGTTCAATTCTACGTCAACGATTTTTCAATCATTGGTGCGGCTGACTGGACTTGAACCAGCACGGGTCACCCCACACGGCCCTCAACCGTGCGCGTCTGCCATTCCGCCACAGCCGCAGAGAATTGATTTAACTGTTTGAACCGGATTCTTCAGCATCGCTGTTCTTCACAGCTTTCTGCCACTTCCATCCTTCACAACCTCTATAGATATTGAAGAATGTTGGTAAAACCTCACTCTCGAAGTGATTAACAGTTGTAAATCCGTATGTCTTATAGCATATGCAGTAATAAGGAACTTCGTCAGCTAGAAGTCGCTCCAAACCCCTAAAAGTTTCTGCCTGCTTCTCAGCACTCTGACATGTTTCCATTCTATCTAAGTACGCCTGCACATCGTCACTATTATACCCTCTTACAGCCTTTTTGTCAAATAAACTCTTTAAATTATATTGCTTATCAAATTCATATCCGCCAAGGTATAAATCGTAGTCATTTCTGTTCAAAGCACTTAGATATTCTTTCCACGGCAAGCTATGAACCTTGACTTTTAGCCCAACTTTAGCTAGGCCTTCTGCAATGGTTGTAGCAGCATCTAATCTGCTGTCATCATTTTTATTAACTAGAAGTGTTAAACTGATAATTTTTCCTTTTTTATCAAGGAGCCATCCATCACCACTGGTGTCCTTCAGATCTAGTTCTTCAAGAAGTGTCGCAGAGGCTCTCTGATCTATGCTAAATCTTGTTTCTCCAGAATTTACACCCATGAAGCCAGGATAATATATGGAGTCAGAAGTTACAGCTGTGCCCCCATAATTATCTTCTATTAGTTTTTCTGTATCAATGGCATAGGCAATAGCCTGACGCATTTTCTTATCTGCCAGTAATTTATTCTTAAAATTAAAACCTAAATATTCTGCATCGGAAGAAACAATCGGTGTATAAGTTAAATTCTTATCTTCAGCAACGGCGTCAGCGTCAGAATTCTTATTCACATAAGCAGTTACCATATCGGCCGTGATAAGCCCCGGAACGGCATCTTGTTTCTTGATAAATTTAAAAACAATTTTTCCCTGGGCCTTCTCCCCAAAGTAATATTGATTAGGCTTAAGAGTCAAATCCCTCTGTTTATTATATTTAACATATCGGTATGGCCCTGTTCCCGGCACCATAGAGCCATCACTCTCATAGCTTGATGACGAAACTATTGGAAATACAAGATTATCCAAGGCCGCATCATACTTTTTCTTAAAGTGAATTTTAAGAGTTTTACTTCCTGTAACGTCAACAGAATCGATTTTCTTCACGTAGCTGTAATAAGGACTTTTACTTCCTAAGTCCTTGATTTTATCAATGGTGTAATCCACATCATCAGCTGTCAGACTTTCCCCATTGCTAAACTTGGCATTTCTCAAAGTAATGCTTACTGTAGCCTCTCTTGCATCGGCAGAATATTTACTTACTAAATCGTTCTTAATATTAAGTTTATCATCTAAGGTGAACAGGCTGCCATAAACAATCTGAGAAATATAATAAGTGTCCTCATCCTTAGAAGTAAGAGGATTTAAAGATTTAATGTTGTTCATGGAAAAATAAAGGGTATTAATATCCTCATAAACAACATTGGAATTTTCAGCTTCAATTTTTTTCTCTTCTTTATCGGTCATAATGGCAACCAAAGAAAGCAGGCTGGAAATAATCACTATACCCACTATTATAGTTAATATATGCGCATGCAGAAAGTCAAAAACTCTCTGTGGTTTACTTCTACTACTATCTATCAGCATGTTTCCTTATCAACTCCTCAATTCGGTTATAGAGTTCATCTCTACCAAAAGAATTATCGATTATTTCATCAGCAAGTTTGGCCTTTTCCTCACAAGTCATTTGATGTCTCATTCGGTCCAAAACCTCGTCCCTACTGCACATGTCCCTGTCCATTACCCTTCTTATGCGCGCTTCCTCATCAGCCGTCACCAGCCACACCGCATCGGTCAGCTCGTCTGCACCCGATTCATATAGCAAAGGTACATCCAAGAAGACAGTACCGGCACTTCCCTGCTTTTCAAGCAATTCCAGCTTCTTCTCCATATCTATCAAAACCTGCAGAGTTATAATACTCTCCAGTTTTTCCTTATCTTCCGGACTGTTAAAAACAAGAGATGCCATTTTCTTTCTATCAAGTTCTCCGTCCTCAGTAAAATATTCGTTACCAAACGCTTCTCTCAGGCGGTCTAAGGCAGGACTTCCCTTTTCGGTAATTTTATGAGAAATTGCATCTGCATCTATTACCGGAAATCCCTTATGAACAAGATATTCTGTAACAGTAGATTTTCCTGTACCTATTCCCCCTGTTAAACCAATAACTTCCATATCTTTCCCCTTTAAAAATTATGTTTCTAATTTATTTAAGATCAAACCATGTGGAACCCCTATTAAGGTCGCTTTCCAGTTTTACCTTAAGCTTCATAGCGTCTTCCATATTTCTTACAAGAAGTTCCTCAATCTGAGCTTCCTCATTCTTGTGAGTTTTAATAATGAGTTCGTCGTGAACCTGGAGAATTAGTTTTGATTTACAATTCTTTTCTTTTAGTTCATTGTAAACCTTAATCATAGCCACTTTGATGATGTCCGCTGCGCTGCCCTGAATCGGACTGTTCATAGCCAGACGCTCGCCTAGATTTCGTGTCATGAAATTAGATGAGTTTATCTCATGGATATATCTTTTTCTACCCATTATAGTCTTAGTATATCCGGTTTCCTTGCAGAAGGCAATTTCGCCATCCATGAAACGCTTAACGGCCTCATGTTTTTTGAAATAATCTGCAATGTATTTTTCTGCTTCTTTTCTTGTAATATGAAGGTTTTCGGACAGACCGAAGCCGCTCATTCCATAGATTACACCGAAGTTTACAGCCTTAGCCCTGCTTCTGTCCAGGGAAGTAACATCCTCATAAGGAATGTTGAAAACTCTTGAGGCTGTTTTTCTATGGATATCGTCGCCATTGTTGAATGCTTCGATAAGGTTTTCATCGCCTGACAAATGTGCCAAGACTCTAAGTTCAATCTGCGAGTAGTCTGCACCAACTAAAACTTCATTTTCTCCACAGATAAAAGCTTTTCTAAGCTGTCTGCCCAGTTCCTGTTTAACTGGGATATTTTGAAGGTTTGGCTCTGTGCAGCTGATTCTGCCCGTAGCAGTAACAGTCTGCTGAAAATGTGCTCTTATGCGGTTATCCTTGCCCACAAGTGGCTTCAGTCCTTCAACATAAGTGCTGTTCAGCTTAGTTAACGTTCTGTACTGCAAAACTTTATCAATAATCGGGTGCTTATCCTTAAGCTTTTCAAGAACATCAGCGCCTGTGCTGTATCCTCTCTTCGTCTTCTTGCCTGAAGGTAAGCCCAGGTCTTCAAAGAGAACGTTTCCTAGCTGCATAGGTGAATTAATGTTAAATTCTTTTCCTGCAAGGCTGTAAATGCTGTCTTCTAGGGTTTTTATCTCGGCTTTCAGCTGCCCACCCAGGTTGTCAAGGACATCGATATCTACGTCAAAACCTTCAGACTCCATGCCTGCCAAAACTTCTACTAGAGGAAGCTCAACTTCCTCAAACACCTGGTTCAATTCATTGTCTTTTATTTTCTTTTCCTGAATTTTCTGTATTTTTTTAACTGTCTTACAGTATTCTAAACCAAAATCAGAATAGTTCTTTTCACTGTTTCCTAGAAGATCAATCTGTCCGTTGTCTTCCATGAACTCTTTTTCATCCTTAAATTCGCTGTGTAGCATTTCAAAGGCAAGAATTTTTAAATCATATTTCGATTTTGTCGGATCAAGAACGTATTCTGCAACGGCTGTATCGAAGCTGGTCTTGCAATCCTTCAGCCCCTTGCGCATAAGAACATAATAATCCTTAATCAGGTCATGACCTGTGAATGAAAATTCTTTGCTATTTAAGATATCTACAAGTTCCTTTTCCATATCAGTTCCAGAAATGCTGATATAGTAATACTTCTTATCTGTCAACAGCGCCATTCCTGTCAGCACTGGAGACTGCACGTGATTTCCGTCGCTGAAAGTTTTGATAACTACGGAAGCACCCTTTTCTATTGAACGAAGCGCAGACATACCGGCAATGTCGGTAATTTGATGTATTTCGTAGTCGGCTTCTTCCTCATCTTCGCCTAAGGCTTCCTGCAAAGCTTCTGGCTTCAGTCTCTTCAAGAAGGAGTTGAACTCAAGCTTAACATACAGATCTATCAAAGCCTGATAATCTGGAGTTTCCACCTTGAAATCTGTCAGATTAATATCTAGCGGAACATACTTATTGATTGTAGCTAGGCGTCTGCTCATGGCTGCCAGCTGCACGTTATCCTCCACCTTTTGACGGAGTTTAGCATTGGCAATCTGGTCTGTGTTTGCAAGAAGGTTCGCAACGCTTCCAAATTGTGTAAGCAGCTTGATTCCTGTTTTTTCCCCGACTCCTGGAATTCCAGGAATATTGTCAGACTGGTCCCCCATTAATCCTTTCAAATCAATGAACTGCTCAGGAGTAAGCTGGTACCTCTCAATCATTTTTTCTCTATCGTAAAGATCAAATTCTGAAATACCCTTACGAGTAATGAGAACCTGTGTTACATCTGTCGCAAGCTGAAGAGCATCTTTATCTCCCGTAATAATCAAAGGTCTCATGCCTTCATCTTCTGCAAGTCTTGCAACTGTTCCAATAATGTCATCCGCCTCAAAACCATCTATTTCCAAATTCGGGATTTTCATAGCAGTCAAAATGTCTTTCATAATAGGCATTTCCATAGCCAGTTCTATAGGCATTTTCTTTCTACCTGCCTTATAATCCTTATATTCTTCGTGTCTGAAGGTTGGACTTTTGCGATCCCACGCTACTGCCATATAATCAGGTCCATAGTCGTCCTGAATTTTATTAAGCATGTTAAGAAAACCGTAGATACCCTGAGTATAGATACCCTCTTTGGTAATCATCGGTCTCTGCATTGCATAATAGGCTCTGTTTATTAAACTATTTCCATCTATAATTACTATACGATTATCCATTATTCTTTTCCTTTAAAGCAAAGTAATATACTGTGGCAACCATAACTGCCCCGCCTACAATATTTCCAAGAGTTACAGGTAATAAATTATTCACCATCATTGCTTTCCAAGTCAGACCTGCTGTAGCGCCTCCATCTACGAAAAGCCCTACTGGAATGAAGAACATGTTTGCAATGCTATGTTCATATCCTGCTGCAACGAAGGTCCAAATCGGGAAAAATGCACCAAATATTTTGCCAACTGTTGCAGTTGTACCAGTGCCAATCCATACAGCTATGCAAACCAGGAAGTTACAAAGAACTCCCCTTATAAATGCCTGTCCGAAACTTAGAGAAACCTTAGTTACAGCTGTATTAATAATAACTGTTTTCATAACGCCTGCACCTGTCTCTGTAAGTCCTGAATTGGCGAAAAGCCAAGCAATGAGAAGGCTTCCGATGAAGTTTGCGATATAAACAATAACCCAGTTTCTCAGCATGGCCATAGGTGTGATTTTTTTATCTAAAACACCTGCCAACATAAGCGTATTTCCCGTGAACAGCTCTGCTCCTGCAAGAATAACCATGATCAACCCAGCTGGGAAGATTAGTCCGCTAAGCATTCTGCCAATTCCTACAGTGGCTGGATCAAGCATGAAATAGTAACTGCATATTCCAGAGGATGCCCCAGCAAAGGCGATAAACATTCCTGCCATTATCCCTAGAAATGACAGCTTCTTAAAGCTACCTTCTGATTTTGTAACACCTACGTTTATTGTCTGTTCCAAGATTTCACCTGGTTTAAGTTGACTCATATATTCACCTTATTTATCCTTCTATAAATTTAATTATTTGCTCTCAATTACCCATCTGATTCAGAGCATACATAATATTTATTATAATCATTTTTGGTCTATTAAGCAATGCTTTCGGCTCTTGTTTTTTCATTGTATTTCTTCATTTTTATAGTGATTTTTTCTGTGTTTTGGTTTATAATAAGGACATAGCCTGAAGCTCCGGTTGGGACTCATAATTGAACCTACACTTTTGCTTAGGGAATTCGAAGTTCACGATGAATATGTCGGGCCTCCTTAGAGTGGAAGACAGACGCATCTGACAGAATACCCACCTATCTTCTGATAGGGCGTCAATTATATCCTAACGCTGCATTCGGGTTTTTTCTTTTTTTGAAAACATATGAAACAACATATAAATATATTGAACTACAAAAGCAGCCCTTTCGAGCTGCTTTTTAAAGTACATAATTTAATTATTCTTCGTATAGGTCGATTGAACAGTTAGTCTGAACCTTCTGTACGTCATCGTTATCTTCAAGAATGTCGATCATCTTTCTCAGCTTAGCAATGTCATGCTCTTCTGATGGTGCACTTTCCATTGAAGGTACGAATTCTACATCGGATTCGATGAATTCATATCCTGCTTCCTTAAGTGCCTGATATACGTCAGTATATACACTTGGATCAGTGTAAACTGTGAAGCTATCTTCTTCTGAGACCATATCGTCAGCACCTGACTCTAAAGCTGCTTCCATTAAAGCATCTTCGTCGATTTCATCAGTCTTTTCGATAATAAGAACGCCCTTTCTTGAGAACATGTAGGATACGCAACCTGGTGTACCTAGATTTCCACCGTGCTTGTCGAATGTTGATCTGACAAATGATGTTGTTCTGTTAGTATTGTCTGTTAAGCAGTTTACGATAACTGCAACACCGCCTGCACCATATCCTTCAAATGAAAGTTCTTCGTATGATGCTCCACCTAGTTCGCCTGTACCTTTCTTAATAGCTCTCTGGATGTTGTCGTTAGGCATACTGATGCCCTTGGCTTTTTCAATTGCTACTCTTAATCCAGCGTTATATTCAGGATCTCCTCCGTCTTTTGCTGCTACTGTAATTGCCTTAGCATACTTTGTAAATAATGCAGCTCTCTTAGAGTCCTGTGCCGCTTTTCTTCCTGCTATTGTACCGTGTCTACCCATGGAGACACCTCCTTATCTTTATTCTTTCTAATTCATAACTAAATCATTATACTATAGGATTTTACCTATTTCAAGGCAAAATGTCTATTTTTCAAGGTTTTTGTGGGCTGTAGCCATCATTAGCTTAATTCTGTTAAGCTGGTTAACATCACTTGCACCTGGGTCATAGTCAATTGCCGCAATATTTGCCTTAGGATTCATCTTCCTAATTGCCTTCATCATACCCTTTCCGGTTACATGATTTGGCAGGCATGCAAATGGCTGCAGGCACACAATGTTCTCAACTCCGTTGTGAACAAGCTCAATCATTTCTCCGGTTAGAAGCCAGCCTTCACCGCACTGGTTACCTATGGATGTAATCTGAGATGCAGCAGCTGCCGTCTCTTCAATGTAAGCCGGTTCAATGAAATGAACGCTTTCACGAAGAGCTTTTCTCATTGGCTTACGCATCCATTCAATGACCTTAATTGCCAGGTCATTGATTTTCATATCTTTATAGGTTCCATTAAGGTGCTCGTAGTTGAATCTCTTGTTATACATTCCGTATAAGAAGAAGTCAACCATATCGAGGACAACAGCTTCTCCGCCTTCATCTTCAATGATTCCAACGATATCATTATTTGCATTAGGATGATATTTTACAAGGATTTCCCCTACTACACCAACCTTTGGTTTCTTCATGTCGATTCTCTCTACGTTATCGAAAGCATCAACTAGCTCTTTTACTAGAGCAGCAAACTTTCTCTTATTGAAATGAATTGTATTATCAACAATTCTATCGTGATATTTATCTAATATAGCCTGGCATGTTCCCGGAACCTTCTCGTAAGGTCTTGTAGCATAAAGAATTCTCATTATCAAGTCTCCATAAAGAGCTCCAACTACCAGCTTAAGCCCCATCTTCGGAGTAATCTTAAATCCTGGATTTTTTTCAAGTCCTACAATGTTAAATGAAATAACCGGAATCTGTTCCATTTTCAGGTCTTTCAGAGCTTTTCTCAGCAGTGCTACGTAATTGCTGGCTCTGCATCCGCCTCCAGTTTGTGACATGAATACGGCCGTCTTATTAAGATCATACTCGCCTGACTTAAGGGCAGAAATAATCTGACCTAAAGTAACAATTGTCGGATAGCAAGCGTCATTATTAATGTATCGCAGACCTTCCTCAACTGAATTCTTATCAACAGGCGGTAAAAGAACCGCTTTGTATCCGCATGACTGCATTGCTGGCTCCAAATAAGCGAAGTGAATTGGCGACATCTGTGGAACAAGAATCGTGTATCCCTTCCTCATTTCCTCAGTGAAGACTTCTCTTTCATAAGGCTCATGATTAGGTTCAGCCTTTATTCCGTTCTTGTCACGTTCCTCCATTGCAGCCTTCAGAGACCTTACTCTGATTTTGGCAGCTCCAAGATTAGAACCTTCGTCAATTTTCAGTACAGTGTAAAGCTTGTTATTAGCGTTACAGATTTCCTCAATCTGGTCTGTAGTCACCGCGTCAAGACCGCATCCGAAGGAGTTAAGTTGAATCAGTTCAACGTCATCTCTGCTCCCTGCAAAAGTCGCCGCTTTATATAGTCTGGAGTGGTATGTCCACTGGTCAAGCACTCTCAGCGGTCTGGCAACGTATCCAAGGTGTTGTACAGAGTCCTCTGACAAAACTACCAGATCAAAGGAATTAATAAGTTTATCTATTCCATGGTTAATTTCCGGATCCACGTGATATGGACGACCAGAAAGAACAATGCATTTCTTCTGATGGTTCTGGGCGAATTTAAGAGCATTCTCGCCTTGTTTTCTAACGTCCAGTTTGAATTTATTTTGTTCTTTACGTGCCTTGGAAACAGCTACAACCATCTCATCTTTTGTAATGTGCATAGATGCAAATTCCTTAGTCAGCATTTCTGCCATACGAAGGTCGTTATCATAAGGCAGGAATGGATGTGAGAATTTTACACCGTTTTCTGCGAAAATATCGTCCATATTGTTAGCTATAACTTCTGGATAAGTTGCTACAATAGGGCAATTGTAATGGTTAGGTGCTGTCGGGTCTTCTTTTCTCTCGTAGTTTAGACAAGGATAGAAAATCCATTTTACACCTTTTTCAACGAGGGACTTAATGTGTCCGTGAACCAGCTTTGCTGGATAGCAAGCGGTATCAGAAGAAATTGTATCCATTCCCTTTTCATAGAGGTTCTTGCTTGACGGTGGTGAAAGTTCCACTCTGAACTTCAGCTCCGTAAACAATGTGAACCAGAATGGATAATCCTCATACATATTAAGAACCCTTGGAATACCTACAGTTCCTCTTACTGCGTCAAAGTCTGATAATGGTCTGTAGTCAAATAATCTCTTAAACTTGTATTCATAAAGGTTCGGAAGCTTATGTGAGTGGTCTGCACCGCCAGCTCCCTTTTCACAGCGGTTACCAGTAATAAATTTTGAACCGTCTGCGAATTTATTTATAGTTAGTATACATCTGTTTTCGCATCCCTTACATCTTCCGTTGGAATGCTGAACTTTGAAGTCATTTAATTCTTCTCTGCTTAAAATTGAACTTTCTGTATCTTCAATATGGTTTTCCTTAGCAATCAAAGCACATCCGTACGCACCCATAAGTCCTGCAATATCAGGCCTTACAACTTCTCTGCCAATTACCTTTTCCATACTTCTAAGAACTGCATCGTTTAGGAAAGTTCCGCCCTGTACAACGATTTTCTTACCCGCTTCATCAGGATTCCTAAGCTTAATAACCTTGTACAGCGCATTCTTAATTACAGAATATGAAAGTCCTGCAGAAATATCTCCAATAGTAGCGCCCTCTTTCTGAGCCTGCTTAACCTTAGAGTTCATGAATACGGTACATCTAGTACCTAGGTCAACAGGATGCTTGGAGAACAACGCTTCCTTAGCAAAGGCTTTAGTATCTAGGTTTACAGACTTGGCATAGGTTTCAAGGAAAGAACCACAACCTGAAGAACAAGCTTCATTAAGCATAATGTTGTAAATTGCATTATCCTTAATCTTCATGCACTTCATATCCTGACCACCGATGTCCAAAATGAAATCTACACCTGGCAGGAAGTATTCTGCGCCCTTATAATGGGCCATAGTTTCAATTTCACCCATATCTGCCTTGAAGGCGGTTTTGATAAGGCCTTCACCATAACCTGTAACGCATGTATTTGCAATGTATGCGTTCTTAGGCATCAGGTGATACAGGTCCTTAAGCATCGTCTTTACAGCGTCTAGCGGGTTTCCTTCGTTTCCTCTGTAGAACGAATACAGAAGGTTACCGTCGCCATCTATTAACGTTGCCTTTGTTGTCGTTGAGCCGGCGTCGATACCTAGGAAGGTCTCGCCTCTAGCTCTATTTATGTCTTTTCTCTTTACACGATTCCTATTATGTCTTGCAATGAAGACATCGTAGTCATGCTTATCCTTAAATAAAGGCTCAATATATTTGGTGTCTGAAAGCTGAGTCTGATCTGCATTTTTCATGCCATCAACAACGGCTTTCAGAGAAGTTTCTTCTTTTTTGTCAGCCAAGTAAGCTGCACCGATCGCCACGAAGAATTTGGAATCCTCAGGGAAAATAATATCTTCAGGTGCCAAATCAAGAGTTTCAACGAATCTTTTACGAAGTTCTGAAAGGAATGTAAGAGGTCCTCCTAAAAAAGCTACCTTTCCCTTAATTGTATGTCCACAAGCAAGTCCACTGATTGTCTGATTAACCACAGCCTGAAAAATAGAAGCTGCCAGGTCTTCAATAGACGCACCTTCGTTAATCAGCGGCTGAATATCTGTTTTAGCAAATACTCCGCATCTTGCTGCAATAGGATATATCATTTTTGCATTTTTTGCTGCCTCGTTAAGGCCACTTGCGTCTGTATTCAAAAGTACCGCCATCTGGTCAATAAACGCACCTGTTCCACCTGCACAGGTTCCATTCATTCTCTGTTCAATAGTCGAACCGTAGAATGTAATCTTTGCGTCTTCTCCGCCAAGTTCGATGGCAATGTCTGTCTCCGGAATAAGGGTTTCTACAGCCTTACTACATGCAATTACTTCCTGTTCAAAGTGAATCCCTAATAGATTAGCAAGGGACAAACCACCGGAGCCAGTAATTACAGTTTTAACGCTGATATCTCCACATTCCTTATACATTTCTTCAATTAATTCTTCAACCTTTTCAAATACATCAGACATATGTCTCTCGTACTTAGAATAAACAACCTGGTCCTTGTCATCAAGGAGAACAAGCTTTACAGTTGTTGAACCAATATCAATTCCCAATCTCATATAAACACCTCAGTTATAGCCTAAATTATATCTAAAATTCATGACATTTCATGAACAAAACTTACAGAGTCTTGATCTCTTTCTTATATAAAAACGACAGCATGCAAGCAGAATAAATTAAACCTATTATTTCTGCCAGTGGGAATGATGCCCAAGAAGCAGTTATTCCCGCTGTGTGATAGATAATATATGCAATAGGAAGAATTCCCACAAGCTGTCTCAAGCAAGAACCGATTAGACTCATTACACCATGCCCTGTTGCCTGGAATAGAGCTGATGTCAAAATACCGAAGGCTGCTGGAATGAAGCATAAGCTGATAATTCTTAGTGCAGGTATTCCAACTTCAAGCATTTCCTCATCTGCACTGAACATGTTCAGAAGCATCTCAGGGAAAAGATGGAAGATTAGACATCCTATAGCCATAATAACTGTAGCTGCACAAAGTCCATACTTATAAGTCTGCATAAGTCTCTTTTTATTTCTTGCTCCAAAGTTATATCCAAGTATCGGCATAGCACCTTGGTTAATACCAAACACAGGCATAAACACAAATGACTGTAGTTTGAAGTAAACTCCTAGTACCGCAACTGCCGCCGCTGATGCAGCAAGAATTGCATTATATCCAAAAAGCATTATAGAACCGATAGCCTGCATTATAATTGCAGGAAGACCAACAGCATATATATCCTTAAGAGTCTGTACATCTAATTCGGTCTTAAGCTTAATTTCTACTTCGTGATCTTTGAATTTAACGAGATAGAAAGCTACACAGAATCCAGCTGCCTGGCCAACTACTGTAGCCAGTGCTGCACCTGCAGCTTCAAGTCTTGGCATACCGAATAAGCCGAAGATAAAAATAGGATCTAGAATTAGGTTAAAAATAGCACCTGTAAGGCTTACTGCCATTGGCCCTACCATATTTCCTGTTGCCTGAAGTACTTTCTCAAGTACCATAGAATTCATAGTAAATACACTACCGATTGTAACGATTCGCATATAAGCTACGCCATATGCATAAATCTGCGGGTCGTCTGTGTACATAGCCATAAAAGGCTTAGTTACAAATATACCCACAAAAAGGAAAATCAAAAAATTAAAAGCAGCAATTTTTAATGAATGACTTGCTGCTTTGTTTGCTTCTTCAAATCTTTTTGCGCCAAGTCTTCTTGATATAAGGGAATTGACACCTACTCCACTTCCTACTCCCAGAGAAACCATAAGCATCTGCATCGGTGCTACAATTGAAACTGCTGTTAGAGCTTTGGAACTTACCATGGAAACGAACACGCTATCCACAACGTTGTATAGCGCAAGAATTGTCATAGAAAGAATTGCCGGCCAAGCCATGGAAAATAAAAGTTTCCCAACTGGAGCAACTCCCATTTTATTTTCTGCCTCTACTTCGGCAGTAACTTCTTCAAATACATTGTTTTCTGTCATATAATTATTACTCACCCCTATTCCTTTAATGTGAAAAAAATTATAATTGCCTTATTTACTCTAAATAATTCCTAAATATTCTAATACATAAAAACATCGTGGGCAGACCTATAAGCCGGGTTCTGTATTAGACAATCATCTATCTGTGGCGTAACATTACTGCACGCTCATGCGGTCTACCATCCTGGGCGGCGACGGGCAGCCACCTTTTGCGCCCAATTTTGACCTTGCTCCGGATGGGGTTTACACGGCCGCCATGTCTCCATGACGCCGGTGAGCTCTTACCTCACCATTTCAACCTTACCACGGCATTACCCGTTTCGGCGGAATGTTTCTGTTGCACTTTCCCTATAGTTACCTACGCCGGACGTTATCCGGCATCCTTGCCCTATGGAGCCCGGACTTTCCTCATACAAAGATGTACGCGATTGTCTGGCCTACCCACAACTGATTTATTTTATCATATAAATGGATTAATGTCTATAATTGATTCAATAATTTCCACATCGTAGTCCTTCATTTCATATCTTAAAATGTCAGCCATATTCTCTGCGAAAATTTTCTCGCTGCCAAAATGTCCTGCATCTAAAACACAGATGCCTTTTTCAGCAGCAAACATGGCATCGTGATATTTCACGTCACCTGTAATATATAAATCGCAGCCTTCGTCTGTGGCGGTTTTGATAAACTCGCTGCCACTGCCACTGCACCAGCCAACACAGTTGATATAGCTGGTCTCGTCGCCTACTGTACTGAAATACTTGGCGTCAATTTGGAAAGCCTCAGAGACCTGATAAATCATTTCTCTGAATGTCGTCTCGAAAGGCGTATCTCCTTTTCGGCAGAATCCGTTGTCCTTATTAAAATTTCTAACGTTTTCTAAATCCAAAATCCTTCCGATATAGTCGTTATTACCGCCTTCCATTTTGTCAAAATTAGTATGACAGGAATATACGGATATATTGTTTTTCAAAAGTTCACATATATATTTCCCAGTAACATCACTATAATCGATGTTTTTTATGCCGCCGAAAATCAGCGGATGATGGGTCAAAATCAAATCAGCTTGCCGCTCAACAGCCTCAGCAATAACCTCCGAAGTCACCTCTAAAGCAACAAGAACCCTTTCGATTTCATCCTTTTCACAGTTAACCTGAAAACCGCTGTTGTCCCATGCTTCGGCCAATTCTGGCGGGCAAACAGCTTCCATTACCTTTGCAAATTCTCTCTTTTTCATAGCCATCTCTCCGATTCTAAGCTTTTCTTAGTTCATTTAAAAGATACTTAAGTTTATTGACCCTCGCCTCGGCCATGACCCCTTCGACCTCAGGGTTTCGGCTGTTTTTCAATATGTTTTGGAATATGTCATCTTCAAGCTGAAGCTTGGTCAGTAGATACTCTTCAGTCAGAGGGCCACGCCATGTCAGAAGGCTGTCCGGATAGTCAAAATCCGCCGTGTACTCCGCCTGGCGATGCACTTCGCCTGCGGTTCTCACCGTAAGTATCTCGCAAATGTACTTACCCTCGCGCACCAGGCTTTCCTTTTCAATACTAAAACCATTAGAGTACAGCCAATGTCTCAGCGCTCCCACCTTATTTCTAGGCTGGAAAATATATCTGCTCATTGATCGAGACTTTTTCACATTCCAGTCCAGAATATCGCGGATAAGAAGTCCGCCCATACCTGCAATAACAATAACGTCAACTTCACCGTCCTCAAGGACATCTATGCCGTCACCGAGTCTCAAATCATAGGTTTTGCCTGGTCCTGCCAGTTTGCAGTTTTCATCTGCCTTTGCCAAAGAGCCCTTGCTGATGTCAGCCATTATTACATGAGGACATTTTCCTGATTCCATCAAATACAATGGCAAAAAACCATGGTCTGTTCCAATATCGGCCATGGTTTCACCTACAATAATCTCGTCGGCAATCAATTGTAATCTTTCGCTTAATTTCATAGAAATTTCAATCTCCCGATTCACCAAAATTATTATATTATTCTAAATAATCCTTAAGCTTCTTGCTTCTGCTAGGATGTCTCAGCTTTCTTAAAGCCTTAGCTTCAATCTGTCTGATTCTCTCTCTTGTTACATCGAATTCCTTACCTACTTCTTCAAGAGTTCTTGCGCGACCATCTTCTAGACCGAATCTAAGTTTAAGAACCTTCTGTTCTCTGTCGGTAAGAGTATCAAGAACTTCAACAAGCTGTTCCTTCAGCATGGAGAAAGCAGCTGCTTCTGCTGGTGCAGGTACATCGTCATCTGGAATGAAGTCTCCAAGATGGCTGTCTTCCTCTTCTCCAATTGGAGTTTCTAGAGAAACTGGTTCCTGAGCAATTTTCTGAATTTCTCTTACCTTATCAACAGAGATTCCCATTTCCTTTGCAATCTCCTCAGGAAGCGGTTCTCTTCCGTAAGTCTGAAGTAACTGTCTGGAAACTCTGATAAGCTTGTTAATTGTTTCTACCATATGTACAGGAATTCTGATAGTTCTTGCCTGGTCAGCAATTGATCTTGTAATTGCCTGTCTGATCCACCAAGTAGCGTAAGTGGAGAACTTGTAACCCTTTCTGTAGTCGAACTTGTCTACAGCCTTAATAAGACCCAGATTTCCTTCCTGAATCAGGTCAAGGAAAAGCATCCCTCTTCCAACATATCTCTTTGCAATGCTGACAACCAGTCTAAGGTTAGCCTCGCAAAGTTTCTTCTTAGCCTCTTCGTCGCCCTGCTCCATTCTCTTAGCAAGTTCGATTTCTTCATCAGCTGAAAGTAGAGGAACCTTACCGATTTCCTTTAGATACATTCTTACTGGGTCATCTACAGCAACACCCTTCGGAAGTGTAGCTTCGATGTCGATTTCTCCGGCTTCGTTTACAACGATTCCGTCATCCTCATCGTCTTTGTCATCATCTTCATCATCAAGAATAACAGCAAAATCTTCTTCAGCTCCAGTTCCGATTTCGATATCACGTGATAGCAATGTTTCGTAAATATCGTCTACTACATGTTTGTCAAGATCTGTTCCTTCCAGACAATCAGCAATGTTTGCATATGTCAAAGTATTTTTATTAGCCTTGGCAACAGCAGTAAGCTTTTCTAAAATATCAGCCTTAAGCTGTTCTGGAATCATAGCCTCAGCTGCATCCTTAGTTGTTTTCGTGTTTTTTTCGTCCTTACTCATGTTCTCCCCCTATAAGCACTTAAGTTCTTTCTGTATTTCCATCATTCTAACCATTAGTTCGTTGATTTTTTCCTGATTTTCAGCCTCATCGGCCATATCCAGAATCGTGTTAATCCTAGATAATTCCCTATTGAGCATCTGCTTTCGCCAAGTACTTATACACTCATTGAAAACTTGCTCCTCATTTCCGGCAATAATTACGCTGTCTACGATTTCCTGAAGCAACGTCGCCTTGTCAGCCGGCAATCCGTCCATAACAAGTCGCAAATCAATGCGGCCCCTAGCAGCGTACTCAGCTTTCAAAACCTCAAAGATTTCCCTACTGAAGTCACTTTCAAAGACCTCCTCATGACCCTTCAGTCTTTCTATATATTGTTCCCCAGTCAAAACCACCTTAATCAAAGATTTTTCTACAGGACTTATTTCCTGAGCCAAAATTTCTTCAATTTCTTCTCTTTGAGGAACAAAATTTTTAGATTCTTTTTGCGGACTAGCGCCGTCAAGCTCACGCCTAATAGCAGTCTCCGCAATCTTAATATCCTTCGACAGCTTCTTTATGTATATATCCTGTTCAACGGGGCTTAAATTTCTAAGTATTTCCACTGCTGTTTTCATATAATCCAGCCTATCTTCATCCCGTGAAAGGTCATAACCAACCTTGGCGGACTCAAGCTTGTAATCCGCATATGGAAGTGCTGCATTCTCAACTAGATTAAGAAATGCCTGTTTACCATTTTTCTTAATGAACTCGTCCGGATCTTTTCCATCAGTTACATGAAGAACCTTAACCTTCAGTCCCTCTTTTCTGAGTATTTCCATACCTCTAAGGGCTGCGGCTCTCCCTGCACTGTCTGCATCATAGGTCAAAACCACATTCTTCGTGTATCTTTTTATGAGCCTTGCCTGATTCTCAGTAAGTGCAGTCCCAAGTGATGCGGCCACATTCTTAACACCGCTCTGGAAAAGGGAAATAACATCCATATATCCTTCAACGATGATAATAAAGTCTTCTTTGCCCACATCCTGTCTGGAAAGATTGAGTCCATATAAATTATTCTTCTTCTGAAAAATTTTACTTTCAGGAGAATTTAGATATTTAGGATTGTCACTCGGGTCAATAGCGCGTCCCCCAAAGCCTATAACCTTTCCATTTGTACTGATTATAGGAAAAATCGGTCTGTTTCTGAAGCGGTCGTAACACTTTCCATTTTTCTCAGAAACGAGTCCTAGCTCTACCATAATTTTTTTATCGACACCCTGACTTGCAAGATACTTATACAGGCTGTCCCATTGTTCATCGGCATAGCCGATACCGAATTTCTTTAAAATAGGAGGTGTTATATTTCTGCTGTGCATATATGCATAGCCTTTATTTGCTTTTTCAGTAAATGATCTATAGAAAAAACCTGCAGCCAGCTTGTTGGCTCTATAGTATTCATCCCTGCTGTCATTATAGGTTTTCTTTTCAATGGTAATTCCGTACTCTCCGGCAATTTTTTCTATTGCCTCGCCGAAATCCAGGTTGTAATATCGCTTAACGAATTCTATAACATCCCCTGTGGCTCCGCATCCGAAGCAGGTGAAAATCTGCTTAGTTTCAGAGACAACAAAAGAAGGGGTCTTTTCGTTATGAAAAGGACAAACACCCTTGTAATTAGAGCCCGCCCTTTTCAGGGGGACAATTCGTCCAACTACGTCAACGATATTGACCTGACTCTTAATATTTTCAATTGTGGAATTAGAAAAAGAAAATCCCATCCATACCTCCAAATAATACTCTTCAATATATTATTCTGTGTAAAAAGGGATTTTCCTTTTATTTTTTTAAATATTTTTAAGTTTTTATATAGATTTCTGAAAATTTATTTCCAGCCCTTAGGAACAAAGAGTTCTGAATAAAGATTGATGGCAAATCTATCTGTCATTCCTGCGATGTAGTCCTTAACAATAGTATCAACGCCATCCTTGTCAATGAGCATTCTCAATTCTTCAGGAATCTTATCAGGATGCTTCAGGAAGTAGTCGTATAAAGAACTTATCACAACCTCAACCTTAAGCAGATCCTCCTCTTTCTTAACTTTATCACTTTTATAGACATTGGCAAACATAAAGCTACGTAGAAGATTCAGCTGCTCGCTATGTTCCTCATCCATTTTCACAAAATCCTTGCCGTCGCTAAAAGAAACAACATTAGAAACCATGCAGTCAATTCTCTCTCTATGTCCATAACCAAAGAGCTCCAGTGCGCTTTTCGGCAAATCATCTACAGTAATTACACCACTTCGCACCGCATCATCAATGTCATGATTAATATAAGCAATTCTATCACTAATTTTTACAATCTGTCCCTCAAGAGTGGCAGCCGGAAGACTTCCTGTATGATTTTTAATTCCATCTCTTACCTCAAAAGTAAGGTTCATACCCCTTCTACTAGGAGTGCATTCAAGAACTTCCGCAACGCGTAAGCTTTGTTCGTTATGCTTGAAACCGCCGGGGTGCAGCTGATTCAGGACCATTTCCCCATTATGTCCAAAAGGAGTATGCCCCAGGTCGTGACCCATGGCAATGGCCTCCGTTAAATCTTCATTAAGATTCAAATTTCTAGCAATGGTCCTCGCAACCTGCGTAACCTCAAGGGTATGAGTAAGTCGCGTTCTATAGTGGTCACCTTCAGGTGAAAGGAAAACTTGAGTCTTATGCATCAGCCTTCTGAAAGCCTTAGAGTGAATAATTCTGTCCCTGTCTCTCTGAAACTCAGTTCTAAATTTACAAGGTTCCTCATAAATAGCCCTGCCCTTAGTCTGGGATGATTTCACCGCCCTTTCAGAAAGCAGCATATCTTCTCTTTTCTCAATGTCTTCTCTGTAAAGCATTATTCCACCCCCGTATGACCGAAACCACCAGCGCCGCGCTCAGTTTCCCCAAGGCTTTCTACCATGGAAAGTTCCGCCTGCTCATAGCGATTTATTACAATCTGGGCAATTCTATCCCCATTGTTAATAACAAACTCTTCCTGACCCCAGTTAATTAGAATAACTCCAATTTCTCCGCGATAGTCAGCGTCAATAGTTCCGATGCCGTTTACCAGTCCGATGCCATGCTTAAGTGCCAGCCCGCTTCTGCCCCTTACCTGAGCCTCATAGCCAGGTGGAAGTTCCATAAACAGTCCCGTAGGAATCAGACGCCTCTCGCCGGGTTTAAGGTATACCGGTTCCTCGATAAATGCGCTTATGTCTAGGCCCGCAGAACCTTCAGTCTTATATTCAGGTAATACTCCACTTTTACTTACAATTTTTACTTTCATCTACGCCTCAAAATCCCTCTTCATGCCATTAATTCTATCTTCATCACTAAAGATTTTTGCAATCTGAAGTGCAATAATCTTAGCACCCTTTTCCAATCCTTCATAAGCTCTTTCAGTCTTCATGCAGTTAGCAAATTCTCTTGTGTGAATAGCTACACCATGGTCAACAACCTGAAGACACGGGTGGAATGTAGGGCAGACGTAACTTACGTTGCCGCAATCTGACGAGCCGAAAGTGCCTCCAGTATACTCATTAAGTGGGAGTTCAAGTTCACCAAATACTTCTTCCAGAGAAGAATCACCTGTAGGATTGGACTTCAGATTATCATAAGTTGCCGCTGTTGGCTCAATTTCATAAGTTGTCTGAGTTGCAATGGCAGCACCCCTAGCACAATCCTCAATCTTATTTACTAAATCCTGAAGAACATCTCTATCATAAGCACGCATATAAAATTCTGCTGTAACAAGCTCAGGCACAATATTAGGAGCTTCTCCACCGTTTCTGATAATTCCATGAATCTGAAGTTCAGGTTTAATATGCTGTCTTAACATATCCGTAGCGTGGAACATAAGCTGTGCTCCATTCCATGCATTTTTCCCTTCCCAAGGTGCAGCGGATGCATGGCTTGCCTTTCCGTGGAAAATATATAAGTTGGGTGCAAGAGCCTGAAATTTTGGTTTCGCAATATTGTAATCATACAGATGAACCATAATAGCCATGTTATATCCATCAAAGATACCGTCCTTAGCCATTTTTGCCTTAGCGCCATCTGTTTCTTCAATAGGTGTACCGATAATATGAATATCAGTATCTAGTTCATCCTGAAGATCCTTAGTTGCAAGTCCTGCAAGCAAGCTAATGGCAGCTGACAGGCAGTGTCCGCAAGCATGTCCCACTTCAGGAAGTGCATCATATTCAGTTAAAATTGCAACCTTATATTTATGATTATCTGGTCCATATACAGCCTTAAATGCAGTGTCAAGATCAGCAAAAGGATATACAGTGCTATAACCCTTTGATTTAAGAAGATTAACAATCTTCTTTGAGGATTCATATTCCTCACCTGAAAGTTCAGGGTGATCAAATAAATCCTTATTCAATTCAAATAGTTCATCCTGGTTCTTCCTGATTTCAGCAAAAATCCTATCCTTTAATTCATCATACTTCACGCGTATCAACTCCTTACTTATCAATGAATTTTCATTATCAAAACTTATTTATAACTGATAAATCTTCCAAGTCTTCCATTGATTGTCTCTTTACCCTTTGCAGCCATTTCTCCTCCGATGAATACATAATCTATACCTTCAGGCTGAATATGTAAATCCTGGAAAGTAGCTCCATCTATAATAGTATCTGGATCAAATACGGTAAGATCCGCGTCCGCTCCAACTTCAATTATACCCTTTTTATCTAGACCTAAAACCTTTGCAGGCTCAAGCGTCATCTTTCTAAGAGCGTCAACAAGGGATAATACTTTCTCTTCTCTTACATATTTACCCAATACTCTTGGGAATGTTCCTGCTGCTCTAGGATGTCCATTACCGTTAGTAATAATGGCATCACTTGCAACCATTCCGTACTTATTTGCAATTGCAGCTGCAATTTCATCCTCATTCATTACAAAGGCAACTGCTAGCATGTCAGGATATTCTTCTCTTACCTTTTCAAAAATTTCCTTAGTGCATCTTACGTTCTTATAAGGGTCATCTGTAAGCAGAATATCGCTGTAATCCTTCTTCCATGCGTCAAAGCAACCATCTTCAAATACAGCAGAGCCCATTAAGGTTGAAAATGCGCTATATGGATATGTATCATAATTTAGTCTAGGATTCTTATCCATAGCCTCATTAATAGCTTCAAGAGATTCCTTCATAAATCCCATGGCTGAGCAGCTGGATAAGTGTGAAATCTGGAACTTCATAGGAATTTCATCTGCAAACCTAATCATTTCCTTAATGCTGTCGATGTTATCGATGCAGTCACTTCTGTAATGAGCCGCAAGAAGAAGATTCGGATCATCGTTTACGCCTGCTGCATAAAGCATTTCATCATAAGTGATTCCTGGGTCGTATTCGATACCGAAGGAAACTCCATATGCTCCCTCATCTAACTCTCTCTTAAGAAGCTTTCTAATTTCTTTTCTCTGTTCCTCATTTGCCGTCTCATATCTTCCAATTCCAAGCTGATATCTGAACTGGTTATAGCCTGCCAGCATAATGTAGTTGACAGGGCTTCCTCCCAGTCTTTCAATAGCACCCTTAAAGTATGAAAGGTCCTGATTCTGAAGGCCACAGTTACCACCTACAGCAGTAGTAACGCCCATTTCAAGCATCATCTGAGCGATTACGTACTTGTCTCCCTCAGTCTGAAAATGTTCCTCATGCATATGGATGTCTATAAATCCTGGCGATACAACATGACCTTTTACATCAATGGTCTTTGCTGCCTCAGGAGTCTCATCTCCCACATAAGCAATCTTTCCATCCTTGATTCCAACGTTTCCGCTAACGATCTCACCGCCAGCGAAGTCCGGATACCTTCCGTTCACAAGTAATAAGTCCATCATTTCTAAACACCTCCACAATGTGTCTTATAGAATACTTTGCATTTTCCAGGAACGCGGCCTTTGGCTGTGCCTTTCCTCGTTCGTCTGACCAATACTTGTCCTCATATTTTTTCATTAATTCGTCAAAACCCAATCCCCGGTCATACCAATATAAAATATAATCCTTCTCTTCTTCAGCGAAGAATTTATATTTGTCAAAATAGTCCTTTACGAAATAATCCGGTATTATTCCATAGTGCGGGCAGATTACATGCTTTGCCCCATACACCTTACACTTATCAGCTGACTCAAGAGTAGCTCTAAAACTTTTAAGTATAGCCGTATGTATCATATTTGGTTTTCTCATAACTCCTGTGCTTTCGCAGGCAAACATAATGCTGTCAGGTTCAAGCACATAGGTCATAGAGCAATCTGTATGCCCCTTTGTTTCTAAGGCTTTTATATATTGTCCGTCTCCCAGGTCCACAGTATCGCCGTCTTTCAGTATACGATCGATTCTGAAACCGTCTACAATTAAAGGTTCTTTTGAATCTGAGAATGTATCTCGAGCTGATTCGCCAAGTCTTTTCATGGTTTTCTTAGCGCCACTGCTCTCGAAAACCGACTTACATTTCTCAGCACCGCAAACTACCACCTCAGGATATTCTTTCAAAATATATGGAAGTGCCCCGATATGATCATAGTGAGTGTGCGAAAGAAAAATATAGTCTAGTGTTCCTCTCTTATACTTGATTAAAGCATCTTTTATATTTTTTACAATTCCCTCATGACAATAAGCCATGCCACAGTCGTAAAGCGCAATTTTTCTTCTGCCTAATATTAGAAGAGCCTCTCCTCCATACCCGGCAGTTACCCTTATTATATTTTTAGGATAGTCAAATCTATCGTGATTTGGAAAATCCTCATATATTTCACTTGAAAAACTATTGCTCATTTTTCTTTTTATCCTCCCTGTAAGTTTTGATAAAATTCCATACCATAAGGCCGATTATGACAACCCCGATATACCCTTCGAAGGGATAGAGGAAGGAAACGATTACTTTGAAACCTGTCAGACTGCCGAGGAAGCCCATAAGCGTTGCAACTACAATAATTGGCTTTTTCTTGGGACCTTCAGGAATCATAACCGTAAACCCGTAGAAAACGCTGGTGGCGGCCGAATAAATTGCCGCAAACAAAACGCCTCCAAATAGCAGGTTTGCAACCCAAGAAATTCTCTGTGAGTAAGCTAACATTGGTAGGTCCATGCTGTCTGAAAATGCCATATCTTTTCTAAGTGCCGTTACTAAGACAATGGTTAAAATTCCAAGAAGTAAGCCGCCAAGGCCCGCACCTATAACGGCATGTTTTCTATCTTTTGAATTAATGGCTGCTGTGCCTAGAATTGGCGCAAGAGCTATGGCATTATACGTAACGAAAACAACTGCTGCAATAAGCCAATTTGGCGCCATATTGCTCGGCGTAAACCCTTCTGTAGCTCCACTCTGCTTAATATCAGAAAATGAAACAATTGCACAAAGTGCCACATCTATGACAAAAAGTATAGGGACAATTTTCTTAAATACCTTCGAGATTCGTTCAAAGTCTCCTAAAATTGTAAAAATAACCAGAAAGATAATAATCGCTGCACCAACGGCTCTGTGAACTCCAAATTGCTGGTTTAGAAAAGATCCGCCTGCTGCTGACATGGAAATAATCACGGGATAGAGCATTAAAGAAATTGCTGTTGAAATAATTTTGCCTATAAGGGGATGCTCTTCTCCTACTATAACTACTGCAATATCGTCAGTTCCCTTCGTACATGCGATGTAACATATGATCATGCCTATAAAAGCAAACATTAATGTCGCAAAAATTAATCCGATATATCCCTTCGTACCAAATATACCAAAAAACTGCCAGCCTTCACGGCCAGATGCGAAGCCTGCACCCATAATAGTTCCAACGTAGAGTGCGGCTACGTTGATATATGAAAGTTTACTTGTTTGTTTCTCTGTTTGCAATTACTTACCCTCTACTCTTCTGCCAGGTCGGCCATAGTCATAATATATTCCTCAATAGGATAGTCTAAAGCTCTCGAGAAATCGTACAAATGCTCGTCTTTGTTTAGTTTCTCAAGTCGTGACGTAGTCAGAGCGTCTCTTACTGTAAGAAATTCCGCTTTGCCACTCATTACATCTCTGCATTCAACAACGGAATCTCCAGTGAACCATCTTCTGAATCTATTTAGTTCGTCTGACAGCTTAATCATATTCTTTTCTGCTTCTTGATCTTCGCTTCTTGCAGCCTCTGCCGCCTCAGAAAGCCCGATTAGGGATCTCTTAATGTTTTCTAGTAAGTTATACAGGTCGATCTGATCTCCTGGCACGCTTTCCAGGGTTTCATAGAAATAACTTTCGCAAAGTTCTGCAAAAGTCTTCAGTTCCACCTCACGCATCAAAGCGAACAGAGTGTCATCATCTATAGTTTCTGGTGTTTCCACCAAGTCGGCGAAGTTTTCAAAATATTCAAACTGTCCACCGTGTTCAATGTCCAGGAATTCATATAATTGTTCTAATTTCATAGTTTTCTCTCCATTATTGTGTTATACTAATTAGTTGTAAATATTATACTACACGGAGGTAAAAATGGGAAATAAAAAATTAAAAAAGAGAAATGAAATAGATAATGCCTTCAAATGGAAGATAGAAGATATGTACTCAGGAGATGAGGCTTGGAACAGCGACGTTGAAGATGTTTTGGCCATGACGGAGGACTTCAATAAATACCAGGGGAAACTTACAGAAAGCTCATCGACTTTAGCGTCTGCCCTTAAGGACAAGGATGCTATTTGGCAAAAGCTGGAGCGTGCATATGTATATGCTCAGATGAAGCTCGATGAGGATAGAACTCTGGCTGATTCTCAGGCAAGGGCTGACAAAATCGGTTCTGTAATTGCGCAAGTTGAGGCGTCCTTAAGCTTCTTTACACCTGAGGTACTTTCAGCACCTGCTGAAAAATTAGTTGGTTTTGTTGATGAAAACCCTGAACTGGAAATGTACAGATTTGTCCTGGAGGATTTAATCAGACGTAAGGAGCACATTTTAACTGATGCCGAAGAAAGACTTTTGGCGCAGATTAGCGAGGTTACTGACGCACCTGACTCCATTTTCTCCATGCTAAATGACGCGGACATGAAGTTCGGCACTATAATCGATGAAGAGGGACAGGAAGTTCCCCTTACCCACGGCAACTACATTTCATTTATGGAATCGGCTGACCGCAAGGTAAGAGAACAGGCTTACACAAACATGTACGAAAGCTATAAAGCCCTCATAAACACCATTTCTACAGCATATAACTACAATGTGAAAACTGATGTAATCGGGGCAAGAATCAGAAACTATGATTCTGCAAGGGATGCAGCCTTGTTCGATGGAGATATTTCAGGAGAAGTTTACGATAATCTTATTGACGTAGTCCACCAGTACCTGCCTGTGCTACACAAATATATGGAGCTTCGTAAGAAGGTTTTGGGCGTGGAAGACTTGAAAATGCACGATATTTACGTGCCACTTGTTAAGATTCCAAAGAATGAAATTTCTTATGATAATGCTGTAGAAATTATGAAAGAAGCCCTTTCCCCTCTTGGAAAAGAATACACTGACCAGGCGGTAAAAGGAGCTAAAGGTGGCTGGGTCGACATCTACGAGAATGAAGGCAAGAGAAGCGGAGCTTATAGCTTTGGCTCCTATGATAGCTATCCATATATCCTGCTGAACTATTCAGATTCACTTAAAGATGTTTTTACCCTGGTTCACGAAATGGGTCATTCCATGCACTCATATTACACTAGAAAAACTCAGCCGTTCACTTACGGAAGTCACTCAATCTTCACTGCTGAGGTTGCATCAACAGTTAATGAATCTCTGTTAATGCAGCATCTTCTGAAGACTAAAACTGATCCGGAAATGAAGAAATACCTAATTAACTACCACATTGAGGAATTTAGAACGACTTTAATCAGACAGACTATGTTTGCTGAGTTTGAAGATTTAGCTCATAAATATGTGGCTGAAGGTGGAAGTCTTACTGCAGAGTGGCTTTGCGACACTTACAACAGACTTAACAGCCAGTATCACGGTCCTGCTCTTTCTGAAGACGACTACATCAAATATGAATGGGCAAGGATCCCTCATTTCTACAGAAGCTTCTATGTTTACCAGTACGCAACTGGCTACAGCGCAGCGACTGCAATATCTAACAGAATTCTTAATGAGGGCGAAGCTGCAAAGGATGATTACCTTAAGTTCCTTACCACAGGCGACAGCGACTACCCTGTTGAACTTCTTAAGATTGCAGGCGTAGATATGAGCACTAAAAAGCCTATAATTGCTGCTATGGAAACATTCAAAAAACTTGTTGAAGAATTGGAAAGATTATTATAAAATAACCAGTTATGAGTAAGAAAATATATATATTCGCCAACGAGAGCGAATCCAGTGCATACACCGAGAAACAATTACGAAAAAAATTAGATAAAAGTGGCTACACCATTTATTCTGAGTACAGCGACGATGTGGACCTTCTGGTTTGCATCGGTGGTGACGGCACCTTCCTGGAGGCCATGCATAGGTTTAACTTCCCTTCTATGCCTATTATTGGCATTAACACAGGACACCTTGGCATGTTCCAGGAAATTTCCCCTTATATGTTAGATGATTTTATTTTCAACTACAGCCAGGAAAAATATGCCCTTCAGAAGCTTTCTACAGTTTGCATGAAGGTAAAAACCACAGACGGCCGGGTTCACGAACATCTGGGCATCAACGAAGTCCTTATTAAGGCCAGTGCCACATATTCCGTTCATCTTAATATTTCAATTGACGGAAGTTTTATTGAAAGATTCAGCGGTGATGGGGTTTTGATCGCCACTCCGGCAGGAAGCACGGCATACAACTATTCACTGGGCGGAAGTGTCGTTGACCCGAGACTCGAAATTCTGCAAGTTACGCCGATTTCGCCTATGAATACTACGGCGTACCGTTCCTTTACATCTAGCATACTTCTGCCTTCGGACCTGTCCCTGCAGATTATGCCTGATATGTATGAGCGCAAGAGTACCCTTCGCGTTGTCTATGACGGTTTCCACGTGGAATATGATGATGTGGAGGAAATTGAAGTTGGTTTTTCGGACGTTTCAGTTAACCTGATGCGTTTCGAAAACTATGATTTTTGGAGAAAGGTTAAGAGTAAATTCTTATAGAAAAATATGGCAAAATTTGAATATACAGTTACAGAAGAAGACAAAGACTTACCAGTAAAAACTATAATCCGCAGGCGTTTCAGCTTTTCGTCCCGCCTTCTATCTAAGCTCAAATATCAGCATCTGGTTTATTTGAACGACGAAGACGTGGCGGGTTGGATTGTCCCTGATATAGGTGATGTAATTTCCGTAAACCTGCCTGAGGAAAAGAGTGACTTTCCTCCTGAGGATATTCCCATTTATCCGGTTTTTGAAGATGATGACATTTTAATTATTAATAAGCAGCCTGGCGTGACGGTCCACCCTACTAAGGGGCACCCTTGTCACACCATTGCCAACGGTTTAATGACTTATATGGAGAAGACTAATCAGTCCTTCAAAATCCGCTTCGTTAACCGCTTGGACATGGACACTACAGGCCTTCTTATTATTGCAAAGAACTCTCATGCACAGGATGAAATCACGAAGCAGATGAAAGCTAAGAGCACTGAGAAAAGATACAAGGCTATTGTTAACGGAATTGTGGAGGAAGATGAGTTTACCATTGACCTACCAATCGGTCGCCCGGACCCGGAAAACGTAGCAAGAGCCGTAATGGAAGAAGGCGGATATCCTTCCGTTACCCACGTTAAGGTTCTTGAGCGTTACAACGGCTACACCATGGTGGAACTGCTTCTAGAGACAGGAAGAACACATCAGATTAGAGTACATATGTCTCACATAGGACATCCCCTCGTAGGTGATTTTCTATATGGTGGCGAAAACCCTGAGCTTATTGATAGACAGGCACTTCACTCATATAAATTATCCATCAATCATCCGGTTACCGGTGAAAGACTGATTCTCGAAGCCCCTCTTCCAGATGACTTCAAGCAGGTTATTGAGAAAATTTCAAAATAGAATAAATTGATTAAATATTTAATGGCAATAAAAAAGGCAGGGAGATTAAACCTTGCCTTTTGCGTTCTATTTTACATTTGGTCTGTTCATTACAGGATCAATGTACTTATTACAGTAATGCTGCATCAAAGATTTATATTCCTCAGAATTTGTAAATCTTGCTAGATTTTCATGAGGATCTAAGTTTTCATTATTCAATCTCTGGTGTACCTGGATTGCTACGTTAACGCAGTGGTCACCGATTCTTTCCATGTTACCAAGGATTTCTACGAAGGAAATTCCTGCGTCGGCAGACATGTGACCGCCCATTAGACGCTGTATACGGTGAGTTTTTAGGATGTCAACTAGTTCGTCAATTGTATCTTCCAAAGTAACAACCTTATTAATAAAGTTTGTTGTATTATCTGTGTAAGCATCGCAAACCAATGTCATAATTTCTTCTACTGCATCGCTTATGCATCTGATTTCAAATAAAGCGTTTTCTGAGAAGTGAACATCGTTTTCACTATTGTATTCGGCCACATCGATTAAGTTCTTACAGTGGTCGCCGATTCTTTCGAAGTCCCCTATTGCGTGCATGAACTCTGTGCAAAGTCTGTTATCTCTAGGGTCTAGCTGCTGTTCTGTAATCTTAATCAGATAATCGCCTAGAGCACTTTCACTCTTATCTAAGAAGTTTTCATTTTCTCTAAGCTTTTCCATGTTTTCATCACTGTATCCAGTTCTGTAGCAATCAGTTGAAAGCTTGTAGTTTTCCATAGCAGTGCTTGCAACAGTTGACATAACTTTCTGGCACTGTCCAAGAGCAACACCAGGTGACTTAACGAAAATTGGATCAAGAAGAATAAGTTCTTCTTCAATTTTATTAACGCCCTTATCTTTAACGATTCTTTCAGAAATCTTAATAAGTGCGTTTACAAATGGTAACATAAAGACACATGTTCCTAAGTTAAACAATGTATGGAAGTCTGCGATTTTACCTCTATTTACAGGTTTATCCCAGAAGCTGAATCCTACCAAGTTCTGATACAGATAGATGATTGCTAAGAAAATCGCTGCTCCGAAGAATGCCATACATACGTCGATGCATACAGCTCTCTTAGAATTCTTATTTGTTCCTATACTAGCCAGAAGCACTGTAACACACTTACCAATATTCTGACCTATAACTATAGGTGCAGCCATGGCAAATGTAATGCCTCCTGTTGTACTCATAGCCTGCAGCACACCTACTGATGCAGATGAACTCTGCAGAAGAATCGTAACTGCCATACCTGCAAGAATACCTAGGACAGGATTAGTCAGTACTAGGAATACATTCATAAATTCAGGTGAATCTGCCAGAGGCTTGAAGCTTGATTCCATCATGCTCATTCCGATGAAAAGGATACCAAGCCCAACGGCAATTCCCGCCTTATCTCTTGACTTTGCCTTCTTAGCTAGCAAAATAACAAAGGCACCTATTACTACGCAAAGCGGCGCAAACGACGCCGGCTTTAGCATCTGGAGAAGCATATTGTCGTTGTTAATGTCTCCAAGACGTAAAATCTGTGCAGTTACAGTTGTACCGATGTTAGCCCCCATTATAACGGGCACAGCCTGCATCAGTCTCATGATTCCGGCATTTAAGAAACCAATTACCATAATAATTGTCGCCGACGAACTCTGAATAACAGCTGTTACTCCTGCACCGAGCAATACTCCCTTAGCCTTATTACTAGTCAGTTTCTCTAACGTTTTTTCCATCTTGGCTCCGGCAAATCGTTCCAGTGACTGTCCCATAAGCTTCATTCCATAAAGGAATAGGCCTATGCCGCCAAGCATACTTAATAATGCTTCTAAATTCAATGCTATTTTTCCTCGCTTATAAATTATTTCACAATCGTCTAAATTATACTATATCTATACAAAGGTCTGCAACGACCTTTGTACCATACATTAATAATGAAACTAATAATTTTCACTGTCCACATCTACAGCATCAATAGCTCTTGGTCTTGCAATCAAATGTCCTGATGCAAGATCGTAAAATGCTGTACATGCTGTCTGTACATATTCTAGAAGAAATATTCCCGGAACCGCGCTGATCAGACCAAGAATAATAGCTACTGCTCTGAATTCGATGACATATGTAACCATTGAAAATACTGATGCAATAATTCCTGTACAGATTCCTGCAACAATATACCATCCAATAAATGAAATCATCAACGTAAAATACTTGCTTTTGTTACCATACATCATTCTCTTAGACTCTTCCAGGCACTGCATTACGCCCTTTCTAGGGTCATCAGCCAAAATATAGAAAGCCTGGCTATATCTAATAGCGGCTATGATACCAGGAACTATTAGAAGTAGTCCCCACAGGAAAATGAAAAGTCCCATTAACAGCATCAAAGCCAGTGTCTTCAGGTAGTACTCGAAGCCGTTGAAAATATGTCCGGAGTTTATTTCTCCTTTTCTGAAAAAAGCCATCATAAAACTGCAGAGACCTGCAGTAAATGCTCCTGTCAGAGCCGTTGTATATAATCCTGATATTCCAGTGGTTACGGTTAAGCCCTTAAATTTCTCTAAATCTCCGTTTTCCAATATCTTGCTTAGCTCTGCTGCCGTGTAAGTATGTCCAAAAGAAAACAGTGAATCTAATATTTCTGGAATGGTTCCCATTAGAATGTAGAAAAGTAAAACTCCTAGAAATACTTCCCACCAGTTTCCCTTAAGCGCACTCCTTGCTAAAGATCTGATTTCAGACGATGTCTCTCTTACGATGTTGTTATACATCAAAACTTGCCCCCCTTTGTTTTTGGTGTTAAACTAATTAATAATCGATATAAATTATATAATAAAATCTTTAATAATTCAATCATACGCAGGTGGAAAAATGACTAAAGCTTTAATAATTACATCATATTTAGAACATATAGAACGCGTTAAAATAAATCCTGATGACTACGATGCTATTTTCTGCGCCGATGCTGGCTTACTCATTGCAGAAAAACTTGGCCTTCCCTATGACTACCTTATAGGAGACTACGATACAATGGAAGCTCCCGACAATCCGGATGCTATCTGCCTTCCAGCGGAAAAGGATATGACAGACACCGAGGCGGCAGTAGACCTGGCCTATTCTAAAGGATTTCGAGATATTACCGTGCTCGGAGGATTAGGAGGTCGTTTTGATCACACTATGGGAAATGTAGGCGTCCTGGCACGGTACACTCCCCTCTGCGACTCCGTCTGCCTCATAGACGGTCAAAACAGAGTCATGATTATGACGGCCGGAGAAATGAAAGTCTACAAAGACGGATACAAATACATGGGACTTATTTCTTATGGCAGAAAATGCGAAGGTATTTCCCTAAGACGAACTAAATATTTGTTAGAAAATGCCGCTCTTTCTAATGATACTTCCCTTGGCGTTAGCAACGAAATAACCGGAGAATATGCAGAAATCAAGCTCGAAAGCGGTAAGCTTCTTATTATACAAAGTAATGACTTATAGGGCTTGATTTAATCAGTAGCAAATGTTACAATTTTAACAAAGGACATCTTTTATCAAAGAATATCGGCACTGCCGCTAGAAAAGGAGATTATAAAAATGTACGAGAACATTAAATTTGAGGTTAATGAAGGTATTGGAACAGTTACAATTAACAGACCTAAAGCAATGAACGCTTTAAATATGGATGTTTTAGCTGAATTATTCGATGTATTCACAAAGATTGAAGCTGACGATGAAGTTAAGGCTGTAATTGTTACTGGCGAAGGAAAAGCATTCGTTGCAGGCGCTGACATCGCTCAGATGCACCAGCTTGATTCTATCGGCGGTCGCAAGATGATGACTATGGGACACAAGGTTATGAACCTTATCGAAAACATTGAAAAGCCAGTTATCGCTGCTGTTAACGGTTTTGCTCTTGGTGGCGGTTGCGAACTTTCAATGGCATGTGATATCAGAATTGCCTCTTCTAAGGCAAAATTCGGTCAGCCAGAAGTTGGCCTGGGAATTATCCCTGGATTCGGCGGAACTCAGAGACTTGCAAGATTAGTTGGAAAAGGCATGGCTAAGTACCTTATCCTTTCAGCTGAAATGATCAACGCTGAGGAAGCTTACAGAATCGGCCTTTGCGAAAAGGTTGTTGAACCTGAAGAATTAATTCCAGCTGCTGAAAAGTTAGCTAAGACAATTGCATCTAAGGCTCCTATCGCTGTTGGAACTGCTAAGACTGCTATTAACAACGGATACGACATGGATATGAAATCGGCAAGCAGATTCGAAATCGAAACCTTCACAGCTGCATTCAGCTCAGAAGATAAAACTGAAGGAATGGGCGCATTCCTTGAAAAGAGAGCTCCTGAATTCACGAACAGATAATCAAAGCTCGTATAATAATAAATTTTACGACCTCCCGGAGAAATTCGGGAGGTTATTTATGCACAAAAACTTGTATACATGAATATTGCTTGAAATTTAGCCAAATTTCTTGTACACTAATCTTTGTGGGTTTTGATAACCCACCCTTACAAAACATGATTGGAGACATACTATGAAAAAACTTTTCAATAGCCTACCCTTTAGGCTTCTAGTAGGTGTAGTACTAGGCATCCTAGTAGGCCTGCTTCTAAACTCCGCCGAAACCTCCGGTACAGCCCCAGGAATCGTTGGCGGCGCACTTAACTTGCTGGTTTCAGTGAAGTACATTTGCGGACAGCTGATTAACTTCTGCGTGCCGCTAATTATCATCGGCTTCATCGCCCCGTCAATTACCAAACTTGGAAATAACGCATCTAAGATGCTAAAAATCGCAATTATCATTGCTTACGTTTCATCAATTGGAGCAGCGTTCTTCGCCATGCTTGCTGGTTTTGGAATTATTCCGCACCTGTCCATCGTATCTGATGTGGAAGGCCTGAAGGCTCTTCCTGAGGCAGTTTTCCAGCTAAGCATTCCGCAGATTATGCCGGTTATGAGTGCTTTGGTATTCTCAGTACTTGTCGGTCTTGCAGCAACTTGGACAAAGGCAGAAACTATTACAAACATCCTTGAAGAATTCCAGAAAATGATTCTTGATGTCGTTGTAAAGGTTGTAATTCCACTGCTTCCATGGTTTATCGCACTGACATTCTGCGGTCTTGCATACGAAGGAACAATTACTAAGCAGCTTCCTGTATTCATCATCGTAGTTCTTATCGTTATGGTTGGCCACTACATCTGGCTTACTCTTCTTTATGGAGTTGCCGGTGGCTACAGCGGTGAGAATCCAATGAATGTCGTTAAAAATTACGGACCTGCATACCTTACAGCTGTTGGAACAATGTCATCAGCTGCAACTCTTGCAGTGGCTCTAAATTGCGCAAAGAAATCCGAACCTACCCTTCGTGATGATATGGTAAACTTCGGAATTCCGCTATTTGCAAACATCCACCTTTGCGGTTCAGTTCTGACAGAAGTTTTCTTCGTAATGACAGTTAGCAAGGTTCTATATGGTACAATTCCTTCAGTAGGAACAATGATTATCTTCTGTCTTCTACTTGGAGTCTTCGCCATCGGCGCTCCCGGCGTTCCTGGCGGTACAGTTATGGCATCCCTTGGTCTGATTACCGGCGTTCTTGGCTTCGACGAAACAGGTACAGCTCTGATGCTTACAGTTTTCGCCCTTCAGGACAGCTTCGGTACAGCCTGCAACGTTACAGGCGACGGCGCCCTGACAATGATACTTTCCGGCTACGCACGCAAACACAATATGAGAGAACAGAACATTTCGGTGGACTTATAATTTATTATTTCAAGCAATGATATGAATCGTAATTCGAAAAGACGCATAGCGACTACCACTGCTTGATTAGGCTTCATTTTCAAGACTTCATTTACCACAAAATTCTATTGACAATCTACAATTATTTGCATATAATATAGGTGGGAAAGCAAAGCTTTCTTTTGAGGCTTTTGTCGGAATCGCCTGGCTAATAAAAAACCGAAGAAATTGTGAGGGGTTTTTCGGAAGCACCTGGCTAATAAAAAACCGAAGAAATTAACAATGAAGGAGAAGCACATCAGCTTCTCCTTTTTTACTAGGAGAATAAATCATGAGTATCACTTGTTGCTATATAAAAGAACAATACTTCAAAGACCATTCATCATTTGTAAAAATGCTTGACCCTGGAAACACTACAAAGCAGTCGCATCGATCATATTTGTGTTTAAAAATAACTAACGATGGAAATGATTATTATCTTCCGCTTAGGAATAATCTAGGTGCTGATGTGCGTCCTTATGGTAGAATCGGTCACTCGGTTCCTTCGGCTTCTCGATCGGATGCCGGATTGGATTATCGCTATGCGCTTATTGTTAATGACAGCAAATACATAGAAATACCAACAACACAAAAAATACCTAACAAGCAGTGGAACAAAATAACTGCTGACTACAATACTATTATTTCAGAGTTCACCGTGTATCTTTCTGGATTTAAAAAAGCGTTAAAGAAAAACCGTATTAACAGAGAAGCGCTATATAGAGAATCATCTCTTATTAATTTCACCTCTGAACTAATACCTTAATATATCATCCCTTCAGCTCAAACAAGTCCAAAGGATAAAACTACTGATCCTTCAGATTGTTCTTCTAGTTAGATTTTGGACGGTTGGAGCTAAGTCAATACCTTGGACACAAAAAGTTGAACTTTTCTCCCAGCATAGCATATGCCGAGAGAATTATTTCTTATGCTGCCAGAGCCTCATCTTCAACCTGTTGTGGTGTCTTGTAATCAAGAGCACTGTGGCGCCTTTTTCGGCTGTAGAATGACTCTATATATTCAAAGAGTGCTGATTTAGCCTCCTCAAATGTGTAATATGTAGTTGTGTATACTTCTTCCTTCTTTAATACAGAATGGAAGGATTCGATGCAGGCATTATCATAGGGATTACCCTTCCTGCTAAATGAATGTAACATTCCCTGATCCTGCAAGTATTTCTCGAATTCTTCACTGGTATACTGGCTTCCCAGATCACTATGAAGTACTATTCCTGTTGTATCAGGGATATTAAGGCATGCATTCTTTACAGCCTGTGTAGCAAGCTCAGCTGTTATATTTTTACCATATGCCCATCCTATGATTTTGCGATCATATAAATCCATTACAGATGCAAGATAAGTCCATCCTTCATTTACTACATGGATATATGTGATATCAGTTACAAGTTTTTTAAATACTGTGTCAGCACTAAAATCACGATTAAGGATATTTTCTTTATCATCCAGAACTGCTCCCTGATTCTTTTGGTATTGATACTTTTTAACAACAATGCTTTTGATTTCAAGCTTTTTCATATGACGTTGAACGCGTTTTACTGAGCAAGGGATATTTCTATCATTAAGTTCTCTATGGATCTTAATTGCCCCGTAGCGCTTCTTAAATTCGTTATATATTGAAAATACTTCATTGCCGAATTCCTTATATTCCTGTTCTCTTTTTGAAGGAACATGATTTAATGCAGCATAGTAAGTGCTTCTAGGGAATTTAAGTGCAGAGCACATCTGCTTTACAGTATACTTGTCTAAGTTAGCTTGAATAAAGGACACGTATTCAGTTATTGATTTTTGGCGAATATGGCAGTAGCTTTTTTTAATATTTCATTCTCAATTTCAAGGTCTTTCATTTTTTTCTGAAGAGCCTTGTATTCCTTTAAAGAAATAGTCTCTTCCTCTGTAGTAATTACTGGAGCAAGATTTTTAATCCATGTAGAGACTGTGCCTTTTGGTATGCCATATTCGTTACTTAGTTCAGTTACACCTTTGCCAGCTTTACAATGCAGATCAACAATCTGCTGTTTGAACTCTGGGGTGTATGATTTTTGATTTTTAGCCATTATGTTGAACTCCTTTTTCTATAAGTATAGCTTGTTCAACATTTCGTGTCTATGGTTATATTCTAGCACCATCTTGTCTCTTTTCTCTTCCTCAGCTACGCTGTTCTTGATAGATATTTTCATAATTATAGGATAGAGGATGTTGCAACTAGAGGATTAAAGATTTCGGAAAATATAATTGCTCCGATGCACTCTTAGAAGTAGAGTGCGAGATGAAAACCCACGTAGAGGCGTTGCAGCAAACAAGAACCACTCTCGAGTCACTTCTTGAGGATTGTTGTCGACTATCGGATCAGATATGCTATCTTGAGTCAATTCTTGATAGCCACGGAATCGAATATGACAAGCTCGAAATTTGAGTATATTAATAGGAGGATTCGGTTCGAATTCTCCTGTCAAAAAAACATTTTCGATTTTTTGAGCCAACCAAACTGCTCCACCATGAAGTTTGGAGTT
>JAUNMH010000023.1 GCA_030537495.1 Clostridia bacterium | reverse complement strand
GAGTGCCGGTTCCCGGCACACTGGAATCGCGGTTTCCGCAAACAGGAATATGCAGATTCACCGTGGATCCTAATGGATATCACCGTTTACGTAATGTTGAGGTGGAAAAATAATGCGATTTGAACGAATGACTTGTGAAGAAGTATCTCAATATTTTGAAAAACATGATACTGTTTTACTGACAATTGGGTGTTTGGAGAATCATGGAAGCCATAATGTTCTTGGCGTAGATACTTTAGTTCCAGAGAAACTTCTGTCTATGATTGAAGAAAAATCAGAAATCGCATCTGCGCCAGGCATACCATATGGTGTTTGCGAAGATATGGTAAATTATCCTGGAACTGTATCGATAGATGAAAAATGTATGCATATGCTTCTGACGCAAATTACAGAAGGACTAATGAGGCATGGAGCTAAGAAAATTGTGTTTCTAAATGGGCATGGTGGGAATATCCCGACCCTGAACAAAATCTGTATAGAGCTAAGCCAGAAAGGTGCATTAGGTGCACAGATAAACTGGTGGAAACTAGCAGGTCAACTGAATTCTGTATGGGGAGGCGGACATGGCGGCGGAGAAGAAACGGCAGCTATGTTAGCTGTTGATTCATCACTTGTTCATTTTGATAATCTGAGAGAACAGGAACTTATGGATGATTTGGGCGAAACCTTTAAAACTATAGGGTTTGACTGTGTAGATTTCAAGGGAATCGGGATTCCTATTCCGAGAAATGTTGATTTATATACTTCTAATGGTTGGATTGGACCTGATCACCCTAAGGATGCGACCGTTCAATGGGGTCAGGAAATGCTGACCGCAGTCAGTGATTATGTGACAGAATTTCTTGCAGCATTTGATGGTTTAAAAATATAAAGTTAAAATTGAATCATACTTCAAAAAAATCCTCGCTTTGCGAGGATTTTTTTGAAACTGTTATTAGAATCATGGTTTTCTTAGTGATATACAAGGTCACATCATAGAAATATGCGTTGATTCTGTCATATTATCTTAATTCAGTTGCTTTTTCAAGAATAAGCAGCAGGTGCTTGTAGAATCTTTCTGTTGATGAAATTGAAAGCACTTCGTTAGGAGTGTGTACATCGTTCATCTGAGGTCCGATGGAAGTTGCATCAAATTCTTCACCAAGTTTTCCTGCGAAAAGACCACATTCTAGACCTGCGTGAATTGCTTCGATTACAGGTTCGTGACCGTAAAGCTCTGTAAATGTCTCTACACATAAGTCTCTGATTGGAGAATCTGCTCTGTATTCCCATGCAGGGTAAGGAAACTCGAATTCAGCCTTACCGCCAAGAAGCTTAGCTAACTTGGATAATTTTACTGTCATAAGGTCGAGACGTGTTTCTACTGAACTTCTCAGTGCGTAGAGACCGTGGATGTTGCCGTCGTCAAGAGAAAGGGCACCAAGGTTAAGGCTTGTTTCAACAAGTCCTTCGATGTCTGCGCTCATGTTCTGTACGCCGCAAGGTGTCAGCAGTAGGTAAGCAGTTAGTGTATCAAAACTTTCAGATGTAAGAACCTCAGCATTATCTGAATTGTCCTTTTTCTGAAGTGTAATTGTGATATCAGGGTCGGATGTGTGATATTCGTTTGTTAGAGTTTTTCTGAATGCGTTAATTGCATCTTCTACTTTTACTAAATCTACAGATGCCACATAAATAATTGCTTCTGTACGATTACAGATTACATTATCTGCGCGTCCGCCAGCGATGTTGGAAAGTGCAATTGCTGCATTGTTTCTAATGGAATCAAGAAGTCTTCCCATAAGGATGTTGGAATTAGCTCTCTCGAAGTGGATGTCTGCACCAGAGTGTCCTCCGCGTAGTCCATCAATTACGATGCTATATGCTTTAGTGTCTGCAGCAGCTGTTTCTGTTTCATATGGAAGAAGTACGTTAGCAGTTACGCCACCTGCGCAACCTACTGTAATTATGCCTTCATCTTCTGAGTCAAGGTTAATCATTGTTCTACCTTTTAGAAGGTTTGCATCAAAAGCAGTTGCACCTTCCAGACCTGTTTCTTCATCTGTTGTGAAGATGCATTCAAGAGCAGGGTGTTTAAGTGTATTGTCGTCAAGAATTGACAGCATCATTGCAACTGCAATTCCGTTATCTGCACCTAAAGTAGTATCTTTGGCAGTAAGTAAGTCACCGTCAATTACAAGGTCGATGCCTTCTTTAGACATATCCTTTGTGCATCCTTCAACCTTTTCGCAAACCATATCCATGTGTCCTTGAAGAATAAGGGTAGGGGCATCTTCATAACCTTCAGATGCCGGTTTGCAGATTAATACGTTTTCGGCTTCATCCTGAACGAATTTCAGATTTCTTTCCTTTGCGAAATTCACTAGGTAGTTGCTCATAGCAGTATTGTTGTACGAACCTCTTGGAATTGCGCTGATTTCTTCAAAGAATCCAAAAACGGATGCTGGCTGTAAATTTTCTAGTACTTTCATTAGTCGTTGGCGATATTGTTTAATCGTTTATCGCCGTCCTCCCTTCAGTTGTATGTTATATTATAAAAATTACTGATTTATAATCTCTTAAATTGTATCACATTATGCAAATAAATGGCAATGAAATTAAAAGTTTGTGAAAAAATTAAATATTTCTTGAGGTTTAGATAAAATTTTGGTAAAATATACATTGATTACATTTTTTAATGAGACATAAATTAAAGGAGACTTGAGTATGAAAGCTTATGAAAGAATGCTCGAATATGTAAAATATCCTACAGCATCAGATCCAAAAAATGATGTGGTGCCAAGTACAGAAACACAGTGGGATTTGGCTAGAGCTTTGGTGAAAGAAATGGAAGAAATGGGAATCAGTAATGTTACACTTGATGACCATTGTTATGTAATGGGTGAAATTCCATCAAACATTGAAGGATACAAGGGACCTAGTGTGGGTTTTGTTGCACATATGGATGTATCATATGAAGCACCTTCTGAAAATATTAAGGCTCAGGTTATTGAGTACGATGGTGGAGATATTATCCAGAACGAAGAACTTGATTTAAGAATCGATGCAGCAACTTTTCCGTTCATCGAAAACTATAAGGGTTGCCACATTATAACAAGTGATGGAACTACATTACTTGGAGCTGATAACAAGGCTGGAATTGCTGAAATTCTAACAATGGCAGAAACTCTATTAAACAATCCTGAAATCAAGCATGGAACAGTTAAAATAGCATTTACACCTGATGAAGAAATCGGCGCTGGAACAGACTTCTTCGATGTTGAAAAATTCGGAGCTGACTTCGCATATACTGTAGACGGTGATGCTTTTGGTGAATGTCAGTCAGAGACTTTCAACGCATTTACTGCAAATGTATATGTTACAGGTTTCAACATCCATCCGGGAAGTGCTAAGAATAAGATGAAGAACGCTGCAAGAATTGCTGCTGAATACGAAGTGATGCTTCCAGATTCAGAAACACCTGAACATACAGAAGGTTTCGAAGGTTTCTATCACCTTTGCGAAGTAAAGGGTGACATCGAACGCACTGAAATGGAATACATCATCAGAGACCACGATCTTGCTGAAGCTGAGAGACGTTGTGAATTTATGAAGAAGGTAGCTGATTACCTGAACATTAAATATGGCGAAGGAACAGTTGAAGTTGAAATTATTCCAAGCTACAGAAATATGAGAGAAGTAATCAAAGCTAATCCGCAAGTAATTGATCTAGTTATGTCTGTATATGAGGAAATGGGAGTAAATCCAGATACTGCACCAATCAGAGGTGGTACAGATGGAGCTAACCTTTCATTTATGGGGCTTCCATGCCCTAACCTTGGAGTAGGCGGACACAACTTCCACGGGGTTAAAGAATTTGCAGTTGTTGAAGATATGGATAAGGTAGTAGATCTTCTTGTTCGAATCACAAAGAAGATTGCAGAAATATAAAAAATACTTTGAACACATTAAAGGGTCAAATGACTTTTTCACGAAAATCCCAACATGATAAACCCTAAGTGTTCTAGATTTCCGTGAAAGAGCTCAAATATATTACTAGTTATGACAAGAAAGGTATTTATCATGGAGAAAAAGAAAAAGAAATTATCCTTCCCGTCAGCCTATACGGTATTATTTATCGTATTAATTCTGGCAGCAGTACTTACTTACGTAATTCCTGCAGGTCAGTATTCATCATTAACATATGATGATAGCGCAGAAGTTTTCGTGATCACAGATCCATCAGGACACACTGCTGAGATGCCTGCGACACAGGAAACATTAGACAAACTGAACGTTAAGGCTGACCTAGGCAAATTTACAGACGGTTCAATTTACAAGCCAATGGCTATTTCCGGAACTTATGTAAGCCTAAAGCAGAACGGACAGGGTATCAAGGAAGTTATTATGGCACCAATTGATGGTGTATATGAAACAGTTGACATCATGCTGTTCATATTCATGATCGGTGGTATGGTAGGTATAATGAACTACCTGGGTGTATTCAATGCTGGTATTTCAGCACTTGCACGAGTATCCAAAGGCAAAGAAGAAATCATTATCGCACTGGTAACATTCTTAATTGCTCTAGGTGGTTCAACATTCGGTATGGCAGAAGAAACAATCGCCTTCTACCCAATACTGATTCCTATTTTCATTAAGTCAGGATACGATGCTATGGTTGGTATCGCAGCTATCTGGTGTGGTTCATCAATCGGTTGTATGTTCTCAACTGTTAACCCATTCTCAGTAGTAATCGCATCCAATGCAGCAGGAACTAACTTCAGTGAAGGTTTACCTGTAAGAGCTGTTGGTCTAGCTCTAGGTGTTCTAATTACTGTAATTTACATCGTAAGATATGGTAAGAGAGTTCAGAAGGACCCTAAGCTTTCAGTAGTTTACGATGACACTGATAAAATCAACGCTAAACTTGGTATGGACCAGCAGAAGGAAGAATTGGATAAGATGCCAACTAAGTTCAAGATTATTCTTGGAATCTTCTTCCTAACATTCGTTATCATGATCTACGGAGTAGTTTCACTTGGCTGGTGGTTCGGCGAAATGGCAGCACTATTCTTAATTTCAGCTGTTATCATCGGACTTATCGGAAGAATGAAAGAAAAAGAAATTGCAAGCGTATTCATCGGTGGATCCAGCGAACTTGTAGGTGTAGCTCTAGTTTGCGGTCTTGCAAGAGCAGTTAACATCCTTCTAGAAAACGGACTTGTATCAGATACACTGTTACACACAATGTCCGGATGGGTAGAAGGAATGAACCCACTGTTATTCATCGTTGTTATGATGATTGCATTCATTATCCTTGGATTCTTCATCAACTCATCATCAGGTCTAGCAATGCTTTCAATTCCTATTATGGCTCCGCTAGCAGATGCTGTTGGTCTACCAAGAGACGTTGTAATTTCAGCTTACATCTACGGATTAGGTCTAATCGGTCTAATTACACCAACAGGACTAATCCTTGCAGTACTTGACATGGTTGACGTAACATTCAACAAGTGGTTAAAGTGGTGCTGGCCTCTAATGGTTATCTGGACAATCTTCGGCTTAATCATGCTGATGATTCAGATTTACGTATAAGGCAAAACTATATCAAAACTAATTCAATTGAGGAATGGCTTGTCCATTCCTCTTTTTCTATGTTCACCTTCATCAAAAATCCATATTACCATCACAGTAAAATATTTGACAGATGGTGTATATGTGATAGAATTAATGTCATTACGACAATAAACGAGGAGACATTTTGATGAGAAAATATTTACAATCACCGATATTCATATTATTAATTGCAATGGTTGTGCTCAACCTTTTAGAAGGCGATTTCGATAACATGGGAGAATGGATTATGGGCAAGCTACTTATGATTCCAGCTATTGTTATTGGTCTTTCCTTCCACGAGTTTGCCCATGCGGCAGTGTCCAACGCTTTAGGGGATCCGACTCCAAAGAGTCAGGGCAGAGTTACAATTAATCCTATGGCCCACATCGACCCATTTGGTTTTGTTGCTCTGTTCATCGCAGGCTTCGGATGGGGTCAGCCAGTGCAAATTGACCCGCGCTACTACAAAAACAGAAGACTAGGGGAAATCCTGGTGTCATTTGCCGGCGTAGCAATGAACCTGCTTCTTGCCATTGTGTTTGCTTTCGTTATCAAAGCTTACTTAAACGTGGCCGGAAACATTGGCAACGTAACGCTTGCACATACCATTTTAGAAATGCTTATAGATATAGTTGTAGTAAACATTGTTCTTATGATATTCAACTTACTGCCTGTTCCGCCACTAGACGGATTCGGCGTAGTTACACAGCTATTTAGACTGGATAGATATGACTGGTGGTATAAGCTATATAACAATGGATTCTTAATCCTAATGCTTTTAATTCTATTTGGAGTGACAAATAAGATTCTACAGCCTGCTGTATCAGCCGTTTATGGAATGATTATGGGGGCTATACTATAGAAAACAAAATAAACCAACAAAAGAGGCCATATCCTTAAACGGACATAGCCTTTTTTCTTTGATATTATCCAAGGTACGGAATTACCATCTGGATGAAGCTCCAGAACAACTTTAATCCGTAGAAGATGATTACTGCACCACAAACTAAGTTGATGATGCGAAGTGTGCGATCTGTAATCTTTGCGCTGAATAAAGAAATAATCGTTGAAATTCCTAGGAACCACATTACTGATGCGCTAGCGAACCCGCCTACGAAGAAGAAATCCATTCCTGCAGGAAGGGTAGCCTTGAAGGCACCTAGCATCATAGAACCGTCAATTAAAGCCTGTGGGTTGAACCATGTTACAACGCAAGCTGTAGTAGCAACCTTTGCTATAGGTATATTAACATTGGTACTGGTGTCCAAGGTGTCCTTAGCCCGCATAAGCCCAATTCCTATCCATATAACGATTAAACTTCCAACAAGAAGAATTATCATTTCCAGAATAGGTGAAGCACTCATTATTGCGCCGATTCCAAAGAAACATGCCAGTCCTAAAGTTACATCGAAGAAAATTACGATGAGAGCTGTGGCATATACACGTTTTCTGTTCTGCGTGAGCGCCGTATTAATAACAAACAGATTCTGTAAGCCTATAGGCGCCACGTAGGCTAATCCCATAGTCAGCCCCTGAAGATAAATATCCATATGTCCTCCTAAATTATAGCTATAAATTTTTAATTGCAAAAAGAAAAACGCATACTTGCGCTTTCTTCCCTGATATAATTATGTTACCATATATTATGGTAATGTCAATACGACATGTGAAGAGAGGAGATAGTAAATAAATGAAACTTATATCATGGAATGTAAACGGCCTTAGAGCCGTAATGGGAAAGAACTTCATGGAGTTCTTCAATGAAATAGATGCAGATATTTTTTGCCTGCAGGAAATAAAACTGCAGGAAGGGCAGATTGAAATGGACCTGCCTGGATACTATCAGTATTGGAACTATGCAGAGAAAAAAGGTTATTCAGGAACTGCTATTTTTACTAAGAAAGAACCTTTAAATGTTACTTATGGAATGAACATCGATGAACATGACCATGAGGGAAGATTGATAACTCTAGAATACGAAGACTTCTATATGATTACTGTCTACACGCCAAACTCCCAAAATGAACTTAAGCGTTTGGACTACAGAATGCAGTGGGAAGACGACTTTAGAAATTACCTAAAGGAATTGAATAAACTAAAACCAGTAATCGTAACAGGAGATTTGAATGTTGCACATAACGAAATTGACCTAAAGAATCCGAAGACAAATCGAAAGAATGCTGGCTTTACGGATGAAGAAAGAGGGAAGATGACAGAGCTTCTAGACAGCGGATTTATTGATAGCTTCAGATACTTCTATCCTGATCAGGAAGACATCTATTCCTGGTGGTCATATAGATTTAAGGCTAGAGAAAAGAATGCTGGATGGAGAATTGACTACTTTCTTGTTTCCAAAGATTTTGAAGATAGACTGGTAGATGCAAAGATTCATACAGAGGTTTTTGGCTCGGATCATTGCCCGGTAGAGCTAGAAATTAAGTAAAATAAAAATTTTTGAAATTTTTTTTTGAACTAAAGCATTGAAATTCCAACATTCTTGTAAGATTATTAGCACTCTCATTAAATGAGTGCTAAATTTCTCTTTACTTTTTGTTTTTATTGGTTTACAATAGGTTTAGAGATTGAACCTAAGAAGTTGGGAGGGATTATAATGAACATAGAGAAACTTACACAGAATGCGCAGAACGCAATAATGGAGTGTCAGAACATAGCTATTTCAGAAGGGCATCAGATGCTTGAAGTAGAGCATCTACATTTGGCTTTGCTGATGCAGACAGATGGATTAATTCCTAAGCTGCTTAAGAATATGGAAGTAGACCCTGCAACTCTTATTGGAGAACTTCAGGCAGAAATTGAAAAATTCCCTAAAGTTTCCGGAAATGCAGATAATATTTATGCGTCGAGACGCTTGAATCAGGTTTTGATAAATGCGGAGAAAGAAGCGCTGAACTTCAAGGATGAGTACACCAGCGTGGAACACATTTATCTTGCAATGCTTAACGAAAGGGGCACACCTACAGCTAAGATTTTTGCTAAACATCATATTACTAAGGAGAAATTCCTGACAGCACTTTCGAAGGTTAGGGGTAATCAGCGTGTAACGAGTCAGAATCCTGAAGATAATTATGATGTACTGAATAAATATGGTCGTGACCTTGTTGAAATGGCTAGAGATGGCAAGCTGGATCCTGTTATCGGAAGAGACAGTGAAATCAGACATGCTATTCAGATTCTATCTAGAAGAACTAAGAACAACCCTGTACTAATTGGTGAGCCAGGTGTTGGTAAAACTGCAGTGGTAGAAGGCTTGGCACAGAGAATCCTAAATGGAGACGTTCCTGAAGGATTGAAAGATAAGACGATATTTGCACTGGATATGGGGGCTTTGATAGCCGGTGCTAAATTCAGAGGTGAGTTCGAAGAAAGACTTAAGGCTGTGCTTAACGAAGTGGAAAAATCCGAAGGCAGAATTATTCTGTTCATCGATGAAATCCATAATATCGTTGGTGCAGGCAGAACTGAAGGCTCTATGGATGCCGGAAATCTGCTTAAGCCTAAACTTGCAAGAGGCGAGCTGCACTGCATAGGCGCAACAACTCTTGATGAGTACAGAAAGTACATTGAGAAGGATGCGGCTCTTGAGAGACGTTTCCAGAAAGTACTTGTAGATCAGCCTACTGTTGAAGATACTATTTCAATTCTTCGTGGACTTAAGGAAAGATTTGAAATACACCACGGAGTAAGAATTACAGATAATGCGCTAATTGCATGTGCTACATTATCGGATAGATACATTACAGACAGATTCCTGCCTGATAAGGCTATCGATTTAATGGATGAAGCTGCATCTAAGATAAGAACTGAAATTGACAGTTTGCCTACAGAACTTGATGAAATTTCAAGAAAGATTATGCAGCTGGAAATTGAGAAACAGGCACTGGGCAAGGAGAGCGATAAGGCTTCTAAGGCTAGACTTGAAACTTTAGAGAAAGAGCTGGCACAATTAAAGGAAGAGGATGCTGTTCTAAGAGCACAGTGGGAAAATGAGAAGAAGACTATTACTGAATTAAAGGGCACTAAAGAACAGATTGAGGAAGTTAAGAGACAGATTGAAGATGCTGAAAGAAGCTACGATTTGGAAAAGCTTGCTCAGTTGAAATATGGTACACTTCCTGAGCTGCAGAAGAAGCTGGAAAGCGAAAAAGAAAAGGTTGCGGAAGATAACGACAAACGTTTGCTTAAGGAAGAAGTCGGAGAAGAAGAAATCGCTGAGGTTGTTTCTTCTTGGACAGGTATCCCAGTAGCTAAATTAGTTGAATCAGAAAGAGAAAAACTTCTTAAACTGCCTGAAATTCTTCACAAGAGAGTAGTGGGACAGGACGAAGGCGTTCAGTCTGTAGCTGAATCAATTCTGAGAGCAAGGGCCGGTCTAAAAGATGAAAACAGACCTATCGGTTCATTCATCTTCTTAGGACCTACAGGCGTTGGTAAGACTGAACTTGCAAAGGCTTTGTCCGAGGCACTGTTTGACTCTGAGAAAAACATGATAAGAATCGATATGTCCGAGTACATGGAGAAACACTCAGTGTCCAGACTTGTAGGTGCGCCTCCAGGATATGTTGGATATGATGAGGGCGGACAGCTTACTGAGGCAGTAAGAAGAAAACCTTACAGCGTAATTCTATTCGACGAAATCGAAAAGGCTCATCCAGATGTTTTCAACATTCTGCTTCAGCTTCTAGACGATGGACGTTTGACAGATAATCAGGGTAGAACCGTTGACTTTAAGAACACTATCATAATCATGACTTCTAATATCGGAAGTGCAGATTTGATTGACGGAATCCGTGAAGACGGCACTATTTCTGAGGAAACTAAGGAACAGGTAGAAGGTCAGCTTCGTAACTACTTCAGACCTGAATTCCTGAACAGAATTGACGATATCGTCGTATTCAGTCCACTTACCCTTGATCAAATTGTTAAGATCATTGAACTTGCAATGAAGTCTCTTGAACATCGTCTTGCAGAACGTAACATTACGCTTAAATTGACAGATGCCGGCAAGGAATTCATCGCAAAAGAAGCGTACGACCCTAACTACGGTGCACGTCCGGTTAAGAGATACTTGCAGAAGCACCTTGAGACCGAACTAGCATCAAAACTAATAAAGGGTGAAATCGTTGATGGTGATACTGTTACTATTGATTCAGATGGAGAACAGCTGTTAATATCAGCTCAAGCATAATTTCATTCAAAAAGGATACCTAACTTATGAGAAATCATAAGTGGGTATCCTTTTCTATTAGCATAGATCTGCGTTTAACTGAGTTATTCATGTGATCCATCATTGCAATTACTGCAGCTGTAGTATCCTTTTCCATAATAGCATTGTATATTTCCTTATGTTCCTGAAAAACTATATCAAGATAGCCTGGAAGGGTGTAATTAGAAGGTCTGCAATATCTCACGTAAATGTTATATGCGGCTAGCTGATTAATGAGGCCGGCATTGTGAGTTGCGTTGTGAATAATTTTGTGGAAGGCAGCATTAATGGAAATCATCTTATCAATGTCCTGCTTCATAGTATAAAATTCCATAAACTCGAAGCTTTCTTCCAGTTCAGCCAGTTCATCATCGGTAATTCTTTCAATGGCCCATTTAATTGCAGAAACCTCACAGCTAGTGCGAAGTTCTAAAATATCATCTATATCTCTCTCCGAAAGTCCTACAACGAAAGCGCCACGATTAGGGACAGTCTCTATAAGTCCTGCAGCCTCAAGTTTGCAAAGTGCCTCTCTTACAGGTGTTCTGCTGACCTTATATTCATTGCATATTTTTTGCTCGGTAATTTTAGTTCCCGTCTTAAGCTTTCCGGTAAGAATATCTTCAAGTACCTCTACGTATACTGTTGAATGTAAGCTTTTCGGGTCATTGGTTTTACCATCTTCTAAGTATTGTATTATAGACATTTTTACCTCGATTCTTAATTAGAAAATATTGGAACTCACCAACTATTATACAGGATTGTATACAATAAATCAAGGCTGAGAGAAATAGTAGAATATTTGGCCGAAATATGGTATCATTAAAGGGTTATGAAGAAGGAAACAGTAATTAAAATTTTAGACATTTTAGAAGAAACTTATCCAGAGGCAGAATGCGCTTTGGATCATGAAAATGTATTTCAGTTAATAGTGGCAGTGGCACTTTCGGCCCAGACAACGGATGTGAGCGTGAACAAGGTAACACCGCAGCTCTTTGCTGCATATCCTACGCCTCAGACGCTGGCTCAGGCCAATGTTGAAGAAGTGGCTGAATATATCAGAAAAATCGGGATGTACAAGACCAAGTCCAAAAATATAGTTAATATGGCAAAGATGTTAGTTGAAAAATTTAATGGACAGGTCCCAGAAGACTACGATGCTTTGGTTTCTTTACCAGGCGTAGGGCGAAAAACAGCCAATGTTGTGCTGTCTGTTGGTTTTGGTCATCAGCGAATCGCCGTGGACACCCACGTGTTCAGGGTGGCCAACAAAATCGGTTTTGTTCACGAGAAAGACGTGCTGAAGACTGAGCTTGCGCTTATGGAAGTCATTCCCAAAGACAGGTGGACCAAGACACACCATTCTCTGATTTTTCACGGCCGTAACTGCTGCGTGGCACGTAAGCCAAAGTGTGGACAGTGCCCGATCAAAACTTACTGTGAGGGGTGTGAGGAATAGTTATGTCTAAGGAAATCAAAACAAATGCCATGAGGCTTTTGGACAGCAAGAAAGCTGTTTATACAATGCATGAATATGAACCTGATGTTGCAATGAGGCAGGAAAATCTTTTTAAGACGCTGGTTACCGTGGGAAAATCAAAGGAACATTATGTTTTTGTCGTTCCTATTGAGCGGGAGTTGGATCTTAAAAAGGCTGCAAAAGCAGTTGGGGAAAAGAATATAGAGATGATAAAGGAAAGGGAACTGCTGCCTTTAACCGGTTATGTTCATGGGGGTTGCTCGCCGCTTGGAATGAAGAAGTTTTTTAAGACTACCTTTGATAAGAGTGCTGAGGAGCGTCCGTATATAATGTTCAGCGGTGGAAGAATTGGTAAACAGATTGAAACCACCTTGGATGAGCTGAGAAAGGTAATTGAGTTTGCGGTAGAGGATATTAGCAAATGAGAATAATCAAATGGATAATTAAGAAGATTCTGTTTCTTATAATAATTCTTTGTGCCATATGCGGAATTTGCGTTATGACTGTTAACAATCATGTGGTTAACTCTGAAAAGGAGAATATTGTGTCTTCTATTACATGGTCAAAGTCTGAGTTTACCAGGGCTGAGAAGGAGGCTATTAAAGGAGTGAAGCCTCAGTGTGCAATAATTCTTGGTGCTGGGATAATCGGCACTGATACGCCTTCACCAATGCTTAAGGATAGACTTGATGCGGGGATTTTGCTTTACGAGCAGGGCCTTGTTCCTAAGCTATTGCTTACAGGTGATAACGGAACAGCTGAACATAATGAGATTCATGTTATGTTGAATTACTGTAAGGATGCAGGCGTGCCAGAAGAAGACATTTATTGCGACCATGCGGGTTTCTCTACTTACGATTCTATGTACAGAGCAAAGGAAATATTTCAGGTTGAGAGGGCAGTTATTGTAACTCAGACCTATCACGAGTACAGAAGCATGTATATTGCTGAGAAACTAGGAATCAAATGTGTGGGTGTAGCCAGTGATCAGGATAAGTACAGCGGACAACCTGTTAGAGAATTGAGAGAAATTCTTGCAAGAGATAAGGACTACATTAAGTGCTTCCTGAAGCCTGCGTCGACCTTGGGCGGAAGCGTGATATCCTTACTTGAGAGCGGAGTAGCGACACACGGAGAATAATTTAATATGAGTAATAAAAGAGCAGTACTACATTGCATAGCACTGCTTTTTTATGTTTTTGTGATTTCATTTATGTCTTTTATGCGTTCTTACCGCAGCATTTCTTGTACTTTTTGCCGCTTCCGCAAGGGCAAGGATCATTTCTGCCAGGTTTCTTTTCAACATGTACAGTCTTGGATCTCTTGAAATCCTTGATGATGCTGATAATCTTTTCTTCAGTAAGAACCTGTTCCCATTCAACTAAAGTGTAAAGGTAATCAGCTTCAGCTTCAAGCATGTTGAAGTAAAGCTTTTCGAAATCGATGTCTAAGTCAACCATGAAGTCATCGGTAATTGCATCTAAATCGTTTGGGGTATTTAAGCTTGAATTGATTCCATCTAAGAATCCCATAAAGATAACTTTGTTGCACTGGAACTTTTCTACTAGTTCTGCAACTGTTCCCTTAAGGTGTTCTTCGTGATTTTCTAAAATATGTCTGTATATTTTAGTTTCTGTTTCTGAATATTCCATCCAAAAGTCTTCAAAAGTATCTTCTGTCTGGCTTTCCATTAAATCTTTCCATTCCTGAAATAAACTCATTTTTTATAGTCCTCCTAATTATAATGCTTTTGCAATTGCAAGAATATCACCGACAACTGCGCTTCCTGTAGGAAGAGCACCTGCGCCTTTTCCGTAGAACATAACTTCATCTACGGCATTTCCTGTAATGTAAATTGCGTTAAATTCGTTAGAAACGCCTGCAAGTGGGTGAGACATGTCAATTTCCATAGGCTTAACGCTGTATTCTACTTCATCGCCTGTTTTCTTTGCATGTGCAATTAACTTAATCTTGCAGTTTCTTGATCTTGCTGCTTCAATGTCATCCATAGTTATTTTGCTGATTCCTTCAGTTGGGATTTCTGTTGGTGGAACATATTTGCCGAAGCAAAGTGCCATAAGAATTGAAAGCTTGTTTGCAACGTCGATTCCTTCAACGTCAGCTGTTGGATCAGCTTCAGCAAAACCTTTTTCCTGTGCATCTTTAAGCACGTCGTCGTAGTTAAGTCCAAGGTCAGTCATTTTAGTAAGGATGTAGTTTGTTGTACCGTTAAGAATACCCATTACCTCACTGAATTCATTGCCGCAAAGAGCTTCTTGAATTGCTGTAAGAGCAGGAATACCACCACCTACAGAAGCTTCGAATCTGAACTGTACATCGTTCTTTACTGCCGCTTCCTGAAGCTTATCGAAGTTAGCAGCTACAGCAGCCTTATTAGGTGTTACTACTGACTTTCCGTTGTTCAAAGCATCTAACATAAATGTTGTGGAAGGTTCAATTCCACCAAGTGCTTCTACAACAATATCGATTTCAGGGTCGTTAATAATTTCGTCATGATTCTGTGTTGCTGCTGATTCAGGCAGTCCAAGAGCTTTTACTCTTTCAAGATTCCTTTCAAGTACTTTTGCAACCTCTATTCTTTTCTGAACTCTTTTTTCAATTAATTCCTGGTTCATTTTAAGGATTTCGTAAGTTCCTCCACCTACAGTTCCAAGACCCAGAATACCGATTTTTACTGTCTCCATTCTAAAATCTTCCTCCTTGTACATAATTATCCCTCAAATTATATAACAAAAAAGAAGATTTGTCTTTATCTTTTGTCAAAAAACATTTATCATATAAGAGTACGAAAAAATATTATTCAATAGAGATTAGAAGGAGACAAACATGGCGTTACACATAGTACTTGTGGAACCGGAAATTCCACCTAATACAGGGAATATTGCCAGAACTTGTGCTGCTACAGATACAGTACTTCATTTAGTGGAGCCTCTGGGCTTTTCCATCGATGAAAAAGCTGTAAGAAGGGCAGGACTTGATTATTGGCCATATGTTAAATTAGAAACACATAAGAGCCTGGATGCTTTTATGGAGAAATATAAGGACCACACCATGTATCTTGCAACCACAAAGGGTGGACATGTATATACAGAGGTATCTTATAAAGATGAAGATATGATTCTTTTCGGAAGAGAAACTGCAGGTCTTCCAAAAGATTTCATTGAAGAGCATAAGGAAAATGCCATTAGAATTCCAATGAGCGAGAGCGTTAGACTGCGTTCTTTCAATCTATCTAATTCAGCAAATATAATTCTCTTCGAAGCTCTAAGGCAATTGTCTTTTCCAGGGTTGAAATAACCTTTTTTCATGGTATAATATTTCTTAAGTGAGGAGATAAATAGTTATGAAGCTAGGTTACGATTTGGTAATTGAGCAAGCCCAGAAACTATCCTTGACTCCTGAGCTTATCCAATCAATTCAGATTTTGCAGTTAAGCAATTTCGACCTGATTGAATATGTAAAGTCAGAGCTTGTGGAGAATCCGATTTTGGAAAACGCGAAATCCTTGGATGAGACACAGCCTATTGACATACAGGAAAAGCTTAGGGAATCGGATTTTGAGGCAGAACGATTCAGACAATTTGAGTATTCTGCTGATGACGAAGAAGATCATACTTATGAACAGTATGTATCTAGAGATGAAACGTTAACCGATCACTTGTTGCTGCAGCTGAGCCTAAGCAAGATTAAAAGTGATGAAGCCGCTATCGGTCGATATATTATCGAAGCAATAGATGATAACGGCTATTTAACTATGTCACTTGAGGAAGTTGCAGAAGCTCTTGGGGAAGACATTGAAAAGGTTGACCATGTTCTAGACGTTATTCAAAATTTTGATCCTGTTGGAGTCGGAGCCAGAGATTTAAGGGAATGTCTGGTTATACAGCTTAGTGCAAGGGGCATGCTCACAGATGAAATTGAATATGTAATATACAATATGCTTGAGGAATTGGCCAATAAAAAATTTGCAGTTATTGCCAAGCAACTCGGACTTAAGAAAGAGGACGTTCAGGAGCTGTCTGATTTGATAAAAACTCTGGATCCTAAGCCAGGTAGGGCATATGGATCGGGCAAGGAGACTAATTACATAGTTCCGGATATTATACTTGAAAATCACCATGGAGAGTTTGAACTTTCCAGTAATTTCAAGTCAAGTCCTAAACTGAGAGTTAGTTCTTATTATGATAAGCTTGTTCAGGAAGCCGCTCATGATGGCGAACTGAAGAAGTATATAAATGAGAAGTTTAACTCGGCAGTTTGGCTTATTAAGAGCATTGAGCAGCGAAGAAGGACTATTTATGATGTTTCTGAGGCAATTTTCAAACATCAGGAAGAGTTTTTCCAAAAGGGTGAAAAATATCTTAAGCCGTTAACTCTTAGACAGATTGCTGAAGAGCTTGGAATTCATGAATCAACGGTAAGTCGCACAATAAACGGCAAATATATACAGAGTCCTCGTGGCATATATGAGTTGAAGTACTTTTTCTCAACTGGCATCTCCACTGGCGACGGAGGAAGTGTTTCATCAAGTAGTATTAAGTCTGTTATTAAGGACTTAATTAAAAGTGAGGATGAAAAGAAGCCTTACAGCGATCAGGAAATCGCTGATATTTTAAAGAGAAGAGATATAGAGATAAGCCGAAGAACTGTAGCAAAGTACAGGGAAAGCTTAGGTATATTATCATCATCAAAGCGGAAACGCTTTTAAAATATATTTAATAAATAGTGTGTAGTTTTATTTATGGAGGAAAAAGAATATGAGTATCAAAGTAGGGATCAGTGGATTTGGCAGAATTAGCAGAGTTGTAATCAGAGCAGCTATGGATATGCCTGAAATTGAGATCGTAGGTATTAACAACCGTAATGTAGATCTTGATTACTTAGTATATCAGCTTAAGTACGACTCAACTTTCGGACGTTTCCCTAAATCTCTTGACACTTATGAAAATGGAATCGTTATCGACGGTAAGAAGATTCCTGTTTACAGTGAATCAGAAGCTATTAACATTCCGTGGGCAGAATGTGGAGCAGAATATGTAGTGGAAGGCACAGGTGCTTATACTACTACTGAAAAAGCAATGGATCACATCAAGGCAGGCGCAAAGAAGGTTATTATTTCAGCTCCTGCAAAAGATAAGGAAACACCAACATTCGTATATGGTGTAAACCACAAAGAATACACTAAGGACATGCAGGTTGTATCAAATGCATCATGTACAACTAACTGTCTAGCTCCTATGTGTAAGGTTCTAGAAGATAATTTCGGAATTGAAAAGGGTCTAATGTCAACAATTCACGCTGCAACAGCTAAGCAGAAGGTTGTAGATGCTCGTTCACAGAAAGACTGGAGAACTGGAAGAAGCGTATTCGGAAATGTTATTCCATCAACTACAGGTGCAGCTAAAGCTGTAGGTCTGGTAATTCCAAGCCTAGCAGGAAAGATGACAGGTATTTCATACAGAGTTCCAACTTCAGACGTTTCTGTAGTTGACCTAAACGTTTTACTTGAAAAGGAAACTACTTATGAAGAAATCTGCAGAGTTATGAAGGAAGCTTCAGAAAACGAACTCAAGGGAATCCTTGAATACGTTGATGATGAAGTTGTTTCATCAGATTTCATCGGCGATCCTTGCACATCAATCTTTGACTGCAGAGAAGGTATCCAGCTTGACGGTAAGTTCTTTAAGCTAATCGGTTTCTACGACAACGAATACGGTTACTCAAGCAAGGTGCTTGAACTGATTAAGCACATGCATGCTGTAGATAATAAATAATTGATAAAGAGGTTAGAGGTATGAAGAAAACAATTAAGGACATTGATGTTAAGGGTAAGCGTGTCGTAGTAAGATGTGACTTTAACGTTCCTATGCAGGACGGAGCTATTACTGACGACAATAGAATTGTAGCTGCACTACCTACTATTAAATATTTAGTGGAAAATGGAGCTAAGATTGTTTTGATGTCTCACATGGGTAGACCTAAGGGTGAGCCTAAGATGGAATTCACTCTTGCGCCTGTTGCAAAGAGACTTGAGGAACTGCTTGGCCAGCCGGTAAAGTTTATTAGTTGTCCGGAAGTTGTTAACGATGAGGTTAAAGAAGCTGTTGCTACGCTGGCTGACGGTGAAGTAATGCTTCTTGAAAACGTTCGTTTTAGAAAGGAAGAAACTGATAACGATGCTGGTTTTGCTAAGGAGCTTGCATCTCTTGGAGAAATTTTTGTTCAGGAAGCGTTTGGTACAGCTCACAGAGCTCACGCATCTACTGCGGGAATAGCTGATTATCTTCCTGCTGTTTCAGGATTCCTTATTGAAAAGGAAGTAAAGTTCCTGGGTTCAGCAGTTGAAAATCCTGAAAGACCGTTTGTTGCTATTATGGGTGGCGCAAAGGTTGGAGATAAGATTCCTGTAATTGAAAATCTTCTTCAGAAGGTTGATACTCTTATCATCGGTGGAGGAATGGCTTATACATTCTTCAAGTCCATGGGTCTGGAAATTGGAAAATCCATTCTTGATGCCGATAATATTGAACTTGCAGGCAAACTTCTTGAAAAGGCTGAAGCTATGGGAGTTAAGATGTTAATTCCTGTTGACACTGTTTGCGCAGCTGATTTTGATAATGATGCTGAAACTTTGATCTGCGACAGAGATGCAATTCCAGCAGATATGGAAGGACTGGATATCGGACCTAAGACAGTTGAGCTTTACAAGGAAGCTCTTAAGGATGCAAAGACAATTGTTTGGAATGGACCTATGGGTGTTTTCGAAATGCCTAACTTTGCGAAGGGAACTAAGGCAATTGCTGAAATTCTTGCTGAAAGTGATGCTATCACAATTATCGGGGGTGGAGATTCTGCTGCTGCGGCTGAACAGTTTGGTTTAGCTGACAAGATGACTCACATTTCAACAGGTGGCGGTGCATCCCTTGAATTCCTAGAAGGTAAGGTTTTACCCGGAATCGCTGTTATTGAAGATAAATAAATAATGGTATTAGATAACCTGATTGGGGCATAGCTTCAATCAGGTTATTAGGCTATTTATTAGGATGTACGGTTAAGATAGCTTTGCGTATTTGGTGGGTAGGGCTAAATATAAACTTTGGAGGTAATTGATATGAGAATTCCTTTTATCGCAGGAAACTGGAAAATGTACAAGAATAAGAAAGAAGCTATTGAGTTTGCAGAAGCATTTAAGAAGCTTTATTATGATACTGACGTGAAAACAGCCATTTGTGCGCCTTTTACACAGCTGGATGTTTTGGTCGAGGCATTTAAAGGCACTGGCATTGGTGTTGGTGCGCAGAATTGCCATTTTGAAGACGAAGGTGCATTCACAGGAGAGGTTTCTGTTGGAATGCTTAAGGAAATCGGAGTTGACTATTGTGTAATCGGTCACTCTGAAAGAAGACAGTACTTTGCTGAGACAGATGAAACAGTAAATCTTAAATTAAAGAAGCTTCTTAGAGACAGTGAAATCATTCCTATTTTATGTGTAGGCGAAAATCTGGATCAGAGAGAAGCAGGACAGGAAAAGGATATCGTAAGTGCTCAGCTAAAGGCTGATTTTGAAGGACTTACTAAGGAAGAAGCTGCAAAGCTTGTTATAGCTTATGAACCAATCTGGGCTATTGGAACAGGTAAGACAGCTACTCCAGATCAGGCGGAGGAAATGTGTGCTCTTGTGAGAAAGACAATAGAAGAAATGTACGATGAAGAAACTTGTGATAAGGTAATTATCCAGTATGGTGGTAGTGTAAAGCCTGAAAATGCCACTGAAATTATGAATATGGATGAGATTGACGGCGCTTTAGTTGGCGGCGCAAGCCTTGTTCCTGAAAAATTCATTGAAATCGTAAACTTTTAATTGATTTTTCAACGAAAATTCTTGATTTTTACATTCAATTATGATAAATTTATATGGTTAAAGCTTAAAGGAGGGATAAGATGAAAACCGCATTAATGGTTTTGCTGGCAATCGCAAGTATCGTAATCATTGCAAGCGTTCTATTACAGTCAAGTAATAGCAGTGGCTTGTCAGGTTCAATTGCCGGCGGCGCTGAACAGTTATTCGGTAAAAAGAAGAGCAGAGGATATGATGCACTACTTGAAAAAATCACTATAGTTGCAGCAGTTCTTTTCATGATTCTTTCACTGGTAATTGTGGCTTTTTTTAATAATTAGTCAATTATTTATTTATTAAAATTTTTATTTTATCGGAGGTATTCTATTATGATTAATTGGATTGCTCCTATCGCGGCTGCGATCGCATTAGTTGTGGCATTTTGCCTAGCTTCATGGATCGATAAGTCCGACGAAGGAACAGACAGAATGAAGGAAATTGCAGGCTTCATCAGAGAAGGTGCAATGGCTTTCCTTAAGAGAGAGTACAAGACAATGGTTATCGTAATCGTTGTATTATTCTTCTTAATCGGAATAGGCCTAGGTAGCTGGACTACAGCAGTACTTTACTTAATTGGTGCACTGCTTTCAGTTCTAGCAGGATTCTTTGGAATGAACGTTGCAACTAAAGGTAATGTAAGAACAGCTTGGGCTGCTAAAGAAGCTGGTATGCCTAAAGCTCTTAAGATTGCATTCAGATCAGGTGCAGTAATGGGACTTTGCGTAACTGGCTTAGGTCTAGTTGGTCTAGGTGTTGTATTCGCAGTTCTTGACCTTGCAACTGTAACTGAATGTGTTACAGGTTTCGGTCTTGGTGCATCATCAATGGCTCTATTCGGAAGAGTAGGTGGTGGTATCTACACTAAGGCTGCAGACGTTGGTGCTGACCTTGTAGGTAAGGTAGAAGCAGGAATCCCAGAAGACGACCCAAGAAACCCTGCTGTTATCGCAGATAACGTAGGTGACAACGTAGGTGACGTTGCTGGTATGGGTTCCGACCTATTCGAATCATATGTTGATTCAATTGTTTCCGCTATTACTCTAGCAGCAGTAGCTGTAGCTAACTCACCAGAAACTGCTACTTTCGGTGTTGAAACTGCAGCAGTATTCCCTCTAATCCTTTCAGCAATTGGTATCATTGCTTCCGTAATCGGTATCTTAATGGTAAGAGGAAATGACAACACTAACCCTGCACAGGCTCTTAACATGGGAACTTATGTAAGTGGTGCAATCGTTGTTGTATGTGCTATCTTCCTAAGCAAGAACATGCTTGGTGATTACACTTATGCTGGCGCTATTATCGCTGGTCTAATCGTAGGTATCCTAATCGGTAAGATTACTGAAATCTATACATCAGCTGACTACGGTTCAGTTAAGAAGATTGCAGACCAGTCACAGACAGGTGCTGCTACTACTATCATCAGTGGTCTAGGTGTTGGTATGCTTTCAACATTATGGCCAATCATCTGCATCTGCATTGGTATCTTCGTTGCTTATGCATTTGCAGGCGTATACGGAATTGCTCTTGCAGCAGTTGGTATGCTTTCAACAGCTGGTATGACAGTTGCAGTTGACGCCTATGGTCCTGTATCTGACAATGCTGGTGGTATCGCAGAAATGGCTGAGCTTCCACACGAAGTAAGAGAAATCACAGACAAGCTTGACTCAGTTGGTAACACAACTGCAGCTATCGGTAAGGGATTCGCTATCGGATCTGCAGCTCTTACAGCATTAGCATTATTCGTTTCATATGCTGAAGTTGCTCACATCGAAAAGGCAAGCTTACTTGAACCAATCGTAATCGTTGGTCTATTCATCGGTGCTATGCTTCCATTCTTGTTCTCAGCTTTAACTATGAACTCAGTAGGTAAGGCTGCTAACCAGATGATCGAAGAAGTAAGAAGACAGTTCAGAGAAGATGCCGGTATCATGGCTGGAACTTCCAAGCCAGACTATGCAAACTGCGTAGACATCTCAACTGGTGCTGCTCTTAAGGAAATGGTTATCCCTGGTCTAATGGCTATCGTTGCTCCTCTTGCAGTAGGTTTCATCCTTGGTGCTGAAGCTCTTGCAGGTATGCTAGGTGGCGCATTATCATCCGGTGTATTACTTGCTATCATGATGGCAAACGCTGGTGGTGCGTGGGACAACGCTAAGAAGTATATTGAAGAAGGAAACTTTGGTGGTAAGGGATCAGAAACTCATAAGGCTGCTGTTGTTGGTGACACAGTAGGTGACCCATTCAAGGATACTTCCGGTCCTTCAATCAACATCTTAATCAAGCTAATGACTATCGTATCAGTAGTATTCGCTCCAATGTTTGGTGCTGGACTTTTAGGCTAATCCCTAAATAGACTGATTAATAGTTGATTATATGAAGACCCTGTATTATTTAATACAGGGTCTTTTGTTCTTTAATAGGAAATATCGGCATTTCCTATTCCTAATAAAAAACTGACATT
>JAUNMH010000022.1 GCA_030537495.1 Clostridia bacterium | reverse complement strand
CCTTCCGGGTATGAACCGGACGCTCTAGCCAACTAAGCTACACCGCCACATCTTCGCCATATTTTTAGCGTTTCAACAAAATTTATTCTACCATATGAGTTATACCTTGTCAACAACTTTTTTAAATTCCTTCAACCTTTACTGTGCCATCAATTTCCAGAGTGTCTGGTGTAACCTTACAGTCGTACGCAAGGACTGAAACTCCGTTTCTTGAAGCCTCTTGAAGCGCTTTTCCAAAAGCCGGATCAGTTAGGTAATTAGGCTCAAATGACTTTGCCCCTTTCATCTGTATTACGAAAGCGACTTGACAAGTATAACCCATTTTAGCTGCTTTTTCAAGTCCTAAAATATGTTTTTTTCCTCTTTCTGTTGGAGCATCTGGAAATCTAACGATTCCATCCTCTTCAAGAGTCACACCTTTCACCTCGATCCAACCCTTTCTACCCTTTACGTCCTCAACGTAAAAGTCAAATCTAGAATCCTCAAAAGTGCATTCCCTTTTAATAACAGCAAGCTCATCCATCCCAGGCAACTTGATTCGTCCGTCCTCAAGAGCCTCCTCAACCACGCGATTAGGCGCCTGCGAATCCATATTAATGAGCAAGCTCCCCTTCTCAACAGCAATAAGCGAGTACCTCATTTTACGCTTGCCCATTCTGCCGTCAAAATCCTCCATGTAAACAACAGCTCCAGGTACAAGAAGTTCCCTGCATCTTCCCGTATTCTTTACGTGAACCGTTTCCTCGTGGCCATCAATTATCACCTTCGCAATAAAGCGATTAGGTCTCTCTACAAATTTTCCTTTACATACTTTTTCATATCTCATGCCTTGAATTATATCAGAATTTACTATACAATTAAAGTCAGTTTTAATCAGAGTTGGTTTCTGCAAAGACAGTTCCTACAAAGATGTTTTCTATAAAGACGGTTTTATCAAAACCATATGAAAGGGGAATCAGTATGAAAGCACCAAATCCTATAGCTTTCACAGCTTTCGGAATAGATGTAATGTGGTACGGAGTTCTTATCGGCCTAGGTTTCTGCCTAGCAATCATCTTGTCATACACGAGAGCTCCACAGTTCAAAATAAAAAGTGACGACATAATAGACTTTGCAATTTTCCTCATCCCAATATCCATAATTTGCGCCAGAGCATATTATGTTATATTCAGTTGGGATAAATATAGAGGAGATATCGCCGCCATACTTAACATACGAGGCGGCGGACTTGCTATACATGGCGGAATCATCGGCGGAATGCTCGTAGCAATTGGGTTTTGTTACTTCAAGAAAATCCGATTTTTTGACCTTGCCGACCTGATTTTTCCAACTGTGGCACTTGCACAAGCTATTGGAAGATGGGGAAACTTCTTCAACTCAGAAGCTCACGGTGGACCAACCAATCTTCCTTGGGCCATCGAGGTCAACGGGCAGATGGTACACCCGACCTTCCTGTATGAGTCCATCTGGTGTCTCATGTTGTTCATATTCTTAAGCTGGATGTCACACCGCAGAAGTTTTTCTGGGCAAATCGCCTGCCTCTACGGCATTCTCTACTCCATAGAGCGTGCACTTGTGGAACAGCTTAGGACGGACAGCCTGATGATAGGACCGCTTAAGCAGGCGCAGGTTTTGAGCCTATGCATTATTATTGTTTGCATCATATTGTATTCAATTCTAAAGAGAAAATATAAGACGGGATCTGGAGTTAATTAGCTCCGCCCGCCTTTTTTATTGAAATTTACACAATTATATGATATTATTATTCAGTTACAGATTAATAAACAATTAATTTCATTTTGACTTAAAAGATACACATATAAGGAGGACTTATTTATATGAAACTTGGCATTGTAGGTTTGCCTAACGTTGGCAAAAGCACACTTTTTAACGCAATCACAAAAGCCGGTGCGGAGGCTGCCAACTATCCTTTCTGCACAATTGAACCAAATGTGGGAGTGGTTACCGTTCCTGATGAGAGAATTACCAAGCTTCACGAGATTTATAACTCAAAAAAGACAGTTTACACAACTATCGAGTTTTGTGATATTGCCGGATTGGTAAAAGGTGCATCAAAGGGAGAAGGACTAGGAAATAAGTTCCTAGGTCACATCAGAGAAGTCGCTGCAATAGTACACGTTGTAAGATGCTTCGAAAATGATAATATCGTACACGTTGATGGAAAAATCAACCCACTTTCCGATATTGAAACAATCAATACTGAACTTATCCTTGCTGATATGGAAGTTTTGGAAAAGAGAATTACTAAGACAACAAAGAACCTAAAGGGCGACAAATCCCTTCAGCAGGAACTGGATATTTTAAATAAGGTTAACGATTTCCTTGCTAGCGGAAAATCTGCCCGCGCTATGGACGTTACTGAAGAAGAGGATGAATTCATCAGAGGACTTGATCTTCTTTCATACAAGCCAATTATCTACGTTGCAAATGTATCCGAGGATGATGCCGCTGATGACGGAAACAACGAATACGTTCAGCAAGTTCGTGAATTTGCTGCTACTGAAGACGCAGAAGTTGTTGTAGTATGCGCAGAAATCGAACAGGAAATTTCAGAACTTGATGATGACGAAAAGGCAATGTTCCTAGAAGAACTAGGAATCAGTGAATCTGGCTTAGACAAGCTGATAAAAGCTTCCTACCACCTTCTTGACCTTATTTCTTACTTAACAGCCGGAGAAGATGAATGTAGAGCATGGACCATCAAGAGAGGAACGAAGGCTCCTCAGGCAGCTGGTAAAATCCACACTGACTTCGAAAGAGGATTTATCAGAGCAGAGACTATCGCTTACGACAAATTCATCGAATGTGGCGGAAACATGGCTACAGCTAAGGAAAAGGGCTTGCTGCGTTCCGAAGGTAAGGAATACGTAGTAAAGGATGGAGATATCATCACATTCTTATTCAACGTATAAGTTTCTCCACTTTACTATAAGAAAGGAGAAATATGGATTTTATAAATAAAAATTGGAAAGGAATGGCTCTTTGCCTTGCAATTGCTATTCCATCTTGGTTACTTGGTAAAGCATTCCCCATTGTCGGAGGGCCGGTCATTTCCATACTTTTAGGAATGATCATCACCCTTTTTATAAAAGACAAGCGCGAATTTGAAAAGGGAATTAAATTTACATCAAAGAAAATATTACAGTGGGCAGTAATTCTACTTGGATTTGGCCTTAACCTTAACGTTATCTTGCAAACTGGAAAGCAATCACTTCCCATTATTGTCTGCACCATATCCACATCCCTGATTATTGCCTACGTACTGCACAAAGCAATGAAGATACCGTCAAACATTTCCACCCTAATAGGTGTAGGATCTTCAATTTGCGGTGGTTCAGCTATTGCAGCCACTGCACCTGTAATCGATGCAGATGACGAAGAAGTTGCCCAGGCTATTTCAATTATCTTCTTCTTCAATGTCCTTGCCGCAATTATTTTTCCTGCTTTTGGCAGTGCAATTGGCATAGATCCAACCTCAGGTGAGGCTTTCGGAATCTTTGCCGGCACAGCAGTAAACGATACTTCGTCAGTTACCGCGTGTGCATCAACATGGGATAGTATGTTCAATTTAGGTACAGCAACCTTAGATAAGGCCGTAACAGTTAAGTTAACAAGAACTCTTGCTATTATACCGATCACTCTAGTGCTTGCATTTATACGCACTAGAAAATCAGAGACTACAGAGAAGAAAGTCAGCATGAAGGCGATTTTCCCATTCTTCATTCTCTATTTCATCGGTGCTTCGGTTATCACTACCGTTTCTACGGCCCTAGGCGCAGATCCTGCCCTTTTCGCCCCAATTAAAGAGCTTTCAAAGTTCTTTATCATATGGGCAATGGCAGCCATCGGTCTGAACACAAACATCGTAAAACTTATCAAAACCGGCGGGCGCCCCCTCATTATGGGCATGTGCTGCTGGATAGGCATTGCCAGTGTCAGCCTGGGACTTCAACATATTCTAGGCATTTTATAACAGAACTCAAGGAGTGAGGTTTTCTCCGGGTTGGGTAACCGGTCCGATCAAAACTCACTCCTATTTTATTATTTTTATGCTATAGAAACCTCTCTCTTGCGCCTATCGTAAAAATACACAGTATCTGAAAGAATATCCTTACTTTCGATGATTTCTCTATTTCCCTCTCTTAACATATCATTTAAGGTATTCCCCCAAACAGTATACTTCGGAACCGCCAGCATTTCATGAACTGAGGACGGAATAAGATATAAGTCATCGTTTTCACTTTCTGCGATATCCGATAGCACATCGTCATATAAAACAACGCTTGCCCCCATCATCCCCTGTTTATTAGTTAAAACATGAAAGGATTCCTTAAACTTGCCAGTAATTTGAGGGAAAATTCGCGGCGTATTCTTCATAGCTATTTGGTAAAGATATTCTTCACTCCAACCGTGCTCTTCCGCAATTGCGTTGTTAATCACAGTGCTATAGCATCCTCTTCCTGGGAAAAAAAGAACAAACCTATAGATTATAGCTAGGTTCAGCCACTTTCTATGGGGTGCCGCATCCAGTATCTCTCCGTTCTTATTAGGGTTTACAAGCTGAAGAATGACATTTGATTCGCTAATCATTTCTTCATTGGCTAATCCCATTTCTTTTCCCATTTCCATGCCTTCTACGTATTCTCGCACTGTCATACGCAAAGTATCCTCGAAGCTAGCACCTCTCATATATACATTGTACATATCGTCAATATATAGACTAGGTATAGCTGCAACTCCATGTTCAGGATAAATGTATAATGTTTCCTTAGTTTGGTTTAACTTAGGAATTCGATTAATTTGAATTTTATAGTTCTCATACTCTTCTGGCATATATGCCATGATTTCGTTAAAAGCTCTTTCTTTGAATTCGTTGTATTTCATCATATCGCACAGCGCCTCCATCATCACTGCCATTTTACATCTACTTCCATTGCCGAATCTTTCATTTACGGCACACTTACTACTTTATGCTAATAGTTGCAGATTCTTTGCAACGCCATATAGAAATCTCTGTTTCCAGTATTTCCACATTTTATTGGGATAATCCCGCCCTGATTTCTGCATTATAATATTGCTAAGAACCAATCCGCGAAAAGCATCAGGAACAACGTCCAAAGCGTCATGTATTGCAGTTACTCTTCCTTCAAGAAGAACTTTCTCTACGGCATACTTTTCAGTCGGCCTGCTTATTTCCGAATTTCCGCCGCCATCCATAACAATGCTGTGGCTGTGAACCGACAGATCCCTCCCCTCATTTAGTTCTTCCAATCTGTTTTCCATTCTTACTAAATCACGAACCGCCCAAATGCTCTGATAGTAAACTGCATCAGGCATTACGTATTCAGGGAATCGAGTCTGCTGCCATTCTCTCGACATATTTCTTTCTCCTTTCTGAAACCTCTATAAATACTTTAGCACGGTTCTATGGGGAAATCTATACCCATTTATGTCATTTTTTTACTTAATTATTACAATTTTACACACAAAAATCCACCCAATAGTTTTTCCATCGGGTGGACTCTTACAATGTAATTCCTACAGAACTACATTCATTTTATTATTTTTAATTATTTTGCTTCTTCTGAAAGAGTTGCGATAAGTTCGCCAGCCTTAACCTGTTGTCCTTCCTTAACAACGATTTCGTCAACAAAACCATCACTTGTAGCGATAATATTTGTTTCCATCTTCATTGCTTCGATAACAGCGATAGGCTGCTTGTCAGCTACTTTTTCGCCTTCCTTAACTAGAACCTTGATGATTGTTCCTGGAATGTTTGCACCAATTTCCATTGGATCATCTTCATCAGCAAAACGAACACTTGCGCTTGCAACTGTTGACTGTGCATTTTCGTCCTTGATTCTAACAACTCTTCTATTTCCATTAACTTCGAATACAAGGTCTCTATATCCTTCACTGTCAACGCCTCTGATTTCGTGAAGCTTGATTACTAGAATCTTACCTTCCTTAAGCTTAACTTCGCAAGTTTCGCCTTCTTCCAGACCGTGGAAGAAGATATCTGATCCCATGTATCTGAAGCTTCCTTCCTTCTTTAGGCTAGTTAGGTAATCTTCATATACCTTTGGATAGATAGCATAACTTAGAACTTCCTGTGGAGTTCCTTCCAGGTCGAAGTGCTTCTGTAATCCTGTTCTGATATAGTCGAAATCTTCTGGTGGTAAAAGTTCTCCAGGTCTGCAAGTAATAGGTTTCTTATCCTTAAGTACTAGCTTCTGAAGATCCTCAGGGAAACCACCTTCAGGCTGACCCATCATACCTTCGAAGTATGAAACGATTGAATCAGGGAAGTCAATGCCCTGGCCCTTTTCAAGGATGTTTTCTGGAGTAAGTTCATTCTGTACCATGAAGATAGCCATGTCGCCTACAGCCTTTGATGAAGGTGTAACCTTCACGATATCTCCAAGCATCTGGTTAACAGCCTTGTACATATCCTTAACTTCTTCGAACTTGTGACCTAGGCCAAAGCTTTCAACCTGTGGTTTAAGGTTGGAGTACTGACCACCAGGAATTTCGTACTTGTAAATTTCTGCAGTTGATGTAACAAGTTCTGATTCGAACTTCTTATATACAGGTCTTACGTCCTTCCAGTATTCGGAAATCTTCTGAATTCCGTCTGGTTCGATTCCTGTGTCTCTTCTTGACTTATCTACAGCTGCTACAACTGAGTTTAAGCCTGGCTGCGATGTAAGTGCAGACATACTGTTGAATGCTGCATCTACGATATCAACATCAGCCTGTGCTGCCATAAGAATTGTAGCAATACCGTTACCACTTGTATCATGAGTGTGTAGGTGAATAGGAATACCGATTTCTTCCTTCAACGCTCTGATTAGCTTACGAGCTGCCATAGGCTTTAACAAACCGGACATGTCCTTGATACCTAGGATGTGAGAACCTCTCTTTTCCAGTTCTTTAGCCATTCTGATATAGTAATCCAGGTTGTACTTAGTTCTTGAATCGTCAAGAATATCGCCTGTGTAGCAGATACATGCTTCTGCAACCTTACCCTGGTTAAGAGTTTCATCAAGAGCAACTTCCATACCCTGAATCCAGTTCAGTGAGTCAAAGATACGGAATACGTCGATACCTGCCTTAGCAGATTCCTTAACGAATTCTCTGATTACGTTGTCTGGGTAGTTCTTGTATCCTACAGCATTAGCTCCTCTGATTAGCATCTGGAACATGATGTTAGGAATTTCTTCTCTTAGAGTTTCAAGTCTTTCCCATGGTGATTCCTTAAGGAATCTATATGAAGTATCGAAAGTAGCTCCGCCCCACATTTCTAGTGAGAAGAAGTCTTTACCATATAGAGCAACTGCTGGAGCAATTTTTTCCATATCCACAGTTCTTACTCTTGTAGCCATTAGCGACTGCTGAGCGTCTCTCATGGATGTATCTGTAATAAGAAGTCTATCCTGCTTCAGTGCCCAATCAGCTACTGCCTTAGGTCCCTTCATGTCTAATAACTGCTTAGTTCCTGACAGTGTATTAATTTCTGTCTTAGGAATTCTTGGAAATACAGGTACGTTGAACTGAGGCTTAACCCCGCCTGTTTCGTTAACTACCTTGTTTCCGATGTATGTAAGAACCTTAAGTTCCTTATCGTCTGCCATTCTGATGTTCAGAAGTTCAGGGTTCGATTCAATGAATCCAGTATCGCAGTTTCCGTTGATAAATGTAGGGTGATTTAATACGTTAAGCATAAATCCAATGTTCGTCTTAACACCCTTGATTTTTGTTTCTCTAAGTGCTCTGCTTGCCTTTCTTGCAGCGCCTTCAAAAGTTGATGCTGATGCAGTCATCTTTACAAGTAAGCTGTCATAGTATGGTGAAATAACAGCTCCAGTGAATCCGTTACCACCGTCAAGTCTGATGCCGTATCCAGATGCACTTCTGTAGTCTTCAATTGTTCCTGTGTCAGGAGCAAAACCATTTATGGGGTCTTCTGTAGTTACTCTGCACTGGATTGCATATCCTCTTGTCTGGATATTCTTCTGGCTCTTAATGCCGATTTCATCTGAATCTAAAGCATAGCCTTCAGCAATCAGAATCTGTGACTGAACAATATCGATTCCTGTTACAACTTCTGTTACAGTGTGTTCTACCTGGATTCTTGGGTTCATTTCGATAAAGAAGTGATCACCATTCTTATCAAGTAAGAACTCTACTGTACCTGCGCTTCTGTAGTTTACAGAACGTGCAATCTTAAGAGCATCTTCGCAAATTGCTTCTCTCTGTTCTTCTGTTAAGCAAAGTGCAGGTGTGAATTCGATAACCTTCTGGTGTCTTCTTTGGATAGAGCAGTCTCTTTCCCAAAGGTGAACAATGTTACCGTACTTATCTCCAAGTACCTGTACTTCAATGTGCTTAGGACTTTCTAGGTATTTTTCAATAAAGATATCATCGATACCAAATGCCTTCTTTGCTTCACTCTTAGCGCTTCTGTATTCAGCAACGAGATGTTCTTCATCGCGAACAATTCTCATTCCTCTTCCGCCGCCACCTGCTGCTGCCTTAAGCATTACAGGGTATCCACACTTTCTTGCAATTTCCTTAGCTTCTTCTTCAGTTTCGATAGCTTTTTCCACACCTGGAATTGTTGGAACACCAACCCTTGCAGCTACTAACTTTGACTGAATCTTGTCGCCAAGGCTTCCCATCATCTGATCTGTAGGTCCGATGAATTCGATTCCTGCCGCTTCACAAGCTGCTGCAAATTCTTCATTTTCTGAAAGGAATCCATATCCAGGGTGAATAGCATCTACGCCTTTAGACTTTGCTAGTTCAATAATCTCATCAATTCCAAGGTACGCCGCTACCGGTGCCTTGCCCTTTCCAACAAGATAAGACTCGTCTGCCTTAGTTCTGAACAGCGCATTCTTATCTTCTTCAGAATAAATTGCAACTGTTCTGATGCCTAATTCATGACATGCTCTGAATACACGAATCGCAATTTCACCTCTGTTAGCTACTAGGACTCTTTTAAACTTCCTGATTTCGCTCATGCTGTCGCCTCCTACTACTTCCATACACTATTTTACATCATCTACCAGATCTTCTTCGTTCAATTTCTCTCAGAAGCTTCTTTCTGAGTCTAATGTCATCCGGAGTTATTTCTACGAGTTCATCGTCTTCGATGAACTCTAATGCTTCCTCAAGAGTAAAGGTTCTAGGAGGTGAAAGCTTAATTGCATCGTCACTTCCGGCAGCACGCATATTGCTTACCTTCTTGGCTTTGCAAGGGTTAACCTCCATGTCTTCACTTCTTGAGTTCATACCGACAATCATGCCCTCATAGACCTTCGTTCCCGGCTCCACAAACATCTGAACTCTCTCTCCAATATTGAACAAAGCGTACGGAGTACATGTACCTTCTTCGATGGCAATTGCCACGCCATTGTTTCTTCCGCTTATCTCACCCTTAAATGGTTCGAAATCGTAGAAACGCCTTTCCATGTTTCCTTCGCCTCTGGTATCATTTATAAATTCTGAACGGTATCCAAGAAGTCCTCTTGTAGGAACGTGGTACTCTAATTTAGAATATCCGTTTTCTCCTGACATTTGAACCATTAAGCCTTTTCTAAGGTTTAACTTGGAAATTACAGTTCCTGCATATTCATCTGGCACTGTAATAACCACCTCTTCTACCGGTTCAAACTTCTGCCCGCTTTCGTCTTTTCTGAAGATTACCTCAGGTTTGGATACTGCGAGCTCGTAGCCTTCTCTACGCATATTTTCTATTAAAATCGACAGATGCAGTTCGCCTCTGCCTGAAACTTTAAAACTATCAGTGGAATCAGTTTCTTCAACTGTTAATCCCACGTTAACTTCCAGCTCTTTTTCAAGTCTTTCCTTGATATGTCTGGATGTTACGAATTTTCCAACCTTTCCTGCAAATGGTGATTTATTTACCATGAAGTTCATGGAAAGTGTTGGCTCTTCGATTTTAATCATTTCCATAGGCTGTGGATTTGCAGGATCACAAATCGTTTCACCAATAGAAATGTCTGAAATTCCAGAAACTACCACTATATCTCCACATTCAGCTTCCTTAACTGCAGTTCTCTTCAAACCTCTATATACAAAAATCTGGTTGACTTTTCTCTGAACCAGTTCACTATTGTCCTTTGCAACAGTTACGGTCTGGCCTTCCTTAAGTACACCCTGTGTGATTCTGCCGATACCAAGTCTTCCGATGTAATCATCATACCCTAGAGTGGAAACCTGTAACTGTAAAGGTTTATCTCTTAGGTCTGGATATGGATCACAATGCTTGATAATAGTATCAAACAAAGGAGTGATGTCGAGTCCACCATATCCTGCTGGAGTGTGCTTCATCTTCACGCCACCTGATTCAACTTCCAATCCCTGCGCATCTGCAGGATCATATACTGCAATACCCTGTCTTGCAATTCCATAAAGGATTGGGAAGTCTAGCTGCTTGTCGTTTGCATTCAAATCCATAAACAGCTCGTAAACTTCGTCTACAACTTCATCGATTCTTGCATCCTTCTTGTCAAGTTTATTGATGAAAAGAATTGGGTTTAATCCCTGTTCAAGAGACTTTGAAAGTACGAATCTAGTCTGTGGCATAGGACCTTCGCTGGAGTCCACTAGAAGTATTACAGTATCAACTGTTTTCATAATACGTTCAACTTCTGAAGAGAAGTCCGCATGTCCCGGTGTATCTACAATGTTTATTTTAACATCTCCATGCATTATTGAACAGTTCTTTGAATAAATTGTGATACCTCTTTCTCTTTCGATATCATCACTGTCCATAACGCAGTCAACTATTTCCTCATTTGCACGGAAAACTCCGCTCTGATTTAAAAAAGCATCCACCAGCGTCGACTTACCCGCGTCAACGTGGGCGATTACCGCAATATTAATAATTTTCTGTTTATCCATATAAACCCCCACTTTCATTGGGCAAAACTTGTCCATAATACTGATAATTTTATCACATGGCGCTCCTTTTTACAACAGCTACAACATAAAGATTTTATGAATACATAAAACAAATTCCCTTTATTGAAACAAAACCATAAATATGGTACTATAAACTCCGGAGGAAATATTATGAATCAGTTAGATAAAATTTTTCAAGATATATTTTATGGCGGAGACTTAGTGCGCATGATTCTTTCCGCAAAGAGAAAGAAATCACATGAGTGCAACAAGGTGGTTATCCGCCCCGTAAAAATCGGCCTGCAGCTTATGTTTCAGGTGGAATATCACTATGAGAAGAAGGTTACTCACGCTAATCTTGAGGCCGCAGAGGCTATCGTCGAAGCACGTCGCCTTCTAGATGAGGAGTTCAAGCAGATTAACATTTTCACGGCGTCTGAGGATATTCAGGTTCTAGCATCAAAACCATCAAAGCCAAGAATCACCACCAAGCCTGCAACCCGTGGCGTACCCGATTTAAGCCACAACCGTACAAAAAAAATACGCTATACCTAATGGCCAGCCTTGTGATTTTCTCATTAGACTCGGTGTAATGGATGACAACGGAAGAGTTGTAGACAAGCACTACAGTAAGTTCCGCCAAATAAACCGCTACCTTGAAATTGTCGAAGACGTCTTCCCTTATCTACCTAAAGATAAAACTTTGAAGATCATCGATTTTGGGTGCGGCAAAGCATATCTCACTTTTGCCTTATACCACTACCTGAAGGTAGTTAAAAATAGGAATGTTGAAATCATCGGCCTAGATCTTAAGAAAGATGTAATCAACTTCTGCAATAAGATTGCTAGAGATTTAGGTTTTGATGGCCTAAAATTCCTAATGGGTGACATTGCAGATTACACCAATGACAACGCCGACATGGTGGTAACCCTTCACGCCTGCGATACAGCCACAGACTACGCTCTTATTAACGCAGTCAACTGGAACACTAAGGTAATTCTTTCTGTACCTTGTTGCCAGCACGAGCTTTTTAACCAGATAAGGGACGAAATCCATCAGCCTATGCTTAAACATGGCATCTTGAAGGACAGGCTTACAGAGTACTTAACCGACGGCCTTCGTGGTCTGAAGCTGGAGGCGGCAGGTTATGACGTTGCAATGATTGAGTTCACTAGCCTGGAGCATACAGCAAGAAATATTATGATAAAAGCGGTAAAAACAGGAAGTCCCGACAGCCCCGCTGCTCATAAAGCTCAGGCTCAGTACGAGACGCTTCGTGATTTCTACCATGTAAAACCGACAATCGAAAAGTTTCAGCCAAAACATTAGATAAATAAATAAGCAGATAAAACTAAAGAGTCACCTCGCAAGTGACTCTTTTTTGGTTTTGCTATTTTTTGGTTTTGATAGAATTCTTACCAGCTTCCGCCGCCTCCGCCGCCGAAGCCTCCGCCGGAGAACCCGCCACCGCCAAAACCGCCACCGATGCTTCCACCACCTGAATCACTGGCTGCACTAGCGATTGAGCTGATAACGTTGCTCTCAACGGACTTGGTGCAGCTGTTCATCATATGGCTGTACCATAACATATTGTACATAGGCATTGAATCATAACCGTTGTACCACTCAGGCTGGTCAATTTTAATGTGTTCAAACTTCTTCGCCCACTTGTCGGACAGGCCCATAACATATGCGTAAGGCATAATATTATAGAAATAAGCTGGATCTTCTTCAACAAGAGCGTTAAGTTTATCTAATTCTGCAGTCTCTATAAAATCTCTGAAGCCCAGTATCTGCCCCAAAAGTCTGGCGCTTTTTTCTGTTCTCTTTTTCATAAGAATTACAAATATAAAGGTTACCGCCGTAGACGCAACTACAAGGGCTCCAAGAGCGATGCTTTCCATAAGTTTTGTAGTTATTACAGCCGCAATCAAAACTCCGGCAAGGGCAAAAATCAACGCGAATACCAACTTTGAGTTTCTCTTGGCTTTGCTTGTAGACTCCCACTTATCGAAGAGTCTGATGATATTCACCATACTAAGCACTAGAAGCACTGCTACAGGTATGATTGCAAAGAAAGCAAGGTCGTTAAACTTAGCTGCTGCCGAAATTATAATGCTGATGATTGGTGGCATAAACATCAAAATCATGCCCACGATTCTGCAAACTTCTGATGAAGTGGTGTACAGTGCATTTTTACCTCTGTAGTGGTCCTTAACTTGTTGCTGGGCAGTCTGAAAATCGCTGCCGAAGCCTGCAGGAAGGTCGTCAGTTTTTACTGAATTTCCCCTGTCGAATAAACCACGGAAGAAGGTTTTTACAAAGGATTTTTCATTAGGATCAATGTCCTTAAGTTTCTTCAATCTGAACTTGTTCTTTTTATATTCATCTATCTGAATGTAACCTTTGTCGGCCAGGTACATAATCAGCGAAATAACATCCTTGTAATCTACTTTTCCATCGATTACATATCCTAAGTCTGCTGGGGTCATGCCTTCCGGCGGATAGAATTCCACAGTTTTCACAACTCTAGGGTCTCTTCCCAAAACAAACCATAGTAGTAGCATAAGTGCTGGAATTACAACTAAAACTGCTATTAGTGGTTTGTAAAACCACTCTCTATTTGCAGGGTCAACCCAGTAACCTTCAGGAAGCTCCGCACCCAGGGTAATACCATATCCTTTAGGCAGATTTTTTGCTGCTATGGTAATCTCATTGGTCTTTTCATTATAACTTGATTTCACCTGTGCCTGACCTGTCGAACCGTAGGCTCCGCCGTACAGTTTTAGAGAAGCTGGGTCTACAGCCTTAGGAAGCTTTACTGTAACCTTGGAGGTTTTGATTGACGTTGACCAACCCGTAGGAATAAGGTCGATGGAGAGATAGTCCTTGTCTGGGTCCTCATCTTTATAACATAAAATGTTGTAGTTCACGTTATAAGTGTGATTGCCCCTAACCACCTTGTCCGCGTCGCCGATTTGGATAATCTGATTCCAATTGTTGCTGTATTCGGAGCTTATTTCGTAATTTTCTCCGGGAACCTTAACCTTTTTTATAACATAGATGCCTGGTTCATAGGGAATGTATCTGTAAATCCCGTGTCTGCTTTCGGTGAAGTTTACCTTAATTGTCTCCTGAACCTGGCAGACATGGTCCTCCGTAATGCTTACGTTGACATCGTACCGGTTCGTCTCATAGCCCGCGCTGTCAGCAAAGGCAAAGGCTGGTGCCGAAAATGTCAGCACTAGTGCTATTGCTAAAATGTTAAAAATTTTCTTCATTTAGAACTCCACCTTTACGTTTTTACGTTCTTCTTCAGCGTCTACTTCGAACATTGGCTTTCTTGTGAAGTGGAAGATTCCAGCAAGGATATTGCTTGGAAACATTTCGCACTTGTTGTTGAACTGCTTAACTACAGCGTTGTAGTATTTTCTTGCATTGGCAATATCGTTTTCAAGGCTCTTCAGCTGGTCCTGTAAATCTAGGAAGTTAGTGTTTGCCTTCAAATCAGGATAACTTTCAGCCACAGCAAACAGCGTCTTAAGTGTTCCTGTCAGAAGTTTTTCGCCTTCCATCTTGTCTTCCATTGTGCTTGCCGACTGCGCCATATTTCTAGCCGCAACTACTTTTTCCAGGGTTTCTGACTCGTGTTTCGCATATCCCTTAACTGTCTCAACTAAATTAGGAATCAGATCATATCTCTTCTTCAGATATACATCCATAGTTGAAAAGCTCTCTTCTACGCTATTTTTTAGCTTAATGAAGCCGTTGTAACCTGTAATTGCCCACAGCACTATTACAGCCACTATAACTAATACAATAATTCCGATAATCATCTCGTTACCTCCTTAATTAATACCTTTCATATTTTCCCTTATGTTTCCTTTTGTTTTAGCCTTTTGCCTATTATACACCTACTGACTGCCAGTAGATAGGATTTTCTCCGTTTTTTTCTAAAAATTCGTTGGTCTTTGAGAAATACTTTCCTCCATAGAAACCGTTATATGCCGAAAGTGGACTCGGGTGAGCCCCGGTCAAAACAAGATGCTGTGGCGCCGTAATCAGTTTCTTCTTCGACTTAGCATTAGCGCCCCAAAGTATGAAAACCATAGGCTTTTCTCTCTGGTTAAGCAGTTCTATGACCCTGTCCGTAAACATTTCCCATCCTTTGCCCTTATGTGAATTGGCCTGGTGCGCTCTCACGGTTAGGCAGGTGTTCAACATCAAAACTCCCTGATCTGCCCAGCTCTGCAAATATCCATGTCCCGGTATTTCCATTCCTATATCATCTTTGAGTTCTTTATAAATATTTACAAGTGACGGCGGTGTCTTTATTCCGGGCTTTACAGAGAACGCCATTCCATGAGCCTGTCCCGGCTCATGATACGGGTCCTGGCCCAAAATAACAACCTTTACATCATCGTAGGAAACAGCCTTAAGGGCGTTAAAAATATCATGCATATCGGGATAAACTGTGTGCTCGCTATACTCTTGTATAAGGAAGGCTCTCAACTTTTTATAGTATTCTTTATCGAATTCCCCCTCGAGAATTTCATCCCATTTATTTCCTATATTAACCATTTGGATAATTACTCCTTTACTTTAATTCTATATCTGTTAACGCCTAGTTCTTCATCTGTTCTGAATGCTAGACTTAGATGCGGATACTTATGAGCAAAGTAGGTTTTGTTACAGGCCTTGTGCCCTACCATATTTGAAAATGAGTTAGGACTTGAGAAAACATCTACCTTTATGCGGCAGTCTCTGCCCTTGTCTCTTTGATCGGCCTTTGCAGAATTCAGGTCAGCCTCACCTGCCAGGCCAGCAGCCAGAAGCTGATCCTCCACCCTTTCCTTTGCTATTTCACCTTCTACAAGCTGTCTAAAAGCTGGATGATAAGTGTTTCCGCTGATTTCCCCATTTTCATTTATTATGTCGCTGCTTTTTAGCCCTACTCGTATAATATTTATTCCGGCTCCATCTATAATTTTATACATTTCCTTAGTACGCTTGATGGCTTCCTCTTGAGATAGAGGCTTGTATTCGCCTCTCATATTCATATTGTAAAGCTCTGTATCATTGATTACAATGGTCGGATACAGTCTTGCAATGGAGGGATTGATTTTTACCGTTTCCTGGGCTGAATAGATGGCTGTCTCCATAGTGTCTCCTGGCAGGCCTATCATCAACTGGATTCCCAGCTCGAATCCGTAGTCTTTAATGAGCTGGCTTGACTTATAGACTATACTGCTGTCATGGCCTCGTCCCGCTTTTTTCAAAACCTCATCGTCGAAGGACTGAACTCCCAGTTCTATGGTGTCTGCATCATATTTTTTTAAGTTGTCCAAAATTTCTTCATTAATATAATCCGGCCTTGTAGACATGTGAATTTTGTCTATGCGCCCTCTGTCCTTATATTCCTTGGCAACGGATAAAAAAGCCGACTGTTCTTCCATAGGAATTCCCGTAAAGCTGCCTCCGAAGAAGGCGACTTCTATGGTTTCTACACTGCTTTCTTCAAGAGTTGATAAATATGTTTCAATTGTATTTATAACATCCTCCATAGTCACCTTCCCGTTACGAGCTGTGATTTTCTTTTGATTGCAGAATACACAGTCGTTGGGACAACCTTTATGAGGAATGAAAATAGGTATAATTGCGTGTTTTTTCATATTTTTTGTGAGTTTCTCCTACTCTGTGGGTTTTGATATTGGATATCGCCCGCCTTGTGAAAAGAGACCGAACCCACCTGGATTCAGTCTCTTGTAATTAGTCTTCCTTAACTAGTTCTTTAAGCGAAGTTGCTAGACCTGCAAGTCCACTGATTTCTGAAGGAATGATAACCTTAGTTGCCTGACCGTCGGCAGCCTTTTCAAATGAATCTAGACTCTTAAGTGCGATAACTTCCTTATTTGGATTGGATTCAACCAACATTCTGATACCATCTGCTGTAGCCTGCTGTACCATTCTAATTGCTTCAGCTTCACCTTCAGCCTCACGAATTGCAGCTTCCTTCTTAGCCTCTGCCTCAAGAATTGTTGATGCCTTATTTGCTTCTGCTTCAAGGATTACAGCTTCCTTATTACCTTCTGCAATAAGAACTGCTGACTTCTTTTCACCTTCTGCCTTCAGAATAGCTTCTCTTCTTTCACGTTCTGCGCGCATCTGCTTTTCCATAGCCATCTGAATATCTTTAGGTGGTGTAATGTTCTTAACTTCCACACGGTTAATTTTAATTCCCCATGGGTCAGTTGCCTCGTCAAGAACTAATCTGATCTTTGTATTAATATGTTCACGTGATGTAAGTGATTCGTCCAGTTCCAGTTCACCGATAATGTTTCTCAGTGTAGTCGCTGTCAGATTTTCAATTGCATCCATAGGACTTTCTACGCCATAAGTGTACAGCTTTGGATCAGTAATCTGGAAGTACACAACAGTGTCAATTTCCATTGTTACATTATCCTTTGTAATTACTGGCTGTGGCGGGAAGTCAATAACCTTTTCCTTTAATGAAACTTTTCTCGCAACCTTATCGATTAGCGGAATTTTAAAGTGAAGACCTACCTGCCAAGTGCCATTATATGCACCTAATCTTTCAATTACATATGCTCTCGCCTGTGGTACAATTCTGATATTAGTCGCAATTAAAGCAATAAGAATCAGAACCAGAATGACTAAAACAATCTTACCAAACATCTTTCTCCCCCTACTCCTCGAAAGGTGCTACAATTAGCTTTACACCCTCGATTTTATCAACTTTTACTTTATCACCTGCTGCGATTTTGTACTCGCCTTCGCAGATTGCACTCCATTCCTGACCCGAAAGGTTAACGATTCCTGCCGACAAGTGGTCTACATCGGTCACGGCAGTTCCTACTTTCCCTATCAAAGCCTCCACATTGGTCTTTTCCTGTCCTGTCTTAAGCTTGTCAATAAATATCTTCCTTGTGCCTACCAACAATACTATTGATACGACAAGAAACAAACCAATCTGAATTGGAATAGATGCATCTAAAATTGCTGCAAGTAATGCTACAAGCGCTCCCCCTGCAAACCATATGGTTACAAGTCCCATGGTAAGTGATTCTATGACGCCGAATACCACTGCGGCAGCCAGCCAGAATCCCGGTGCACTAAGTAAAATGTCCATCATAATAATCTCTCCTCTCCTTAACTAATACCCTTATCAACTATCCAAATATTAGGAATTTAGCTCCGAAGGTTGCATATGCCACAACAAAACCCGCTATGCATACGCCTAATGCTATTGCAGGAAATGCCCTCTTAAGTCGCATATCCATCATTGCCGCCACAAGTGCTCCCGTCCAGGCGCCAGTTCCCGGTAGCGGTATAGCTACTAACAAAACTAATCCGAACCACTCATACTTATCAATTAGTTCTTTCTTCTCAGCAGCCTTATTTTCAAATTTATTTATTAAGCGATCAAATTTCTGATTTTTATCTCTTAGCCATTCGAATATGGTCCTTATAAATATAATGATGAAAGGAATCGGTACAAGATTTCCTGCGACAGCTGCCGCAAAGGATTCCCAAAATCCTAAGCCGGAAGCTACGCCCATTGGAATTGCACCTCGTAATTCTACTACAGGCAACATAGAAACAAAAAATGTCATTACAAGATTGCCTATAAGTTCGCTTCCCATACCCGACATTAAATGTTAACTCCTTCTTTTTTGCCGTCATTTAAGTGGCATTTCTTATCTTGTATTCTATCATGACGGCACATGTACTTTCAAGTGCAAAGTACATTATAATAGCGTCTCCTCATAGAAACTTTATAGAAAGAAAGGGAACTGCTCTTTGATAATTTTGCAGTTCCCTTGTGATTATTCTCTAGTAGTATTATTTCTTAGTATTATTTTTACCTTATTCTTCATCCTTAGCCTTAGCCTTAATTGCTGCATGTGCTGCTGCAAGTCTTGCGATTGGAACTCTAAATGGTGAGCAGGATACATACTGGAGTCCGATATTGTGACAGAACTCTATGCTCTTTGGTTCACCACCGTGTTCTCCGCAGATGCCTAACTTAATATTGGGACGAGTCTGTTTACCTAGGGAAACGGCAGTCTTCATTAACTGTCCTACGCCTTCCTGGTCAATTGTCTGGAATGGATCTTCATCGAAAATTCCCTTTTCAATATATTCCTTAATAAGCTTGCCTGTGTCGTCTCTTGAGAATCCATAAGTCATCTGAGTCAGGTCATTTGTTCCGAATGAGAAGAACTCTGCTTCTTCTGCAATCTTGTCCGCAGTTACTGCAGCTCTTGGAATTTCAATCATAGTACCAATCATGTATTCCATTGTTACGCCTGCTTCTTCTAAGCACTGTTTTACAGTCTCAACAACTGTCTTCTTAACGTCGGCTAATTCTCTAACATTTCCTACAAGCGGAATCATTATTTCAGGTACAATGTTGAATCCTTTTTCATTCTGCACTTCAATAGCTGCTTCCATAATAGCTCTTGTCTGCATTCTTGCAATTTCAGGATAAGTTACAGCAAGACGGCATCCTCTGTGTCCTAGCATTGGATTGAATTCCTGTAGGTCTGCAGCTGTTGCCTTAAGCTTATTCAAGGAAATTCCGGAAATCTTTGAAAGCTCACCCATTTCCTCTTCTGTCTGAGGTAGGAACTCATGTAGTGGCGGATCCAGCAATCTGATAGTTACAGGTCTTTCTTCCATAACCTCATACATAGCCTTAAAGTCGCCTTTCTGGAAAGGTAATAGTTTTGCTAATGCAACTTCTCTTTCTTCAACTGTGTCAGACAGAATCATCTGTCTGATTGCAGGGATTCTATCTTCCTCGAAAAACATATGCTCAGTTCTGCATAGTCCGATTCCTTCTGCTCCGAAATCCAGAGCCTGCTTTGCATCTCTTGGATTGTCAGCATTTGTACGAATCTTTAGGGTTCTGATTTCATCTGCCCATGTCATTATCTTATTAAAATCTTCTGAGAAAGCAGCAGCCTTAGTATCAAGTTTACCTTCATATACAGCTCCTGTTGTTCCGTTAATGGAAACATAGTCGCCTTCTTTATAAACTGTACCTCTAGCAGTTAATGTCTTTGCTTCTTCGTCTACTGCAATCTGAGAACAACCTGCTACGCAGCATTTTCCCATTCCTCTTGCAACTACTGCGGCATGGCTTGTCATACCACCTGTTGCAGTCAATATACCTTCTGCCGCAACCATACCTGCTAGGTCTTCTGGAGAAGTTTCCTGTCTTACAAGAATTACCTTATGTCCGTTAGCTACAGCTGATTCTGCACTAGCTGCGTTGAAATAGATTTCTCCACTTGCTGCGCCAGGTGATGCTGGAAGTCCTGTTGCCAGCTTATTTGCCTCTGCTTCAGCTTTTTCATCAAATGTAGGATGCAGCAACTGATCTATCTGAGACGCTTCAATTCTCTGTACAGCAGTTTCCTTATCGATAAGGCCTTCTTCTACCATATCGACTGCAACCTTTACAGCTGAAAGGGCTGTTCTCTTAGCATTTCTAGTCTGTAACATATACAGCTTATTTCTTTCTACTGTAAATTCCATATCCTGAAGGTCCTTGTAATGCTTTTCTAGGACGCCCGCAATTCTTTCAAAATCCTTATATACATCTGGAAAGGCTTCTGCCATTTCTGCAATTGGCTTAGGTGTTCTTATACCTGCAACTACGTCTTCACCCTGTGCGTTTACAAGGAATTCTCCGTAAAGCTTGTTTTCGCCATTAGCAGGATTACGAGTAAATGCAACTCCTGTTCCTGAAGTATCTCCCATATTACCGAAAACCATGGACTGTACATTTACTGCAGTTCCAAGTTTATCAGAAATTCCATTAAGTTTTCTGTATAATTTTGCTCTGTCGTTGTTCCATGAACGGAATACAGCTTGTACTGCTTCTAGTAGCTGAGCTGCTGGTTCCTGTGGAAAATCTCTGCCCATTTCTTCTTTAACTAGAGCTTTATATCCAACAATTATAGTTTTAAGGTCATCAGTGCTTAGATCAACATCATATTTTGCCCCAACTTTTTCCTTCTGTCCGTCAAAGATTTTGTCAAACTTTGATTTTGAGATTTCCATTACAACATCTCCGAACATTTGGATGAATCTTCTGTAGCTGTCATAGGCAAATCTTTCATTATCTGTAAGTTTTGCTAATCCTTCTGTAGTCTCGTCATTAAGGCCAAGGTTCAATATTGTGTCCATCATTCCTGGCATAGAGAATACAGCCCCTGATCTTACAGATACAAGAAGTGGATTTCCTGGATCGCCGAATTTCTTTCCAGAAACATTCTCAAGTTCCTCCATCTTCTCATAAATTGCTTCTACGAGGCCTTCCTCAAGTTTTCCTCCATCTTCGTAGTACTTATTGCACGCTTCTGTTGTTACAGTAAAGCCAAAAGGTACTGGCAAGCCAATCTTTGTCATTTCTGCAAGATTTGCACCTTTACCTCCAAGTAATGCTCTCATGTCCTTTGATCCTTCATTAAAGGAATAGACTAGTTTTTCCATAAGACAACAACCCCTTTCTAAGTTCTAAGCATTGTTTTGTATTTTCTTAACATTTTTAGTCATTCTAACACTATTTTTTTCTGTTGAAAAGAGCAGATTAACTAGTTTTTGTATGTTTTTGGTTTTTGATATTGATTAGTAATTTTGTAAAGTTTTTTGTGCTTTATGCCTAATTCTTTAAAGTTTTTTGTAGATTATCACATATAGCATAGGCTCATTACCAACCTCTGCACAGTAAAATGCCGATCTTATCAACAAGACCGGCATTATATTAATTGGTTATGTACAATGTTTTAATTCAGTCTAGAACGCCATTCTTTCTTCAATATACGCTCTAACTTCTCCGATTGGAAGGCGAACCTGTTCCATAGTATCTCTATCACGGATAGTTACGCATCCATCAGTTTCTGTGTCGAAGTCTACACAAATACAGAATGGTGTTCCGATTTCATCTTCTCTTCTGTATCTCTTACCAATTGAACCAGCTGCATCGTAATCAACATTGAAGTACTTTGCAAGTTCATCATAAATAGGCTCAGCAACTGGTGCCAGTTTCTTAGCAAGAGGAAGTACTGCAGCCTTAAATGGTGCAAGTGCAGGGTGGAACTTAAGAAGTACTCTTGTATCTTCTTTTCCATTTCCATCAGTTAATGTTTCCTCTGTGTATGCGTCTACTAAGAATGCAAGAGCAACTCTGTCTGCACCTAGTGATGGTTCGATGCAGTAAGGAATGTATCTTTCATTAGTTTCAGGATCGATGTAAACCATTTCCTGACCTGAGAATTCGCTGTGCTGTCTAAGGTCGAAGTCAGTTCTATCGGCAATACCCCAAAGTTCACCCCATCCAAATGGGAATAAGTATTCAAGGTCAGTTGTCGCATTACTGTAGTGTGACAGTTCTTCCTTTTCGTGGTCTCTTGTTCTAATATGATCCATGTTCATATCAAGAGACTTTAGGAAATCAATTGCATACTGCTTCCAGTATTCGAACCATTCAAGATCGGTTCCTGGCTTACAGAAGAATTCAAGTTCCATCTGTTCGAATTCTCTTGTTCTGAAAGTGAAGTTACCTGGAGTAATTTCGTTTCTGAAAGACTTACCAATCTGTGCAATACCAAACGGTACCTTCTTTCTTGATGTTCTCTGAACGTTCTTGAAGTTTACGAAAATACCCTGAGCAGTTTCAGGTCTTAAGAAAATTTCTGACTTAGAGTCTTCAGTTACACCCTGGAAAGTCTTGAACATTAGGTTGAACTGTCTGATTCCTGTGAAATTGCTCTTTCCGCAATCAGGACAGCAAATTCCGTGTTCCTTAATGTATTCTTCAAGTTTTTCATTGGACCATCCATCTACAGGAACAACTTCCAGACCATTGTCCATCATATATTCTTCAATCAGTTTGTCAGCTCTGAATCTTGACTTACATTCCTTACAGTCAATAAGCGGATCTGAGAATCCACCAATGTGTCCTGAAGCTTCCCATGTTCTTGGATTCATTAGGATTGCAGCATCCAGACCTACATTGTACTTTGATTCCTGTACAAACTTTTTCCACCATGCTTTCTTTACATTGTTCTTGAACTCAACGCCTAAAGGACCATAGTCCCAAGTGTTTGCAAGACCTCCGTAAATATCAGAACCAGGATAAACGAATCCTCTGTTCTTAGCAAGTGCAACGATTTTTTCCATTGTAACTACTTCACTCATTCTTAATAAAACCCTTTCCTGTTAAAATTTAATGTCTTCTGATTTATCATCATCTGCAGCATCGCAAGTGTCGCATGCGTCCGGTGTTTCACAGGATTCGCAAGGGTCACAAGCCTCATCTGCCGCTTCTTCATCATCTCCATCAAAACCATCTAAGTCGTCATCAACGTCGAAGATATCGAAATCATCATCCTTCTTCATCTTTGCCTTCACATCCTCAGCAACATCCTTTGCCTTGTAGAATGCATCACTGCCCTTTTCCTTCAGATCTTCGTAGAACTCTACGCTCTTTTCCTTCAGATCTTCATATGCTGAAGGTGCCTTTTCTTTTGCTTCTTCATAGAACACGCCTGCTTTTTCAGTAAGGTCGATTACTGAACCATCGTCCTTAACAAACTCAATTTTGCACTTGAATCCAAACGAAGCAACAACGCCAATAATAGCGGCTGTTGGAGCGATTACTGTTCCTAGAATTCCTACAACGATTGGCAGGTTAAGAAGTGTTTCTCCGTTCTTTGATACGATAACTCTTGAAACATTTCCTTTATCTAAAATTTCTTTAATCTTTGCTTTCAGATTTTCCCCTGCAGTAGCCTTTTCATTTACCTCTTCTTCAATGGAAATGATTGCGTCAACTACATTACCTTCTGCAGCTTCTAAAGCTTCCTTAGCTTCTTTGTAAGTTACACCTGTTCTGTCTTTAACTAATTCAATTTTTTCTAATGTGATTTCCATAACTAAAACCTCCTAAAAATTCCCCTCTAATACGCCATCGCTTTTCAGCTGGCTAATGTCAAGGTGATAGGCCATATAATCCCTAACTATGGCCTGCAACTTTCTTGCAATACCTTCATCTAAAGCTATTTTCGAAAAGTTTCTCATTGGATTCTTAACGAAAAAACTTACTACTTCAACTATATCAAATTCCGCCTTAAAAATCAACTTATCTTGCTTCAATTCCTTGCATTTGTCACAGATAATTCCGCCGTCCTTCACGCTGAACCAATTTAGATTATCTTTTCCAGAGCAACATGCACATCGGCTCACTTCAGGAGCAGTGCCGAGTAGATTAAGAAGTTTTATCTCATAGGCTAGAAGTAAGGTTTCATGTTTCTGCTCTCTAAGCTCCAAAGCAGTTAAGAAATCCAACAATAAGTCGAAAATCTTAGGCTGCGGAAATTCCTCACCTAAGGCTTTCTCTGTTATTTCCAAAGCCATAGAAGCTGTAAAATATTTGTCCAGGTCCTCACCGATTCTAAAGAAGCTTTTCCTCGTTTCTCCACTATTTAGATTATAGTAATCCCTATTTTTGAAAAACTCATACTGTCCATAAGTAAAGGGGCGCAAAGCAAGAGCTGCCTTGCTTCTACCCTTTTCGCTTAAGTTGCTTCCGGCACTGATTTTCCCATATTTTCTTGTAAATATAAGCAGCATCCTCCGTCCGCCAGCAGCCTTAATCTGCCTGAAGACTATGCCTTCTGAATTAACATACATTAAGGTTTCCCCATACTTTTCTATTCCTTGTATATTTCTATTCCTTGTTTCCAACATTGGAAAGAGCAAAGTCACTGTCTCTCCAGTTTTCCTTAACCTTTACCCATAG
>JAUNMH010000009.1 GCA_030537495.1 Clostridia bacterium | reverse complement strand
AACGGCGGTTTCCTCAGACAGGAATGATGGTGTCACACAAGCAGGATTCTTCACTATAAATCTGTTAAACAAGGTATTTCCTCGATAAATTGTGCTTTCAGACCTCTTTCTTCGAAAAATCTGCATATATCAATCAATGCAAATTTTTCTGTAGAATAGTGTCCCGCTGAAAGAATGCTAATTTCTTGTTTTTTGGCCTCTGCGTGTGATGGTGCAAACCAGTCAACTTCTGGTGAACCGACGCCCGTTATAAAGAGATTGACTCCTTCGTCCTTCAGCTCTTTATAAAAATCAGTTCCTTCTGCTCCACCCGCACTGAGTGCAAATCGTCCATCTGAAAGATTTTCATCGCCGTATTTATAGAGCTTGCAAGGATGTCCAGTAATTTCTTCCATCTTCTCTAAAACTTCATTAATATTGGTACAGCTAGTAGTACAAATCAATCCCATTGTTGCACCAAATTCCTCAAAGAAGCTTTTATATGGAACAGCATTTAATGCTCTTGCCAAACAGATACCTGGCGAATAAGGATTTACTTCATCTAATGGAAGATGAAAACTGAAATGGCTAATGTTGTTTTCCTTCATAAACTCAAGGTCCTGCTCCGTAAATAAAGCTCCGGTTTCCCCTTCCTTATGCTGAGCTCCAGGATGGTGGGTAAACAGTAACGCATTTTTCGCGCCTTCTTTTCTTAACACATCTGCAATTGCTGCACCTGAAAATGTTGCAGTATATACCTGCTCTATATATTCAGTGTTGTCAAGTATAAGTCCATTTTTCACAAAATCCTTATAGCGTTCAGGGTGGAAGTATTCGTTTAATTCGTCATAAACTTCCTTTGCGTTTCTTCCTTTTAAAGCGTCCGTTGTATTCATAGTTATTACTCCAAAATTCACAAATTATTAAAGTGTTTACTATATTTTTTACACGTTTTACACCATTCCTACATCATTTGCAATAGATTTTTGAATTATTTCTTTAGAGAAGTAAAGAAATAAAGGATTGAAGGGAAAAGTAAAGGATTATGCCTGCAAAAACGCAAAAAGGTCTGAGAAAATTATATTTTTCAGACCTTGCACCTTGTATGCTATCTATATTACCTGTCCCTCCAGGCTGAAGGTTTTGCCTTCTGTGATTTTCACGTCAACAATCTGGCCAACCATTTCAGGTGTGCCCTGGAAGTTAACTAACTTGAAACCGTCAGTACGGCCTGTGTAGGTTTTGCTGTTTGTTTTGCTTGGACCTTCAACTAGAACCTTTTCGACGCGTCCAACGTAGGCAGCGTTTTTTTCTGCACTAATTGAGTTAATCAGATCAACGAGACGATTGAAACGCTCGTGCTTCACATCTTCTGGAATCTGATCCTCATACTTTTCAGCTGGTGTACCCTTTCTAATTGAGTAAAGGAAGGTGAAGGCTGAGTCGTATTCAACCTGGCGTACCAGATCCAAAGTCTCCTCAAAGTCTTCCTCTGTTTCTCCCGGGAATCCAACAATAATGTCTGTGGACATTGTAATTCCAGGCACTACAGCTTTCAGCTTTCCGACTAAATCAAGATATTTTTCCTTGTCATAGCGACGATTCATTGCCTTAAGAACTCGGCTACTTCCTGACTGAACTGGAAGATGAACATTTTTGCATAGCTTGTCACAGTCAACAAATGCCTGAATTAGTCTATCTGATAGATCTTTTGGATGTGAAGTCATAAATCTGATTCTTTCAAGTCCATCTATTTCGTTGAGCATATAAATCAGCTCTGCAAAGTCGATGACTTCTTCGCTGCCAGCTTCCATACCCTTATATGAGTTTACATTCTGGCCAAGGAGCATAATCTCTTTTACTCCATCTGCTACTAGATTTCTAACTTCATTTACGATATCTGAAGGTTTACGGCTTCTTTCTCTTCCTCTTGTGTATGGAACGATGCAATAAGTACAGAAATTATTGCACCCAAACATGATATTAACTAAAGCCTTGCTTTCAAATAGTCTCTTACAAGGTAGGCCCTCGACGATTTCACCGCCTTCGGGCCACACATCTATCTGCTTGCCCTTCTCGGCAACTATGTTGGCAAGCAATTCAGGCAACTTGTGAATATTATGGGTCCCGAAAATGATATCAACCCATGGATATTTGGCTTTAATCGTGTCAATGACATGTTGTTGCTGCATCATGCAGCCACAAACACAAACAGTAAATTCCGGATTTTCCTTCTTTCTTCTTTTTAGCTGACCCAGAGTTCCGAAAAAGCGCTTGTCCGCATTGTCCCTGATGCTGCAAGTGTTAATAATTGCTATATCAGCATCCTTTCTGGAATCAACCTGAATAAAGCCTTCGTCAGTCAGCATGCCCGCCATGATTTCAGAATCATGCTCATTCATCTGACATCCGAAGGTAGTTATATTAAATGTTTTTTTCATTCTTTCTTTCTCTCCCCATAAGTAGGCTTACTGCTTCCGCTGCAGTTACTTCTTCATTGATGCAGCGATAAATAGCCTCTGTAATAGGCATTTCAATTCCCTTCTGAATTGCCATTTCATGAGCAGCTTTAGCCGTTGACATTCCCTCAACAACCATTCCAATTTTTTCAACTGCATCACTTGGCTTCATTCCTTCACCAATTAAAATACCACATCTTCTATTTCTAGAGTGCATACTTGTACAAGTTACGATTAAATCTCCAACACCTGTAAGACCTGCAAAAGTTTCGATATCTGCGCCCATAGCCTTACCAAGTCTGCACATTTCAGTAATACCTCTTGTCATAAGAGCCGCCTTGGCATTATCTCCGTATCCAATTCCATCTGAGATACCTGCTCCAAGAGCAATGATGTTCTTCAAAGATCCGCCTAGCTCAACTCCGCAAACATCATCATTAGTATACACACGAAGTTTTTCAGTCATGAAAACATCCTGAACAACTTCTGCATATTCCATATTCTCAGATGCAACTACAAGAGTAGTCGGAAGCTTTCTAGCAACTTCTTCGGCGTGAGATGGTCCTGATAGCACTACGTACTTTGTATCAGGCTTGAGAATCTTTGCAATTTCAGACATTCTCATAAGACTGCCGATTTCAATTCCCTTTGCCACATTTACGACAATCATATTGTCTTCTAGGAAAGGGATTGCCTGTTCAAAAGCATTTCTAAATTTCTGAGCAGGCGCTGCAAAAAGAACAACGTCAGCGTCCCTAAGAACTTCTTCTGTAGAATAAGCAACCTCAATATTGTCGCTTAAAATAACGCCTGGAAGATAACGTTTGTTTTCTCTTGTTTCCTTAATTTCATCCAGGTGACTTCTTGTCACACTAGTTAATTTTACATTATGACCTTTTTCTGCCAAGGTCTGTGCCAATGCTGTACCGAAACTTCCGGCACCGATTACACCAATATTTTTCATCTAAATTATGTCTCCTTACTTAGCTACGGTATATACCATAGCTACTTAGCTACGGTGTGTCCAAGCTTATTTTCTTCACCTCGAAGAATTCGTCCAATATTTGACCTGTGCTTAACAATTAAGATTAACGCCATGACGCATACTAATGGCACAAAGTCTCTCTCCATGAAATATGCCAAAAAAGGACATGCTGCTGCCGTTACAATTGAGGCTAGGGATACCATTCTACTCCCTAGAACTACTACGGCTTCAATTGCAAGCAGAGCCAGTGCCATATGCCAATTTACTGCCAGAATAGCTCCAAAGGCAACGGCCACACCTTTTCCACCCTTAAACTTAAACAGTACAGGCCAGATATGACCTACAAAAGCCGCCAAAGCACAGCAATAGGATGCTGTTGTTCCTGCAATAAGCCCTCCAAGAAGGACAGCAACTACACCCTTACCTATATCAATTACAAGAGTGATTAAAGCGGCTTTTTTACCAAGAACTCTAAGTGCGTTAGTTGTCCCGGCGTTTCCACTTCCCTCTTTTTTTATATCCTTACCAACTGCTCTTGCTAGAAGTGTAGCAGGTGAGATATTTCCAAGGAAATATGCTATTACAATGGCTACAATCATTAGTGTATAATCCATTACTGCTCCTTCTCTCCCTTTTCTCTGAATACGAATTTAATTGAAGTTCCTTCAAATCCGAAGCCTTCTCTGATTCTGTTTTCTAGATATCTTGCATAAGAGAAATGCATAAGCTCTCTGCTGTTAATCTGGAATGAGAATAGAGGTGGTTTAACTCCAACCTGAGTTGCATAGTAAATCTTCAGTCTCTTACCCTTATCTGAAGGAGGCTGCTTCATCATAGTAGCATCAGTAATCAAGCTGTTAAGCTGACCTGTAGGCACGCGAAGTGCTCTCTTTTCAGCTACGTACTTAGCAAGCTTCATAACCTCAAATATTCTCTGTCTTTCCTGTACGGAAATGAAAACTGAAGGTGCGTAAGACATGAACTGAAGCTCTGATTCAATTGCACGCTTATAGTCTCTCATTGTGTTAGTTTCCTTAGTGATTAAGTCCCACTTGTTAACAACAACAATAATTCCCTTACCTGCTTCATGAGCAACGCCGGCAATCTTCTTGTCCTGTTCAGTGATGCCTTCTGCTGCGTCGATTACAAGAAGTGCGATGTCACATCTTTCAATGGCAGCAACAGCACGGATAACGCTATATCTTTCAATATCTTCGTTAACCTTGCTCTTTCTTCTGATACCTGCAGTATCAATTAAAGTATACTTATCTCCACCCCATTCGAAAGGTGTGTCGATAGAGTCTCTTGTTGTGCCTGCAATATTGGAGACGATAACTCTGTTCTCGTTAAGCAATGCGTTAATTAGAGATGACTTACCAACATTTGGTTTTCCAATTACTGCAATCTTAATGTCGTCGTCTTCATCTGTGTCTGCATCATCTGGGAAACTAGCAACAATTTCATCAAGGACGTCACCAAAGTTCAGCATATTAGCTGCCGAAATAGGAATTGGTTCTCCGATTCCAAGTTCATAGAAATCGTAGAAGTCTACAGGCAGTTTTCCAAGGTTGTCAATCTTATTAACTAAAAGAACAACCTTCTTTCCTGTTCTGCGAAGCATGCTTGCAACTTCATTGTCAGCATGAGTCAATCCATCCTTACCGTCAACGATGAAAAGGATAACATCAGCCATATCCATAGCCAGCTGAGCCTGCTCCCTCATCTGAGAAAGGATTACATCCTCACTGTCAGGTTCGATACCACCTGTATCTATCAAAGCAAAATGAACTCCATTCCACTCTGCTTCTGCATAAATCCGGTCTCTTGTTACGCCTGGAGTATCTTCAACGATAGATACTCTGCGACCTACTATTCTGTTGAAAAATGTAGATTTGCCAACATTAGGTCGACCTACTACGGCTACTATAGGTTTACTCATTGAATATTCCTCCTGCAAATTCCAATGGATCGAATTCTTTTAAATCCTCCATCTTTTCACCAACACCGATATATTTAATCGGCATATCAAACTCATCTGTAATAGTAATGGCAATGCCACCCTTAGCTGTTCCATCAAGCTTGGTCAAAACAACCCCAGTTATTTCTGCGACGTCATTGAATTCCTTGGCCTGAGAAATTGCATTCTTACCTGTTGTCGCATCAAGAACAAGTAATGTTTCTCTTGCTGCCTCAGGGAACTCTCTTGAAATAATCTTGTTCATTTTTTCAAGCTCGTTCATAAGGTTTTTCTTTGTCTGAAGTCTTCCTGCTGTATCGCAGATCAAAACATCTATATTCTTAGCCTTAGCTGACTGAATTGCGTCATATATAACTGCTGAAGGATCTGCTCCCTCCTGATGTTTAACAGTATTCACGCCGATCCTGTCTCCCCAGATTTCCAGCTGCTCTCCTGCCGCCGCACGGAAGGTGTCAGCTGCACCTAGAAGAACTGTCTTTCCTTCGTTTTTCAGCTTATGACCAATTTTGGCAATTGACGTAGTCTTACCTCCACCGTTAATTCCAATCATAAGAATTACAAGAGGTGTATCGCTACAAAGCTTATTGCGTTCGCCCTTATTCATAATCTGGGCGATAACCTGAACCAGTGATTCCTTAATGGATTCAGGCTTTGTCAGACCACTATTTTTCACATGGGTACGAAGATTATCCATGATCTTCATAGTTGTGTCCATTCCAATGTCTGACGTAATAAGTATTTCTTCAAGCTCATCGAATAAATCCTCATCTATCTGGGGACGGCCCATAATGGCGTCACCTATACGAGAAGATAATTTACCGAAAAAGCCCTGTTTCTTTTCAAATAATGCCATCAGTAATTTTTCCTTTCTTTTTTATAGCTCTTTTATAGCTCTATATAAATCCAAATCTACAGCTCAAAGTCATCTCCAAGTCTCAGGCTGAGAACCTTGGAAATACCCTGTTCCGGCATAGTAACACCGTAAAGAACATCTGCATGTTCCATAGTTGCCTTTTGGTGAGTAACCAAAGCAAACTGAATTCCATTGAACTTTCTCAAGTACTTAGAGAATCTTTCTATATTAGCGTCGTCAAGGGCCGCCTCAACCTCGTCAAGAATACAGAACGGAGTCGGTTTTGTTTTCAAAACAGCAAACATTAAAGCGATGGCTGTCATTGTCTTTTCACCACCGGACATAAGGTTAATGTTCTGAAGCTTCTTTCCAGGTGGCTGTGCAACAATGTCGATGCCGGACTCAAGAGGATTATTTTCGTCTTCCATTCTAAGCTCGGCATGCCCGCCTCCAAATAATTCCTTGAAAATTTCCTCGAAATTCTCAACAACCTTATCAAAGTTATCCTTAAACTTTGCTTTGATAGTATTATCCATGTCGCTGATAATTTTCTTAAGCTCATTTATTGCTGTTTCAATGTCAGCACGCTGTTCTGTAAGGAAATTGTATCTTTCGCTTACGGAAGCATATTCCTTAATTGCGCCAACGTTAACATCGCCTAGCTCTCTGATTCTGTTTCTGATTTCTCTGCTTTCTTTAACAGAAGTTGAAAGAACAAAGTCTTCATGTCTGAAGTCCATAGCCTGTGCATATGAAATTTCAAACTCGTCCCACAGTCTTTCCTTCATAGTTTCTAGCTGAGTCTCATTCTTTGCTAGCTTGATTTCCAACTGATACTTCTGATCCTGATATGAGTTCAGTTTCTCGCCGGCAGTTTTCTGTTCCTCAGTAACAGTGCTAAGTTTTTCAGTAATCTGATTTCTTTCTTCTGTAACCTGTTCGATATAAATTTCAGTGTTTTCCTTCTCGTAAAGAAGGTCATTAATTGTGTCCTCGCTGCCTTCGTTACCAAAGAAAATTCTATCACGCTCATCTTCAAGAAGGTCCTTCTGGTGCTTCTTGCTTTCAAGTTGAGAATCATAATCTTCTACGGTATCAGTAACTCTCTTAATTAAAGCATCTAAATTATCTAGCTTATTTTCCCATTCTGTAGCTAAAATTCTAGTATTTGTAATTTCATCACTTGCAGCATCAACAGCTGATTTCTTATCCTCGTAAGCAGTCATGACTGAATCCATACCTGCGTTGATTTCGCTGTTTTCTAGCTCTGCAGCCTTAACCGCATCTTTCAGCTTCTCAACAATTTTCTCGGCGTCAGCCATATCCTTTTCAATGGCGCCAAGTTCTCTATCAAACTTCTCCTTGTTAGAGTCGATGCCGGAGATTTTCTCATTAATAGCCTCAATGGTGCTGTTCAGTCCCGCAAGTGCCAGTTCCTTGGCTCTCTTTTCATCACTTAAGGCTTTATGCTCTTCGTCTATGGAATTAAGTCTCGCGTCAGCATTTCTACTTTCTATCAAAACTTCCTGAATCTGATTTCTAAGTTCTTCTATTTCTTGCTCCAGCTTAGTGATTTCACCTTTTCTTTCCAGTATATTAGCTGTCTTATTCTTAAATTTACCACCTGTAATGGCACCACTTGCATTGATGATTTCTCCATCAAAGGTTACAAATCTAAGACCTGAACCTGAAATTTTGGACAATCTGATAGCAGCATCCATATCCTTTGCAATGGCTACCCTGCCCAATAAATATTTGAAGACATTTGCATGTCTATCACTGCATTTTATGCATTCTGAAGCTAGTCCTACATATCCTGGATCAGATTCAATTCTGCTATCAACATTGACGCTGAAAGCTTTGATAGATGAAATTGGCAGGAATGTCAGACGGCCTGCACGGCTTTCTTTCAAGGCGTTAACGGCTTTCTTCGCGTTATTGTCTGTGTCGCAGATTACATTTTGCATCTGTCCGCCTAGCGCAGTTTCGATGGCGATTTCATAACCTTCTGGAACATCCATAAGCTCGGCTACAACGCCTTCGATGCCAGGAAGACCTGACTTCATAATATATTTTACAGCGTAGTTATATCCCTCGTAGTTATTTTCCATTTCTTCAATAGTCTTTTTACGAGCTGTTTTCTGTCCGCCTTTTACCTTTAGATCCTCTATCTTGACATTTAAATCGCGGCGCTTCTGCTTCAGTTGGTTTTGTTCATTTATCAGTAATTTCGCCTTTGTGTCGTTTTCTGAAATCTGTAGAGCGAGAGCATCTTTTTTCTTTTGGGCATCTTCTAACTGGGCCAGATTGTCTGCGTTATTTTGGGATGCGCCTTCAGTGTCGGAAAGCAGCTGCTCCTTACGCTTTGCAAGGGTTTCGTTAATGCTGTCATAACTTCTGATTTCGCTATTCATTTCGGAAATCTCGTTATGCAGCTGGAATAATCTACTTCTTCCCTTTTCTATCTGCCCTGATAACTCGGAGGCTTCTCTTACAAGAAGGCTATGTTTCTCTGTCTTCTCACGAAGTTCAGCCTCTACCTCTTCTGCACTTGCAGCAGTTGATTTTCTTGACTCCTGTAGTTCTTCAAGGTTTGCGTTTTCACGCTTTTTACGGCTATTTAAGTCTGAAATATCCTTTGACAGGCGAGTCATTTCCTTATCGATGCTGGAAATTTTCTCTTCGTTAAGCTGGCTCTGGTTAGTCAGCTTATTAATTTCTTCTATAATGTTAAGCAGCTTGTCTCTTGCCTGATTGCCCAGGGTTTCCAGATTCTCACTTTTCTCTCTATCATCTTTTAACTGTTCATCAACCTTCGCCTTGTTCTCCATGATCAAAGCGATTTCCTTTTCTAAATTAGAAATGTCACTTCGGAATTCATCGTTATGTTTGATGATGCCTTCAGCATTTTTTATGGTAATGTTGATTTCCAGATCCTTATATCTGTCTTTAAGAGCCAGGTATTCAGTAGCTTTTTCGCTATCTTCTTTTAGCCCGTCTATTCGTCCTTCGATTTCATTGATAATGTCTTCAACTCTATCTAAATTGCCTGCTGTGGACTGAAGTCTACGCTCTGCTTCTGCCTTCTTGCTCTTGTACATTACAACTCCGGCTGCTTCTTCGAAGATTTCTCTTCTGCTTTCCGGCTTGTTACTTACGATGTCTGCAATCTTACCCTGTCCAATAAGTGAATATCCATCTACTCCGATTCCCGTGTCCATAATCAGTTCTCTAATGTCACGTAAACGGCAATGGTTATTGTTAATAAGATATTCACTTTCACCGGATCTATACATTCTTCTGGTAATTGCAACTTCGTTATAATCTATATCTAAAATTCCTGTGGAGTTATCAATGACTAAAGTAACTTCAGCCATACCTCTTGATTTTCTGCTGGCTGTTCCTGCAAAGATAACTTCCTCCATCTTTCCGCCTCGTAGGGCCTTTGGGCTCTGTTCGCCTAGTACCCATCTGATTGCGTCACTTATATTACTTTTTCCACTTCCGTTTGGTCCAACGATTGCGGTTATACCTTCATGAAATTCTATGACAACAGGTTCTGCAAATGACTTGAATCCATGCATTTCCAGTCTTTTAAAATACATTAAATGCCTCCTTCAATTGTAGCCTTCGCAGCCTGCTGCTCAGCTTCTTTCTTAGTTTTTCCGCTTCCGCTGCCGTAACGTTTCCCGTTACAGTTAAGATGCACATAAAAGGTTTTGTCATGGTCTGGGCCCGTTGCCCTGTCAAGCTCGTAGCAAATCCTAACGTTTTTGCCACTTTTCTGAAACTCTTCCTGAACTTTTGTCTTATAATCAAGAATGATCTTGCCTTCTATGGCGTCGTCAATAATCTGCTTGAATTCTCTCAGTACAAATTCCTTTGCGGCATCGTACCCACCGTCCAAAAACATTGCACCAACTATGGCTTCCACTGCGTCAGCCTGAAGTGACTTCTTGTGTCTACCTCCAGCATTGTTTTCGCCTTTCCCCAGGTTTAGGTATTTACCTATTTCCAGATGCTCTGCAACGGTGGCCAGACTATTTTCACATACGATAGTTGCTCTTGTTCTTGACAAGGTGCCTTCGTCGCCTTCCATTCTGTTGAAAAGCTCCACGCTAATTATGGCATCGAAAAAAGCATCCCCGAGGAATTCCAATCGCTGATTGCTTTGTTCGTGGCCCATGCCCTGTTCCATGCAGTATGACCCGTGGTTCAGCGCTGTCTGTAGCAGCTTTCTATTTTTAAAATTGTACTGCAGTACTTCTTCTAGCTTACGATTATTCACAAAAATTATCTCCCTGAATCAATAATGATTTCTTCAATTTCCAGAACTGAATTCTGAATTGTTTCTACAACATTTTCTTCCACATACGGAATTGCCTTAATAATAGTCTGCTTTACAGCAAGCGCATCTGATGAACCATGCATCTTTAGCATTGCACCCTTAACTCCTAGAAGAGGCGCTCCGCCATATTCAGCATAGTTGAACTCTTTCTTAATTCCCATAAGCTGTTTCTTAAGAAGAAGAGCTCCCATCTTAGACTTTGTTGTTTCTAGGAATCTTGATTTCATTTCTCTAAGAACCATTAGACCTAGTCCTTCAGTTAGCTTAAGGATAGCATTACCTGTAAATCCATCTGTAACGATTACATCTGCTGCAGCATTCTGAAGTTCTCTTGCCTCAATATATCCGAGGAAGTTAAGTTCACTCTTTTTAATTAGATCATAAGCCGCCTTAGTCAGCGCAGTTCCCTTACCTTCTTCTGTTCCGTTATTAATAAGTCCTACTGTAGGATTAGTTCTTCCTAGAACCTTTTCCATATAAATGCTACCCATAATACCGAATTCGAGCAGGTTATTAGGCTTACATTCAGCGTTAGCACCTGTATCAACTAGAATTGAAGGCTGGTGTCCGATTACAGGATAAACTGTTGCCAGTGTAGGTCTGTCAATTCCCTGAATTCTTCCTAGAATAAACAATCCTCCTGCCATTAAAGCTCCTGTGCTTCCTGCTGATAGGAATACATCAACTTCCCCATTCTTCAGCATGTTAAGGCCCTTAACAATTGATGAATCCTTCTTGGACCTAACAGCTCTAACTGGTGCTTCATCATTTTCAATGACCTGGCTTGCGTGAACTACGCTGATTCTGTCGCCCTTGTAATGCTTTGCTGCAAGGGTCTCTTTAATTAAATCTTCATCACCTATAAGTATTATTTCGTCTTTAATCTCTTTTAATGAATCAATGGCTCCTTCAACGATAGCTAAAGGTGCATTATCTCCGCCCATGGCATCTATAAGAATCTTCATAATATTTTCCTCCCCATGTAATTGGTTCCCTTGTGTTTCGCACAAATATACAGAATATATAATACCACAAAACTCCCTATTTTGCAACGATTCTACGAAATCACATCCACAAAATTAAAGAAAAAAAGAGAGCCTTTGCCAAAGTGATATAAAGGTCAAAGTACTCTCTCTATTTTTTTATTTTGCTTCTGCTACCATTTCCTTAACAACAGCATCGATTTTTCTTGCAACTTCTCTGAAGTCTTCTTCGTCATAGCCTCTTGTTGTCATTGGTGCAGTACCAATTCTTACACCACTTGTTTCCTTAGGTGAACGTTTTTCGTTAGGAACGCAGTTCTTATTTAACGTAATTCCAACTTCATCTAATCTATCCTGAAGGTCTTTTCCGCTGAATGGGAATTCTGAAAGATCTAGTAAGAACAGGTGATTTTCAGTTCCACCTGTTACAACATTGTAACCAAGCTTTAGGAACTCGTCGCAAAATGCTGCACAGTTACTAACAACCTTGTGAGCATATTCCTTGTATTCAGGTCTAAGTGCTTCTTCAGCACAAATAGCCTTACCTGCAATAATGTGTTCTAAAGGACCACCCTGTGCATAAGGGAATACAGCGCTGTCAACCTTCTTAGCAAGCTCAGGTCTAGCGAAGATAAGTCCTCCTCTTGGGCCTCTTAAAGTCTTATGCGTAGTTGTAGTTATAATATCTGCATATCCAAATGGTGTTGGGTGAGCGTTGCCTGCAACTAATCCTGCAATGTGAGCCATATCTACCATGAAGTAAGCTCCAACTTCCTTTGCAATTTCAGCAAACTTAGGGAAGTCAATAATTCTTGAATAAGCGCTTGCACCTGTAAGAATAAGTTTAGGCTTAATTTCAAGAGCCTTCTGTCTAACGTCCTCCATGTCGATGAATCCATTATCATCTACATCATAGAATTCAACATTATAAAGCTTTCCGCTGAAGTTTACAGATGATCCGTGAGTCAGGTGTCCACCATTGTCCAGTGACAGTGAAAGAATTGTGTCTCCTGGAGTCAGAATTGACTTGAATGCAGCAAAATTAGCCTGTGAACCACTGTGCGGCTGAACATTTACGTGGTAATCTGTGTCAAAAACCTTTCTCCAAAGGTCGCAGCAGTATTCTTCCAGTTCGTCAACGTACTTAGTTCCGCCGTAGTATCTGCTTGTATTACCTGAAGTTCTTACATAAGGATAACCTTCAGCATACTTCCAGGACAGGCAGCTTCCACAAGCGGCCAAAACAGCCTCGGAGCAATAATTTTCTGAAGCAATCAGCTCAATATTGTTCTTCTGTCTGTTATACTCTTTTTCAATAAGTTCTCCAACCTTAGGTGAAGTCTTCTTAATAAATTCAAAATTATCAACGTTATATGTGCTGTTATCTGTAGCATCTTTATTGAACATTGGTATACCCTCCCTCTTTTTCGTGAATGTTATTTAATTTTACTACCACTTTTCTTAGTTTTCAAGGCAAAAACTAACGCCTTCCAACAATCTTGTAGAAATACTTTGTGAATATGGCAGTCACAACCAGACCAACCACAATTCCAAGTACTATAATTGCTGTATCTGCGCCATTATCTGCAAACATCGCCTCATCAGAGGTTACCAGACCTGCCATGCAGTAATAGAGCTTGCCTCCTGGGATCAGCGGAATACTTGCAGACGTAAGAAAAATAGTGGTAGGAATTTTCTTAGCTCTCGCCATTATCTCGGCGTATAGTCCCACAAAAACCGATGCCACAAAATTAGCCAAAAATAAGCTTGGCATCTGTGCGTAGACAATTAAGTAAATGGCCCAGGTAATCATTCCGCCTAGCGCAGCATAAGAAAGTAGGTTTTTCCCCACCTTCAGTATAAGAGCAAAACCAACTGAGCCTAGCGATGCAGCTATTAGCTGTATAATAATCTGATTCATTTACAACAGCCCTCCTAATAGCAACATACTCAGCGCAAAACCGCAGGCAATGGCTATGGCATTTATAAGGGAATCTGCAAATCGCAAAAGTCCTGACGCAGTATCTCCCATAAGTATATCCCTTGCCGAGTTTGTAAGAGCAATACCTGGAATTAGTAGCATTATTTCACCTATCATAATATAATCCTCATTGTTGCCTATGCCCATAAACATAATAACATGGGATAATATACCGGTTATTAAAGATAGATACAAAGTGAACACAATTTTATTGTCATTTTTGAGTTTTGATTTATTCTGCAACAAAACTACAGGAACTGCTACAATTCCTGCTGCAATGGCATCTTCCATGCATCCGCCGAAAAATATAGCAAAGAAACTAGCGGACAGAATACCACCCAAAAACTTCAGAATCCATGACTGATCCGGCTTATCTAAAACCTTATTCAGCTCTTTCTGAAGTACTTCCACATCTGGAATCTCTGCACAAAGTCTACGGCATAAATCATTAAGTTCTGCTAACCTTTCGAAGTTAACATCATTTCTCAGAATTCTTCTAATTTGTGTGATAATCTGACCATCCGGTGCCTCCACAGTAACCTGAATGTTACTGGTTATAATGAAAACATTAACTCGATCGAACTTAGCCCCATAGGCTCTGCACATTCTAATTATGCTGTCCTCCACACGGTATATTTCACCGCCGGCAACCATAAGTTCCTCACCTACATCTAGAATTCCTTGAAGAATTAAATGAAAGTCTCTCTCCTTCATTATTTTATCTCCAGTCTCATAACCTCGGGGTGACAGCTTACCTGATACTGCGGACACTGTTTGCACTCAAAGAAATTTGGTGCATTTTCAGGATCAATAGCTGTAAAACCCTGCTTTCTAAAGAATCCCGGTGCTCTGGCTACAAGAGTTATGCTCTTGCCGCCTAGTTCTTTTACAACTTTAATGGCTTTGTTGACCATGATTTTGCCAACGTCCATCTTTCTATACATTGGGTCCACTGCGATTCCGTCTATAATAAACTCTCCCTGACGCTTAGCCAAAACGAATCCACCTACAAGGAAGTCATCCTCTCCGTGAGTAACCTTGTAACATCTCACAATATCTGTGTCAACTTCTTCGTCTCCATCAAATTCCAGCCCCTGCTCAACAAAAAACTTTACAAGTCTTTCGTATTCGTCGGTCTGTTTCATCTTTAGTTGAAACATTACTTTAGCATCCCCCTTATTTCTCCAATTAAGTAAAGTGATCCTGCAAATAAAGTCAGATCAAAGTTATCAAAACTTTCTGATGCCTCTTTTACAGCATCTTCTACATTTTCAAATACAGCAGTAACCTTTCCGCCTTTTCTTCGAAGGATTTCGGCCAGGTCTTCTGCATCCATCTTCCTCTGGTTATTAGGTTCTGTAATTATGAAGCTGTCTGCCACTGCCATATAATTATCTAAAGCGTGGTCAATATCTTTATCAGCTAGCATTCCCACAACCATCTGAATCTTCTTGTTCGGGAAAAATCTTTCGACTGCTTGGCGCAGTGCTCTTGAGCCATCAGCATTATGAGCGCCGTCTATAATAACATATGGGTTTTCTTTCATGATTTCGAATCTGCCGATATGCTTTGCATTTTTAAAGCCTTCTTTAATAGCCTCGTCACTTACTTCGATGTCCCCATTATTTCTTGCAACTAATATAGTAGTAAGCGCCGCCATAGCATTTTCAATCTGATGTCTTCCCAGCATTCCAATCTGAAGTTCATAACTTGCCAAGTCTCCGCAGTCTTCAGAAATTTTTGGAACTGCTTCGAATTTGCATCCATGCAAGCTTTCATCAAGAACATTATACTTGCCATCTTTACTGTAGTAAATAGGCGCATGTTTTTCTGTTGCTTTTTCCCTTATAACTTCTAAAGCTTCCGGATTTTTCGCACTAGTAATTATCGGGCAAGCTTCCTTAATTATACCTGCCTTTTCAGCAGCAATTTTAGCAATTGTATTTCCTAGTCTATCTGTGTGGTCCAGAGAAATTGAGGCAATAACTGTAGCTATTGGTTTCGATATTACATTAGTTGAGTCGCCGCTGCCGCCGAGGCCGACCTCGAGAACAACGTAATCAGCCTGCTTCATCTTAAAGTATACGAAGGCTACAGCTGTTGTAATTTCAAACTCCGTAGGAGAGTCGTGACCTTCTGCAACCATTTCACCCGCCTTTTCGATGACAATATCAGTGCAGGTTTCAAGGTCATTGTCAGAAATATAATTATGGTCAAACTCAATTCTTTCGTTAAAAACCTCTATAAATGGAGAAGTGTACAGGCCGGTTTTGTATCCGCCGGCCTCAAGTACCTCGTAAATATACCTGCATATAGAGCCTTTACCGTTGGTTCCTGCCACATGAATCACCTTAAGCTCATTCTGAGGATTGCCCAGCTTCTCTAGCAGGACATTCATTCTTTCCAAACCCAGGACACTTCCGAATTTCAAAAATTCCCCGATTCTATCTATAGCATTTTTACTCATTTATTTATTCACTTTCTTTTCAACTAATGCAAGTCTTTCGATTACGCCTGCCAGCATATCTTCGTACTTAACCTGCTTAGCCTTTTCTTCATTAATAACCTTTTCTGGTGCCTTAGCAATAAAGCCCTGGTTAGAAAGCTTGCCCTTAACTCTTGCAACTTCGCCTTCTAACTTCTTCTTTTCCTTAGTCAGTCTTTCAAATTCTGCATTGAAGTCTACTAATTCGTCAAGTGGAATGAAGATTTCAGCAGCGCTGGTTACAGCAGACATAACCTCTTCAGGCACCTGGTTTTTATCAGTTACAAATGTAATTTCAGTAATGTTAGCCAGGTCTCTGATATATCTTTCACCAGCCTTTACCATATCCATCTTGTCATCATCAGTGAAGATAACTGCGTTCAGCTTCTTGCTTGGAGCAGCTTCAGCCTCAGCTCTGATATTTCTGATTGCACGGATGCCTTCCATAGCAACCTCTAGCTTAGCTTCCTCTTCAATAAATACTCTCTTCTCAGTGAATTCAGGCCATTTTGCCTTAATTAAGAAGCATTCAGGATTTCCTTCACGTTCGCAATTTGAATGTGGCAGGAATGACCAGATTTCTTCAGTAATGAAAGGCATGAATGGGTGAAGCATTTCTAGCATGTTCTTAAGAGCCATTACAAGAACAAATCTTACAACCTTTTTATCTTCTTCATCATCTGACCAAAGTCTCTTCTTAACTAGCTCAATGTACCAGTCGCAGTACTCGTTCCAGATAAGTTCATATACTCTCTGTCCAGCAAGAGCAAGGTCATATTTTTCAAGAGCCTTTGTAACATAGTCAGCAGCATCGTTAACTCTGCTGATAATCCATTTATCTTCATCTCTAAGAGCAATATTGCTGAAGTCTTCAGTATCTCCGCAAGCCATACCACAGCAGTCGCCACAGCACTTAGCCATTTCTCTGAAGTTTCCATCTTCGTCCTGAAGATTCATAATAACGAATCTTGAAGCATTCCATAACTTGTTAGCGAAGTTTCTTGCAGCTTCAATCTTGTCTTCAGTAAATCTCATATCGTTACCAGGTGTGATACCGTTAGTAAGCATGAATCTAAGAGCGTCAGCACCATACTGGTCGATAACTTCCAGTGGGTCGATACCGTTACCCAGTGATTTACTCATCTTTCTTCCCTGAGCGTCTCTTACAAGACCGTGGATGTATACGTCATGGAAAGGAATTTCGCCCATAGCTTCACAGCCTGAGAATACCATTCTTACAACCCAGAAGAAGATAATATCGTATCCTGTAACTAATACATCTGTTGGATAGAAGTAATCTAGTTCAGGAGTTTTTTCAGGCCAACCTAATGTTGAGAAAGGCCATAGAGCTGATGAGAACCAAGTATCAAGAACGTCTTCATCCTGCTTTAAGTTAGTACTTCCGCACTTAGTGCATGTATGTGGAGTATCTTCAGCAACAATGATTTCTCCACAATCCTGACAATACCATGCAGGAATTCTGTGACCCCACCAAAGCTGTCTGGAAATACACCAGTCTCTGATTTCCTCTAACCAGTGTAAGTAAGTCTTTTCGAATCTTTCAGGTACATGCTTAAGCTTACCTGACTTAGCTGCTTCAATAGCAGGCTTAGCTAAATCTTCCATCTTAACGAACCACTGGTCTGAAAGCATAGATTCTATTACAGTATGGCATCTGTAGCAAGTTCCAGCAGGAATTACCTTTTCTTCTGTCTTAACAAGATATCCTGCAGCTTCTAGGTCAGCAACCCACTGCTTTCTGCATTCGTATCTGTCCATACCTTCGTACTTGCCAGCGTATTCATTCATAGTAGCATCAAGGTTGATACATGAGATGCTTTCAAGGTTAGCTCTCTGACCAACTTCAAAGTCGTTAGGGTCGTGTGCAGGAGTAATCTTTACAGCACCTGTTCCCTTTTCCGGATCTGGATAAGTATCAGCAATAATAGGAATTTCCCTTCCAACTAACGGAAGGATAACCTTCTTACCAATCATATCCTTATATCTTTCGTCATCTGGATGTACCGCAATAGCAACGTCACCGAACATAGTTTCAGGTCTGGATGTTGCAACTACCATTTCCTTTCCGCCTTCTTCAGCAGCAGGATATCTGAAATACCAGTACATTCCGTTCTTGTCTTCATGTTCAACTTCAGCGTCAGAAAGAGAAGTTCCACATTCTGGACACCAGTTAATAAGTCTATTTCCTTTATAGATAAGTCCCTTTTCATAAAGCTTTACAAAGAAGTGCTTAACTGCCTTATTGCAACCTTCGTCCATTGTAAATCTTTCTCTGCTCCAGTCACAGGAGTCTCCTAATTTTCTGCACTGTCTAGTGATTCTTCCGCCGTATTCTTCCTTCCATGCCCATGCACGCTTTAGGAATTCTTCACGTCCTAAATCTTCTTTTTCTTTTCCTTCTTCTTCTCTGATTTTCTCTACAACCTTAACTTCAGTTGCGATACTTGCATGGTCTGAGCCAGGTAGCCAAAGCGCACTATACCCTTGCATTCTCTTCCATCTTGTAAGTACATCCTGAAGTGTCTGGTCAAGAGCGTGTCCCATATGAAGCTGTCCTGTAATATTTGGAGGTGGCATTACAATAGCAAATGGCTGCTTTTCAGGATCAACCTCTGCTCTAAAAGCACCTTTCTCCTCCCACATCTGATAAATTCTGTCTTCAAAATCCTTAGGATTATAATTCTTAGCTAAATTCTTTTCCATTGGTCTTTCTTTTTCTCCCTTCATAATTTTTGCTTCTCTGCATTCTTGCACTCTTGCATTAACGATTTGCTGCATAAAAAAATCCTCTGCAGCCTCTTACTGCAAAGGACGAAATATTTCCGCGGTACCACCTTGCTTCCACGCCTTGAAAAAACTTCCTCTAGCGTGACTCTCATTTTAAAAAAGGCTCCGAAGCAACCTTCTGTGGATACTTTCCCTTAGGTCTCTCAGCCACGAACCTAACTCTCTGTAAGGTGTTGTCACACATACTCCTCTTCATCACTGCCTTAAATATTCAATTAGACTATTAATTTTACCTCAAATACCTTAGAAATTCAAGAGGTTTATGCGATTTACTAAATGAATTTTTGCATGTCTTATTGTTGCAGATATAAATATATATAGCTAAGCTTCCATATTTTTTGTTTCATTTTCCCAAACTTCAAAGAGTAATATTGTTGACAGTATACAATTTTAGGAGTATTATATTGAGTGAAATGATAAATATTAAGAGAGGTAATCGCTATGAACTATAATTTTCCTGTAACATTAACTACACATCCTAAACAAAAGCCTGAATCAAAAGGTCTTAGATTCGGTACAGTCATGACAGACCATATGTTTGTTATGGACTATAACGAAGAAAAAGGCTGGCATGACGGAAGAATCGTTCCTTACGGACCTATTTCACTAGATCCTGCCGCTGTAGTATTCCACTACGGACAGGAAATGTTTGAAGGACTTAAAGCGTACGAAACTGCTGCAGGCAGAGTTCAGCTTTTCAGACCTGATATGAATGCAAAGAGAACAAACAACACTAACGACAGACTTTGCATCCCGCCTCTAGATGAAGAACTTTTCGTAGAAGCAGTAAAGGCTATTGTAAAAGTAGATAAGGATTGGATTCCTAAGGGTGAAGGAACTGCCCTTTATATCAGACCTTTCATCATCGCAACAGAGCCATTCCTTGGCGTTAGAAGAGCCTTAGAATATAAGTTCATTATCATCTTAAGCCCTGTTGGCCCATACTTTGAGCACGGGCTTGCTCCTACAAAGATGTATGTTGAAGATGAATATGTAAGAGCTGTAAAGGGCGGAACCGGCGAAGCTAAGTGTGGCGGTAACTACGCAGCTTCCCTAAAAGCACAGGAAATTGCACACGAAAAAGGATATGAACAGATTCTATGGTTAGACGGCGTACACAGAAAATATATTGAAGAAATCGGTGCAGCAAATGCCTTCTTCGTAATCGGCGATGAGGTTGTAACAAGCAAACTTAACGGTTCAATCTTGCCGGGCATCACAAGAAACTCCATTATCGCTCTTTGCAAGCACAAGGGTTACAAGGTTTCCGAAAGACAGATTTCTATCGACGAACTTGAAGAAGCATACAGAGCAGGTCAGCTTAAGGAAATGTTCGCATCTGGAACTGCTGCCATCGTATCCCCTGTAGGTGAGCTTCTTTATAAGGGCGAAAGAATGATTATCAACAACAACGAAATCGGACCTATAGCAAAGGAAATGTACGACACTATTTATGGAATCCAGACTGGTAAAATTGAGGATTTCATGGGATGGACAGTTCCTGTAGAATAAGTTATTTATTGCGCCTGCTGCGTTGCGGCGGCGCAAGTTTTTTTAAGGAAAAGTATGGGGAAAACTATGGTAAAAGAATTAATGGATTTAGACATAAAACTTAACAGCCTATCTATCTTCCGTGTGCTGAAAGACACTTCTCTCTTCACCTATTTTCACTGGATGATTTCTGATATGCTAGTACGCGAGGAAGATGCGGAGTCTGTGGGTTTTGATACTCTGTCTGTGGGAGAAACCGTTGGGGCATACTCCACTTTTGTCAACGAGATTTACAAAGAGGGCGCCAACTTGACCGACTACATCGCGCGCTTCACCCAGAGCGACGAGAACAGCTACCTGCGAGCTAAGCTTTCAGGTCAGCAAGTCTCCCCTTCTCTTGAAGAGGCTCTCGACGCTGAGCTTGACATTCTCCAGGAGTTCGCGCATCTGACAAGCGACCAGGTTAAGGCGTGCATCGACTACGACGGGTTCCTGCCGTCATGGGACGTTTCTGACACCAATATCAAAACCGCCTACGACCACATGCTTGCCAATTTGAGCACCAAGGGCTATGGTATGTTTTCTAGATATGGGAGTTTTGTTCCGGGGGACGGATGCTTGATTCCAATTGTCAAAGCCGACCCTATTACCATAGACAAGCTGTATGGCTACGAGCTCGAACGAAACAAGGTTCTTGCCAACACTAAGGCTCTGGCTGAGGGCAAGGCGGCTGCAAATGTTTTGCTCTATGGTGATGCTGGAACCGGAAAGTCCTCCACTATCAAGGCCTGCGCAAATGCCTTCTTTGACAGCGGTGTGAGACTGGTGCAGTTCAACAAGTACCAGCTTTCGGAGATTCCGAAAATCATCGAATACCTGGCTGACAATCCGCTGAAGTTCATCTTCTTCATTGATGACCTTAGCTTCAGTCCTAATGACGATGACTATTGCTACCTTAAGGGAATTCTCGAAGGTGGCGTAACCAGTTACTCTGACAACATCGTAATTTATGCTACAACTAACAGACGTCACATAATTGCGGAAACTTTCGAAAGCCGCATGGGCAACGACGTCCACATCAACGATACGATGCAGGAAACTATGAGCCTATCGGCCCGCTTCGGTCTGAATATCACCTTCTCCAAGCCTGCCAAGGAGCTCTATCTTGAAATTGTCTCTCAGCTTGCTGACGAATACAATGTCCCTGTTGACTACGAACTACTTCGTCGCGCCGAGGCCTTTGCAATCCGCGGGGGCGGTCGCAGCCCACGCACTGCAAAGCAGTTCATTCAGCAAGTTGCAGTCGAGGCCTAGGGCGTAACCCCACGCAAAACCACGCAGTTCATCCAGTAGGCCGCTGTCGAGGCCTAGGGTTCGGGCATTCGCTTGATTACATGCCAACCTTTGGTGCATTTGAAATCGGATACACACAAATTTGTTGCAAACCGTTAGCTACACGCTAGCGGTTTTTTTGTGATGCGGCCGTGAACATGCAAGATGCAAGAGTCAAGAAAGCGCTGTGTTAATGGTAATTCATCCCACCACTTATAGCGAGGGTGATTTCTTGCTCACGGCGTGTTAAAAAGAAGAATTTGGCTTGTGTGACATTAAATCCATATTAATTATTTTGTTATTGTAAAAAAAACAGTTTTGTAATACAATTGTATTACAAAGAAGGGAGAGATTATTATGTCAACAATTAGTGTAAGAGTTCCAGATGATGAATTAGCTATTTTTAAAAGTTATGCACAACTTCATAACGCCAGCCTTTCTTCAATTATCCGCGATGTAATGATGGAACATATTGAAAATGAATATGATTTAGCAGTATTTACTGAATATGAAAAAGAGAAGACCGATGGAACCTTAAAAAACCAACCTATTACTGAACTTTGGAAAGAATTAGATTTATGATTTATGAAGTAATTACTACGGAAAAGTTTAGAAAATCTTTCAAAAAATTGGATAGGTCAATCCAAAGGATGATTAAAGCATGGATTGATAAAAATCTAATAGGTACAGATAATCCTAGACTGCACGGGAAAGGCTTAACGTCTAATCGTTCCGGTCAGTGGCGCTACAGAATAGGAAATTACAGAATTCTAGCCGATATACAAGACGAAAAGATAGTTCTAGTGCTTGTAGACGTGCAACATAGAAGCACAATATACAAGTAAGCCACTACTCATGTCAAAGACACGTAATGATATTTTCGTGCGTTATTGAGACATTCTTTCATGGGATTCCCCTTGACGAAAGTGTGGCCCGTGCCCGATGTATGTGAAAATTGACGAAAGTGGCCGGGCAAATGCCCGATATCACAATTTATGAAAAAAAGGACCGTGAAACATTTTTGTTTCACGCCCTCTTAGAAAATGAAATCCTAAATTGGCCGTGTTTGTTGAAAATTCAAGCCATATGGCTGACAAATTATAAGAATCTTAGTTATGATTCCTCTGTCTATCCTCGCCTACACGCCCTCATATCGGTGATTTATTCTCCAGCGGGCATCTTTTCATTATTTTACAGCACTTACTAGCTATCCTTTGTTGATTATCCCGGTACAAATTTCTAAAAGCTTCAAAATCGGGCATTTCCCCGGCCGTCCTCACCAATTTTCAAAGAACGAGGGCGCGTTCCTGGTGCCAGCCCTTTTTTCTACATGCCACCGCTTGTGCTATGTCAAGATTTGCTCGATGTCAACGCTTGTCGAAGTGGGTCAGGTGCGGCAAGACTCTTTGAAAGTTGTCTGATATCCTGATAACTAAACTATAGATTGGTCTTGGGCCATTTCGCATATTTTTCAAGAAAAGGTGCGGATTTTTTACATGATTTTTCAAAAAAGGCTAAGCAGGTGCAAGTTAGTTTTATATAACCGCTTGTTTCTTAGGCTAGGGCATCGAAGTCTATTACATAATTGTAATTTTAATCCATTTATCCTAATAATTGTATGGATTTTCCTTCAAAATCTAGGGCTTACCTATTGGTAAACACGGTTAGACGCTCCTAACCGTGCACCTTTTAACTTTAAATTCGCAAATCATGTCAAAATCCCGCCCCCGATTGCTCGTAAAAATCAAAACGTGTAACTTTTTTGCGCCAAACCTTACAAATAATGCAATTCATATCAAATCTGCTTCATTTCAAGCATATTTTGATAAAAGGTGCAAACCTTTTTCCTTCAGCCTCGATATAGAAAAAAATATAGGTGCGAAGTTTCCGCAGGCGCACCCACAGATTATAAGGCGCCGGGGACTTATGAGCCCCTGCACTTCATTCTCCCTTCAACTTAGTTCTAGATTCTCTTACTTAGCAAGTATCCCATAATATGGTCGCTCTGCTGGAATCCGCCGCTAAATATGCGCCTCTCCAGTTCTTCCTCGTCGACCACTTCAACATTAAGGTATTCCGTATCGTCTAGGTTTTGTTCCCCAACCTCTATGCAGTTGTCTGCGAAATATATGTTAACGATATTGTCGCAAACAGTAGCGTTCGTAGGCACTGCAATTAGATGAGTCCAGGAATCACTGGTGTAACCTGTCTCTTCCATTAGCTCACGTTTTGCACAGTCTAGTGGGTTTTCGCCTTCTTCCATACCGCCAGCAGGGAATTCACAAGTGATTTGGTCGATGCCCTGTCTGTACTGCCATACACAAAGATACTTACCTTCAGCAGTTCTTGCTACAATCACCACAAAATTCTTCTTTGTAAAAGTATAAAAGTGCCCACGCTCAGTGCCATCAGGAAAAGCATAAACCGTTTCCCTAAAATCAATCCACTCGTTTTTTACAATATGCTCCGTGGACTTCTTAGTCCACGCCAAATGTTCAAAATTCTTCTCCATCTTCTTCCTTCCAATCAATTTCATTTCATTCCACTCTCGTCTCGTGCGTTCTCATCTCAAGCGTTCTCGTCTAATTCCAAAATGTATATGTGTCATATAGAAAGAATGCGAATGGCGAAGTTTCCGCAGGCGCGTAGCGGCGAGGACCTATGAGCCATCGCGTTATTTTTATATGACTTACATCCTCACAATGACCTTCGAAATAAGCGCCTTGAACACATCTGCCACCTTATCCGCCGTTTCCTGCACTTCCTCGTGGGTCAGGGCAAACTTAGATATTCCAGCGGCCATATTGGTAATACAAGAGATGCCGCAGACCTCCATGCCCATGTGGTTGGCAGCCATGGCCTCGCAAGCAGTACTCATGCCTACGGTGTCACCGCCCCAAATCTGAGCTAGGCGAATTTCTGCAGGCGTTTCGAAATTAGGGCCTGTGAACTGAACATAAACGCCTTCCTGAAGCTTAATGCTACATTCCTTAGCGCAGTCCCTGATGATGCTGCGCAGGCGCTTGCTGTAAACCTCGCTCATGTCAGGAAATCTAGTTCCCAGCTCGTCAATATTAGGTCCGATAAGAGGACTTGGAACGGCCGTTGTAATGTGATCAGTGATCATCATTAAATCACCAACTTGAAAATCTGGGTTGCAGCCTCCAGAAGCATTAGTTAAGATAAGCTTCTTAGCGCCCATCATCCCCATAAGACGAGTTGGCAGCACAACATCCTTCATGTCATATCCTTCGTAGTAGTGGACGCGCCCCTGCATAATCACAACTGGCGTCTTCTCCACATAACCAAAGACAAATCTTCCCTTGTGCCCTTTTACAGTGGATACGGGGAAACCCTCAATATCAGAATAATCTACAGTGTCAACAACCTGAATGCCGTCAGCAAAATCACCTAGACCAGACCCCAGTATCAAAGCCACCTCAGGCACAAAGTCCGTTTTTTCCCTAACACATTCCAAACATCTTTTCAATTTGTTATACATTTTTTATTACCTTTACCTTATTATTAATTACTGAAAACACGTCCAAACTTTCTTCAGAAAAAATTTTTCTGAAAATTGCTCTTTCATGATTTCATATTTTTTTCCATTTGTTTTCCACAGATATCAAACCCATTGATTCTAACATTTCCACAGCTTTTTAACATAAAAAACTAAATCGTATACAATTTATTCCACAAGGGAATGTGGATAATTATTTTCTCTGAAACCCGCTTTTATCAAAGACTACACGTCTTTCAAATCTTGTCAAGTGGTAAGTTATCCACATGTTATCCAACTTATTAGTAAAGTTAGGGCCGAAGTTTTATAACTTCGACCCATATACTCATGTAAACCTGATTTTATTCAAAGAAGAACTTGAAGTCAATGTTCTTTGCATCTCTTACAGCAACTAAATCACGCTGTACAGACTCACTTACAGGCACTCCCTTGTCCTTTCTATCCTGCCAAGCTAGCCATTCCTTTTCACCAGCAGTGTAGATTCGAGACTGTCCAGGAGCCTTGTGAGAAGCACGAAGTTCTCTGCAGATATCTCCTGCAATCTTCTTAAATGTGTCAACTCCAACAAATGCCTCAGGATTAATTACGAAGAAGAAATGACCTAAGCTATACATTCTGCGGTTGCCATTTTCGTCAATGCCAGATAGAGCCTTCATGAACTTACCACCTGCTAGTGCAGCAGAAAGAATTTCAACAGCAGCAGCATAGCCATATCCCTTGTATCCTGCAAGTTTGTCTCCTGCTCCACCTAAAGGTGCAAGAGCTGCAGTTCCCTTTACTAGCATATCAAGAATCTTCTGGCTGTCAGTGATAGTTTCACCGTCAGCTGAAATAACAGCTCCTTCAGGAGTTTCCATGCCCTGACGAGCATAGTATTCGATCTTACCACGCTGATAAATTGAAGTAGCACAATCCAGGCAGAATGGGAATTCCTCATCTGTAGGTAAACCGATAGTTAGAGGGTTAGTTCCCAACATGTTGTCTACACCGAAAGTAGGTGCAATTGATGGACGTGCATTAGTTCCTGTAATGCCAACCATTCCAGCATTAGTAGCCATTCCAGTCCAGTATCCTGCAATACCGTAGTGTGTGGAGTTGCGGATAGCACCGCCTGCCATCCCATATGTCTTTGCCTTTTCAATAAGCATTTCCATCATTCTGTGGCTTGCAACCATACCCATACCGTCGTGAGCATCCATTACAACAGTTGTAGGTGTTTCCTTGATGATTTCAGTTTCAGTAACAGGCAGTAGTGTGCCGTTAACCAGGCGGTCAATATATATCGGCTTAAATCTGTTGCATCCGTGGCTTTCAATTCCACGTCTGTCGGATTCGGCAAGAACATCTGCACAAATTGCAGCATCTTCCTCCGGAACTCCGTAAGCAACAAATGCTTTCTTCATAAATTCAATAATTTCATCCCATGGCATATAAGGTCTAGTTTCCATGATAATTCCTCCGTTGATTTCTTATATTATATATGCATTTTAACCCATTGCGTCATACAAGTAAAGGCTATCAAAACTATTTTCGCTTAACGATCTCTCCGCTCACTTTTACGATGCAATCCTCTTCAACCACACCTCTCACACATGATGTAGGATAAACTGAAACCATGCGTCCCAGCACAGTTCCAGGATTCAGAACGCTGTTGCAGCCTACTTCAACATTGTCGCCAAGCATTGCGCCAACCTTCTTGAGTCCAGTCTCAATAGACTCATCGCCATTCTTAATAACTACAAGGGTTTTGTCACTCTTAACATTAGACGTAATAGAACCGGCACCCATATGGCTCTTGTACCCTAAGATGCTGTCTCCCACATAGTTGTAATGTGGAGTCTGAACATTGTCAAATAGAATAACGTTTTTCAGTTCAACAGAATTTCCAACAACGCAGTTCTTCCCAATCAAAGCAGATCCACGCACAAATGCGCAGTGTCTTACCTCAGTTCCCGCACCGACAATGCAAGGTGCTCCTAAATGTGCACTTGGGAAAACCCTAGCATCCTTGTGAACCCATACGTGCTTGGAAACTTCTTCATATTCCTCTTCAGGAAGTTTCTCGCCCAGTTCAACAATCATATCCTTAATGCCCTTCAAAGCTTCCCAGGGATATTCAAACTGCTCAAGGTAATCATTAGCCATAGTGTGTTCCAAGTCAAATAAGTCTTTAATCTTATACATTAGTCTACCTCTATTCCTTAAATTGGTACTGATAAAGCTGTGCATACATTCCACCTGCCGCTACCAGTTCTTCATGAGTTCCGCGCTCTTCAACGCCCTCATTAGTCAGTACTATGATTTCATCTGCGTTTTTAATTGTTGAAAGTCTATGAGCAACAATAATTGCAGTTCTTCCCCTGCTCAGCTCCTCGAGAGACTTCTGAATCATCATTTCAGTGGCATTATCCAGAGCCGAAGTAGCCTCATCAAGAATTAAAATAGGTGGATTCTTAAGGAAGATTCTCGCTATAGAAATCCTCTGCTTCTGTCCCCCGGACAGCTTAATACCTCTTTCACCAACCTGAGTATCATAACCATCTTCCAAAGTCATAATATAATCGTGGATATTAGCCTTCTTAGCTGCTTCCATGATTTCCTCATCACTGGCATCTAAATTGCCATAGGCAATATTCTCTTTTATTGTCCCATTAAATAGAAAAACTTCCTGTGCCACAATCCCCACATTCTTTCTAAGAGAGGTTCTTGTCATCTCAGTAATATCTTTGCCATCTATGGTAATCCTTCCGCTATCTACATCATAAAACCTCGGAATCAAGTGGCACATTGTTGTCTTACCGCTTCCCGACGGTCCTACAAGGGCAAGAGTTCTGCCCTGCTTAATATCTAATGTCAAATTGCTGATTACAGGTGGTACATCCTCTTTAGAGTCGCTGTTCTCATAGCTGAAAGTTACATTCTCGAAGCGAATATGGCCTGCTAATGGAGTTTTGATAACCGCGTCTTCTCCTTCAGGTTCGACCTCCTCAGGCACTGCCATAATCTCAACAAAACGCCTGAACCCTGACATTCCCTCCTGGAATTGCTCATAGAAAGCGACCAGTTTGTTGACCGGCTTCAGGAACATGGAAATGTACAGCAGGTAGGCAGCAAACTCTCCGGCGTTGATTTTTCCATAGAAGAAGAACAGTCCACCAGCGACCAAAACCACCAGATACAGTAGATCCATAAATAGCCCCATACCAGAGTTGAAAATTCCCATAGCCTTATATGCCTTGTAGCGAGCGCTCTTTAGGCTTTCATTGGCTTTGTTAAATTTATTACTTTCGTGCTTATCTGCAGTGTAAGCTCTTGAGACTCTGATTCCAGCAATGGCTGTTTCGATACTGGCGTTGATTTCTGCTGTTTCCACTCTCGTTTCATTAAAGGCATCGTTCATTCTCTTTCTGCTTTTGAATGCAAATAGAATCATAAAAGGCAGAATAAAGAAAGCAATGCATGTAAGTCCCAGATTAATCTGCGCTAGCATTATAAATGCACCTATAAGAATTATAAGTGAGAGAAATAAATTCTCTGGACCATGGTGTGCAAGCTCTGAAATTTCAAATAGGTCGTTTACCATACGGCTCATAACCTTGCCTGTTTGATTTTCATCAAAGAATGAAAAAGGCAATTTCTGTAGATGTTTGAAAAGTACCAGTCTCATGTCGCCCTGGATTCTTACACCAACAATATGGCCCCAATATTGAATAACGTAGTTGAGACCTGCCTTAACTACATATATTACAAGTAAGGCCACGGCCCAAATTACAAATAACCTGATATTTTTATTGGGAACATAGTCATTTATTATGTTTTTCGCTATCACCGGATAGAAAAGATCACAGCAGGCAACAATAAATGCTGAAATCATGTCTATGGCAAAAAGCTTTCTATGTGGCTTATAGTACTTAACGAATTCTTTTATCATATAAAGTAAAAATCCTTTTTTTCTAATTACTGATATTTAATAGTAATGCCTATAATTTCGCCTTTATCTACATTTTCTCCCGACATGCCGTTAAGGTCAAAGCGGTATATCAGGTCAGCATCCTTGATTTTGTCGACAGAAACCTGACGCCACTTTCCATCGATTAGCTTGGAGTCGGTAATATCCTTGGTAGAGCCCTTTACTTTTTCGAAACCAATGCTGATTACTGCATCTAGATATTTGTTCTTGTATTTCTTGAAAAAATTGTCGGAATACTTAACATTTATCATATCTGTGGTTCCATCTTTTTCTTTAGAAGGAACCTCTGCTTTGATTTTAGCTGTAGAGTTGCTTATATTATAGACGTTTTTTAGTTTCTTCAATGAGGTTCCAATAGTAATGTTACCGTAAACACGAACATGACCCTTGTATTCTCTTTCATTACACTGAATAACCTTCTCATTCCAGTTGTCTACATTAAAGCAATCTCCCTTATCCAGTTGTATGATTTCTCTTCCAACCTGAGCTGACGTAAGTGTCAGCTTCTTTGCTTCCCCATTATTAATAACCATCATTACTAATGCGTAGACAATTACAATAACAGATACCAGAAGAGAAAGATTAAGTATCAATCTTCGTTTTTTGTTCATCATCTATTTCCTCATTAATTTATTTTATACTATATGGATGTAAGGAGCTAATTCCTTCTCCATTTCAAGTCTGTGGTGCTTAGTGTAATTTCCAGGAATTCCGCCTGTGTGAATCATTACAACGTTTTCACCTTTCTTAATAATGCCTTTCTTTACCATATCTAAAAGTCCAGTAAATGTTTTACCTGTATAGCAAGGGTCCAGAATGATTCCTTCCATTCTTCCCATATAGTAAAGTGCTTCTCTAACTTCCTTCACAGGATTGTTGTATGCCCCGTAAGTATAGTCAGCTACAACATCAAAATCATCCTCTGTTAGATCAAAACTCAAATCGAAGTATTTCTTTGTTCTATCAAAGTATTCTTTAACTGCTGCCTTATGGCTTGGTTCCTTTGGAGAAATGGCAATACCTGTAATATGAAGAGGCAGATTTTCGTTAACTGTTCCAAGAACAAGTCCAAGGTAAGTGCCCATGCTTCCTACAGTTGTTACTACTCTAACGTCTTTTAGGCCGAGGGCCTCAGTCTGTTTTGACAGTTCTACGGCACAGTCGTAATAGCCCAGGGTGCCCAGCTCGTTGGAACCGCCAACCGGAATGTAGTACACCTTTTCGCCGCGCTTTTCCAGTTCTAATGTGATACGTGCGCATTCTTCTGCCATGATTTCACTTTCGGTTTTGCCCGGGTGATTTTCTGCATTAACAAGGTACACGTCGCAGCCCATAATTCCATCTAGAAGTAGGTTTGCTGAAATTTCGCCAGGATAAGGATCAACAGCAACGATGGCAGCCTTAAGACCATATTTTGCAGCAATTGCAGCTGTTAGTCTTCCGTGATTCGTCTGTGCGCCGCCTACTGTAAGCAGGAATGTTGCACCCTGGTCCATAGCATCTTTCACTAGGTATTCCAATTTGCGCAGCTTGTTTCCGCCAGTTCCAAAGTTAGTTACATCATCACGCTTAAGATAAAGATTAATTCCCAGCTCGTCTGACAGTCTGTTCATTCTGTCAAGGGGTGTTGGAGTATTAAGATAATTGATTTTTTCTCTTCCTAAAGTCATTTTTTACCTCGATTCCACATTCTCTATATCATCAAAACTTACTTCGTCTATTCTACTCTCATTTTTCAATATTTGCAATAGAAGAAGACCTTCGATATTAATAACCGAAGGTCTTTAATATTATTTTTGCACTGATATAGTTACATTGATACAGTTGTTTCTTTTGGATCATATCCGGCATCTGACAAAGCCTTAAGAATTTCACGCTTATGTTCAGGGCCGAAGCATTCTAGTGTAATCTTAAGTTCTACAGCTGCACTTCTATTAATAGTTACAAACTGGTTGTGATCTAGTCTTATTACATTTCCCTGTTTCTGTGCAATTATATTTGCTACATTTACAAGTTCACCTGGTTTATCAGGAAGAAGAGTTGAAATGGAGAAAATTCTCTCTCTCTTAATTAAACCATGTTGAACTACAGATGACATAGTAATAATATCCATGTTACCACCACTTAGAACACTTACAACTTTTTTATCCTTAAACTTCAGATGCTTAAGTGCTGCAACTGTAAGAAGTCCTGAGTTTTCAACAACCATCTTGTGGTTTTCCACCATATCCAGGAAGGCTACAACAAGTTCATCATCTTCTATTGTGATGATGTCGTCAATGTTCTTCTGAAGATATGGGAATATAACCTTTCCAGGAGTCTTTACTGCTGTACCGTCAGCAATTGTATTAACGCCTTTTAAAGTCACTGGCTTTCCTGCCTTAAGTGATTCCTGAAGACAGTTTGCACCTGCTGGCTCTACGGCAATAATCTTAATCTTAGGGTTCATCATTTTTGCTAGAGTGGATACCCCTGTAGCAAGACCACCACCGCCAACTGGGACTAAGATATAGTCAACAAGTGGAAGTTCCTTAATGATTTCCATAGCAATTGTGCCTTGCCCTGTGGCGACAGCAAGGTCATCAAATGGATGAATAAAGGTATAACCTTTCTCTTCAGCCAGCTTCTTTGCGTAAGCTGCCGCCTCATCATAAACATCACCCTTAAGTATTACTTCAGCGCCATAGCTCTTAGTTCTGTTAACTTTCATTAGAGGCGTAGTTGTAGGCATAACAATTACAGCCTTGCAGCCATAGACTTTAGCAGCATAGGCTACGCCTTGGGCATGATTTCCTGCAGATGCGGTAACTAGTCCCTTCGCACGCTCCTCATCAGTTAATGTGCTGATTTTATAATAAGCACCTCTAATTTTATATGCTCCTGTAACCTGAGTATTTTCTGGCTTCAGATACACCTTATTGCCACATTGGTTACTTAGGTACTCGCTGTATATAAGTTTTGTTTCTGTAGCTGCATTCTTAACTACTTCTGTTGCTTCCTCGAAAGCAGGAAGCGTAAGCATTTCTTTCATTAGATATCACTCCTCATTACTGCACCGCGGCATGATTCATCTACTAACTTGGCATATCTATTTAACCAGCCTGTTTTGATCGCAGGTTCCTTAATAGTTGCCACTTCTCTTCTCTTTGCAAATTCTTCATCTGAAACCTTTGCATTAATCTTAGCTCCAGGAATATCTATTTCAATAATATCCCCTTCCTGAATCAGACCAATATTTCCACCGTTTGCAGCTTCCGGACAAACATGTCCTATGGAAGCGCCACGGCTTGCGCCGCTGAAACGACCATCAGTAATAAGGGCTACTGTCTTATCAAGCTTCATTCCTGCAAGTGCACTTGTAGGATTTAGCATTTCTCTCATTCCTGGACCACCCTTTGGTCCTTCATATCTGATAACAACAACATCTCCATCAACAATCTTTCCGTCATAGATTGCCTGAATTGCATCGTCTTCGCAGTCAAATACTCTTGCGGGACCGCTGTGTGTAAGCATCTCTGGCGCAACTGCGCTTCTCTTAACTACGCAGCCTTCCTGAGCAATGTTACCCCACATTATTGCAATTCCGCCAGTTTCACTATAAGGATTATCCACACCTCTAATAGCGTTATTGTCTTTAATATATTTGCCCTCTATGTTTTCTCCAACGGTTTTTCCGTTAGCGGTAATTAACGAAGTATCAATTAAGCCCTTCTTATTTAATTCAGCAAGAACAGCCTGAACCCCACCTGCATTGTTAAGGTCATGCATATGCGTGCCACCTGCTGGTGCCAAATGACATAAATTAGGAGTTATAGCACTCATTTCATTGAAAAGCTCTAGGTTTAAATCTACGCCTGCCTCATTGGCAATTGCAAGAAGATGAAGAACACTGTTTGAAGAACATCCCAGCGCCATATCACATGCGAGGGCATTTCTAATAGACTTTTCATTGATGATATCTCTCGCCTTAATATCTTTTTCGATAAGATTCATTATTGCCATACCTGCATATTTCGCAAGCTGAATTCTTCCGCTGTGTACTGCTGGAATAGTTCCATTACCTGGAAGCCCTATACCTATCGCTTCACATAGGCAGTTCATGGAGTTTGCTGTGTACATACCTGAACAAGAACCACATCCAGGACAGGTGTTAAGTTCATATTCTTCTAGGCCTGCATCATCAATGATATTAGCCTTACGTGCACCTACTGCCTCAAACATTTTAGAAAGGGAAGTTTCTACTCCCCCTACTAGACCACTCATCATAGGTCCTCCGGAGCATACAACTGCAGGAATATTAAGTCTTACTGCAGCCATTACCATACCAGGCACGATTTTATCGCAGTTTGGTACAAGGACTAGCCCATCAAACTGATGCGCCATAGCCATAGTTTCCACGCTGTCAGCAATAAGTTCACGACTTGCAAGAGAATACTTCATTCCAACATGTCCCATAGCAATTCCGTCGCAGACGCCAATTGCAGGTACCATAATCGGAGTTCCCCCTGCCATTCTTACCCCTGCTTTGACAGCTTCAGTAATCTTGTCTAGGTGCATGTGTCCTGGCACTATTTCGCTGTGAGCGGAAACCACACCGATTAAAGGTCTTTCTAACTCTTCTTTAGTGTAACCCATAGCATAAAAAAGGCTACGCATTGGAGCCTTTTCTATGCCTTTGGTTACATTATCACTTCTTTTTGCCATAATAATGTATACCTCGTTATTCCCAATATTTTATTTCTTTAACCAGCTCATCATCTGTCTTAGTTCAGCGCCAACCTTGCAAAGAGGATGTGCAGCTTCCTTAGCTCTTGTTGCTAAGAATCTAGCCTTACCGCCTGCATTGAATTCCTGAATGAATTCGCTAGCAAAAGTACCATCCTGAATTTCGCCAAGAATGTTCTTCATTTCTTTTCTTGTGTCTTCAGTGATTAATCTCTTGCCAGTTCTGTAGTCACCATATTCAGCAGTGTTGGAGATTGAATATCTCATCTTGTCGAAACCACCTTCGTTGATAAGGTCAACGATAAGTTTCATTTCGTGAATACATTCAAAGTATGCCATTTCAGGTTCATAACCAGCTTCTACTAAAGTATCAAAGCCAGCCTTCATAAGTTCAGTTACACCACCGCAAAGTACAGCCTGTTCACCGAATAAGTCTGTTTCTGTTTCTTCCTTAAATGTTGTTTCAAGAATACCTGCTCTACCGGCACCGATTCCGCTTGCATATGCTAATGCATAATCCTTAGCTTTTCCAGATGCATCCTGGTAAACTGCAATTAATGAAGGAACGCCCTTGCCTTCTACATACTGGCTTCTTACAGTGTGTCCAGGGCCCTTAGGTGCAACCATGATTACATCGATATCCTTCTGTGGCTGAATCTGCTGGAAGTGAATGTTGAAACCATGAGCAAACATAAGAACATTACCTTCCTTCATATGCTTCTCAATCTGTTCCTTGTAAATTTTAGCCTGTAATTCATCAGGTGTAAGAATCATTACGAAATCACCAGCTTCAGCAGCTTCTTCGATTCCCATAACCTTAAGTCCAGCAGCTTCTGCCTTCTTAGCATGAGCTGAACCTGGTCTTAAACCTACTACTACATCAACTCCACTTTCATGTAAGTTAATTGCATGAGCATGTCCCTGGCTTCCGAATCCGATAATAGCAACTGTCTTTCCATCTAATAAGCTTAAATTACAATCCTGATCATAATACTTCTTAATCATTTTAATCAATCTCCTTTTTTTATTTAAATTTAATTTTGCGCTATTTTACTTCATGGGATGACTTTCAATTCCAGTTATCCCTGTTCTGCAGACTTCTGCGATTTTGTAGTCCTGAATAACATCCATGAATCCATTTAGCTTTTCAGGAGTACCTGTAAGTTCAACAATAAGACTTTCTCTTGAAAGATCAACAATCTTTCCTCTGAAGATATCTACAATTTCTTTAATCGCTGAACGCTGTGACTGGTCTGCTTCGATTTTTATAAGAAGAAGCTCTCTATATAAGCTGTTCTCTCTATTTAATACATATATGCTCTTTACAACTTCCAGTTTTTCTGTCTGTGTAAGAATCTGCTGGATTTTCTGTTCTGTAGCACTGAATACAATGGTAATTCTTGATAAGTTAGGGTCATTAGTAGCCGATACTGTAAGAGAGTCAATATTAAATCCTCTTCTTCCAAATAAGCTTACAACCCTTGTCAAAACATTTGCCTGGTTATCAACCAGAACACTTACGATTTCTTTTTTTAATGGTTTAAACATCTCGCACCTCTCTAGTCAATAATCATATTTTCAACTGATTTTCCTGGAGGAATCATAGGAAGAACTCTTTCCTCTCTGGAAATTCTACAATCAATCCATACAGGGCCATCATCTAGTAAAGCCTTATCCATAGCTTCTGCAAACTGCTGCGGAGTTTCTGCTCTGTATCCTGTTCCGCCAAAGGCTTCAATAAGCTTAACAAAATCAGTCTTTCTTTCTGGAGTGGTGTTTGAGAATCTCTTTCCATAGAAAGCTGTCTGCCACTGGTATACCATACCAAGTACCTGGTTATTCATAATGATAGTTATAATTGGCAGGTTATTACTTACTGCAGTGCAAGCTTCATTTAGATTCATATGGAATGAACCATCACCTGTTATGTGGATTACTCTATTGTCAGGACATGCGAACTGTGCACCGATTGCTGCTCCATATCCATATCCCATAGTTCCAAGTCCACCACTTGTAAGGAATTTCTTAGTTGCATTATGTTTGATGTACTGTGCCGCCCACATCTGGTGCTGTCCTACATCAGTTACATAAATAGTATCCTTTCCTGCCTTATCGCACATGATGTCGATAATGTCCACAGGATGTAATTTGCAATCTGGAGCTTTTACAACCTTTTCTTTTTCCTTCCACTGAACAATTGTCTCATCCCATTCTGGATGCTCCGCTTCGTCTACAAGAGGAAGCAGTTTGTCTAAAAAGTCTTTAACGTCTCCGATACAGCAAACGTCTACTGGTACGTTCTTGCTAAACTCACTCTTATCTATGTCTACCATAGCGATATCGGCCTTCTTAGCAAAACTCTTAGTGTTCAGAGCAACTCTGTCACTGAATCTTGCGCCGAGTGTCAGGACGAAGTCCGCCTGGCTGGTAGCTTTGTTCGCGGATATTGAACCATGCATACCCAGCATGCCTAAGTTGTGCGGGTGATCATGTCCAATAACGCCTGCAGCCATAAGCGTATATGTAACTGGAATATTTACCTTATCTACTAGAGCTCTTACTTCATCAGCTGCGTCTGATGCAACAACTCCGCCTCCAATATATGCAACAGGTTTCTTTGCCTTGTTAATCATTGCTGCAATTTTCTCTACATCTTCCATTTTAATTTCAGGTAATGGAGATGGCCGAGCTGCATCCTTCTTCTCAAATTCAGTAACAGCTGCTGTTACATCCTTCGTAATATCTACCAGAACCGGACCTTTTCTTCCGCTTCCTGCGATTCTGAATGCCTCTCTGAGTGTATCTGCAAGGTCATCAATATCATTGACAAAGAAATTGTGCTTTGTAATTGGCATTGTCACGCCTGTAATGCAGATTTCCTGGAAAGCATCTCTTCCGATTAGGTTATCGGGAACATTTGCAGTAATAGCAATTAGCGGAATACTATCCATATATGCTGTTGCAATGCCTGTAACCAGGTTTGTTGCTCCTGGTCCGCTTGTTGACATTACAACTCCTGTTTTTCCTGTAGCTCTCGCATATCCATCTGCGGCGTGGCATGCACCCTGTTCGTGAGCAGTAAGAATATGCTTAATTTTGTCACTATATTTATATAATTCATCATAAATATTTAGTGCCGTGCCGCCGGGATAGCCGAACACTGTATTAACGCTCTGTTCCAGCAACACTTCCATAACAATCTGTGAACCTGTTAATTTCATATTTACTCAAGTCTCCTCTCTGGTATTATGTCATTAATGATATAACCAATTCTAAGAAAAGTCAACAATCTTTTTGTGAATTTAATACAAATTAATAAAAATCTTTTTAGGTCTTAATAACAATTTATGTCCTTGACAAACAAAGTCTATTCCTATATATTATATGTATAAATTTTGAGTAAAACGAGGTAAGAGAAAATGAAAAACTTTAACAAGTACAAGGTAGGATACTTTAATCCTCCAATGAAAGCAAATGAATATGAGTGGACTCAGAAAGATCACATTGATAAAGCACCTTTATGGTGTAGCGTTGATTTACGTGATGGTAACCAGGCTTTAATAGTGCCTATGAGTCTAGAAGAAAAAATCGATTTCTTTCAGTACCTCGTAGACCTCGGATTCAAAGAAATAGAAGTTGGCTTTCCTGCTGCTTCAGAGACAGAATATGAATTTTTAAGAAAACTAATTGAAGATGATTTAATCCCTGATGATGTAACTGTTCAGGTTTTGACACAGTCAAGAGTGCATATAATAGAAAGAACTTTTGAAGCTCTTAGAGGCGCAAAGAATGCCATTGTGCATTTGTATAATTCAACATCTTTCGCTCAGAGACAGCAGGTCTTCAGAGCATCTGAAGAGGAAATCATTCAGATTGCTGTAGATGGAGCAAAGCTTCTAAAAGAATATGCAGCTAAATATTCAGAAGAAACAGGCACTAATTTCAGATTTGAATACTCTCCTGAAAGCTTTACAGGAACTGAAATGGAATTTGCTCGCGATATTTGTAATGCAGTAATCGATATTTGGGAACCTACTCCGGATAATAAGGTTATTATCAATCTGCCAGCAACTGTGGAAATGTCAATGCCACATGTTTTCGCAAATCAGGTTGAATATATGTGTAAGAATCTTCATAACAGAGAAAATATCATCGTATCCCTTCACCCTCATAATGACAGAGGAACTGGAGTTGCCGATGCAGAGCTTGGAATCCTAGCCGGTGGCGACAGAATCGAAGGTACCCTTTTCGGTAATGGCGAAAGAACAGGAAACGTTGATATTGTAACTCTAGCAATGAATCTATACACTCATGGAGTTGATCCTAAGCTAAGCTTTGAAGACATGCCTGATGTTGTAGAGCATTTCGAAAAGTACACAAATATGTCTGTAAGTCCTAGACAGCCTTATGGTGGCTCCTTAGTATTTGCAGCCTTCTCTGGCTCTCACCAGGACGCTATTTCCAAGGGTATGAAGTGGAGAGAAGAAACTGATCCTAACAGATGGACAGTTCCATATCTTCCTCTTGATCCTCACGACGTAGGACGAGAATATGACGGTGATGTAATTAGAATCAACAGCCAGTCCGGAAAAGGTGGCGTAGCATATATTCTTGAACATAACTATGGCTACAGCATTCCTAAGCAGATGATGTCTGAAGTAGGATATATGATGAAGGATATTTCCGACAAACATCACGAAGAACTACAGCCAGAAGATATTTTTAAGGTCTTCTCTAAGGAATACATTAACGACTTCTCCCCTATTGATATAGTTGACGCTACATTCAGTCATTATTCTTCAACTAAATCAGAAGATGCTGACGGCGTAAGTGTAAAGATGAGAGTTATTATCGACGGTAAGTCATATAACCTTGAGGCTGACGGTAACGGTCGTCTTGACGCTGTTTCCAATGCCCTTCGCAAAACTGACTACCACTTCGATTACAAGTTCGTCACTTATTCAGAGCATGCAATCAGTGCTGATTCTAACTCCAAGGCTGCTGCCTATGTCTGCATAGCTGATAGTAAAGGCAATAACTACTGGGGAATCGGAACTCATGCCGATATCATCTTAGCATCAGTAAACGCGCTTGTAAGTGCACTTAACAGAATGAACAAGAGAATTCACTTCGTAAAATAAAAGGGGGAAACGTCCAATGGGAATGACTATGACACAAAAGATTTTGGCAGCTCATGCAGGCCTGGAAAGCGTAGCTGCAGGACAGCTAATTGAAGCTAAGCTGGATGTTGTTATGGCTAACGATATTACAGGTCCAATGGCACTGCCTATTTTCTATCAGATGGCTGATAAAGTATTCGACAAGGACAAGGTTGTTCTTGTACCGGATCATTTTACGCCAAATAAAGACATTAAATCTGCGGAGAACTCTAAGGCTATTTTAGATTTCTCAGAAGCTCAGTGCCTGAAACATCATATGGAACAGGGGAAATGTGGAGTTGAGCATGCAATCTTGCCTGAAAGAGGAATTGTATATGCAGGACAGTGCATTATCGGAGCCGACTCTCACACATGTTCCTACGGAGCACTTGGCGCCTTTTCTACAGGTGTTGGTACTACTGATATTGCAACAGGTATGGCGACAGGCGAAAACTGGTTTAAGGTGCCTGGCGCAATCAAGTTTGTTTTGACCGGCAAACCATCAAAATATGTAAGTGGCAAAGACGTGATTCTACATATTATCACAAAAATCGGTGTAGACGGTGCTTTATATAAGTCTATGGAATTTGCAGGTGATGGCATTGCCAGCCTGACTATGGATGATCGTTTTACCATTGCAAATATGGCTATTGAAGCCGGTGCTAAGAACGGTATCTTCCCTGTTGACGAGCAGACCATAGAATATATGAAGGACTGCGGCGTGGAAGCCTACACAGTTTATGAGGCTGACGAAGATGCTGAATATGAAGAAGTTATTGAAATTAAGTTAGATGAAATCAGACCTACTGTTTCCTTCCCTCATCTTCCAGGCAACGGACATACAATTGATGAGATTGAGGAAATGGACAAGATTTATATTGATCAGGTCGTTATCGGTTCATGTACCAATGGTCGTCTTTCTGACCTGCAGAAAGCAGCTGCCATTTTAAAAGGACATCAGGTTGCAAGAAATGTTCGTGTAATGGTAGTTCCTGCAACTCAGAAGATTTTCCTTGAATGTATCCAGCAGGGTCTTGCAGAAATCTTTATTAATGCCGGATGTGCTTTTAACACTCCTAGCTGTGGTCCTTGTATGGGAGGACATATGGGTGTTATGGCTAAGGGAGAGAAATGTGTTTCCACAACTAACAGAAACTTTGTGGGACGTATGGGAGATGTTGAGTCTCTTATTTATCTGGCTTCTCCTGAAGTTGCTGCAGCCAGTGCAATTGCAGGTTACATTGCAAGCCCAGAAAAGGTAGGTGAACTATAATGAAGATTTATAAATATAAGGATAACGTAGACACTGATGTAATAATTCCTGCCAGATATCTTAACTCTTTCGACGCTAAGGAGCTCGCAAGTCACGCCATGGTCGACATTGACCCTGACTTTGCAGGTACTGTTGAAAAAGGTGATATTATCGTAGCAGGTCAAAACTTTGGATGTGGCTCTTCTAGAGAGCACGCTCCCCTTTGCCTGAAAACTGCAGGCATTAAATGCATCATCGCTAAGAGTTTTGCGCGTATTTTCTACCGCAATGCCATTAACATCGGTCTTCCTATTATGGAATGCGTTGAAGCGGCCGATAAGATTGAGGTCGGCGATGAAGTGACTGTGGATTTTGCAACTGGTGTAATTACCAACGTAACTAAGGGTGAAACTTATCAGTCTCAGCCTTTCCCTGAATTCCTTCAGAAGATGATTGATGCTGAGGGTTTGGTCAACTATGTAAATTCTAAGAAAAGGGTGTGATTCCAATGGAAAAAAATATAGCTGTTATTAAGGGTGATGGTATCGGTCCTGAAATTGTTGAAGAGGCTATGAAGGTTCTTGATGCTGTTGCCAAAAAATATACTCATAAGTTCAACTACACACAGATTCTTATGGGAGGATGCTCCATAGATGCCTATGGAGTTCCTCTAAGTGATGAGGCTCTTGAAATTGCAAGGAATAGCGACAGTGTTCTTCTTGGTTCCATTGGCGGAGACACTTCTACTTCTCCATGGTATAAGCTGGAGCCTCAGCTAAGACCTGAGGCAGGTCTTCTAAAGATCAGAAAGGAACTTGGTCTATTTGCTAATTTAAGACCAGCTTATCTTTATGAGGAATTAAAGGGTGCCTGCCCTCTTAAGGAAGAACTTACCGAAGGCGGTTTTGATATGATGATCATGCGTGAACTGACGGGTGGACTTTACTTTGGAATGCGTAGCACCGAGGTAGAAAATGGCGAGCTGATTGCCAGGGATTCTATGAGCTACAGCGAAGGTGAAATCAGACGAATCGCTAGGAGAGGTTTTGATATTGCCATGAAGCGCAGGAAGAAAGTAACTTCTGTAGACAAGGCCAACGTTCTTGACACTTCAAGGCTTTGGAGAAAGGTTGTTGAAGAGATTGCTGCTGACTACCCTGAGGTTGAATATGAGCACATGCTTGTGGATAATGCGGCTATGCAGCTAGTGAAAAATCCTAAACAGTTTGACGTGGTTCTTACGGAAAATATGTTTGGCGATATATTATCAGACGAAGCAAGCATGGTAACTGGTTCAATCGGTATGTTGTCCAGCGCTTCACTACGCGAAGATAAATTTGGTATGTACGAGCCTAGCCACGGCAGTGCACCTGATATCGCAGGTAAAAATATTGCAAATCCAATTGCAACTATTCTTTCTGCGGCAATGATGCTTCGTTATTCTTTCGATATGGATGATGAAGCAAATGCTATTGAATCCGCTGTTAAACAAATTCTGGCAGAAGGTTACCGCACCATTGATATTATGTCAGACGGTAAAACCCTTGTTGGAACTAAGGAATGTGGGGACTTGATAGCTGCAAGAATTTAACTTTTAACTTTGTTTTCGCTTTTTTTATTTAAATAAATCAAAGGGCTGTTGTATTAACCATCATGATTAGTACAACAGCCCTTTTGATTTTTACAGGTGTGTATTATGGTTTATTTTCCGTTCTTCATTTCTGCAAACGCTTTTCTCTTTGCTGCTAACTGTTCAGGATATTTTTCCTCAACGATTTCATTCCATAGTTCACAGTTTTCGAAGCCTAAATCTCCAGGTTCAAATACTGGATCTAGTCCCATCTTCTTCTGTGTTTCATAGTCTTTTAGAATCTTAAATGACTTAGGTGCCATAAGAATGAGCACTGGAAGGTTTAACCAGCAAGTCAGGCCAACGCCTACGTCTGCATAGTTCCATGCAGTTGTCATATCCTTCAGGGATGCCATTAGTGCTAGTAATGCAATAATCAGACAACCTATTACGTACACAATTTTCTTAGCCCTATCAGATTTATTCTTCATTAGGTACTGGAAGTTTGCATCTGCGTAAACTGCAAATGATAATAATGTTGTAAATCCGAAGAAGAACATTGCAATTGTAATAAATGGTGCTCCAAATCCAGGAACCAGATTATCAATTGCACCCTGTACGAATCCAGGACCAGCTTCTACTCCTGGAAGACCTTCGAATACAGCCTTTCCGCTAGCATCAAACACATTGTAACAACCTGTTGAAAGCATCATAAGTGCTGTAGCTGTACAAACTAGTAGTGTGTCAACATATACTGAGAATGCCTGAGCAAGCCCCTGCTTTGCAGGATGTGATACTTCTGCAGTTGCTGCAGCGTGTGCTCCAGAACCCCAACCAGCTTCGTTTGAGTAGATACCTCTCTTAACGCCCTGGCTTACGCAAGCTCCAAATACGCCTGCAAATGCTGATTCAGCATTGAATGCACACTTGAAGATAAGTTTAAACATTGGGATAATGTTTCCAGCATTAACTACTAAAATTACAATAGCAAGAAGCAGATAGATAGCCGCCATAACAGGAACTACGTAGCTTGCGAAGCTTCCGATTCTCTTTAGTCCGCCAAGTGTTACAGCAAGAAATAATACGAAAATAATTACACCTACAACCATAGGGCTAACGTCAAGGTTCATGCCCTTAAATGCTGTTGAAATCGCTCCAGCTTGTACTGTAGGACCTGTAATTGTCATTGCAAGAATTGTTGCGAGAGCAAAAGCAATTGCCCATGGCTTGCAATTTAAGCCTTTTTCAATATAATATGCAGGTCCACCACGATATTCGCCTAAGGCTTTTGTCTTATAAACCTGCGCCAGTGAGGATTCACTGAAAGCTGAACCTGCACCTACTAGTGCGATTAGCCACATCCAGAATACTGCTCCCGGACCACCAACTGCCATAGCACTAGCAACTCCGGCAATATTACCTGTTCCTACTCTTCCGCCGAGAGCCATGCAGAAACCCTGGAAGGATGAAACTCCACTTTCACTGTCTGAGCCCTTTGCCAGCTGGCATACCATGTCTTTAATCAGTCTGAACTGAGGGAACTTAAGTCCAATTGATAGTAATAAACCTACACCGATTGACATAAATACCAAGGCCGGTGCCCATAAATAACCATTAATCCAAATAGCAAAATTATCTAGCATAATAAATCTCCTTTCACGGCAGACATTTTTTTGTTGAGGTTATTCTAATATCCTGGTTTCAAAAAAACTCAAAAATACTCATAAATACTCAAATAAAAAATTTTTCTTTCGTTAAAGGAGATTTTTAAAAAATCTTTTGATTTATTTTTTAAATTAGGCTAAATTAGTCCTCGGATCCGTACACAATAAGACCATTCATAAATTGCGACACATTTACCTTTCCTCCCGTAGAGCTCTTTCCCTTCAGACAGTTCATTTCTTCTCTTATAGTATAGAAATCGAAAACATAATGGGCATACACATCAATAATATCACTGTAGTCGTCATCTAGAAGAATATTGGCAGTGTTAGTAAGGCCTTTCTTAATGGCTCTACGCATTCTCTGCTCTATATTCTTTGCGGAGTCTCCAGTTTCACTTTCAATATGGCTAAGTACATTTTTACCATATTCGCAGTTATGCTCGCTCATAAAGGCAAATACCCTTTTAATGTCCTGACAGCCTCTCTCACCCAACATTCCCAGGTTTCCGAGGAGATGGTCCACATTTTTATGTTTAGCCCCGTCCTGGGCGATTTTCTGGTTCTTGGCTCTCCTGGTTTCTGATTCATCGTCATTCATTATAGTCTTCAGCTGGCTCAGCATGCCCTTCATCTTAATTTTCTCCATAACATTGTTGAGTACCGTCTCCACCTCAACTATATTAACAGGCTTATTAATAAAGAACTCAATCCCTGCTGTGTATGCGTTCTGAACCATTTCCTTATCTGTTATCTTTGAGATCATTACGAAACAAATGTCCTCATTTCTTCCTCTGATTTTTTCAATCATCTCCACGCCGTCCATGCCCTCCATGAGAAAGTCGACCAAAACTATCTCAGGCTTGTCTTCTAGGATTTCTTTTATTGCATCCTCTGGTGAAGTTGAATATCCACATACGCTTCCTAGATTCCTTGATTTAACAATATTTTCAAGGGTTTTTACTGTAGCAATATTGTCATCTACAATATAGTATCTCATTTTACTCGCTCGCCTACACTTTCTGTCGGTATTTTAAGAATTACGGTGGTGCCCTTTCCTACTGTACTTTCAATATCCACGGTTCCATTGTACTCGTTTCCTATTATATCTAAAACCACAGGCAATCCAAGACCTCTCTGAATATTTCCTGTCTTTTGGTTAAATTTGGTAGAGAATCCTTCCATTTTAATGAAGTCAATCATATCTTTATCTATGCCACACCCATTATCACTGAAAATCATTTTACAAAGGTCTGGATTATCCCTATCATCTTCAATATTCACAACAATAGCAGCGTAATTACCTTTAATGGCTTTAATGGCTTCAATGGAATTGGTGAAAATATTTCTTATTACGGACATTAATTTAAACGGAGAATCCAGGATATAATCGGTTTTGATCTTCATGACAAAGGAAACGTCCTGACCCAATGCACGCCCCAAGGCAGTGGCGTTCTGTCTTTCCAGGCTCAAAACCTCACTGAGACGCATTTTTTCGTCTTGGAACTCGTTAAGGTACAGGTCCTTGAGAGTGTGTACAACCCCCATGTAGTCGCCTTTTATCTCGTGAGCATTCTTGGCTATGTCTAGAAGTGCATCTTTTGTTTCTTTGGGCATTTCGGTATCCTTTGAAATTTTGTGCAGATCATAGGCTTTACGCATAACCTCTTCGATCTCTCCGATATTTTTCTCCATTACACGAACTTCACTTTCAAAGACGGAAGCCTGATTTAGAAGCTTTCGGAACATTTCGTGTCGTTCTTGTTTCAGCAAAATATTGGTGTAATACTCTACTGATGCACTGATAAACTGTATAAGCATAGTTCGGAAAAGAGCAATAAGTCCTAGCAAGAAGAAAAACTCAATATCTATAAGGCATTTGCCCGCAATAAGGCTTCGCACCATGATCTCGCAAAGGTTACCCGTCCAGTCACAAGCAAGGGCAACGTAGAAGAAATTTCCCAAAGTATATTCTTCCTTTAAAATATATTTGCATATAATTGCGTACATCATGCCATAGGCCAAATAGAAAAAAGAATCTGGTAAAACCATCAAAAGAACTTCTTTGCTTGGTCCGCTTTCCTCGGATAGCATTATAAATCTAAATAAAGGTGAGCAGAATGCTACCATCCACGCAATGTACTGTCCTGACATATCTCTATAGCAGTAGATAAAAATTCCCATTACGAGAACAGACAGCGCTACAATAAACCCGCCGTTGAGCAGATTAAAGCTAACGAGAGATGAAGCCGACACCGTAACAGCTACAAGTATCATTCTCTTAATTTTCTGTGATTTCATTAAATTGTCTATCTTATCTATCATTGTAGCTTCCATTCTGTCATCATTAAAAATACAACTGCGTAAATTACGATTACTAGCGGTATAACAAGAACGGGAATATGTCCTGAAAGTAAGGCTCCAACTATGGCGCCAAGGACAAAAAATCCAATGAGTCCGTAGGCACATAAACTCTTATGGGCCGCCTCCCCGTTGCCGGTTCTTATGTAATTTAGTAAAGCCTCTGTCCCACTTCTTAAATTACCCGTACACATTGTTGTAGCAAAAGGATTTCCATGAACCTTCCTAAAGGTCTGAACCTGAATGGAACAGACAAAAGAAACAACAATATTAACAAGATGGTCCAAATGCCCTAAAGGTATGAGGGCAATAATTGCCAGCAAGGCTATTTCCAGGAATATGTTAAAATGCCTCCAGTGAATTCTCTGAAGTTTGTCGTTATCTATGCGATGTCTCGTCAGCTCCGTAACCAGAACCCCCAGCATAAAAGCCACCACCGGAATCATAGCAGAAAAAACACCCTTCCAGTTTCCCTCAGCCGAGTTAATTCCCACGAGTACTATATTTCCCGTCTGAGCATTTGCAAAGACCTTACCCCTGCAAAGATAGGTATAGGCATCCAGAATTCCGCCAGATATAGCCAGCAGTGCCCCCACTGTAAAGCTCTCCGATTTTTGTCTTTTGTTCTCTCTATCCAAATTACTGCTACTCAAAATCAGCCAATCCACCTTTCTCTATCAAAACCTAAAAAGAGGAGGTCGCCTGCTGCAAATCCGACTAAACCAGCCTGCCTGCTGCGACCACCCCGCTATTGTTATTAATTAGAACAGGCCTGTAATCTTTCCTGTGTTATCTACATCAATTTTTTCAGCTGCAGGAACCTTTGGAAGACCTGGCATAGTCATAATATTGCCAGTCTTTGCAACGATAAATCCTGCACCAGCGTCAACCTTAAGATCTGTGACTGTAATGTTGAAACCTCTAGGTGCTCCAAGAAGTGAAGCATTGTCAGAGAAGCTGAACTGAGTCTTAGCCATACAAATTGGAACATTACCAAATCCCAGTTTTTCCAGCTGTTCCATCTGCTTCTGTGCATTCGCTTCAAATACAACGCCTTCAGCACGATAAATTCTCTTAGCAATAGTTTCAATTTTTTCCTTAATTGATGCTTCTAAAGGATATACGAAATCGAAGTTGTTTTCTTCTGAATCGCATAGTCTCAGAACTTCGTCTGCAAGTGCTAGACCACCTTCGCCGCCTTTTCCCCATACCTGGCTAAGCACAACATTTACGCCAAGATTCTGACACTTTTCCTGAACCAGCTTAATTTCAGCTTCAGTATCAGTAGGGAATTCATTTATAGCTACAACTGCAGGAAGACCAAAGCATTTAGTTACGTTTTCTACGTGCTGAAGCAGATTTGGAAGACCTTTTTCAAGAGCTTCTAGGTTTTCATCGTTAAGGTCTGCCTTTGCAACACCACCGTGGTATTTAAGTGCTCTAACAGTTGCAACAACTACACATGCAGAAGGCTTTAGACCAGCCTTACGGCACTTAATGTCAACGAATTTCTCTGCGCCAAGGTCAGCAGCAAAACCAGCTTCTGTTACAACTACGTCAGCTAGCTTAAGTGCCATTCTTGTAGCCATAATGGAGTTACATCCATGAGCGATATTTGCAAAAGGTCCGCCGTGAACAAATGCAGGAGTCTTTTCCAAAGTCTGAACAAGGTTAGGCTTTAGTGCATCCTTAAGGAGCGCTGCAGCAGCCCCCTGAGCTTTAATGTCTCTAACAGTAACCGGTTCTCCTGAATAAGTATATCCAAGAATTACATTTGCAATTTTATCTTTAAGATCATCTATATTTTTGGAAAGACAAAGGATAGCCATAATTTCACTTGCAACTGTAATTTCGAATCCATCTTCTCTTGGCATGCCACTCATTTTACCGCCAAGTCCGTCAACAATTCTTCTAAGCTGTCTGTCATTCATGTCAACAGCTCTCTTCCAAGTAATTGATCTAGGGTCAATATTAAGTTCATTACCCTGCTGAATGTGGTTATCAAGCATTGCAGCAATTAGGTTGTTAGCAGCTCCAATTGCGTGGAAGTCACCTGTAAAATGCAGGTTAATATCTTCCATAGGAACAAGCTGTGAATATCCGCCGCCAGCAGCTCCACCCTTAACACCGAAAACAGGTCCAAGAGAAGGTTCACGAAGTGCAACCATAACATTTACGCCCTTCTTATGAAGCGCATCAGCAAGTCCAACTGAAGTAGTTGTCTTACCCTCACCTGCCGGGGTAGGTGAAATAGCAGTTACAAGAACTAACTTTCCGTCAGGCTTATCAGCCATGTCGTCAAGCATTCTGTAATCAACCTTAGCCTTGTAATTTCCGTACATTTCCACGTACTTCTCATCAATTCCGGCAGCTTCCGCAATCTCCCTGATATTGCTCATTTCCACTTCCTGAGCAATCTGAATATCGCTTTTTACTTCCATTTTGTCTTCCTTTCATTCTTTACATACTACACTATTACAACTATTACTATATATTTTCAAAAACCTTCCTTGCTACTTAAGAAATTTTTTCAAAAAACTCTTTCTATGGATAGGTGTCATGCCATGAGCCGTAAGCCCTTCATAATGCGCCTTTGTACCATATCCCTTGTTACTATCAAAACCATACCATGGGTACTCCCCGTGATAATCTGCCATCATCCTGTCCCTTGTAACCTTCGCAACAATAGAAGCCGCCGCAATGGACAAACTCTTGCTGTCCCCCTTTATAAGCGACATCTGCGGCTTTTCAACCGCATCTATTTTCATTGCATCGAAAAGAACAAAATCTATAGTCTTTCCACATCTCTCTCTTAGCATTTCATCGGCGCTGGCAATAGCATCCGCCATGGCTAATTTAGTAGCCTCCAGGATATTGACCTGGTCAATTACCTCATTGTCTCTGATTCCAATGCCGTAGCAAACTGCCTTCTCAAGAATCACGTCGTAAAGTTCTTCTCTCTTCTTCTCGGTCAGCTTCTTCGAGTCGTCAACCCCAAGAATATCAAAACCATCAGGCATCACAACAGCTGCGGTTACAACTGGTCCCGCCAAAGGACCGCGGCCAACCTCGTCAACTCCAACGATGAATTTATAGCCTTTAGCTTTCAAATTATTTTCATATTCCTGCATTTCCACAAGACGATTTTCAAGATAGATTTTCTTTTCTTCTTTAGTCATTCTCGCCATCTGTGTCACCTACAGTCGTTCCAATGTAACTTTGCCTATTTTACCACTTCTGAACTCATCTAGAACAGTTCTTCCACATCTCTCGTAGTCGATTTTCTTGCCTGGCAAAATGAAACCTCTCTTACGAGCGATTTCTTCCATATTTTCAAGAGGCATTTCAAGAATTTCATCTAATTTATATCTTTCCATTAGAAGATCTGGGTAGTCCTTACCTAGGACGCCTATAAGTTCTAATGCCAAGCTAGCTGTATCCATAATTTCGTCTTTAATTGATCCGCAAAATGCCAGATTTAGTCCAACCTCAGGATCCTCAAATTTTGGCCATAGAATTCCCGGTGTATCGAGAAGTTGCATTCCATTTTTCAGAGCTAACCACTGCTTACCCTTAGTAACACCTGGTCTATCTCCTGTCTGAGCACTCTTCTTACCTGTCATTCTATTTATAAGTGATGATTTTCCAACGTTAGGAACGCCTACAATCATCATTCTAAGAGGTCTGTTTCTCATCTGACCACTGTTCTTTTCTTCCTGTTCCTTGTTAAGAAGTTTGTAAAGCTGATTTACACCTGTGCCGGTCATACAGTTCATTGCAAGAACCATGTTTCCCTGCTGGCGGAAATGTTCAGCCCACTTTTCATTTTCCTTCCCATCAGAAAGATCGCTTTTATTTAAAATAATAATTCTTTTCTTACCGCTTACCAGCTCATCGATAATTGGGTTTCTGCTTGATGAAGGAATTCTTGCATCAATTACCTCAATTACTAAATCGACCATTTTCAAATTTGCCGCAATGAGCTCCCTGGTCTTCTTCATATGTCCAGGATACCAGTTTATATGATTTAAGTTTCCGATGTTAATCAGCCTCCTTATTAGTTCAATCCAATCTCTTTCATTATACCAATTTGCAGGCTCTATGTCCACAGAATGGTGCGTGTATAATTGAAAATATAATTGAAAAAAAGAGGATTCAGTTTGAATCCTCTCATCAATTTTCTAGTTATGCGGCTGTGTCGTTTTCAATCGTTCCAGATTCCGAACTCGTTTGTCCAAAAGTAATAGTACCCTGCTCGGTATATGAAATAGATTGCATGGATTCGTGATATTTAGCAGAGAAGCGAATGTTGGTAAGTTTCATTATTCCGCCGTTTGTAAGTGAGGCTTCATAAGTAAACCCATCTACTGCTGAACTTGATTCAATGCTATAGTATCCTACTTCATTAAAGTGCTTATGATCCACATCATATTGCATTACTTTTCCATTGCATGTCACAACACACGCGTCACTTATACTACGCAGTTCTCTATCAGAATACGACGGATTGGAGTATTCTTTCGGAGCAAACTTGCTTGCCTTATCCATATCCCATGTCACCTCAAGCGTCGGCGGCTGAACATCAATATACAAAGTTCTATACAGTAGCGTTTTTTTGTCCACATAGTAATGAATATTACGACTAAAAAGTATTGGCCTGTTGCCTTGGCCGTTGACGTGAATGCTACTAGTATCTGCATTTATCGATGCTAGAGGCCTATTTCCGTAGGCTGCAATCTCAAATTCACCTTTTACATCTCCGTGATAAACCTCACCATACTGGTCCTTTATCAGAATCTGTACATCTGCGTTCATATTATCAGTAGATTCCACGTATTGCTGTTCGAGTTCTTTTGATTCAGCTTGTGGATTTTCACTGGTTTTATCAGATTCTACGATAGTTCCTCCCGTAGCAGAGTCTTTTTTCGTATAATATGGATAGTTACATACTTTCACTTTATCCTCATGCAAGAGTTCATTATCCTTTACGAACATAAGCTTATATGGCTTACTTGCGTCACGGCTGACTGTGATCGGTAGGTTTTTGATTACCTTACCTTCATGCCGTAATACCAGTTTCGTCTCGCCCGCTCTGTATGCAATCAACTGTATACAACCATATGAATCCAGTTGTACTTCGTTACTCTTTTCCTCTTCGGTTTGCTCTGTATCTGGATTTGGCTTATCAATTTCTGGCTGACTTGGTGTTTCAGTGTTTGTGCTGGCAACCTCAACAATGTTAGGATCCAGTACACTTACCGAATAGCTGCTGCAATCATCGACTTTTGTTCCGTTATATTTAATCTGAAATTTGGCGTTTACCGGCTGCTGTTCAAACTCCACTTTCGTGTTGCCGTCTTCTTCGTCACCGCTTTCAGTTTGATCTGCCTTCCCTAAAAGGATGGTTTGGATCGGCTGTCCGAAATCATAATCATAGCTATTTCCCGTCGAATCTGTATCCGCTTCCCCTTTTCTAGGTATATCTTCCTTTATCGTATACTGCACGCTATATGGATCATACTCGCCGGAATAAATCGGTATCTTCTCTTCCTCCTTTTGTTTCAGTGGAGTAATGGTGACATCGCCGGTCTCGATGTTGCCAACCTCCTTGCCGTTCACAAATTTCCCACTGTGGTAGGTCGCCTTAGCGATACCTTTACTGCTCATAGAGGAAAGGTAAAGCATGCCGCCGTAGAACACATAGCCGCCCTCGGCCTTTACTTCAAAGTCAATATTGCTTGGTGTGTTATTCGCATAGCAACGTCCCACGGTAATGCCGTCCTTATCCAGCAGCGCGAGTGAAATCTGCGTTGACTTCTGGATTTCCGCCTCTGTTGGTTCGATGCGAAGCCCTGCGATCCGCGCATCCGTCGCAGTAAACTGCGCGGAGCTCATGCTACTTTTGACCGTATATGTCTTGCCGTCCCGCAGTTCGTTGTAAAGTGTCAGCATCACTTCGCTACCAGAACTTTTACTCACAGCTTTGATCGGGCAGTTCATCTCTGTCTCATCATTTGTGATTGTAAAATCTGATGGCTGGAATGTATATCTCTCCACCGAATTCTTGAAAGTCAGTTTGACTTGCGCAAGCTGTGTCTGCTCTGCCTGCGCAAGATACGGACCTACATAAACATCGACCATCGTCTTCTTGTTATACTTGCTGTTATTTGCTGTCGCTTTGGTTGCTTTCGCATTGACCTGAATTGTTGTTTTACCGATGCCCTCCGCAGTTATTATCCCGGACGTATGACCAATTATTGCGATATTTTTGTCTGAAGAAACAAAAGTAATAACATCCGTTGAATTTGCAGGCTTTAAAGTCGGTTTAAGCTGCACTATGTCACCCACCCCGCCTAGATACACTGTTTTTGGATCGGTCGAAACAGAAGTGCTACGTTTCAGCACCTTAAAGGTTTTGGTTGCGACAACCTTGCCGTTCCTTTTGCTCTTAGCTGTGATCTTGACGCTGCCCGGCTCTGTCGGTTTCAGCTTACCGGTCGTCACACCAATCGTGGCGATCTTCTTATTGTTCGAATAATACTTTACATTTGCGTCTTTGACGGTAAGTGTATAGCTGTGGCCTGCGTAAACCGTCTGTGGTGCTGCGGCACCGCTCTTTAATGTGATTTTGCTCGCCGCTGCCGCCGTTTCCGGTACGCTGAACGCCGGAACCACTAGCGCCAGCACAAGCAGACAAGCTGCCATTTTTTTGAGCCATCTGTTCATCTCTTCCTCCTTTTGCTGCCATCATACAGCAATATACTAACGATAACGTGCAGTCACTTTTCTAGTCCCACTGCATTTTTCATCTCCCTGACGTTGCCTGGCCAGTCATATTGATACATCTTATCTAGTAGTGCCTTGCTGAACATCTTTGTTTTCCCATATTTTTCACAGAAGTAATCAAGGAAATACATTATCAGCGGACTAATATCATCTCTTCGCTTTCTAAGTGGTGGAATTTCAATGGGAACAACATTTATTCTATAGTACAAATCCTCTCTGAAATTACCATCCTCTATGCACTGCTTAAGTTCCTAATTCGTAGCCGCAAGTAAACGAAAATCAATTTCGTGTTCATTAACAGCTCCTAAACGCTTCACTTTCCGCGTCTCAAGGACTCTTAAAAGTTTTCCCTGAATAGCAAGCGGCAGAGAATTAATTTCATCTAGAAAAAGTGTTCCGTGATATGCCTTCTCAATGAGTCCCTTTTTCCTAGAACTTACCGCCCCAGTAAAAGCACCTTTTTCGTAGCCAAAAAGCTCTGCTTCTAAAAGGTTCTCCGGAATAGCTGCACAGTTGATTTCAACCATAGGCTTATGAGCTCTATTGCTGCATTTATGAATGAAATCAGCTAAAACTTCTCTTCCCGTTCCTGTTTCCCCTGTAATAAGGACAGTGGCATCTACCTTCGCTATATTTTCTGCAGTCTTTTTTACAGCCTTCATTTCTGCGCTTTCTGCTATGAAAACTTCTTCTTTTTTGAACTGCTCTTCATCAAAGGAAAAATCTATGGAATTTTTATCTTTCAGAAGAACTGCATTTTGATATCTCCTCTGAAAAAGATCTAGTCTTATCATTTCAACCAGTAGATATTCAATTTCACCTACTGAATCAAAAATAGGACTTGCTGTTGCCAGTTGGCGATAATGATAACCTCTCGGTGTAGTAACATTATTAATTAAAGTTATTTTCTTTTTCTTTTATGATATCATCCTTAGTCGCACCGACCATCTTTAAGAAGGCGCTGTTACAATATATATACTGCCCCTCCTTATTCAGTATATATACACCTTCATTAATATTATCAAATATTTCCATTAAGTGTTTTTCTAACATCTATTAATCCTCTATATTCACCTCTGTTTCTCCTACCTCTAATCTTAGAGAAACATGCACACCATTAAATAAATATACTTTATAATATCACAAAAACTGTTGGATTTCAAACTGGTTGAACACAATCTATGGTTTTGACAACGAAAAAAAGAGGACTGCAATTGCAATCCTCCGTGTGTGCCTAAATTTAGATTATTTGCTCTTAATTTTAGCAGCTTTTCCTGTTCTTCCTCTCATGTAGTGAAGTCTAGCTCTTCTTACTCTACCCTTTCTGATTACTTCAATCTGCTCAACCCATGGTGAGTGGATAGGGAAAGTCTTTTCAACTCCAACTCCGGAAGAAATCTTTCTTACTGTGAAAGTTTCAGCGATTCCGCCGTTCTGTCTCTTTAATACGAAACCTTCAAAGTTCTGGATTCTTTCTCTGTTTCCTTCTTTAATCTTAACGTGTACTCTTACAGTATCACCAACGTTAAAAGCAGGGATTTCTTTCTTCAGATAATCCTGTGCAACAGCATCTAAAATGTTCATTGTATAGTATCCTCCTTACCCTACGAAGCGTTCTTGTAAATGCCCTAATGCCTTCACAGAGGACCGCCCGAAATTTACAACGCATTGATTTTACCACATTCACGCGTCCTATGCAAGCATTATTTTCATATACACGCAAAATATTTTCTCTATGAATATTTTCTCTGTTTTCTCTGTTTGTTTTGATAGAAAGCATTACGCCCTAGGATGCGTGCGATCGTAAACATCCTTGATTCTGTTTTTTGTAACCGAAAGGAAAATTTCCATAGCCATAATATCCTCATTTCCCATGAGCTCTTGCAAAGACCTCAGATCAGCGCCATTTTGGACCATGTGCACCCCGAAGCTGGTTCTTAGGATATGAGGCGTAAGTTTTCCATCCAGGCCACTAAGTTCCCCATATTTTTTCAGGACCTTCCAAAGGCCTTGTCTGGTAAAGGCCTCTCCTTGATAATTCACAAACAGCGGACCGTCTGGGTTCTTTTCATCCTTACCCTCCATAAATACTATTCTGCTCTTTAGCATGTATTCATCAAGAGCGCGTCTCGCAATGGCACCCATAGGCACAATTCGAGCTCTTCCATGTCCTCCATTACAAGTAACAAAACCCATTCGGAAGTTTATATCCTTAAGTTTTAGCTCGATAAGCTCTGAAACTCTAATTCCTGTAGCGTACATGACCTCCAGAATAGCTCTATCTCTAATTCCCTTAATTGAATCGTCAGGAGTTTCTAGTAGCCGTTCTACTTCCTCAATTGTCAGGTATTTCAGTTGCTTTTTCTCTATGCGAGGTGTCTTAATGGTCTCCGCAGGATTTTCTTTTATTGTACCCTGTCTTTGCAAATATTTGTAATAACTTCTTATTGAGGAAAGCTTTCTATTAACTGTGGCCTTGCTCCTACCTTCATTTTTAAGTGCCATCATATATGCAGCAACGTCGGCTCCTCCGGCTTTGTCAGCATCAAGAACTCCCCTTTCAAGTAAATAGGCCTGAAAAGCCGTTAAATCGCGAGTATATGCATCGCAGGTGTTTGTCGATGTTTTCTTTTCTTTCTGTAAGTAAGTAATAAATTTTATTATATCCATGGCGTTCCTCTCTCGCTATAAGCTGCTTCCAATCACTAGACCAGCCATAAGAAGTCCCAGCTGTGATTTTCCATCCAAAAGCTCCCCAGTTCTAATCATTTCCATAAGTTCTTTATAATCGTATTCATAAATGTCCAGAGCCTCATTTTCGTCAAAATCTGTTTCCCCTGGAACAAGTTCCGTACAAAGATAAATGTGCAACATTTCTTCAGTATAGCCTATACTTGGGTATGAGCTAATAAGATGTACAGTTTTTCCTGCTGTATAACCGGTTTCTTCCTTCAGTTCCCTTATGGCAGTTTCCATAGGGTCTTCTCCGTCTTCGACTTTTCCGGCAGGAAGTTCTAAAACAACCCTTTTAACTGCTGCTCTATATTGTTTTACCATAACTACTTTATGGTCGTCAGTTATAGCTACAACTACTGCGCCACCGTTGTGTTCAACAATTTCTCTATATGACGTTCCATTGGGAACAGTAACCTTATCTTTTCTCAAATTGAGGATTGCGCCCTCATATATCATTTCAGATTCTAAAACTCTCTCTTCAAAAATCAAAACCCTTACCTCTTTCTAGTCATTATTTTCTTTATATATAATTTACCACATATAAATTATATCGAAAATTCTCGCTCTTATCAACTTGTAATGAAGCATAATAAGGTATTTTACACGGATTTAGAACCTTTCAGAGTAGTTTTAGTGTCAAAACTAGAGGTTTTGAAATTTTATTTACGTATTATTTTAATTATTGTTTTTTTATTATTGCATTTCTCGATTAAATTTTGTATAATCTTATTGAGGTTATCCCCCTGATAGCCTCAATAATCTCTAATCCCAATACCCCTTTTGAACAAAGTAGACTGCACCCCTGCGGTCTACTTTGTTTTATAGGGAGAATCCGGAGGAATTATGAAGACAATAGAAAAAGATATAAAAGTTGATAAATATAGTTCCAAAATATTTAACATGTACTTCGGTGGAAAAAGCTTTGCTGTCTATGATATTGAAAGCACAGGCCTGTCCCCTGCTTACTGCAAGGTTATAATATCAGGCATGCTCTTCTATCCAGGCCGCGGTGATGATGCGAAAGTAATTCAGCTTTTCGCCGATAAGCCTGATGATGAAAAAGAAATTCTAGAAAAGACTTCGGAGCTTCTTGCAGATATAGATTTTATTGTTACCTTCAACGGCAGACACTTTGATATTCCCTTCGTCCTGAAACGAGCTGAGAAACATCATATTGATTTTCCTAATAAAATCTATGACCTCGACTTATACCTCGTTCTAAATGGCCATTCGGGACTTAGAGAAGTACTTCCAAGTCTTAGCCAAAAGAATGTGGAAAGGTATATGGGTCTGTCTGATTCCCGTGATGATGAAATATCAGGAGGAGAAAGCGTAAAGCTATATGAGCAGTATATGAATACCAAATCTTTTCAGTTAGAGGAGAAAATCCTTCTCCATAATTACGACGATCTGGTTCAGCTTTACCATCTTATCCCCGTTATTGCTGCCTCTGATTTCCATGCGGCTATGTTTAAACTGGGATTTCAGGCCGGCAACCTTAATATTTCTAAAATATTGTTCAAGGGCCACGAGCTACATATTCAGGCGAACCAGTACAAGAATCCTGTTGACTATATCGCTTTTCCTACATTGGATAACCCTTGTTCAATTATTATGAACAAAGCCTCTGGTGATGCAGAAATCATAATTCCTTGCGAAGTAGCAGCTGGAGCATTTTATTTTGATGCAGGCGCTATTCTAGGAGATAAGGTTCTGGAAATTGAAGCCTATCCTGCCATTGTAAATGATTATCTCATTGTCAATGACAACGGCAGAATTAATTACATGGAAATTAACGCATTTCTTTTAACAATGTTAAATTAGTCAAATAATTTGCAGAAAAAACCTTGTTTTCCCCAAATAAGGCTTTTATAATTATATTTACATTTACTTCCATATGCCCATTTCTTTCAATCTATGTGTCTGACATAGGATTTACGGCACTGAAAAGAAAGGGGAAAACATGAAATTTAAAGGAAAAAGAATGCTTTGTTCAATTTTGATTGTAGCTTTGATTACAGTCTTTGCTGGTTTTGATACTGTGTGGGCTGGTGCCCTAAGCCGCGAGATAAAGTTCAACGTTAACGGTAACGGCAACCTGTACTTCAATTTGGGGCCGAAGCTGGAATCTTGCCACATCGACAGCCACAAGGAATTCAGTGAGGCGTGCAAAATTACATCCGGAAGAAGCTATTCGCTTTCCACAGTCGTTGAGCGTGGGGTTATTGTATGTCCTGATAAAAACAGCACCTTTGAGGGTTTTTTTAGTAGCGGAGGGCAGAAAGTCAAGTTGAAAGCTGTGAAAATGGACATTCTTAGGGTCAAAGTTGGTGGTACTTACGTGTACACGCACTTTCCTTCTTACGGGGAGGGGCCTGCTACAGCAATAACGAAGCCGCTATATGGTGAGATGGTAAAAAAATATGTTAAAGGCCTTTACAACACTTCCAGGTACTCAGTTAAGGGACAGGAAACTATATATACTTTGCCTAACAAAAATGTTAATCTTACCGCTCGCTTTAAGGAAAAACCAGTGCCGGTTTTAGTCGAAGCCCCCGTTATTAAGAAGACTTTCGGTGATAAGGACTTTTTCGTTGTAAGTTTATTGCCTTCAGATCTTACACTTAAGTGCAGTTCGTCAAGTTCTAAGATACTTACAGTGAACAAAACCTCTTCACTAGCATCCATCAAGGGTACAGGCATTGCAAAAGTCACCTTAAAGACTCCGGCTACCGATATATATCAAAGCTCCCAGGAGCGCGTAAAGGTATATGTTACTCCGGCACCGATTACAGGCCTCTTTGCCAGCAAGACTAAAGGAAATTCCGTTACAGTAAGCTGGGACAGCAGTGGATTTTGCTCAGGATATGAAATGGAATTCAGTCCTAATCGTAACTTTAATAAGATTTCGGCTAAATTCAAAATAGGAAAATCATCTGCGGATTCAAAGATTTGTAAGTTGACGGCAGATGCTTTTAGAAGTTGCAACTTTGTCCGCATAAGAGGATATAAGAAGTCCTGCGGAGAAACCTTATATAGTCAATACAGCAACTGTAAAATCCATTGATTCTCAGCACACTCGAGTTGCAAAGCAAAAAGGAAAAAGGCTGTCGCCCTAACATCTAATTGTTAGGGCGACAGCCTTTTTCTTTGTTTTACTTATCTAGTTTTATTTACTTATTGGGTTTCACAATAACCACAGTTTTCTTAACTACCGGCTTATTGAACACTCTGCCTGGATCGCCGTCAGCCTCTGCCCATCCAAATTGCTTGCGCAAATGAACCTGTGCAGTTATTGTAGCCTTTCCAGGCTTCTTAAGTTTTACATTTCCTTTAGAATCCACTGTAGCGACAGCTGGATTATCGGATTTAAAATATGGGTATGGGAACAGCTCATTATACCCTCTATATTGACTGTTATAAGCACCGTATTCCTCTTTTATGGCCTTAACCCAGTCCTTGTATGTCATGAATTTTCCATAGTACAAACTATAGGAATACTGTACAGCATTAAGGTTAAATGATTTGCTACCCACCTTTTTCACATATTTAGGCTTTAATCCGCTAATCTTTGTTTTTTCTCTCTTGTCTACTACAGTTATAACGATGTCTCTTGTAACAGCTTTCTCATTCTTAGTTTCAGGCTTTGTAATAGTTACTTTAATCTTACCTGCCTTTTTTATCTGAATAGCTGCTTTTGTCATGTTCTTAGGATCATGCTTATCTCTAATTATAGAGAATATCTTATCATCTTTGTGAAACTTGTATTCAATATTGCCGTTTGGAATTAAGGCATTGTGATTTCTGTACCCTGGATAACGACTCGTTACATTTGATGGTGTCTGAACACTCATTCCAAAAGGCAGCATATCAATCTCGATATAATCAACAACATCACATTTTTTTAGGTTAGTGCGGTCCTTATTGTAATATCGTTGGCCTGTGACTATCTGTCCGTCCTCTTTCTCAGCACCATATGCCCATGTAAGATTACATGTAAATGCACTTAATAGCACAGCAACAGTTAGCAGAGCAGATGTAAAAATCATTTTTCTTGTCATCTTTGATTCTCCTGTTCCTTATTTACTTAGCTCTTCTTTCCGGAAAACAAGTCATAGCTATATAGAACTTGTTCTCTCTCAAGGGAATCGGTTAATGTAGAATTATACCTACTATTAACCCTCCATATTGAATGAGCGTCTAAAGTATTAATCATTTTAAGGTTGATAAATCTTGGGTACGTCTTTGCTTCTTTTGCAGAATTCGGCGCCTTAGAAATAGAAACCTTAAATGTTTTCTCCGCTGTAGCATTTCCGGAATCCTTATATTTCACAAAAACCTCATAGGTTACTTTCTCATCAGATGTGTCAAGGAGCCCGTTTTTATTCAGATCAAAGATTGACTTGGTTCCATCTTTTTTTATCGTAGTAATTTTCAGCTCAGTGTATTTCGAGCTATCAATGTCACCGTCCTCTTTGTCTGTAACTTTTACCCTCTTCAACAATTCTTTTTCATCTACAGTTTCATGTAAGAAAAAAGTTCTGTCGGGAGCCACAATTTTCGGTGGCTCATTTTCATCGTCCTTTTCCCATTGTGCATACAGAAATCCAGCATACGTTGGATCGGAGCCAACATTATAGAATGTCATATCAGCAAAGATTTCATAATGACGTCTTGTCCAATCTCCACTAGTTGTTGTAACCGAGCCATCCTTTGCAACCATCCCACCTACATATGCAGCTCTTTTTGTTGACCATTCTGGTTTTCCGCTCCACCCCATAAACCTATACCCTTCTCGTTTCGGTACATAAGGTGAAAGATTAGCCGTGCTATATGTCCTGATAAATCCAGGCACTCCATCTCCTCCATTGGCGTTAAAGAAAATCCAGAACCCGTCATAAGGTCCTGGCGCTGGCGGCTGAATTGGCGTTGGATCCGGTGTTGGATCAGGATCAGGTGATGGCGTCGGCCCGGGCGTTGGATTCGGTGAAGGCTCTGGTTCAGGTGTCGGACCCGAGGTATCTTTTTTCTTCCAGTTAGCATAAAGGGGCTTCGATTTAGAAGTAAAGTACTCCCCATCATAGAAATCCTCTATTTCATCAGCTCTGTAATCCCGATCTGTTCCCCAGTACGCTCCGCTATTTTTCCAGGCAGCACTGACATCAATATAATGTCCCGGCCAAGAGAAACCGCAACTGGCCATAACCGATTTAAGTGTTCTCTTAGTCCTATCATAAGGTCTGGAGCCTGTCACTGGACTAGAACCAGTGGCAGAAGCAGAATTTTTATTGTATCTGATATTCAAAGTAGGATGGTCAAATACAAGTCTTCCGACTCCGTGTGCTGTACCACCACGATTTTCAGCCGTATCTATTCCGGTATTTCTCATATTGACCTGAGACGTAACAGTTTCACGGTGGTTAGAGTGATATACGCCTTTTTCTAAGGTTGATGAACTCTCATTATCCCAGCTATAATTTCTAAAATTAAATCTCTGATTAGAGACGCAACTGTCAAACTCAGCATTATAATACATGCATGCTGGTTTAACATAAGAAACATCTAGAACGAAAACCTCGTTATACTTAGTTTTGTAAATTCTTTCTCCTCTGCTATTGGTTTTACTAGTGCTAGAACCATATTTAGCATTTTTCGTCAAAGCTCGCTGCATAGTGCTCATATTCTTTGAAAACCTGGCGTTAACAATATTTTTCATATTGGAACCTGATGATTGAGCAACAGTATAGTTCATGGTAAACCCTGGTCCCGTTGAAGCAGATATTTTAGATGGAGACGAAATAGAAAAGTCCACCTTATATCTAACATAATCGCTTGACGAATAGTAAAAAGCATAATAGCAATATCCTGACGTTGTTGTATATCCAGATGCAGCTAGCTGAATCTCTGGTACTTGCTTCAGAATTAACTTGTAGTATGGAGTTTTATTTCTTTTTCCCTCTTCATCCTCATACTCGGTTATCTCTGTAAGCATAGTATTTCTTTTTAACAACTTAGCTCTGTCTCTTTCTGATAAAGAGTAATAGAACTTTGCAATCTCAGTCATGTTATTATTCTTTATGTATTCATTAAGCCTTTCATCAGAAATAAGTTTCCAAGAAAATCTAATTCTCCAAAAAGGGTAAGCAGAGTGTTCCTCTACATATGATTCCTCAAACTCTCTCGAAGCATCACTTGTTTCAGTTAAACTACGAGAGGAGTGGGAATGATCTTTCGTATCGGCAGCAGATACAAAAGAAGGTACCATAAGCTGAACGGTTAGCATTAGACATAGAATTGCAACCAGAATCTTATTATCACCTTGCATTTTTTCTCCTCTCATATTATTACTTATTTAATAACTAAATCTTAGGCCTTAGGAAGAATTCCATTAGTCTGCTGAGTAAATGTCTCAATCAGTTTGCTGATAGCTGTAACGATTGTACTGCTAAATGTTGATGCAAATACAATAACTGCAAGTACTACAATTGCTGCAACGATAATTAATCCGTATTCCTCTAAAAATGTTTTCATATCCCTATTTTTCCTTTCTTAATTAAACAAATTAAATGATTTAAACAACACTTTAACTAATAACTATAACTAATATATATAAAAAAGAGGCTGCCACTCTTTTTTAACCAAACCATGGATAACCCGATCTCATCGAGCAAAGCCCTCAATCTTAGTGTCCTGATTAAGGTTTAATAACAAAGCCTTAGCATTATACTCAAGAACAACTTTATAACTTGGGCGATCATCATAAATACCGTGCTCCGTTACACTAAGTTTGTATCCCTTGTCGTCGGCCTTGCTAATACAATCGTTAATTACCTGCCTGCTTCCATAGCTGGCTTCTATACTGTTTATACAATTTGCATGAAACTCTCTTGCGCCAGTAATCTGAAGCTGAAACGAAATTATACAAACAGCTATGCAAGTCATAACAGTAACTCCAAGAACAATGGTTACTGTAGGAATTGTTGATTTCAATCCTCTTCCCCCCTTACCTCTACTACGCTTTCGGACCAGGCCCACAGGCCATTTTCATCTTGTACAGCGTATCTTATCTTATGTTTTCCAATAACACTTGTGTCAATATCTGCAGGAACAAACTGTCCCCTTTCTCCAAATATACGAACTCTATTTTTTATATTTCTTCCCATACTGTCCTCCGCTTTTTCAACAAACAATAAAGGATAAAAAGCCTTTCCTTGCTTAACATATATGTTTCCGGAGACCTCTAGCGTTGGCGGTTTTTCACTGGTGTATTTAGGATTAACAGCTTCGATAACGTTACTGCTGGGAAGTTCCTTTACTGCCTTATTATCTGTTAAAGAAAAACTTAGAATTGCCGCTATTAAAGCCACTCCTATTACTACATAAATTGCTGTCATGCCAAATTCTTCAATTATGCCTTTCATGCCATCATCCTCCGATTAACCTTGACATTCCCGCAGAGATAACAGGCTGAAGTTCATCAAAGGTTAGTGCTAAAAGTCCAATGGCCGTAAATCCAACAATAATCTCTGCTATAAATATCCCATATTCAGAAAAAATACCCTTCATACAAAACACCTCCTAAATCAGCTCTAAAACAGTATTAGCCAGATTAAACAGAGCCACTGCTATAGGCAGGCAAAACAGAAACAATATAACAAACTCTCCATAATCTTCAACGTATTCTTTCATGTTAAACAACCCCCCTCACTAAATGACATAAATGCAGCTACTAACAGCCCCATGTCCAAAATCAGCTTGAAGCTCATTAACAGCATAGGCATTAGGGAAATGAAAGTAACTCCTGCCAGACTGTCCTCATTTCTCATTCGCTCACCCTTTTCAATTAAGGTCTGATTTCTTTCAACTAAGTCATTAATATATTTTCGTGACTCGTCTTTCGACAAGGACTGTACTGCATACAAGGTCTTAAAAGCTGTGGACATCTCCGCACCACAGTATTTACCAAGAAACTCATTATACGGTGTAATCGATGTAGGATTTGCCCTGGCTTTTTCAACGAAACCTTTCAGAAAGCCTTTCAAAACAGTAGCAGCATCCTCAACAGATTCCTCTATAGCCCTTACAACAACTGTGTTATTCAGCTTTACAGAAATCTCTCGAAGCCACATTGGAAATTCCCTTATAAGAGATCTCTCAATTTGTTTTTTTCTGGATTTATACATCATGTTCGGTCTCATCAAGCAGAACAGAATCATACACGCCCCCATGCTCAGAGGTATGACGTTTTTCATAAACACTCCGGCAACCAATAAAGGGCTGCAAACAAGTGCCGCCACCAAAGATTTTCTCCGTTCTCTTTTAGGATCAAAACCATCAACGAAGGTCAAATACCTTTCAATCTTCTCATCATCTCGTGAAGCCATATCGTTAATCAACCATTGACCATTAATTTTGGACTGCAAAACAGAATACAAGGCAATAAAAATGAGCATAAATACCAAGGTGCTTACCTGGAACAATGCTCCTCCTGTAATTACATTTGTAGTTTCTGTTGACATACTAACCTCTGCCTTATGCAAAAGCCTTGCGAAAAATGCAACAATTCCCACTGATAAAAATATTATTATGGAAATCTTACGCTTCAGTGATTTAAGCTCCGCCTGGTACTGATAAGTTCTCGTGATCCATGACCTTATATCAAAATATATATTGTCCAAACTTTCCTGATAATCAATGCTGGACTCCCGTTCAACGCTTAATAGAAAACTGTGCAAAGTGTGCAGTCTGCTACAAGGGAAAGCTGTCTCAATAATATCAAAGGCCTTTCTATACACATCATCCGTTGCGTAATCATCTTTAATAACCGAAATGGCTCTTTCTACAGCCATTTCCATTTCTTGGTGCCCCCTCACGTATTCCAAGGTCTGCTCCAAAGCAGCCAAAATCTTAGGCTTACGTTTAAAGCACAAAATCATCATTTCCATATAATTAGCCAAAGCCTCAAACCTTGCATTATTAGCCATATAAGCAAACTGTGAAACGACTATAATCCCAGTAACAACTATAGAAGCCAAAGCTAAAATAAGGATTTTAGGCCAGTTAAGGTAAAACAGTAGCCCAGCTAGGCTCATAGCAGATAGCGATATAGCCACAGCGACCATATGATTTTTTATAGAATACTCATATCCGTACCCTGCAACAGTTCTCGATAACTGCGAATAGGACACATATTTAAATATTCCTCTTAACTTTCTCAAGATTTCACCTCCAAAACATCCAAAGGATTCTTCATCCCCGCTCTAGCGGTTTTCTTTCTGATATTTTCAGGCAAATTTTCACCGGTAAAACTCCCGTCCTCATAAATCATCCTAATGCTGTTAGAATTGCCCTCTCTGTCAAAAGTACAAATCTGATCAATTTGCCTATGAATTCCGTCAGAATTTTTATCAACCCTGACCCTTATACCTACATCGAAAAAATTATAAATATCGTTGGTCTTTTCATAGCCTCTCTCACCAATCATGTTCTGAATTCTATCAGGAAGCTTCCTCACATCATCGGAATGAATCGTCGTAAGGCAGACACATCCCGTAGAAGCAGCCTCTAAAAGAGACTCAACCTCCCTACTTCTCGACTCTGACAGGAGCAACCATTTACAAAGCTGCCTCAAGGAACTCTTTATGCACATGGTATAATCAAAAGAATCCGACGCCTTCATCTCCACGCAATCCAACCCCGGATTTATTCCCGCAAGCCTCAGCTCGAAGCTATCTTCTATGGAAATAGCTCTCTCATTTTCCGGAATAAATTTTGTAAGATACTTCACAAGCTCAGTCTTACCACTGCCCACATCACCAGTCACTATCACCGAGCAATGCCCCCTTATCAAAACCTCCAGGAGTTCCAAAAGCATCTTATCTGCATATCCACTTTCCAGCATACCGTTCTCCGTAAGTCGTCTGACCGCAGGGGTCTTACGTATTGCAATGGAAGTTCCCGTACTAGTCACACTTTCATGAATAATAGAAATTCGAAGTTCCTCCGTCTCAGCCTCAAGTAAAGGCGCACTAGGATTAAAGTTTTTATTAACTAAATTACCAATCCTTGTGGCAAAGGTATTCACAAACTGACTGTCAAGTTTAGTCTTCACCATATACCTTCCCTTTTCCAAATGGTCCACCCACAAGCTTCTGCCATTCCACGTAATGTCAGTAATAAGACTGTCCTCAATAAATGGAATCAACTCCCCAAAATAACAATCGTCTATATGTAACTTCATTGGTCAATCACCTCAATAATCATAGTTTTTCTTTGTTTAACCTCCCTCCACTGCCCAATCATGTTCTTGTACTTCGCTCTTACCTGCAAATCAAGCAGTCCTTTTTCCCTGTCAATTCCGTACACATCTACTTGGTAAACAACATCATCTCGTTTCCCGTCTCCTATCAAAACTTTCAGATTTTTATTAAACTCCTCAAGGTATTCCTCATCACTTTTAGGTTTCAACCTGCCATCGTGAAAAACTCTCTGTGTCGAGTAAATGGCCGTATCTAGAGCTACATCAATCTGCTCCTTGATTCCTGCATTAGTTTGAATCGAGAAGATCGTTACCGTAGTTAGCAGTACGCAAATACTAACAAAGACACCTATAATTGCATTTTTCATTTGCCTCACCTCATTTTTGGGTATGAAAAAACACCCATGATTCCTCACAGGTGTTTTTGTTTTGTAATTAATTACACTTTTTTACAGTACTAATATTACTACATTATTTTCCCCATGTCAATACATTTTTGTAAATATATGACACAAGACAGAAATTTCAGCAATTATTCAATTATTCACTTAAAAGCACAACAGCTTCTGCTCCAGTCATACCTTCCTTAATACCTAATGCTGCAGCAGCTTCAGTAACAGCCTTAACAGGATTAGCTAGGATTTCTTCAAAAGTTGCTCCACCTACAATTGCAGCAGCATCGCCAAATTTACCAGCAGCCTCAGCATTAAGATAACCACACATTACATATCCCTTATCACATGTAAGCACGATCATATTAGGATGACCTTCGCCTCCTGGCGCAACAATTCTAATTCCCTGAGCAGTCTTACCATTTACTTTTAAAGCTTCAATCTGAGTCATTTTCATTCCCTCCCCATCAGTTCAATATATAAATTCAATATCTTAATAATACATCCTGAAAATAAATAATTCAAGAATCTTTTCATTCCTTCGGCCAACGATGAATTTTATCTTCCGTGAAGTGCATATAAACCGTATGTTGCTGCTCCATTTCACAGTCTGAACAAACAGTAAATCTACCCTCTTTGCACTGAACTTCACCAATCCACTGAACGCCGTTAAAATATCCGGTCAGCAGAATTGCTTTTTCCCAGCCATGCACAAAAGATTTTGAGAGGGAGATATCTTCGGGTCTGATTCCACAAATCAGATTATCCTTCTCCCATAGGTTCATCGGCAAACTGCCAAAGAATGCTGCCACAAAAGGATCAGCCGGGCTGCTATAAATTTCTCTCGGTGTTCCTACCTGCCGTATTCTCCCATGATCCATAACAATTACTCTGTCTGCCAATGCCATCGCCTCTCCCTGATCATGTGTAACATAAATAGTTGTAACACCAGTTCTTCTTTGTAACTGCTTGATTTCCTTCCTCAGTGCAAACCGCATCTTTGCATCCAGATTAGAAAGGGGCTCATCCATCAAAAAAAGCTTCGGCTCACGGACGATAGCACGTCCCATAGCCACTCTCTGCTTCTCTCCGCCAGAAAGCATACCCGGTTTTCGATTTAACAATTCTGATATTTTCAGCGTTTCCGCCACCGCGATAACTTTCGATGAGATTTCAGTTTTCTTCAGGCCTCTCACTTTTAAAGGAAATGCGATATTTTCAAAGGCCGTCATATTTTCATATAGAGCATAATTTTGAAAAATCATTGCAATATCTCTCTTCTGAGGTGGCAAATTATCAATTGTCATGCCGTCCAGTAAAATGTTTCCAGTCGACGTCTGTTCCAGCCCTGCAATCATTCGCAACGTTGTTGACTTTCCGCAGCCGGATGGGCCAACGATAACGATAAACTCGCCGCTTTTAACCTCAAGGTTAAAATTCACCACAGCCTCGAAAGTGTCCTCATAGGTTTTACATAAGTTTGATATTTTCAACTCTGCCACTTCATTTTCTCCTTACTCTGTCTCCATCAGAAAGCTCTTCTGAAACATCAGTAACAAATTCAAACGTTGAATATTTTGAAATATCTTTCAATTTTACCATACCATCACTTTTCTCTTCCATCACTACAGGAAGCTTGTTCACAGCAGCAGTTTTTCCCAAAATACTTTCCTTTTCTGTCAGTATGAAAACATAATATCTGCCTGTGTCGTCTTCCCTAACAGCACCCTCTGCAATCCAACCGTCTTCTTCCAGATTCATGGTCGTTACCTCTGGTAAAAGTGTAATAGCTGTATTTCGCGAAACAAAAGTGAAAACAATCATCAAAATAAAAAATGACAAAAGCATACTCGCTATAATCTTCTTTTCCATTTTACCCTCTATTTCTTAACTGTTGTAGCTGTGATGCCAGCTTCCAATGACTCCTGTCCCAATCGAAAGATCAAAACCGACGGAACCAATGACAGAAAGGCTGCCGCAAATGCGATACCTGCGTTCTCCAAACTGATATTCGGCAAATATAACGAGAGAGGCAACTTTTCTTCACTGTCAATGAATATCATCGGCTGTTCAACAATATTCCAATACTCAAGGAACTGCAAAATCATGGCTGCTGCAATTCCAGATCTTCCCGCAGGTATTCCTATGCTGAGAAAAATTCTGAACTCTCCTGCTCCATCCAGGCGAGCTGCCTCAATCTCTTGCTCTGGAATTCCTTTGAAAAAATTGTAAATAATAAACACTGGAAATGTTGAAAAAACTCCGGGTAGTATAACGGCCCAAAGAGTGTCGATTAGCCTAAGCCTGGAAAGCACAACATATTCCGGTAACATAAGTACCTGAAAAGGTAACATCATAAAAATAATGTACAGCATGAACAGAAACTTCTTCAAAGGAAAATCATACATGGCGAATCCCCATGCAGCGGAAACTGCAATCAGTAGTTGTCCTATAATAACTCCTGCGCATATTTTTACGGTATTCCAAAACAGTACAAAGAATCCTGGCTCAAACAGCAAGAGCTGTCTGTATGACTCTACGGAGCCTTCTTTGGGGAGCAATGACCAGGACACATAACTATCCACGCCGCTATCTAAAATTCCAGCTAAATTACCTGACAGTTCCTCCTCACCCATAAGAGAACCTATGAGAATAAATAGTGCCGGATAAAGCACTATGAATGTTAAAAAGGATACACAGATAACGCCTGCTTTGCTTTTCATAATTTTGTGCCTCCTTTTTTCCAACATTTCTGCAAAATCAAAATAAGTATAATCAAAACGGCAGAATCGATCACGGCACCAGCTGCCAGTTTATTCAGCTCGAGCTCTCTGAACCAGTTATTAAACAAATGCTGGATCATATAAATGCTTTCATGCGGGTAATCGCCTGCGACAAGATATACCTCTCTGAACACCTTGAAAGAGTTGAGTATCGCAAGAACAACAACTATAAAAGTTCCATTTTTGACAGATGGAAGCGTAATTCGAACCAAACGCTGAAACCCGCTTGCCCCATCTAACTTCGCTGCCGATTGCACCTGAGGGTCAATTGTAGCTAGGGCCGCCAGCCATAATATTATATTATATCCGAGATTTTTCCATATGTAACTGCCCACAAGAATCCAAAAAGCCGCACTTCCGTTCATCCAGCTTACTGTGTCGAGGCCTAGACTACATAAAATGCCGTTCAAAATGCCCTTATCATCGAACAGAAATCGCCACATCAAAACCACGGATGTAATCGGAATAGCCATGGGAATCAAAAAAGTCGTTTTCATCATATTGCCTAGCCGCGGGTTTTCATATATGTAGATAGAAATAGCCAATGATAATAAGAGCAGCAGAGGTATGCACACTATAATAAAACGCCCGGTATTTTTCATTGCAACTTGAAACGCCTCATTTTGAATTACCTGCTTAAAATTATCTAGACCTATAACTTCTCCACCACTTACAGAAGAAAACGATTTCATTAGTATATCCAGGTATGGTAGCATCAAAAAAACACTTACGCCTGCCAAACTTAAAAATATAAACAGATAGCCTTTCTTATTATTCTGCAAAATAGATCCCCACCTTTTTCAGTGTCTGTCTCGTCGCGGCATCAAGAGAAAGATTACCGTTTAAATAATCCTGCGCTCCAAGCATAATGATTTCCATTAACATTCCATCTGTCGTCACACTGTAACTGTTTTCATTGAGCAGATCAAAGATTTGCTCTACATTTTTTTCTGTAAATGGTTTTGCTTTATACGAACCCGCTTCTCCGATAACATATTCTCTTTCTTCACTATTCTCCATTACAGACCGCAGCACCTTACTATTCACCGGAATACATCCCGTGCTTTTCGCAATCTGCTGTTGCCCTTCTTCAGAAAGAAGATATTCTATTAATGCAGCCGCTCCTTCAGAATTCTTGCTTTTCGAGCATATGGCGATTCTGTTCATAGGAATATACATATCCTTGTCCTGCCAACGGCAAAAGCTGAAATCAAGTCCCGATTCATTTCCCATGGAACACAACATTTGCAGATATGATAAGGTGTCAATGTACTCTTTGGAAGCCCCAATCTTTTTAAAAAATACATGGGGTGCAACCAGTCCGGAAACCGCCTGCAGGTTTATTTGCTGAAACGATGCAAATCGGCTTTCTTTGTCATTTCCATATATCATATCCATCTGTTCATAAAGATCTTGATAAAATGTCCTCAGCTTCTCGTCAGTAATCTCTCTCTCCTGTAAAAGTTCCGGCTCTATCTGAGTTCTATACCATAGCGCGGCCTGCCGATCAAAACTTCCAATAACAGCATGCTCCGTCTTTATGCTTTCATTGAACTTTCCCAAGGAAGAAAAATCAACGGAAGTGTCTGCCCTTTTGATGTTAGCCATAAGTGTTACGGAAAGAGGAATAGCATACACCTTGCCGTTGAATTTGGTATTTTCAACTACGCCGTGAGCCAGATTCTCTGCCTCTTCCACAATGCCCGTCAAATCCATGAGCTGTCCAGACTGAATATATGATTCCAATTGAATATCGTCCATCAAAATAATATCCGGTCCGTTTCCTGATAACAGTCTTGTATTAAGTTTCTTCAAAGCATCTGAAACCGTTGTATCATAATCAGGCACACCTACCTCAATATCCATTTCAACATATGGCGCTACTGCCATATAACAAGCTATGGCATCCCTAGCATACTGACTATCATTCAGCATATATATACTTAGCTTGCCTGTTTCGCCATTTGCCACAGATGAGTTGTCACTACAGCCTGAAGCAGATAGTGCAAGCACAAATATCAAAAGAATTGCAAATATTTTTTTCATATGCTCCTCACCTCGTTTCGACGCTTAATATTTGTCCGTTTTCTATGTATATGGTTTTATCGCAGAAGGTTGCAATATTTTCCTTATGTGTGGAGAAAAAAATTATTGTATCAGGAAATTCTTTTTCTATATAACTAAAAATTTTGTCTTCAGTTTCTGCATCAATATGACTTGTACTTTCATCCAATAGCAAAATCTGCGGTTTCCTCACCAATGCCCTTGCGATGGATATCCTTTGTCTTTGTCCACCAGAAAGGTTTTTGCCGCCTTCCTCAACGAGTGCTTTTAAGCCATTATCATGACTATAAATCAAGTCATTAAGTTCGCATCCGGCAATTACCTTACGAAGTTCTTGATCATCTATTTCCCTTCCCATCAATATATTTTCTCTATAACTTCCAGCAAAAAGAGTGCTGTCTTGTGGAATATAAATTATATTCTCTCGACAACTTGCCTTATCAAAATTCCTAATATCCTCGTCATCTATTGTTATTCGCCCTTGATATCTATCCTCCAAACGACTAAGAATGTGGAACAATGTTGTCTTTCCACATCCACTCTTCCCCATAACAGCTACCTTTTCAGACGATTTTGCACAGAGCGAAATGTTTTTTAGAACCGGTTCCCCATAACCGTAAGAAAAAGTTAGGTTTTCTATACAAAGCTTCCTATATCCTTCTGTGGCTGTTGTCATCTTTTTGTTCCATTGAATAATGCATCTTCTGTTTTGTTTTCTAAAACGTCGTTCAGTCTATCAGCGGAGACAATGGCTTGTTGTAATGCCAGCTGCATTGAAAGCATATTATTTATTGGAGATATAAAGAAATACATCAGTGTTTGAAAGGATATAAAAGCACCTAATGTTAGTATTCCTCTTGTAATACAGTCACAACCAATCCATAATATAATAACACTTCCTATGCTTTCACTAAGTTGTAAAAATGTAGACTGTGTTACAGCTAATATACTACCTCTCTTTGATTTGTCAATATAAATATTAGCTTTCTTTTCCAAATCGTCTATCATTTTCATCTCAGCCGAAGAACTCTTTATTGATTCGATTCCTTCAATAGCTTCTTTCATTCTAGATATCAGACAAGAATTCGCTTCCATGATATCTCTGCTTACTTTTTTCATTGGTCTCATATAAAAAAGAGTAATTATTGCATATGATAATGTTAATGCTAAAACAACTATAAATAATTCACTACTAATTGAGCATAAAACAATCGCACCTGCCACTGCCATAATTAAATCCATAATTATGGAAAGACCAACACCAGAAATTATTTGCTGTATTTCTTCAATATCATTATATCTTGATAGGATTTCCCCGGTTTCTCGATCATGGAAAAAAGGTATAGGTAGTTTGATTAATGTACTGCAATACTGGGATATTAAAAACTTACTTGAATTCTTATAAATTTGCGTAATAATCACTCCGCGCAAGGAAAAGATAGTGCTTTGAAGCAAATAAATGATTAACACGGCTACAATTAACATTGGTAAAGTTGAGCCTACTTTTTCAAGATATAGATTTACAACGGATAATAACGGTACTCCATGTGCAACATTTACACCATTTAAGATGTACTTGTCTATAATAGTTTGAAATGAAAACGAGCATAATATTGAAAGACCGGCTAATACTATAGATAGCAACAATGCTCCACAAAATAGGGGCTTTTGCATCATGATAATAGCAAGGAACTTTTTGTATGCTTTCAATGATTTTTTTACAGTAGTAAAATTTGTTCCCGGAATCAGCGTAACAAAGTACCCTGTAAATACCTCTTTAAACTTTTCATGCTCGTACCTTTGTTCTCCTTGCGCTGGATCAAAAATAAAGACATACTTGCTACTTACTTTTTCTATTACAACATAGTGGTACATATCATTAAGTACTATGTGTGAGATTAACGGAAGGCAAATTTCTTTTTCTTTAATCATCTGCTTTATTTCCTCAAATGTACCTATATAGGCATCTGCTTCCAGCCCAAAATGCTGCGCTGCTTGGCATAGTGCATACATGTTAGCTCCGTTTTTATCCACATGCATGTATTCTCTAATTTGAATTATGGAAACAAATGATTTATAATGCCTTAATATTGTGGCTAGACATGCCGCACCACAATCTTTTATATCATGCTGTCTTACTTTCTTCATTTCACATTTCCTCACAGTATTAGTTCAAAGCAGACCCGATTTAATCTTAAATAGCTACTGGATCAAGCGAGTGAGTATGATGTATCATTGATCCCGAGTTTTTATGTTTTTCCAATTTCAAATTAAAATCTCGTTTTGCTTCAATCACAAGAGAAGCATGGGAACCTGTGATAGTAGTCTCGTGTCTTCTCTTATGTGCATCCCAAGTACCTATGCAAACATCACTATAGGATACAGATGCTCCACCTTTTACATTTTGCATTTCCTTTATCGTTAACTTTTTCATACTTTCCTCTTTTCTACGGGTCTACTTTGAATTATAAATATTTAATACTCTTCTTCTAAATCAATTTTATCTATTCTCATATAACTGTTATTTCCTTTTAAGCCGGTGTAATATACTAAAAGCTTTTCATCGCTGATTACCTCAGCCTTTCTAAAGTCCACCTCTTCATTTTTGCACCACGCCACGCTTGAACAGATTTTTTTTCTCCCGAAATCATCAAATTCAAACACACCATCAGAACAAACATAGCGGTATATCTCTTTATCATCTTTCATGCAAGGGTAAAACCTTACTCCGGCAATCAAGTATGTATCAAATGTGATATTGTCTTAGTATAACGAAACTGATTATGTCCCAATGT
>JAUNMH010000037.1 GCA_030537495.1 Clostridia bacterium | reverse complement strand
AACGGCGGTTTCCTCAGACAGGAATGATGGTGTCACACAAGCAGGATTCTTCACTGTGGTGCCGTGTGTGCTGGAGCGGCTGCGGGAACAGGAATAGCCTACTTGTGCGGAGGCGGTTTTGACGAAATCATACATACCGTGGTGAATGCACTTGCCATTACCTCAGGCATCGTGTGTGACGGCGCAAAAGCCTCATGTGCAGCGAAAATTGCGGCTGCAGTAGATGCGGGAATCCTCGGTTACAATATGTACATCCGTGGACAGCAGTTCCGTGCGGGCGATGGAATTGTCACAAAGGGAGCTGATGCAACAATTCGAAACGTGGGACGCCTTGGAAAGAACGGCATGAAAGAAACTAACGATGAGATTATTGACATTATGGTAAATAATTGCTAAGGGCAAAGTTAAACCGGGGCGTTGTACCCCGGTTTTGTGTCCTTAGTCGTCTACTTTGTTAATTGAAAATCCTGATTCTTTCAGATAGTCTGCCTGACATTTGCAGAAAAAATCAAAAATTTGAAAATACGCCGCAGAGTAGAATCATATGAATAAGGTGTGGAGTGAAACGGCGCTACACTTTTGCACATTTGATATTTGCGGTATACACCCCAGCAATAATAATGACTGCACCTATTATCTGATAGGTAGTGAAGGCTTCTCGCAGTAAAAAGGCGCCTGCTGAAATTGAAACAACCGTTGATATTCCAATAAAAGAAGATGTGCGGTTGACTCCGATTTTGGAAATTGCCAGGTTAGAAAGGAAAAAAGCTAAGACAGAACAGCCAATTCCCTGATACAAGATTGCAACTAGAAAATCTTTCTCCTGAAAAGGTAAGCGTACTAGTTCGGCAAATGTCCCATGTAAGCCTGCCTCTGCAACGGCGAGCAAAACAAACAGAGCTGCACCGGCTACTAACATGATATATGTGATTTCTGCGCCTGTATATGAGGAAGCTTTGTCAACGAATACACTGTATAGGGCATAGGAGATTACGGCAATTAAAAGAAACGCATACCCAAGAACTGATAAACTTGATGATGCGGTGATTGCGAAGACCGTAATAAGCACTCCGACCAAGGTAATCAAAATGCCGATTACCTGCATTTTAGTAGGTTTCTCCTTTAGAATAAAAGTAGATGCAACAAGTGATGCAATCGGAATGCAGGCAAGAAACACGCCACTTTCTGATGCAGTTGTGTGGCTAATGCCGACTGTCTCTGCGATGAAATATATGCAAGGATCAAACAACGCCACAATCAATAGCGGTTTAAGGCCTTTTCCTTTTAGGTTTACTTTTATAAAACCAAGCAGCACACATAGGCTCATCACAAGGGCAGCAATTAAAAAACGCCACCCTAACAAAGCAAACGCGCTGGCGCAAGCTGTTGCCTGTTTAGTAAAAATATAGCTGAGACCGTAGATGATTTCACAACTGATGGCGCACAGAACGCCAACAGTGCTGTTCTTTTGGTTTGTCAGATTCATCGTTAACACCTTCTTTTTTCTATTTTTTTTCATTCTAATCACATTCCTCATATAATATATTGATATTATACTGGATATTTGAAAAAGTGGAATGAACCGTTGGTAGACTTATTTATCCCTTTTGTATACATTTATATTGTCTGGGCTAGATTCTAAATTAGCAAAAGATGCTTCAACGAATAGATATCCATCATTTAATGTAAATTGCATATCTTGAACGATAGGCTCTTTTAGTTTTTTACCATCAACTATGGTAAAGGTTATTTTCTGCCTGAATTGCTTTTCACTTATTATTTCCATCTTGGAAACTTCAGTGCCATCGATGTTGTCAAACATCCCCTTAATTCCATTATCGTCAATTATTAGATTAGAATTCGATTTTCCGTCAGTTCCGTAAACGGCTTTTAATTCATCGCCTTTAATAATGTTATCCTCAATGCATTCATCTCCATGTTCAACTACTCCATAAAACTGCCAAGTTCCGTTCAAAGGAGATGAATCTTCATTTGTACATGCACATAGTCCAAGAGTGCATCCAAGAAGAGCTGTTATGAGAATAAGTGACATACATAGCTTTTTCATTTAATTCAACCTCCATTTCTATTGGTAACAAAACTTATGGTTACAAAACTTGTTAATCTAGTATAGCATTCTGCATATGGGGTTGCAATACCTGGGTTCGCAATGAAAATCTGACAAAGGTTATAAAGGTAAAAACGCCTTGACAAATGGTAAAAAATAAAGATATACTAGAAAAATTGTGTGACCAATCGTCCAAGACGGTTTTGGTATGGGAAACATTTTTACAATTAATATCAGCAATTATACGTATGGAGGTTACTATCATGGAATGGAATGCTGAATTTTTATCTCTGGTGCCTGCAATTCTGGCAATTGCCTGTGCACTTATTACAAAAGAAGTAGTTTTTCACTTATTCTGGGGGTTTTGTCCGGAACGATCATCTATTCATCTATGCAGGGTGAAGGTATTTTCGGAGTATTTGATAACACGGTATCACTGATGGGTGACAAAATAGCTGACAACATTTATATTATTCTCTTTTTATGTCTGTTGGGAATTCTTGTACACCAACCAACTTAACAATACGCTGTCTGTGAAGAGATATGTAACAAAACTTTTCTTAATTGCATTCTTCTCTTTTTCGCTTTTGTACTTCATTGCGTTCACTGCCAAATAAGCAATCAACGCCAGAAATATTATCATGATTACAAGTACAATAACTGAGTGTTTCCTGTTACATTACTCCTTCTCAAACTTGAAGTTATCTTTTTCCTAATGGCAATGCTATTAAATTTCCCAATAATGCAATAACAGCATATCCAACTACATAAACCCATGCACTTGAGTTATAAAATATAAATATAGATGGCGCAAATATTATTGCTACAATCAAAATATACCAGAAGTTAAAACCATTCCTAATCCCATAAAAAACAGAGGTTATTAAACATATTAGAGGAATAATTACTAACATAACAATCATTGCACTTCCTGTGTTTTTTATAAACCAAGGAACGATATAAAAATCTGTCAGCAACAGTAGGTAGAAAACCATGTTCTTTTTTAATTTATCCATCATATCATCATCCTTTCAGATTCCGATTTAACTCAAATGTTAAAACTAACTTATGGCCTTAAACAGTTCATAATGATATCGAGGGTGTAAATTGGAACCTTTTGTTTTATACCAACGGCACGCATTTTCTGCGTGTTGTCATCTTTATCGACTTCTTCCCCTAAAATAAATCGCTATGCGAACCTGTCCTAATCAATTTCAAAATCAAAGTTTCTCGATAAACCTTGTAAACGAGCAGCCAATCCGGCTCAATGTGACACTCCCTCATATCCTTATAGTTTCTGGAATTTGTGAGGGCGTGATCCCGATATGACTCCGGCAACGGCTGCTCCTTACACAACATTGTAACTACTTCTTCCAGTTTCTTCGGATTGCAGCCCCTCTTGATTGCAAGCTTATAATCTCGTTTGAACTGCCCCGTAAACTCCGGCTTAAGCATTCAGCGCCTCCATCAGATCTGCAACACTATCAAACGGCCCATACATATCTTCATCTTTTTCTGCCGCTTCCATCGCTGCATAGGTGACTGCGTTCGGCTCGTCAACCTTGACTTCAAAGGGAAGTCCATGACAGCGAAGTGCCTGTCTGTAAAAAATGCCAGTTGCCGTACTCAAATCCATCCCAAGGGACTTAAAGAGAGCTGCCGCCTGTGCTTTCAGCTCCGGTTCCATCCTAATCGTCATATTTTCTTTTGCCATATAAAACTCTCCTTTCTTCTCTGATAACTTGCACCTTTATTATATTCAATGCACATTCGTTTTGCAAGTGCATTGCGAATGTTTTTTGCAACATCTTTATGCACCGGAGAGCCTATTGTGGGGTCCGGAGAGCACCTTTTGACCATTTTTTTATGGGATGGATTTGTCTATATAAAAACGTGTAAAACGTTGAAATTTCAATAAAAAAGAGACC
>JAUNMH010000021.1 GCA_030537495.1 Clostridia bacterium | reverse complement strand
ACTCTACACCCCTAAACTTCTAATTCGCCTCGCAATCGACTTTTTGAGTCTCTTTTCCCCATAGAAACTTTCTTATCTTCTTAGGGCCATCCTGGTTTTAACCATGAAAATACCCACATCCAAGGATTTATCCATTGAATGTGGGCATTTAAAAAGCTTTCGATTCTTTAATTTCTTTGGTAGTTGTACCCGTGACCATGTAAAAAGGTCATTAGTGACACATCCAGTAGATTTGACCGGCCTACTTTATAGCAACAACCTCATAATCCTGGTCCGTAACCGCCTTCGCCAAAACTTCATCAGACACTTCCTTTTCCAAAGTTACAACTGCAGTGTTTTTTTCGTGATCGCAAACTGCTTCTGCAACTCCATCAACTGCCTCTAAAGCTTTCTTAACCCTTGCCTCACAGTGACCGCACATCATACCTTCAATATTCATTGTCTTTACCATATTTTTTTCCTCCTTAACTATTTTCAATGCACAACGCTTGTCTTTACTTGCATCGTGTACTTTTACCATATTCAATCTCAAAGCATTGGTTACCACGCAGAAGCTGGATAAACTCATGGCCGCAGCCGCAAACATAGGGTTAAGCTCCCAGCCAAATAGTGGATAATATATTCCGGCCGCAAGCGGTATTCCAATTACGTTATAGAAAAATGCCCAAAATAAGTTCTCGTGTATATTTTTCAATGTTGCCCGGCTCAGTCTCACTGCCGCCGAAACATCTGTCAGCTGGCTCTTCATCAAAACCACATCAGCTGCGTCTACCGCTACATCGGTTCCTGCCCCAATAGCAATTCCTATATCGGCTCTTGTTAAAGCTGGCGCATCGTTTATGCCGTCGCCAACCATGGCAACACTTCCATATTTATCCTTAAGTTCTCTTATAACTTTTTCCTTCCCGTCAGGCAAAACTCCTGCAATTACTTGGTCTACACCGGCTTCTTGACCCACTGCCTTGGCAGTTCCTTCATTATCGCCAGTTAACATAACTACGTGGATGCCCATTTTTTGGAGTTCTTTCACAGCCTGAGCGCTGTCGTCTTTAATGACATCAGCGACTGCAATTACGCCTACAAGCCGTCCTTCCTCTGCAAAGAAAAGTGGGGTTTTTCCCATTGTCGCAAGCTTCTCAGCGCGCTGGCGCAGAGATTCTTCATTTATATCCTGCACTTTCTCATCTGCCACTTCAATCTGCTGGCTAATAAACTTCCAGTTTCCGCCAGCTACCCGCTTGCCCTCTAAGACTCCAATCAAGCCGTTTCCCGGTAAAACCTGGAACTCAGAAATAGCTACAGGAGAAATCCCTTGCGAGTTGGTTTTGTTCATAATTGCCTTGGCGAGGGGGTGCTCGCTTTTTGACTCGAGTGCGCATGCCAGGCGAAAAAGCTGCTCTTCGCTCTTGCCTGGGACAGTTAAAATGTCTGTAACCCTTGGTTCGCCTGCGGTTATGGTGCCTGTTTTGTCAAGTGCCACGGCTGCAACCTTGCCGGTCTGCTCTAGAGAAACTGCTGTTTTGAACAGAATTCCATTCTTTGCGCCCTTTCCGTTGCCCACCATAATGGCTACTGGGGTCGCCAAGCCTAGGGCGCACGGACAACTGATTACCAGGACAGAAATACCTCGTGCCAGTGCAAAGCCAACGCTTTTGCCTGCCAGTAGCCATCCTCCTATTGTCACAAGCGCGATGACAATTACTGCTGGCACAAAGATGCCTGAAACTATATCTGCGATTTTAGCAATCGGAGCTTTGGTAGCAGCCGCATCGCTAACCATGTGAATTATCTGAGCTAAAGTTGTATCCTCGCCTACCTTAGTTGCCTCGCACTTTAGGAAGCCTACCTGATTCAGGGTTCCTGCAGATACTGAGTCATTCTCTGCCTTATCCACCGGAAGGCTTTCCCCGGTCAAAGCCGCCTCGTTTACCGCGCTGCTTCCTTCTACTACCATGCCGTCTACAGGTATGTTTTCTCCAGGTTTTACAATAAATATTTCGCCTTTTCTTACTTCATTTACGTTGACGGTGATTTCTTGGCCGTTACGAATGACCGTGGCCGTTTTGGGCGCCAGTTTCATTAGATTTTTCAACGCGTCTGTGGTTTTTCCCTTAGACCTTGCTTCTAGCATTTTTCCCACTGTTATTAGGGTGAGAATCATTGCCGCTGATTCAAAATAGAAATCGTGGGCAGTATGACCTACGTGCTGTGTCATCTGTGAACCTGCTGCGCTCATGGTGTCCGTTGCGCTTACTACAATTCCCATATCGCCTGTCATTGTAAAAAGCACGTAGATACTGTATATAAATGAAGCCGCTGAACCCAGTGCCACCAAAGTGTCCATATTTGGGGCCCTGTGAATAAGTCCTCGAAAACCACTTATGAAAAATTTCTGATTTATTACCATGATTATGCCAGAAAGCAGCATTTCCAGCAGTCCAAGCGCCACGTAGTTTCCTTCAAAGAAACTTGGTACTGGCCAGTTCCACATCACATATCCCATAGAAAAATACATGAGAACTATTAAAAATCCTAAAGACGCAATCAGTCTTTTTTTCAGTGCCGGAGTCTCATGGTCTGCAAGCATGTCGTTTTGTGTCTCATGCTCATTGACGCTACTGCCTTGAATTGTGCTACATGAAGTCCCGCAACTCGTGCCACCTGACAAAACTTCCTTATCTTTTACCTTAGCGTCGTAGCCTGCCGCCTGTACTGCTGCAATTATTTCGCTATCTGTTGCAGTTCCTTCTACTCCCATGGAATTTGTCAACAGACTAACTGTGCATGATGTGACCCCTGGCACCTTGGATACAGCCTTTTCTACCCTATTGCTACAAGCCGCACAGCTCATGCCCGTTACAATAAATTTCTTCATCTCATCATCCTCTCTTTAAAAAATTTCATCCCCTTATTTCATCAACTTCTTCACTATTTCAACTAGCTCATCAACAACCTCGTCCTTACCGTCACGAATGTCTTCAACTACACAAGAATGAATATGCTGTCCCAGCAACTCCTTGTTAAAAGCGTTTAGCGCAGCCTGCACTGCTGTAACCTGTGTCAAAATGTCTACGCAATAGCGATCGTCCTCAACCATTGTTTTTATGCCACGAATCTGTCCCTCGATTCGGTTAAGCCTTGCAATCAGTTTCTTGTAGTCCTGTCCTTCGTGATTTCTATATTTAAATTTATCGTCGTTGCTACAACAGCAAGTTTTATTTTCTGTGTTTTCGTTCATTTTAATCTCTCCTTTTTTATTATTGCTGCCCCTCACCCCGTGGCGCGCTGTGGCTTGGCCGGGCCGCCCTATTTTGCAACTTTTTGAAAGGGGCGGGTCGGCTACTCTATCACCTGTGGCACATTTGCTAGGTTTGCTAGCCTTCAGTACCAACTGGCCTAGATATACCACTATTATCCTGGGGTATCTTCCCCCCAAATGGCCTATGCCCTCTGCCTTCTACAATAATTGTAAATTAATGTAAGTATTTTGCCTTTTTCCACTATTTTTTTCATAGTTTTTAGCGTCCATAGCTGACAAAAAATTACAGTTATTCTTTCTTGCCGCCTATGTTTACGTCAAGTTGGTACTGGATACTTCAAAATAGGCCAAATGTCCTACAATTCATAGAGTCAAACCGTGCAATATACGGGTATAGGGTATATATTCACACCCTAATATACAGGTAAAATATGCGCCCAGACCCAAATATACAGGTAGGGGGTATACTAGCTACTACTAAATATACCCCCTACCTGTATATTTGTCAAGTCTTTTTAAATTTCCCGTATCAATCACATAGAATTTACTCCCTTGCTGTCTATCCGCGCTGGGCTAATCTCTTCTCATAGCGTGCTCTTGTTTTTTCAACTAGCAAGCTTAAGTATCTGAACAACGACTCTGCGGCGAAGCCGAAGATAACCATCATCAGAATACAGGTGCTAGATAAATTAGAAAGTGCAAATAAGTCTTTGAGGAAGAGTGCACAAATAACGAACCCAATTATGTTAAATATGATTACACCGTATTTCATTCTCGTAATTGGTTCACTAATTTTATATAGAATCATGAAGCCAACAACGCATAAAACCATAGTTGCAATAGTTCCAATGTCTTCCTTAGGAAGTGCAAGAATTTCTCCACAAATAACAAGAGTTGCCACGGCGATAACGTCAGTAAGACCGCCTGGCAAAGCTTTTAGCATTACGTTAGTTAAGAAGCGACCTTCAATTCTATCTCTGTTAGGTTCCAGTGCTAGCATGAATCCTGGAGTTCCAATAGTGAACATGCTTAGCAAAGAAATCTGTGCTGGCTCTAAAGGATAAGTAATCATAAAGACTACAGAGAACACAGCCATCAGTAAAGAGAAAATGTTTTTTACCAAGAACAGACTAGCAGAACGCTGTATATTATTTACAACTCGTCTACCTTCATAAACCACATCAGGCATGTGCGCAAAATCCGAATCAAGAAGAACAACCTGAGCCGCCTGGGCAGCTGCTTCACTGCCTGATGCCATAGCGACACTACAGTCAGCGTCCTTCATAGCAAGAATATCATTTACGCCGTCACCAGTCATTGCAACGGTGTGCCCCTCATCTTGTAATGCCTGAACAAGTAGCTTTTTCTGCTTAGGTGTCACACGTCCGAAGACAGTATACTCCCGAGCAGCCTCCCTGATTTTCTCATCACTGTCAAGGCTAGTGGCATCCACGTAGCTTCCTCCGTTTTCAATTCCTGCCTGTATTGCAATCTTCGAAACAGTCTTAGGGTTGTCCCCAGAAATAACCTTGATGTCGACACCCTGAGTTTTGAAATAATTAAAGGTTTTTACCGCATTCTTTCGAATTGGGTTAGCCAGTGCAACGAATCCAAGAGGTGTAACCTCATCTATCAAGCCATCTTCAATGCTATCGCCCTCATACCTAGCAAATAGAAGCACTCGATCACCATTTTCAGTATATGGTAAAATTTCCTTTTCAATAAGATAATAATTATCCCTCATTATAAATTCCGGAGCACCCAAGATATAAATTCCATCCTGGAATGTAACGCTTCCGTATTTCAAGGATGACGAAAATGCTTTCTGATCAAGAGCCTGCCTGCCTCTTCCACTGTTAACTCCACGACCTTCACCCGCGAATTTTTTAAGAGCCTCCATGGTGCTGTTGTTATCTCTGGATGCTCTGGCATAATCGCAAATTAACGATTCGAGTTCTTCCCCTGTCTCTACAGGATTTCCCTCGCCAAATCCATGACCGCCATGACTTGCTCCAACAGTTCTGTGCCCGTCAAACCCCTCGGCGTCATAACTATGTCCATAACCATAGCTACCGAACCCGGAATTGCACAGGAAAATATCCCTCACACTCATAACCGGTTCAGTTATGGTACCCGTCTTGTCCACACACAAAGTATCCACTCGAGCAAGGGTTTCGATGCTCTTCATATCATGAAGCAGAACCTTTTTCTTAGCAAGATTCATAGTGCTCAGCGCCAAGGCTACAGTTGTAAGCAAGTACAAACCTTCCGGAATCATACCTAGAATTGCTGCCACAGAAGATGTCACACCAGTCTTAATAGTGTCGTGATTAAAGAAAACGCTCTGCGCGAACAAAACAAGCCAAATGGGAATAATCACTACGCCGACCCATTTTACGATTAAGTTAATAGAACGAATCATCTCCGACTGCTCACCTTCACCCATGGTCTTCGCTTCCATGCTAAGCTGCGAAATGTACGACTCATTGCCCACTTTCTCAAGCTGCGCATAGCACTCCCCCGATACAACAAAACTTCCAGAGAGCAGGTGACTCCCCACTGTCTTTTCAATCTCATCTGCTTCCCCAGTAAGAAGCGATTCATTGACATTAACACTTCCGTCAATTACCACAGCATCAGCGCAAATCTGTTTGCCCGCCGTCAATAATATGACATCGTCTTTTACCAATTCTTCAGACATTACAGTCCGAAGCGCTCCATTTCTCACAACCTCAGCATGCGGTGCATTAATGAGACTCATCTTTTCCAAAACCTTTTTAGCGCGAATTTCCTGCACTATACCGATTAAAGTATTACCTATGATTATAGGCAAAAAAGTCAGGTTTCTAAATGATCCTACCAAGACCAACAGCACGGTAATTATCAAGAAAATCAAGTTAAAGTACGTAAACGTATTGGAAGTTATGATTTCCCCTGTTGATTTTCCCGTTGAAATATCCGCCTTATTGCTGAGACCGTCTCTGATTCTCTGTTTTACTTCCGCGTCAGTTAAACCGAAATTCATGGATTGTCTCCCCCCTTTTGAAGCAATCTTTTGAAAGCTAATCTTAATACTTAAGATTATTCTACTCCTAACATGTGTCAGAAATATGAAGAACATGGTTTTTATGCTACTCAAAAAGGCCCTGCAACCAAAAGGTTGCAGGGCCTTAGAATTAAGGATTAATTAAAACTCTGTGAGTTTTGATATTAAACGTTTTTCTTATTGTACGCGTAGTATAAGTATCTTGCCAGCTCGACACGCGAGCAAATGTGGTCGTCACCGCCGAATTTGTGATCACCATTGTCCACAATTATGCCTTTTTCCTGGGCCCATGCAACGGCCTGAGCGTAGAAGACTTCTTTCCTGAAGTCGGTGAAAGTGCTGCCTTTCTTTGCCTTAGGCGAACCGACGCTCAGCCATACGTAGTAAAGGGCATAGCCTCTAGGTGTTCCTCTCTCTGGTTCTAAGAAGCCGTAATCATAGAAATTTTGCTTCTTTCCCCATAGGGCTGCAGTATAGTACTGCGTGTCACGGCCTAAATCTAAGAACTGATTAGTGATGCCTTTCAGGTTGTCTCTTGGTGAACCATTGATGCGGTGAATTGCATAAAGAATTTCACCCTTCTTTATATATGTGTTAGGGCTGAAATCAGTTTTAGTTAGAGGTGGAACCAGCTTGTTTTTTGCTGCCCACTTAACGATAGCTTTGTCTTTTTCCGCTACGTCTGAATATGTAAATTCGCTTGCAGACTGCTTAACAGTAATCTTAACTGTTTTTCTGGAGTAAAGTTTCAGCGTGTAGCCACCCTTAACCTTCTTCATATAGTCAGTGTTAAGTGGTAAATAGCTCTTTCTTCCAGCGCTATCTGTGGCAATAAGATATGCTTTTTCCATATCGGCAATGCTGTTAAATGTAGTTTTGCCTGTGCTAGTTGTGTATTTTACAATAGGTGTGTTTCTGCTAGCAAAAATCTGCACTCCAACCTGTTTGTACATGCCGATTCCGATGTAATTCCAGCTTGAGTTTAGAATATTTCTGCGGTGAGGAGCACTATTCATCCATCCAACCATTGTAGTTTCTTGCGTAACCTTATATCTTGGATCACATTTATACAGATTTTCTCCTACATAATTTCTTCCAAATTTCGTTGGAATTGCAGTTGCGTATGAACTTCCATCAGGTCTCTTGTGCGCTTCAAGTAAATACTTTGAACACTCTACGCCTCTAGTATCGCATGCTGCCTGAAGTGGTGCTACCATTGTTACAAGCTGCAAGCCCTTCTTAGCTCTTTCGCGGTTAACTTCGCGAAGAATCTGCCATTCTTCCTTGTTAATGGAAATGCCTTTCTTCGGCCAGGTTTTTAGCGCCGGAATGGTTGCAGCGCAACCTGCTTCTCTAGTCTTACCTTTTAAGGTCAATACAACGTAACCCTGAATCGTTCCGTCATTATCCAAAGTAGCGTCACGCTTATAGAAATTATCGCTGATTTTACAAGCACTACCATTCTTTACAACTTTCTTTACTGCAGCAACAATTTTATCCGCCGTAAGGTCGTTGCTGACTTTCAAGGCCTTTATAGCCTTGCATGCCAAGCTCCAGTCTTCATCAAGCTCAGGGCTTGACAGTGGTTCCTTCTTTGGAAGTTTCTTTATTTTAGCAACCAATGGCGCAGAATCTTCATCTGGAATGAGAGTGCCGTTAATTGCCACATAGAATGAAATGCTACCGCCACTAGTTTCTGTCGCTGCTTCAACTTTCTGCCTGTAGATTTCAATTTCCGCATCCTTCATGTCATTTGGTAAAAGGTCATAGACGAAAAACATCAAATCCCCATCTGAGGTTTCATTCTTCGCCTCATAACTTTCCAAAGCCTTGCGAATGCTGCTTTCTAAGGCTGCCGACCCGGTTCCTGCCCACGTCAGCGCCGTGCTGCCGATGGTCATCACAAACACCATTACCAAAACCATCAGCGTTGAAAATACTCTCCTTTTCATTTTTCACCTCGTTCCTTTCCTGTGAAAATATTTACAGATTAATTATAAGTCTCGCATCAAAGATGCGTCAAGGTCTTTCACAGTCTCTATAGCAAATCTGAGTGATGTCCCGCATTAAGTTTTCTGCTTTTCGAATGTCCATGTCCTGAACCGCCATGACGAGGATAAAAGGTTTTTCGGTGAAGACAAGGCCAGCGTCTATAATAAGGTCTGCGTCTGTACCAGTAAGATGTGCCACCGTAATCTCTTCCTGGAAAATGTAAGGAATCATATTATTTCTTTGGTGAAATTTCAACAGGGAAATTATCTTTTCGCTGGCACTGGCGGACACAAGCTGCCCGCGGTATAATCTATAAAAAATTGCTGCTAGCTCTGGCACAGATATGTAATTTTCAACTCCTTTTCTCATGGCTTCTTCATCATCCAGCTTTCGGTTTAGTTGCATATTCTCATAGCCCAAACTGTTAAATGTGTTTCTGATATTATCCATTCCCAGTATATCTACCAGCTTGTTAAAAGCCATGTTGTCACTTATGATTCCTACAAGGTTATACAAATCCGATAAGGTTAACTCCGCACCTTCGTGAAGGAAACGCAGAACTCCAAAGGACTGATCTTCAGAATGTCCAAACTCTGCATGTTTGAAGCGATATTTATCCTCCTCTTTAATTGCACCCCTTTCAAGTTGCCTGAAGCATTCCACAAGTGCCATAATCATAACAGCCCCTGAGCCTGGGAAAACTTTGTTATTTCCAAAGAAAAGCTCAGCCTCCTCGCTTAAATCTATATAGCTTATTCCAATTTTTCCTTCAGCGCCAACTAATCTATCGGAGATTGCTCTAGTAATCATCATCTCTATCCTCTCTTTCCCTGTCTTGCGTGTCACATATATTGTATTTTTTAATTTTTTCGAACAAGCTGGTCTTACCAATTCCTAGAATTTCAGCAGCACGCACCTTAGACCCATTACAGCTTGCTAAAACTTTCTCAATAGCACGCTTTTCAAACTCTTCACGCATAGCCTTCAAAGGCTTGAGCGCAGATTCAGATTCTTTCTCCATAATCATCCTATCACAATCCTCGATTTCATCCCTCATATACAGTTCCGTTGAAAATTCCAAATCCCCTGGCATAATCATATTGCCATCAGAAAGAATACAGGCTTTCTCAAGAACATTCTCAAGCTCACGAATGTTTCCAGGCCAACCGTACTCCTCCATTTTTTTCAGCGCTGCCGTACTCAAAACTTGCTGTTCTACTTCCAATCTATCGCAAATTTCTGGCAAAAGATTCCTAACAATACTGTAGAAACAGTCCATTCTGTGACGTAGTGGTGGAAGTTGTATAGGAAAAACATTAATTCTGTAAAATAAATCTTCTCTAAATTTCCCCTCGCGGACCAGGCCCTTTAAATCTCTATTGGTCGCCGCAATAAGCCTAACATTAGCATACTGCTTCTTTTCTCCACCGACTCTAAAATAGGTCCGGTTCTGCAACACCTCTAGAAGTTTTCCCTGCAAGGAAAGAGGCAGTTCAGTTATCTCATCAAGAAAAATAGTTCCGCCCTCAGCCATTTGGAAATAGCCTGCTTTGCCACCCTTCTTCGCTCCTGTAAATGCGCCACTTTCATATCCGAAAAGTTCACTTTCAATAAGTTGATAAGGAATCGCAGCACAGTTTACATGGACAAAAATTTCGTTTTGTCTCTTGCTACCTTTATGAATTTCTTTGGCAAGATAGGTTTTTCCTGTTCCACTTTCTCCAGTCAGTAGAATCGTAGTATTTGTGACTGCAGCTTTTCTAAGCAGAAATCTAATTCTAGATATTTTCTCATCATTTCCCCACAAACCAAAGGTGTAGCCACCTTCATATTCCAATTTATGCTGTTCCTCATTTATTCTTGCATAAATGTCTGTATAAGAGTCAGCGCTATCCAGAAGTGTTTTTTCATCCAAAACCTCCCAGATTTTCATATTTCCCCACTCCTCAGGAATTGCGTTTCTTCTCACGCACCACATCTGATTACGGGACTGAATGATACTCTCGCCCAAGGTCTCAGATTGCTTCAGTGCTTCAATCCAGGTTCCATCAATAATATCAGCATCCAGGCAGTTCTCATACCTCAACAAGCGTTCATCCCAGCATTCATCAAAACTCCCAGATTCGAAAATCCCTGTAAACTCATCCTCCGAGCAGGCTCTAAAAAATTTAAATCCAGTTCCGGAAATAATTACCGCAAGTATAGGTGAATCATTATTCTCCAGGGTCACATATTGCCTATTTGCCCTGAATTCGACTGCGCTCTGTGTCCTTTTAATTCCTATGGGAATGCCTCTATAAATAGTATCTAGTAACACTGTTTCCACGTTGTCAGCTGCATTTTCATCTAGATTCTTTACGATATTATTCGTATTTTCATCCATATAAGCACAGACAGCCACCATACTTCCGATTTCTTCTATTTTAATTTCACACAATCGTTCAAGTTCAGCGCGTACTTTTCTCGATAGTTTTTCAAGGTTGTCAACATAAAAAAGAATTACATCTCCACTCCTTATTTGATCTGCACCATACCCAAAGGGCTCCTCTAAGTTCTGCTTTAGGACGTAGCTTCTTAGATTTTTTCCTATGTAGGAAACATAGCCATCTTTATTTTTTATGATTAAATTGTCGTAATTCATGTTAATCCACCTGCCTTTGGCTCTATTATGACAAGCAATTCTATTATTTACAAGTTTATTTTGAAATTATTCAAAATGAACTTTCATATTTCCGAACTCGCACTTCGTTTTTCTGAATTCGGTACGGGAGGTTTTGATAGACGAAAACATCTTGGAACAGAATAAAAGTTTGAAATTAGCGAAATATCAGGGTTGGCACGCTTATTGCAAATGAAATTGGTAACTTAGTTTTTTATTCGAAAGGAGAGTTCTCTATGGAAGAGAAGAAACACAATGGCCAATTTAAAAAGGTCATAGGACTTTTTGGTGGTATCAGCCTTGTTGCCGGCATGACAATCGGTTCTGGTGTATACTACCTTGGCAGTTACGTTCTTGAACGTACTGATTTCAGCTTTGGTCTTGCACTTTTATGCTGGATTATCGGTGGATTAGTATCAATGCTCGGCGGACTTTGCTTCGCAGAACTTGGTGCATCCAGACCCGTTGCCGGCGGAATGACCATTTATCTGAGCGAGGCTTATCACCCTGCTCTAGGATTCATTAATAGATTCTCATGTTTCATACTTACATGTTCCGGTTCAATTGCTTCACTGGCAATGGCAGCGGTTACAGGTTTCAAGGGCACATTTGGACTGTCAGAATTAGCAGTAAAAATAATTGCAATTCTTATTATCATTTTCTTCACAGCCCTTAACCTTCGCGGTGCTAAGCTAGGTGTTGCTTTCCAGAGCTTCACCATGGTAGCAAGAGTAATTCCTCTAATTCTTATCATAGTTATAGGAATTTTCATGGGCGACAACTCAGTTGACCTAAGCCTTTCTATGGAAGGAACAAGAGCTGAAGGACACGGCATCTCAGGTGCTATTTCCTTAATTGGTTTTGCTACATTTGCTTCTCTATGGGCTTACGAAGGTTGGAGTAATCTTAACACTGTAGGTGAAGAAATGAAGAATCCTAAGAGAGATTTACCTCTTGCAATCATTATTTCCCTTGGATTTATCACTGCTGTCTATACTTTGTTCCAGTTTGCAATTTATAGAGTATTGCCAGCTGATCAAATTGTTTCCATGGTTCAAAGTGGAGATATCTACCTAGGAAATTTAGTTGCAAAACAGTTAATGGGCAACTTTGGTCATGTACTGATTCTTGCAGGTATGACAATTGGTATTCTAGGAACAATTAACGGTGACGTTCTTGTATTCCCAAGAACTTACTATGCAATGGCAAAAGAAGGCTTCTTCCCTAAGAAATTTGCAGAAATCGATGAAAAGAGCGGCGTTCCTGTAACTGCCAGCCTTGCTTCATCAGGTGTTGCAATCATCTTAGTAATTTTCAACAGCTTACAGAGCCTGACAGATTTACTTATTTCTTTGTCCGCTTTGTTAAACGTTATGTGTATCGGAGCCGTTATTATTTACAGAATCAAGTTCCCTAATATGGAAAGACCTTACAAGGTTTGGGGTGGAATTCCAACTGTAATTGTAACAATCGTTCTATTCGGAATCCTACTTGTAAATAACTTCATCGAAGATCCAAAGGCTGCGATCATCGGTCTAATTATTCCTCTAATTGGACTTTTATTCTACGTTTACTTCAAGAAGAAGAACGGCGGCCAGGATTACAAGGGCGAAGGTATAGAATAGCTATAGAGTACATGCTATAATTAGCTTACCTTAACCCTACGGGTTTTTCGGAACATGGAGGTTGAAAATTGAAAACAACTATCATTACTAACGGACGGGTTGTTGACCCGAAACAAAACCTAGATAAAACAACAAATATCATTATCTGTGATGGAAAAATTCATTCCATCACAGATGAAATTTCCAAAGATATTGAAGCAACAGCTGATACTGTTATCGATGCTTTAGGGAAAGTAGTTTCTCCGGGATTTATAGACATCCACATGCACGAAGATGAGTGTTACGGAATGTTAGACTCCTGTGTCAGTCCAGACAATCTATCAGACAATATGTCCACATCGGCCCTTCACATGGGAGTTACTCTAGATATTGCTGGCAACTGTGGTGACAATGAGTGCGATCCCGAAAAACTACTAGATTACATAGATTCACATGGCGCCCCTGTAAATATGGGGCTTCTTGTGGGTCATACGTGGCTGCGAAATCTGCATGGACATAAAGACAAATATAAACCTATAACATCTGCAGAGATTGAGAAAATGGTTTCCGACGGAAAATACTACTTAGACAAAGGTTGCTTGGGAATTTCCTTTGGACTCAAATATATTCCAGGAACCACGTGGGACGAGGTAATCTCATTGAGTGAGCTTTGTCAGAAGAGCAACAAGCTGGTTGCAGCACACGTTCGCGCGGATGTCGACGGCGTCTACGATGCAGCCGACGAACTGGCACGTATGGGAAAAGACGCAGGCGTCAAGGTTCAGTTTTCTCACATTGGCAGCATGGGTGGCTACGGCCAAATGTCAAAACTTCTAGAGATGATTAAATCCTACCGTGAAAATGGCATCGACATGCTCTGTGACTGCTACCCGTACAACGCCTTCAGCACGGGAATCGGTGAAACCACTTATGATGACGGTTTTCTGGAAAGCTATCAAGCTGACTACGACAGCATTCTCATAGTGAATGGGAAATATGCAGGTCAGAGATGCACTAAAGAAATTTTTGAAGATTTGAGAAAAAATGCCCCAAATACCGGAACCGTTGGGTATTTCATGAAGGGCGAAGATGTTGATGAGGCCTTAATGTCACCTCTTGTAATGCTTGGAAGCGATGGGGTAAGACACGAGGGCAAAGGTCATCCCCGTGCATCGGGAGCTTTTGCAAGATTCATCTGCAATTACATTGCCACCGAGAAAATTTCATTGATCGATGGAATCAGCAAGATGACCACCATGGCAGCAGACAGACTTAACCTGACACATAAGGGGAATCTTTTGCCGGGCAGCGATGCAGATATTGTAATTTTTGATTTAAAAAAGGTAAAAGACCTAGCCACATATGAGGACGGTCAAATACCATCAGAGGGCTTCAACTATGTGCTTATTGCCGGGGAAGTAGCCCTAAAGGATGACCAGATTATAAACGATCATCTTGGAAAATCAGTTAGACTCTAAAGGAGAAAAAATCATGAACAATGATGTAATAAAAAACATAGAAACCCAGCTTAGTGCCCAAAGAGGCCATGTGGGTTTCTATTATAGAAATCTTGTTACCGGCGACACTGCTGGATATAATCAGGATGAGAAATTTCTGGCTGCTAGTGTTATCAAGTTGCCAATCTTCATGTGCATTGAAAAATGGTGCTCTGAGGGCAAGGCATCCATGGATGAAAAGATTCAAGTTAAGAATTCAGACAAGCTTCCAATTTGCGGTGCTCTCACCCTCTTCACCGACGAACCTTGGGTAGACATTCGCACATTGTGCAAGCTGATGATTTCTCTCAGCGACAACACGGCCACCAACATGCTCATCAAGCACTACGGAATGGAAAACTTCAGAACAGAATTTCCCAAAATTGGTCTCGTAAACACGAAGCTCAATCGCCTTCTTTTTGACGAAGACGCTACTGAAAAAGGAATTGAAAACTTTATTGTGCCTTCTGAAATGGGAAGACTTCTTTGGGAAATATATGATCGTAGTTTCGTAAGCCCTCAGGTTTCAGAGGAAATCGAAGAAGTTCTTTTCCTTCAGCAGATAAATCACAAAATTCCAGGACGAATCGGCGAAGATGTTCTTATTGCCCACAAAACAGGCGAAGACGACAATCTTTCAAATGACGTAGCCTTAGTCTACGCAAAACAGCCATTCATCTTATGTTTCGCAGGCCACGACACCTGCGTAGGAGATTTTGAAGACATTATCCGTCGCAGCTCCGAAGCAATATTCAAGATTTGTAATGCATAAATCGCAACATACAAATGTGTGAATGTTGCATCATAATATACTCCTTAGAAAAGGGTCTGCAGAAACTGCAGACCCTTTTCAATGTTTGATATTTTTTTCTTATTCCATACCTGACATATGCTTTCTTGCTTCCTCAATATTAGCAGGACGGGATAAATCCATGTCCTCATACTTAACCCAAACTGTTCCTCTCTTTTTCTTGTAGACGAAGAACATAACGATGGAAATAGGAATAATTCCATAGCAGGTTAAGAAGTCAAACCAGTTGAAATCTGTGAATACCCACCAGTTTGCACCGAAGCAGATTACGATACACATGATAATGCATAGCCATGAACCCCATGGATAGAATGGTGACTTGTAGTCTAACTCGTCAAGACTATGACCCTGAGCAGTCCAGGCCTTGCGGAAACGATAGTGAGCAACGCTGATTGTCAGCCAGTTGTACACACCTGCGATACCACAAAGGTAATAAGCTGCTGTATAAGCAACGCCATCACCAATCATCGAAGCAGCAAAGGCTGTTGCCGCAATAACTCCAGTTAACAGAACTGATCTAACAGGAACACCATTCTTGCTGATTTTTGCAAAGAATTTAGGCGCATCTCCACTTTCTGCCATATGCTGCATTGTTCTGGAAGCTGCATACATAGATGAGTTTCCGCAAGACAATACAGATGTCAGAATTACAGCGTTCATTAATGAGGCTGCAGCTGCAAAACCCGCATTTCTGAAAATAATGGTAAATGGTGATGCCGCTACGTTATCCTCACTTGCATCTAGCAAAGATGGTTCTGTGAAAGGAATCAGAGTTGCAACTACGAAAATAGTTCCCAGATAGAATATCATCAGTCTCCAGAATACGCTGTGAATTGCACGAGGAACATCTTCCTTAGGATTTTCTGATTCAGCAGCTGACAAACCTACAAGTTCTGTATTGGAGAACGAGAATGCCGCAACCATTAGAATTCCGACAATTCCTCCAAGTCCATGTAGGAATGGCGCTTTTCCATCTTCTCCAGCATCGAGTGTCCAGTTATGGAATCCAGCTTCTTCACCTGAATTCATAATTCCTACAATCATAAGTACACCGACAATCAAGAAGATAACAGTAATAACAACTTTAATTCCGGCAAACCAGAATTCCGCCTCACCAAATCCCTTAACGCTAAAGAGGTTCAGTGCCAGCAAAACTGCCAGAAATAGTCCCGCCCAAAGGGCTGTGTTAGTTCCCGGGAACCAGTACTTTACAATAATAGCACCAGCAATCAGTTCCGCAGCAACCGTCATAGATGAACCGAACCAATATGACCAACCGTTAGTAAATCCCCACGCTTTATCAACAAATCGATTGGCATACGCTGTAAATGCACCTGGAACCGGATATTCTGTAGCCATTTCACCCAGTGCAGTCATCATACAATAAACAACAATTCCCATAATAGCATAGCCGACCATTGCTCCACCTGGACCGGCATCTCTAATAGTTCCGCCCATTGCCAGGAACAGACCAGTTCCGATGGATCCGCCAATGGCGATCATCTGCAAATGACGACCTTTTAGTCCACGCTTAAGTTGTGGATCTTTGTTTTGCTTATCTGCCATAAGTTTTTCTCCTTTCCTTATAGACCTTCTAAACCTTCCCCTGAATTTCAACAATCATGCCTGCTTCTTTTTCAAAATACCCCTTTATTTTATCCACATAAGCATCCTCAGGCTGACAAAAGATTTCCTGTTCTCCACCAATGTGTCTTTTCTTTGATATTCCCAAACTGTGATATGGTAACAAGCTGACCCTTTTTAATCCATGCTCCTTATAAAAGGTCGCTGTCCTTTCAATTACGTCCCACTTATCATTAATCCCGCTTATAAGTGGCATACGCATCTGAATTTTAGGATTAATTTCAGCATCTGCTGCTAACCTTATCAAATTTTCAAGAATAATCTGGTTGCTTTGTCCTATATACTTTTGATGGATTTCATCATCAATAGATTTCATGTCAAATAGAATCGTCGTCACATTATCCATTTTAGCCATGCGATAAAGCGCGTCTCCGTTCCCAAATCCTGAAGTGTCTAGGCAAACATCAATTTCATTATCTGCAGCCTTTCTTATAAGCTCCTCCACAAATTCGGGATGAGAAAGCATTTCACCACCACTGACAGTCATGCCACCGCCAGTATTTTTATAGAAATCGTTATCTTGTCCAACCTTACTAATAATTTCATCAACTGTCATTTCAGTTGCAACGGCCTGGAGCGCACCCGCTACGCAGATGCGGGTGCAGACCATACATTTATCGCATTTTTCGCGATAAATGTCTATTTCTTTATCATCGTTAACGTAAATAGCATGGTTTGGACATTCCTTTATACAATATCCGCAGTGAATACAGCTACGTGGCATGCGGATAATTTGCTGCTCAAAATCAATTAACTCAGGATTATGACACCAAGCGCAACGCAATGGACATCCTTTCAGGAACACTGTAGTTCGTATTCCAGGTCCGTCTTCCGTACTAAATTTCTGAATGGATCCAACAAGGGCCTTCAGTTCTTGCTCCTTACACTCCGTCGCTTTCGTAAACTCTGTCATAGTCTTTCCCCCTGCCTTCAGACACTACTGTGCCTGTTCAAAATGTGCGGTACGATAGATAATCGTATCCTGTGCACTCTTATCCAGTTCAGTAAAGTAAGCCATATAACCTGCTACACGAACCATTAATCCTTTGTGCTTTTCTGGATTAATCTGCGCATCTTTTAATGTTTCGGTATCGACAACGTTGATCTGAATATGCTCGCCTCCGTGCTGGAAGTAAGTTTTGATAACTCCCTCGATACTCTGCAGACCCTTTTCACCTTCGACACCCTTTGGATCGAAACGCAGGTTGAACAGTGCACCATCGTGGAAGGCATCCTGACCCATTGATGCAACTGACTTTACTGTGGCCGTTGGACCGCTGACGTCGCGTCCCATCATTGGTGATGCGTTGTCGCAGAATGCTTCGCCTGCACGACGACCGTCTGGTGTTGCGCCACACACTGCACCATGAGACACGTTTACAGTCTGGGAGTGAACGTTGAATGAGTACATCCCACCTCTTGCATCGTGCCAAGTCTGTACATTGTCTGCGATGAAATGCATCATTTCGCGATAAATTCCATCTACATGAGCCTCGTCGTTTCCGAATTTTTCTGGCTTATTAAGCAGTAGCTGACGCATTCTCTCTTCACCTTCAAAATTGTTATCCAGTGCATGAATCAACTCATCCATTGTAATGTCTTTGTCCTCATATACGCATTTTTCAATTGCTGCGATTGAGTCTGCCAAATTTGCAGCTCCCGTAATATATAAGCCAGCTGTGCTGTATTTTGCTCCGCCTTCCTGAACTGATTTACCGCTCTCAACGCAACCCTTTGTTAACATGGAAGCGAAGATTACAGGGTAGCGCAGCATATGCATGCTCTGCATAATGTTGTATCCAGTTGTTACAAGCTTGTAGTGATGTATAATTTGCTTCTTCAATGCATCCTTGAATTCTTCAATATCCTTGAAATCTCTTGGATCCCCGGTCTGAAGTCCCATTAGTTTTCCAGTCTTAGGATCTACGCCATTATGAAGAACGAATTCTATCATCTTACCCATATTAACGTATCCTGCATCTGGGGAACCATCTGTAGCTCCACCTCCAGGACCTGGCTGAATGCAACCTACAATGGTCCAGTCTCTTGCTTCTTCTATACTACAGCCTTTTCCAAGAGTCATCTTCATTGCAGCTACGTCATTGAAGAATCCTGGATTTGCCTGTCCTTCCTGAATCATCTTGCAACCCTTGCGGAACAATTCTTCTGGAGTTCCTTCCCAGGTCCTTACTGCCATAACTGGCTGAGTTGTCTTAAGCTGGTTTGCTGCTTCCAGGCAAAGATATGACAGCTCATTTGTTGCATCCTTACCGTCTGATGTCTGTCCACCGACAACAAGAATTTCCCACATTGGATATCCTGCAAATGAAGTTGCATACCACTTATCTCTAACTTCATAAACTTCACAAGCTTTCAGATAGAAGCATTCCAACATTTCCAGAGCCTCTTCCTCGGTAATGTTTTTTTCGTCGATGACATCTTTTTTATAGTATGGCCACATGTACTGGTCGAATCTACCAAATCCGCATGCAGTTGTACAAACTTCAATCTGGAAATATACATGTGCAAACCAAACCATCTGCAACGCCTGCTGGAATGTCTGTGGTGGATTTTCAGGAACTACTCGACAGTTTTCCGCAATTGTCAGAAGTTCCTTCTTTCTCTTTTCGTCCTTGCATTCTGCAGCCTGACGTTCTGCTTCTTCTGCCATTCTATGTGCGTACGTTATCAATCCCTCACACTGGATTATGCAAGCTGTCCAGTAGTCGACTTTTTCCTGATCTTCTCTGCAGCTGCTAAGTGTGTTTTCAATATTCTTGCGGCACTCGTCCATGTAACCTTTAATTCCCACTGTTAAAAGTTTTTCATGGTCGCAAGTAGTTTCTCCTGATACACCATTTCTCAATCCAACGGTAATAATATCGTCCTGGATGCACTCTTCAATATGAGCAGGAAGTGCTGTCTTTGACATGTCTTCCATGGATTTACCCTTCCAGTAAGGCAAAGTCTCCAGAATTTTTTCACGATCTTCGGGTGTGATATCATATGGGTCCTTACTTCTAACAGGAAAATCGTCAATATCGCTTACATACCAGGAACTTGACTGAAATTCTGGATGGAGGTTTGCACCACGATACTTATTTGTCGCTGTTCCGACAATAAGTTCGTCTTCCATGATTAAAGTAGTCATTCGTTCCATAATATACTTAACTACTTTCGCACGGAAAATTGGAATCGCTTCTCCAGAAAATTTCTTATAAGCATCAGTTTCCAGTTCAAGTCTCTCGGCAGTGATGCATGGTCTGGTATCCCACAGCTTATCTCTCATTCGCTGAACTCTTTCATTTAACATCTCTTTTCCTCCTTCACATCTAACACTGTACTTATCCTAACTATTCGAGAAAAATGTAACAATAATTTGTTTGTTTTAAAAATTTATTTCTTTGCGTTTTTATACATTGTGGTCAATTTCTGCTCTAATGCAGTGCTAATACTTTTCCATAGCTACTTTTTCTTTCGGTGCAGGAAATGACTCTGACAATTGATCTACTTCTTCATCTGTCAGAGAAATCTTCAAAGATGCAACGTTTTCATCAATATGAGTTTTTCCTACAGCCTTTGGAATTGCTGTAAAATCAGGCTGTCGCAACACGAAAGCGAGCAGCAGTTGCACCACTGAAATGCCTTTCTTTTCGGCGATTTCCAGAACATTTTTATCCGTGGCCAAAGCCGCCTTAGATACACCGTCCTGGGTTGTTAGGGCTCCAGCCTGTCCCACTGGGCTATATGCCATAAAAGGCACGCCATGTTCTCTCTGCCAAGGGATTAAATCAAACTCGATTCCTCTACATCCCAAATTATATAGAATCTGATTAGTGCAACAGTTCTTTCCATCAGGAACCTTCCATAAATCTTCCATATCCGCAACATCAAAGTTAGAAACACCCCAGCGACGTATTCTCCCTTTCTCCTTTAAATTCTCCATGCAATACACAACCTCTGAAAGGTCCGCATCTTCACGCCAGTGCAAGAGATACAGATCAAGATAATCAGTTCCTAACAGCTTTAGAGAACGCTCCAAACTGCTGTAAATCCTATGTTTGTTGGCATTTTGCGGATATACTTTGCTTACTAGATAAAGGTCGTCTCTTTTGAAAGTTTTTATGGCATTTCCCGCAATATTTTCTGCCTTGCCATCTGCATACATTTCAGCTGAATCAATTAACCTTAGGCCTTGTTCAATGCCATACTTTAAGCCCTTAATTTCTCTTTCGCTCTTTTCATCATCTTCTCCCATTTGCCAGGTTCCCTGTCCTAACCTGTCCATTTTGCTGCCGTCTGGTAGTTGCAACTCCTTAGCTTTGTTAACGTTTGCCTCACTCATAGCCTAACTCCTTTCCTTTGCTTGGATTATGCTTGGTTTCACCTTGCTAATGCTTGGTTCGTCGTTCTTGTTAATCTATTTTAGAAATTTGTGAGGACTCTCTCAATCATTTGTTTGCTATAAAAATGTATTTCCTTGCAAAAAAATAAAACAAAGCACTTTTCTTGCACTTTGTTTTACAGTATAATGTCCTCATAAAAAGGGACTGGTATAGCTTTTAATATATCAGAGAGGAGTGATTTTATGCTTTTCGAAAAAACAACTTACGAAGATGATTTTCCAATTTCCATCCGGATTATGCACGTCGCAGAATATCCTCTCCACTATCATCTGGATCACGAAATTGTATACGTTCTTAACGGTAGTGTCCGCCTAAAAAACGGCTCTGGTAGCTATGTTCTCCAAGAGGGAGATGTCTTCACCAACAGTGGCAAAGAGGTTCACGGAATGTACTCCGATGGCATGAATAACACCGTTGCAATCATCCAATTCAGCAATCAATTCTTTTCACAGTACTTTCCTCTCCTGAACAAAGCCTGCTTCCGTACTTATGTCAACGATGATAAGTATCAGCAACTTGATACGCTACGGAAAATGCTACTAAATATTCTTTTAGATTATACTAAACGCAGTTTCCATTACAAACGCTCATGTACGGAGCAAATGATCGACGTAATTAAATACCTGAAAAAATATTTTAATTTATTTGCATTTGAAGACCATATAGTTGTAAATTTTAAAAGCGACAACCCGGTCATCGTCCAACGTATCAGCAATATTATCAACTACATCTATGGTAATCACAGCGCAAAACTCACTTTGGAAACCCTATCAGAGCGCGAGCATCTGAGCACTTTCTACCTGTCACACTTAGTGCGCGACTACATGGGAATTAGTTTCCAGGAACTGCTTTGTTTCGCGAGAGTTGAAATGTCAGAAATTCCCCTCTTAGACACTGACAACAGAATCAGTACAATTGCTAAGGACTCCGGTTTCTCAACAACAACTTACTACAATAAGTACTTTGTCAAGTGGTTTGGCCACACGCCTCAAGAGCACAGGGAGCTTTTTGCTTCCCGGATTCTCAGTCCTGAATACCCTGCTCGTTTTGATATGCTATCCGAAAACGCTGCCATTAACCTGCTCCGAGTACGTCTGTCTGCCCTCAAAGATCAGGACAACAGCGACGACTCAGTGCGACAGCTGACCTACAGCGTCCAGCTTCCAGTAAACGCTGAGCCTATAAAAGAACTGTCGGCTTCCTTGCACGCAATTCTGACACTTGAAGATTGCTCAATAGCCAGCGTTCACCTGCTTCCGTATTTACATAGCCTGAGTGCAGTTGATGTTTCCGTTGCCATAGCACCCGGTGATGATGAAACCGATGCCTTACTCCTGCAAAATCGCCTGACTTTCCTAGGCTACAACGTGAAGAAAACGTACGAAAGCAACCTCCCCGTGACCTCATCTTATGCCTACGATTCTGTTGCCCACGCTGTGAGCATTTTGCACAATTTTTTTACATCAAAACAAACTGAGCTTCATTTCCGTCTTCGTGACCAAGGCGACGCCTCTGTTATTCTCAAAGGTAAATCAAGTTGCTTGACCTCTTCCTTGATTCCAAAGCCGGCCTACTATGCTTATCGACTTATTCAAAAATTACGCGGTGACCTCCTGTACCAGGATCCTCACTGTTACATTATAAAAACAAAAGAGAACGAAAATACCTGGGTACTCGTTCTCCTAAATTACAATGAGGATGTGCTAAATCTCTGCTCGCGCCACGCTAGCGTCTACGAGACCAGAGATGTTGTCCGCGCCTTCCGCGACGAACTTCAGGTGGATTTTCACCTTTCACTTCCTGATGGTACATATACAATTATTCAGAGTGCCTTATCTGACACTAATTCAATCTTTGCTCATATGACAGAACTGGATTTTCAGGAACCCTTATCACTATCCAAAAACTGGCAACAGCTTTTCAGCACTGAACCACAAACTCAGTTCCGGACAGAGAAAGTCGACGGAACCTTAGAAATCAGTTCTTCCATATTTGGTGTAGGCGTTCACATCACCGTGATTCAACAGCAATAAGCCAGTTGCACTTACCTTCTGAAAAGCGTTTCATAAAGGGAAATACACTTGTCCGCAAAACACACAATCCACGCTTCCCTTGACTTTGGAACGCTTCTCAGATTTAGCGGCCACATGTGGCACTCGATAACCTGACTGACTCTGTGATTCACGCGAAAGTGTCTCTGTGCATTCAAACTAGCTGTCTTAGCGTGAGTAAACCCATGCCATTTATGCCTTCCACCGTCCTCGTGGTGCCAGTCATACAAATAGAAATCATGTAGCATAGCTCCCTCAGCCAAAACCTTCAAGTCAGAATTCAAAGCCAGATATTTATTAATCCTATAGCTTAGTCTTGCAACACTCTCGCAATGTTCAAGGGTTGAAACCTTGCCATGCTGCTTATACTCTCGCATCCCCTGAACCTGGCTATCAGCCTTAAGTTCAGTTAAGATTTTACAATATTCCCTAGATAATAATCTCATTTTATCCCCTTCTTTCATCCTACAAACCCAAGTATAGCACTAAAATATTGATTTGCAAGAATCTCCCCAATAATTTTACAAAAAATACACAGCGGAATTGCAGTTACAACATCCACCACCGTATGCTGCTTCGTCGTCATAGTCGATGCAACAATCAAAAACGCCACCGCTGCTGTAAATATACGAATCCACATTTCCATTCCCGGACATACACATGAAATCCAGATAACCAGGAAACAGCTGGAGCAGTGCAAACTAGGTGCACAATTGACTCCCTTATAACTGCCTCGATAAATGAGTTTCATAAACTTTCCCCAAAATGTATCCGGTGGAACCGGCCGCTCAAATGATGTTGGATAAAGCATATAGCAAATCACACTTGTAACTATTTCCATAATCATCGCGAGCAAATACACGCTATAGTAATAGGGGTCCCTGGCATAAACCACCAGCGGATATACAGCAATCAGCGGAAACCAGCAGCAGTAAAATAGCACACTCCATGGCAGGAATGGAATCTTGTCATCCACTGTAAGTTTAACATTATGAATATTCTTTTGAAAAATCTCGCAGCCAAAATAGGTCAGACTTTGAAATCCTAATAACATCGCCTGAACTATGATTAGTTTTTTTACCATTTAATTAACACCTATACTATTATAACTTTAGCTTCTCAGCCCACTCCGCTTCCTTGAATCCAACGACAACAGTATCGCCATCAATTACCAACGGACGCTTCACCAGCATTCCATTTGTAGCAAGCAATCGCAACTGTTCCTCTTCACTCATTTCAGGAAGTTTATCTTTAAGGTGCATTTCCTTATACAACATCCCACTTGTATTGAAGAACTTTTTTAGAGGAAAGCCACTTACATCATACCATTCCTTCAGTTCATCAAATGTCGGATTTTCTTCTACAATATTTCGTTCATTATATTCTATACTGTGTTCTTCTAGCCATTTCCTAGCTTTCTGGCAAGTAGAACATTTTGAATAACAAATAAATAACATATATCCTCCTATCGCTTCAAGCGTTCATCATCCATAACCCAGCCCTTAATAGTATAATCCTTAGCTATCTGGTTAACCCATTTACGGAACCGCACAGCGCGTTCAGAATTCACCTTAAATCCTACAGCAATAATCATCTCTAATGAATAGTGGTTTGTACTGTAGCTTTTTCCATCAGTGCATCCTAATAACGCATCTTGATGCTGTCCTGCTGCTCCCCAACAGACGCAACATAAGTCAGGTATTCCGCCGCACTAGAGCGTATGGTAACCTCATCGTTTTTCTGTTTCAAATTTGCTTCCTCCCTTGGCGCTCTCTTCATCCCACAGACCCCGGTAAAGATTCTACCTCTTTTTCCCCTTCATTTTCTCATAATATGCCTTATACCTATACATAGTCCTCTCGCTGACATTATTCCGCTTCGCAATCTCAACCAAAGTCATGCCGCCCTCATATCCGTCGACAAAGTCATTATAAATCTCCATCCACTTAGAGTTATGCTTCTGTCGTCCACTCATCTTTCGATTTTTATAATATTCCAACTCCTCACGAAGCTGAGCATTCTCCCGTTCCAAAGCCCTAATTTTTTCCAGCGCTTCCTCATACATCAAAACCGACTCCATCTCAAAAACCTCCATCAACGTCATTATCACTGTTTTATATGCCCATTTGTCACACTGTGATGCATTATAGTTTTAACTATAAATTGAGCAAATTCATCACTAATTTAACCATTACGTCTTTTTCTTCCGGCTTAGACTCAGCAATCATTAATGTTGTCGCCACAAGCGTTCCATCGCTCAGTCTCTTAATTTCCTTCTGAAATAAAACATCATTTTTATCTAAAAATTCCAAGAAAAGAGATGCTGCTTTCTCTTCTACCGATGGATACGCCTCTTGTCCAAAAGCGCTTTGGTATATTGCAGAAATTATACCCTCTACTTTTCCAGCTTCCTTTTCTACTCCAAAAACATCTGTATGAAAGGAATCTCGCATTCTTCCGACCATCTGAACACATTCTTCATACGTAATACGATATGTAGGCTTGCTACCATCTGGTTTGCATAATGCCTGGTGATCATATTGATCAAGCAATAGTAATGCTTCTGTATATTCATTTACAGCCCTAAGTACATCTGATTCCTCTATATCAAGCGCATCTGCAAGCATTCTGCTCTGTATATCAACTGTTTTTTCTAATGCCTGCAGACGTTTTTCATTGATAGCATAGCCTTTCATAATATATCGCTTAAGAACATTATTTGCCCATTTTCTAAAAGCTATACCTCTTTTGGAATTAACTCGATATCCAACAGACAAAATCATATCCAGATTGTATATCTTCGGTTTTCTTCCTCCTGAAGAATCCTGCTTGTGTGACACCATCATTCCTGTCTGAGGAAACCGCCGTTC